>CAYYNC010000007.1:83057-138618 GCA_964472745.1 uncultured Solibacteraceae bacterium
TGCCAGCAACTCGACCTATGGCTTTGCCGCCGGAACCAGTATGGCCGCCCCTATGGTCTCGGGCATCGCCGCCTTGATCAAGCAGCGGTACCCTGGAATTTCGCTCGGCGCCCTGAAGACCCAACTTCAGCGCACCGCCGACGACGAAGGGCCGGTGGGCGCTGATCCGTACTACGGGAAGGGCTTCGTGAACGCCCGAAAGGCTGTCACCCAATAGCCTCAAGTCCGCAACAGGCAGGGCGATGGACATTCCATCGCCCTGCTCGCCCCGCCCGTTAGAATAGGACTTGAAGCCCTTCGTTCCGCTCTACCCGAGCGCCCACTTTCTCACGCTCGCCGGTAACTTCTGGCCGCGCTCCATCGACGAGCAGCGTTATCCGACCCGCGCGGTCCTCTATCCCACCGAGCCCGGAACCCAGATCCTGGTTCATGAAAACCGCCCGCCCTGGAAGGCCCGCGGCGAAGTGTTCCTCCTGCATGGACTTGAGGGCTCCTCTTCCAGCGGCTACCTGATCTCGATCGCCCAGCGGCTGGTCTCCGCCGGCTTCGCCGCCCACCGCGTCAACATGCGAAGCTGCGGCGGCACAGAGCACCTCACGCCAACGCTCTATCACTCCGGCCTGACGATCGACCCGCGGCTCATTCTGGAGCGCTTCCGCGACGAAAAGCGCGGCCCCCGCTTCCTGGTCGGTTTCTCGCTCGGCGGAAACGTCACACTGAAGCTGGCCGGCGAATTGGGCGACAGCGCATTCCACTTGCTCACCGGCGCCTGCGCCGTCTCCACCCCCATCGACCTCCACGCCTGCGTCCGCCGCCTCGACCACCCCTCCAACTGGCTTTACGAACAGAAATTCATCCGCAGCCTCCGCAACCGCTACCGACGCCGCCACCAGCAGGAGCCGGACCGCTTCCCCATCGACGGACTTGAAGACGCCGAAACCATCTTCGACTTCGACGATCGCTTCACCGCGAAACACTTCGGCTTCGGCACTGCGCCCAACTACTACGCCACGCAGTCGGCCATCAACTTCATCCCCGGTATCCGTCTGCCGACTCTGATGATCCAGGCCAAGGACGATCCAATGATCCCCTTCGACCTGTTCGAAAGCGAGGCCGTGCGCGGCAACCCCGCCGTCCGCCTGCTCGCTTCCGACCACGGCGGCCACCTGGGCTACATCGCCCGCTCCCGGCCGCGCTTCTGGCTGGACGAGGTGATCCTGGACTGGATCGAGACCCTGTTGCCGGAAAATTCCGCCCTCTCCAGGAACAACGCCGGTGTTTGAATCGTCAGTCCATACAGGTACCTGTCTGTGAAATCCGGGGCCTCGCTTTACGAGGCGGTTTCCATTGCCATCGCCTCGCTGCGCGCCGCCAAGCTGCGCAGTTTCCTGACGTTGCTCGGCATCATTCTATCCACCGCCACCCTCATCGCCGTGATGTCCGTGATCCATGGCATGGACGTCTATGTCGCTGAAAAGGTGACCTCGATGGGCGTGGACGGCTTCACCGTCGTGCGGATGGCGTTCCTCGGCAACTTCGACCCGAAGAAGTTCATGGAGTTGCTCAAAAAGAATCCCGAGCTCACTGAGGAAGAATTCCACTTCGTACGCGAGAAGGCCACCCTGGTTCAGGAGCTCGCGTTGCGCACCGGCCGCGCGGGATCGGTCGGCTACGCCAATCGGCGCCTGGAGGATATCCGGATCACCGGTGGGACATCTAACCTCAACGTGCTCAATAACCTCCAGGTAAACCAAGGGCGCTATTTCTCCGCCGCCGAGGACCGGAACCGGCGCATGGTCGCTTTCATCGGCGCCGATCTTAAGGACGAGTTCTTCCCCTCTGTGGATCCCATCGGCAAGTTCATCGAGATCGATGGCCGCCCCTTTGAAGTTGTGGGTATCGCCAAGCGCATCGGCAGTGTCTTCGGCGAATCGCAGGACAGCTTCGTCCACATCCCGGTGGAGACTTTCTTCAAGATGTACGGCAAGCGCCGCTCCATCAGCTACGTGGCCCGCGCACTGTCTCGCGACCACCTCGAGCGGGCGATGGACGAGGTCCGCAGCCTCATCCGGGCCTTTCGCCGCCTGCCCGCGGGGCGCGAAGACAATTTCATGATCGTCGCCTCGGACTCAATTCTCGAGGTCTGGGACAGACTGACCGGCGCCATCGCCGCCACCGCCGTCGCCGTCGTCTCCGTCTTCATGGTCGTCGGCGGCGTCGTGATCATGAACATAATGCTCGCCGTGGTCACCGAGCGGACGATGGAGATCGGCATCCGCAAGTCGCTCGGCGCGCGCCGCACCGACATCTTGCAGCAGTTCCTCGTGGAGAGCTCGGTGCTGGCCGCGACGGGCGGCCTCATCGGCGTACTGCTCGCGTGGAGCGCCGCCGTGATCGTGCGCAATGCGACGCCAGTGCCGATGAGCGTCCCGGCGAGCGCCGTCATTGTCGGCGTGGGCCTCTCGGCCATCGTTGGCCTGTTCTTCGGCATCTACCCGGCGGCGAAAGCCTCCAAGCTCGACCCCATCCAGGCGCTGAGGTACGAAAAGTGAAGAAGAAACTCAACAGCGCCGCTGTCCTGCTCTCCTCCGTCAAACTGGCGCTGGACACGATCCGCTCGCACAAAATGCGCGCGTTTCTCACCGTGCTCGGCGTCATCATCGGCACCAGCACGATCATCGGGGTCGGCTCCATCCTCACCGGTTTTGACGAAGCCGTCACCGGTGTGATAAAAACCCTCGGCACCGACACCATCATCGCCTTCAAGTTTCAGGCGGGCGTGCGTTTCGGCAACCTCTCCCCCGAAGAGCGCCGGCGCAAGCCGCTGACGTTCGAAAACGCGGTCGCCATCCGCGAGCGCTGCCCGTCGGTCGTACACGTGAGCCCATTCCTGTTCCCCACCAGCAACGCGCTGCACCGTGTCCGGTACAAGGGCAACGATCTCTATCGCATGAACCTCGGCGGCACCGAGGAGAGCTACCAGATGGGCGGACAGGCCGAGATGCTGATGGGCCGCTTCTTCACCGAATTCGAGAATCAACACCGCATCCCGGTTGTGGTGATTGGCGAGGACGTCAACAAGGCGCTGTTCGGCGGCGAGTATCCGATCGAAAAACAGGTGGAGATCGACGGCCACTCTTACCGCGTCGTCGGCGTCATGAAGCGTCCCGCGAACTCCTTCCCGGGCCAGGACGACAACCGCGTGCTGCTGCCCTACTGGACGATGCGCAAGCTCAATCCAGGCGCCCAGGAGCACATGCTCGTCATCGTCGCCGCGCCCGGCCAGTTGCCGCGCGCGATGGACGAGGTCAGCGCCGTGCTGCGCCAGGAGCGCCGCGTCAGGCACAACGAGCCCGACAACTTCGGCCTTTCCACCTCGCAGCAGATGATCGACGATTTCCGTCAGGTGACGGCCGTCACCGCGATTGTCATGGTTGTGCTCAGCTCGATCGGTCTGCTCGTCGGCGGCATCGGCGTGATGAACATCATGCTGGTCTCCGTCACCGAGCGCACCAGGGAGATCGGCGTGCGGAAAGCCATCGGCGCGCGCAAGATCGATATCATCGTGCAGTTCCTCACGGAAGCCGTTGTGCTCACTTTCGCCGGCGGATTCCTGGGGATGATTCTCGGCTGGCTGATCTCGCTGGCCGCGGCCGCGGCGTTCCCGTCGCTGCCCACCAGCGTCCCGCTGTGGGCCGCGGCGCTCGGAGTCGTCGTCTCGGTTGGCGTGGGCGTGTTCTTCGGGCTCTGGCCGGCTTCGAAAGCCGCCCGCCTCGATCCTGTCGAAGCCCTGCGCTACGAGTGAACGCTGCTAAGCTTGAGGGTTCATGCTGAATCGCAGAGTCCTGCTGTCCGTGCTCTGCCTGGCGTCCTCGTTGTCCGCACAGACGACGCGCCGCCGCAAGCCGAAGCTCGAACCCAAGCCCAGCGAGCCGCCGGGTCCCAAGCCTCAGTACCCGCAATTCACCGACGCCGAGATCCGCGTCATCCGCGAATTCTACTCGCCGGCTTCAGGAAATCCGCCGCCCGGCCTGGCCAAGCGCGACACGCTGCCTCCGGGACTCCGCAAGCAGCTTCACCGCCGCGGCACGCTGCCTCCCGGCCTCGATGACAAGCTGCATGATTTCCCCGAGGACCTGGCGCGAAAGGTCCCTCCGCCGCCCAAGGGCTACCGCCATGGGATCGTCGGAGGAACTGTGCTGCTGTTCGAGGAAGCGACCAGCCTCATCGTGGACACGATCGATCTCGCAGTCCGCTGAAATCAGCCGCGGACTCCGGCGAGTGGTCAGTCTCGCGCCGTGCTGCGCGCGAAGGGCCGGCATCGCCCGCACTGCGCACAATCAGATGCGATCTGGCGCGGCCTCAGAACCGGCGTTCAATTCACCCACCTGCTCTACCTCGCGGCGGTGGGCGACACGCACAACGACGCCCCGGGGCTCCCGCTCATGAATTTCATGGAGGATTCTGTGATCGCCCTGCCGCAATCGATACTGGTCCACCCCGGACAACTTCTCACAGCCACAACTCCGTGAATCCTCCGCCAGGCGTTCCGCGGCCGCGAGAATCCGTCGAACGCCAACGAATGGAATTCCCCGCGGGCCCTTGGCCGCCGACACGCCGGACACGACGCTTGATCTTCCAGCGGCGCCGGAGATCATTCGTCAGATCCGCGGAGCTGATGAGGGGCTCCTTGCCCCTCGCGTCGGAGACAGCCAGGTCCTGCTCATCTTCGCGAAGAAACCGCCGAACTGCCCCGTTTGCCAACTCGGAAAGCGAGCGGCGGGTGTGGGAGGCCTTCGACCGCAGCGTCCGGTGGGGATGCCCCTCGAAATGCACGGTGGAGCGCCTGATGGGGTCGTTCATTGTTTCACCCCCACCCATGATTACGGCTCCACGACGTCAGGACGCCTCAGCGCCTCGCCGCCGCGTCTGATCTTCAGGCGATCGCCGGAACCGACTGCCGCCGTAGCCGCACGTCGAGCGTCTTCTCGATCCTGCGAATCATGCCGCGCTCCGGACGCGTGCTGAACGTCGATGCCGTTCCTGCGGCGCCCGCGCGCGCGGTACGCCCCACGCGGTGGATGAAGTCTTCGGCCACCTGCGGGAGGTCGTAGTTCACCACGTGCGCGATGCCGTCCACATGGATGCCGCGGGCCGCGACGTCGGTCGCCACCAGCACGCGGTATTGGCCATCCTGGAATCCGCGCAACGCCGCGATCCGCTGGCTCTGCGTACGATCGCCGTGGATGCGCGCCGCTTTGTGACCCGACCGCACCAGGTTCTTCGCCAGCCGGTCCGTGCCGTGCTTGGTGCGCGCGAAAACCAGAAACGAGCCGCGTTCGCGCCGGATCAGTGAGCTCAGCAGCGTCAGTTTTTCGTGCGGCTCCACTTCATAAAGGTGCAGATCGACGTTCTCGGCCACGCGCGTCGTTGCGCCCAGCGAAACGCGCTCGGGGTTCCTCAGGTGCTTGTCGATCAGGTGCTTCACAGAGCTCTCGATCGTCGCCGAGAAGAAGAGAGTTTGCCGGGTTTCGGGCGTCTCCTCGAGTATCATGCGGATCGTCGGCAGGAAGCCCATGTCGAGCATGCGGTCCGCCTCGTCCAGCACCAGCAACTCGACGCCGCCGAGGTTCACCAGCCGGCGGTCGAGGAAGTCGGCCAGCCGCCCGGGCGTCGCGATGACGACGCTCGCGCCTTGCCGCAGAGCCTTCAACTGGCTCGATTCGTGGATGCCGCCCACCACCACCGCCGCGCGCAGCCCCGTGGCCGGCGCCAGCTTGGCGAAAACTTCGTTGATTTGCAGCGCGAGCTCGCGAGTCGGGCTCAGCACGACGGCGCGCACGCCGCCCCGGCGCGGTCCGCCGGTGAGTCTCTCAATCAATGGAATCAGGAACGCGAGCGTCTTGCCCGTCCCGGTCTGCGCCGTGCCGATCACATCGCGGCCCGCCAGCGCGGGCGGAATCGCCGCGGATTGAATCGGTGTGGCTTCAATGAAGCCGTTGCGCTTGAGGTTGCTCTCGAGAACAGACGAGAGCCGTAGTTCGGAAAAGTTTTTCATTCAGTTGTTTGGGGGAAGAAAGAGAAATCAGCGGACCGGTCTAGTCAAAGGTGGGCCAGAAGAGAGAACTAACTTCCTCTACCAGTATAGCTGAAGCCGGCGCCTCGCGCTCGATCCATCCGCTCCGGGCGCCTGTGATTGAATAGGGGCATGGCAGATCCAGTTGTCCTCATAGCGAATGGCGATCTACGGTTATCCGCCAACCAGAAGTGCTGGCCGGCGCAGAACGAGGTCGAGCAGAACGTGATGGCCGCGGTGCGGTCTTTCGGGCGCGAGATCGAGCGCGGGCACCCCTTCAACGAGGCCAAACAGCACGGGTTCATCGACAGCCAGAAGCACGGCATGGAGGTGTTCCGGAACATCCCGCAGACGGCGCCGCTCATCGTCGTCGAGGCCGTGTGGCAATACAGCCACCACGTGCTGCACGGGCTGTACACGCACCAGGGGCCGATCCTGACCGTGGCCAACTGGAGCGGGCAGTGGCCGGGGCTGGTGGGCATGCTCAACCTCAACGCGAGCATGACCAAGGCCGGGATTCCGTATTCGACGCTGTGGTCGGAGAACTTCGACGACGCGTTCTTCCTCGGCGGACTGAAGCGCTGGCTGGCCGGCGAAAAGCTCGTCCACGACACCAGCCACGTGAAGCCCTTGGGCGCCTTCAAGCTGCCGCGCGGTGCGGAAGAGAAGGGCGCGAAGATGGCCCGCGAGCTGTACCGCAACAAGGCCATCCTGGGAGTGTTCGACGAGGGCTGCATGGGCATGTACAACGCCATCATCCCCGACGAGCTGCTGCACCGCACGGGCGTGTTCAAGGAGCGGCTCAGCCAGTCGGCGCTGTACGCCGAAATGCGCGCGACCGCGGACGACGAAGCGCGCGCCGTGCGCGCGTGGCTCGACGCGAAGGGCATGAAGTTCGTCACCGGACCGGACGAGGAGACCGACCTCACCGACGCGCAGATCCACGAGCAATGCAAGATGTACATCGCGGCGCTGCGCATCGCCGACGACTTCGGCTGCGACGCGATCGGCATCCAATACCAGCAGGGCCTCAAGGACCTCGCGCCGGCGAGCGATCTCGTGGAGGGGCTGCTCAACAACGTGGAGCGGCCGCCCGTGGCGGCGCGCGGCAACGGCCGCGTGCTCTACGACGGGAAGGCGCTGCCGCACTTCAACGAAGTGGACGAGTGCTGCGGGCTGGATGCGATCGTCACCAACCGCGTGTGGACGGCGCTGGGCTACGACCCGGAGACGACGCTCCACGACGTGCGCTACGGCGAAGCGTTCGGCGACGACTACGTGTGGGTGTTCCTGATTTCGGGCTCCGCGCCGCCGAAGCACTTCATCGGCGAGTACGCCGGCGCTTCGAGCGAGCGGCAGCCTCCGATGTACTTCAGGCTCGGCGGGGGCACGCTGAAGGGCATCTCGAAGCCGGGCGAGATCGTGTGGAGCCGCGTCTGGATCGACGCGGGGATTCTCAAGGCCGACATCGGCCGCGCGAAGGCGGTGGAGCTGCCGCAGGAGGAGACGGAGCGGCGCTGGCAGGCGACGACGCCGCAGTGGCCGATCATGCACGCGGTGCTGTACGGCGTGACGCGCGACCAGATGATGGCGCGGCACAAGTCGAACCACATCCAGGTGGCGTACGCGCCGACGGCGGCCGACTCGGACAAGGCTCTGGCGGTGAAGGCGGCAATGTTCCGGGAGATGGGCATCGACGTTTACGTTTGCGGGAGCAACCACGGGTTGAGCTGACAGGGGCGGAACTGAAGCCCGCCCTCCTGTCAAATGCGGCCGAGCCAAGGGGGCCGACCTCCAAACACCAGCTCGAACTGGGAGCCTCTGAGCCTTCCGAGCTTCCGCATTGCTCTTACGCTCAGGTAAGTGGAGAGATTCTGCACGAGGAATGCGCCGGTTTTCAGGAAGTGTGCTTCCACCGCCACTTCGTAGTGTGAGCCCCGCAGGCCGGCTGTTTGCGGAATGATCGCAATGAGCGCCCGATCGGCTCGGCCCGGGGCCACGCTGATGATCGGCGGTGGGCGGACTTTGGCCGCCATCCCAGGATCGGAGAGCCAGACCTCACCGCGCGCCGGCGTCATGCTCCTCCGCCTCAAGCTCAGCGAGGAACTCGCCGGCGGCGCGTTCCGTCCCGGAGTCCTCCAGCGGGCCCGAGTCAAAAGGCATCGCTCGACACAGGAATTCCGGGGTGAAGATCCGCATTGCCTGTTCCGGGAGCGGCTCGAAGGCCTCGAGAAGCCCGGCCGTTCACCTACTCATACTCCCAGGCTGGCCCCGTTCAATGCGCTGGACAAGTTCGAGCGCCTGGCGCGGCTGAAGCCCGCCGCCCCACGACAGGGGTGCGATATCCTGAGGGGTTCCAGCACGCAGGAGGTGCATTTCCTTGAGAGTCGGCATGATCGGGACCGGCGCCATCAGCCATAAGCACGCGTTGGCGTATCGCAACATTGGGTACAAGATTACGGTCTGCACGGACAGGAATCGCCCGGCGGGCGAGAAGTTCGCGGAGCAGTACGGCTGCGATTTTGTGCCTACGTACGAAGAAGTGTGCACTCACCCCGAGGTCGATTACATCGACGTGTGCACGTTCCCGGACTTCCGCTTGCAGCCGATCGAGATCGCCGCGCAGCACGGCAAGCACATCCAGGTGCAGAAGCCGATCTCGACGAATCTCGAGACCGCGCGCAAGATGATCGAGACGGCGAAGGCCGCAGGCTTGGTGCTGGGCGTGGTGAGCCAGCACCGCTTCGACGATTCGACGGTGTTCGTGAAGAAGGCGATCGGCGGCGGGCGGCTGGGCAAGATCCTCCAGGCCGACGCGTACGTGAAGTGGTGGCGCAGCGCCGAATACTATTCGCGGCCCATCAAGGGAAGCTGGGCCGTGGAAGGCGGCGGAGCGTTGATCAACCAGGCGGTGCACCAGGTGGACGTGCTGCAATACCTGGCCGGCGGCGTCGAGGAGCTCTTCGGCTACTGGCAGCTCGCGGCGCGGCACAAGATCGAGAGCGAGGACGTCGTCTGCGCGCTGCTCAAGTACCGCAACGGCGCGACGGGCGTGATCCAGGCGTCCACGGCATTCTGGCCCGGCTACAGCGAGCGCGTCGAGATTCACGGGACGAAGGGCACGGCGATTTTCACGGGCGACAAGCTGACGGCGTGGGACGTGGAGCATGATGAAGGCGAGCCCGCGCCGGTGGAGAAAGAAGTGATGAGCGGCGCCTCTGATCCGATGGCGATTCCGCTGACGCCGTTCGAGCGGCAGTTTCTCGATTTCGGCAACGCCTGCAAGGAAGGCCGCGCGCCGCTGGTGTCGGGCGAGGAGGGCTACAAGGCGCTGGAGATCGTGCTGTCGGTCTACGAGAGCTGCCGCACGGGCAACAAGGTGCGCCTGGGCGCATGAGCTGGACCGAGGTCCGGATCCCGGCGACGAGCGCGAACCTGGGCCCGGGGTTCGACGCTCTGGGGATGGCGCTGAACATCTACCTGGAGTGCCGCTTCAGGCCCGCGGGTGCGCTGAAGATCACGCCGATGGGCCGCGATGCGGAGATGATCTCCGCCGGCGAGGACAACCTGATCTGGCAGACGGCGCTCACTGTGGCCGAGCACACGCAGCGGCCGATGCCGCCGATCGAGCTCGAGATCAACAACGACATTCCGATCGGCAAGGGGCTGGGGTCGAGCGCGGCGGCGCTGGTGGCCGGCGTCGTGATCGCGGACGAGATCCTGGGGCTGGAGTGGGACCGCCACAAGATCCTCGACGAAGCGGCGCGCATCGAGGGGCATCCCGATAACGTGTCGGCGGCGGTGCTCGGCTCGATTGTGGCCAGCGCAATCGACAGCGAGGGGATTACGCGGGCGGTGCGGATGCAGTTGCCGGCGCGGTACGGTGTGGCAGTGGTGGTGCCGGATTTCATTCTGCCGACTTCGCAGGCTCGGGCGGTTTTGCCGGATCAATACTCGCGCTCGGATGCGGTATTTAACATCCAGCGGTCGGCGCTGTTGATCGCGGCGATGCTGACGCAGACCACGGACGCGTTTCACGAGGGGTTGATGGACCGGCTGCACCAGCCCTACAGGGCGCGGCTGGTACCGGGCTTGGCGGAGATGCTGGAATTACGCGCGCCGGGGTTATTGGGCGCGGCGATGTCGGGGGCGGGTCCTTCGGTGCTGGTGTTCTACGAGCGGGGGTATGAGGGCGTGGTGGAGCTGTTCCGGGAGATTTTCGGCCGGCACGGGCATTCGAGCGAGATTCTCACTTCGCACATCCCGGATCACGGCTATGACCTCATGCGCGGGCTGTGACACAATAACGCCAGAAGGCATGGCGAAAAAGGCTCAGTTTGAAGTGGAATGCCCGTGCTGCGGGGCGACGCTCAAGATCGATTCCGAAGTCCGCGCGGTGATCAGCCATAAGGAGAAGCCGGCGCCCAAGACGCTCGAGGACATTTCCGCCGGCGTGGCGCGGTTGAAGGGGGCCCAGGCTCAACGCGAGGAGGCTTTTCAGAAGTCGTTCGAGGCGATGAAGTCGAGCAAAGACGTGCTCTCGCGCAAGTTCGACGAGTTGTTGAAGCAAGCCAAAGAAGATGACCCATCGAAGCCTCCTCCGAAACCTTTAGGTCTGGAGTAGGACGCGGCGCCACACAGCCTGAAGGCTGTGCTACACGAAACACACACAGCCTGAAGGCTATGTTACGGGCGCTGCGAAGCTTCCAGCGCCTGGCCGAGATCCCACAGGATATCGTCGAGGTCTTCGAGTCCGATCGAGAGGCGGACCATGTCGGGCGTCACTCCGGCTTCGGCCTGCTGATCGGCGGACAACTGCTGGTGCGTTGTCGAGGCGGGGTGTATGACCAGGCTGCGCGCGTCACCGACATTGGCGAGGTGCGAGAACATGCGCAGCGAGTCCACGAACTTCACGCCCGCTTCGTAGCCGCCCTTGATGCCGAAGCTGAAGACCGCTCCGGCGCCCTTGGGCAGGTACTTCTGCGCGAGTGCATGGTAAGGACTCGATTTCAGGCCGGGGTGGCGCACCCAGGTGACGTCCTCGTGATTCTCGAGCCATTCCGCGACGGCCTGCGCGTTCTGGACGTGACGATCCATGCGCATGGCGAGCGTCTCGATGCCTTGCAGGAAAAGGAACGCGTTGAAGGGGCTGATGCAGGGGCCCATGTCGCGCAAACCCTCGACGCGGGCGCGGATGATGAACGCGATGGCGGGGAGGACTTCCGCGAAGTTCAGCCCGTGATAGGCGGGCGACGGCTGGTTGATCAGCGGGTGCGCGGACTTGGACCAATCGAAATTGCCGCCGTCCACGATGATGCCGCCGATCGAGTTGCCGTGGCCTCCCATGAACTTCGTGAGCGAGTGCACGACGATGTTCGCGCCGTGGTCAATGGGGCGGCAGAGGTAAGGCGTCGCGAATGTGTTGTCGATGATGAACGGGACGTTGGCCTCGCGCGAGATCCGGGCGACGGCTTCGAAGTCGAGCACGTTGCCGCGCGGATTCGAGATTGTCTCGCCGTAAATCGCCTTGGTGTTTGGCTTCAGGGCCTTGCGGAAGTTCTCGGGATCGTCGGGATCGACGAAGGTGACGTCGAATCCGAGGCGGCGGAAGCTGACGTCGAACTGCGTGTACGTGCCGCCGTACAGCGTGGACGCCGAGACGAAGTGATCGCCCGCCTGCATGAGGCTGCTCAGCGCGAGGAACTGCGCGGCCTGCCCCGAGGAAAGAGCGAGCGCGGCGGCGCCATTCTCCAGCGACGCGACGCGCTTCTCGAGCACGTCGGTGGTCGGGTTCATGATGCGCGTGTAGATGTTGCCGAACTGCTGGAGAGAGAACAGGGCGGCGGCGTGGGCGCTGTCGTCGAACGTGAATGACGTGGACTGGTAGATGGGCACCGCGCGGGCGTGCGTCGTCGGATCAGGGTCGTAGCCGGCATGGAGAGCCCGCGTATTGAATCCCAGAGGTCGTTGAATATCCTTCAGTTTCGACATACTTCGCGTAGGATAACGGCGGGGACGGCGCCGTGTCCAGTCGCGGGCTCAGTGCTGTTTGTCGCCGGAGTGGTTGTCAAGGAAATCGCGGTCGATCTTCTTGCGGCCCCTGAAACCTTCTTCGAGGCCGTGCCAGAAGGTGATGCCGGGCTCGCCCAGACGCCAGCAGAGCAGGACCTCGCGCCCGCGGTAGAGCGTGGGGAAATCCACCAGGCCGGCATCGAGGTCCTTCACTTGAACGCCCATTTCGGCCAGGCTCTCGATCGCCGTTTTCAACGCCTCGGCCGCACCCTCCCTGCGCGAGCGCAGGGCGACCAGCCGCGCCGGATCGAGGCGCATGCCGCCGCTCATCCCCACCTGCATGTGCAATTGCCGGAGCTCCCCTTCCGCCTGGCGGTGCCGGGAATGCATCGTCCGGGCCTGCGACAGGAGCCGTTCGACCTCGGGGAGCAGCGCCTGCGCCTGTTCGAGAGTGAAGTAGCGCGACATCCTCCTCAATTATGGCCTTTCGGAGCGGCCCGCTTACCCTTCTAAATGGGCCGCCCACGGTCCAAATCTGACCCATTCATTGGTTTGTGGCCGGGCTCTGGTCGCTCCGGAGCGGATAATCGAGGGTGGGGAATGAGGATTAGAGAGGCCGTTTTCATCTTTCTTGGATCTCTGCTCCCGCCGGCCGCTCTGACCGCGCAGAGCACGGGCGTCGTCAGGGGTTCCGTGACGCTGGCGGGGGATGGTTCACCCCTCCACAATGTGAGCGTGTTGCTCAGCCCGTTGGGCAGGACCACGCAGACTGACCCCTCCGGCGCCTTCATCTTCACAAACGTGCCTCCCGGCACGTACACGGTGGTGGCCCACCTTCACGCGCTGACGGATGAGAAGCAGACTATCACTGTTGCGGCCGGCAAAGAGGTTCAGGTGAGTTTCGCCCTGAGATTCTCGCCGGTGCGAGAGTCGGTGACCGTGACCGCGTCGGGCCGCGTGGCCACCGTGATGGAAAGTTTTCAGACCGTCACCTCCCTGGAAGGAATTGATTTGACGACGCGCAGCTCGAGCACTTCCCTTGGGGAGCTTCTCGAAAATGAGACTGGCGTGGCGAAGCGAAGCTACGGTCCGGGGACTTCGCGGCCTGTGGTGCGCGGATTCGACGGCGACCGCGTGCTGATCATGCAGGACGGCATCTCCACTGGTACGCTTTCATCGCAATCGGGAGATCACGGCGAGCCCGTGGATTCCACAGCGGTGGACCGCGTGGAGGTGATTCGCGGTCCGGCGACGCTGCTCTATGGCAGCAACGCGATCGGCGGCGTCGTCAATGTCCTGACGGGGCACCACATCCTGGATCAGCACCCGCACGACGGGTTTCACATGACCTTGAACGCAGTGGGCGGAACGGCGAACGCTCAGGCCAACGGAAGCGGCTCGTTTGAGTACGGCCGCAAGGACTGGATGCTGTACGGTACGGGCGGGGCGATGCGCAGCGGCGACTACAATACTCCGCTGGGCCGGCTGGAGAACTCATTCACCGACATGCGCAACGCCGCGCTCGGCGGCGGGCGTTTCGGCGCGAAGTTCGCCTTCAACCTGAATTACGGGCATCAGGAAGGCGAATATGGGGTGCCGGTCCATCCGGCCGGGGACGGAGACGAGGAAGCGCACGATCACGAGGGGCTGGTCAGCCTGAAGTGGCGCCGGCACAACGCGCGGTTTCAGGGCTCCCTGAAGAACCTCGGGGATTCGTTTGAGCAGCTCCAGCTCGGGGTGAACTACTCGGACTGGAACCACAATGAGATCTCCGGCGGCGAGGTCCACACGCAGTTCTTCAACAAGCAGGCCATCTACCGCGCGGTGCTCACGCAGAAGAAGAAAGGACTGCTGACGGGCAACTTCGGTGTGCAGGGAATTCGCCGGGACTACAAGGTAGCAGGGGAGGAGGCGCTCGCGCCGCCGGTGAAGCAAAATGGATTCGCGGCGTTTGCGCTGGAGGAACTCACGCTGGAGCGCATTCGTTTTCAGTTCGGCGGACGGCTGGAGCACAACGGGTACGATTCCGCGCTCCTGCGCGATCGCGGATTCACTGGCGCCTCCGCGTCAGCCGGCGTCTGGATTCCGCTGTGGAAGGACGGCGCGGCCGTGGTGAACTACATGCACTCATTCCGCGCGCCAGCGCTCGAGGAGCTATACAACCGCGGCCCGCATCCGGGGAACGCGGTCTTCGAGGCCGGCAACGCGGATTTGAATAGTGAGAAAGGCAATGGCGTGGAATTGTCGCTGCGCCATCAGGGCCGGCGGCTGCGCGTCGAATCAAACCTGTTCCGCTATCAGATGTCGAATTTCGTGTTTCTCAGCCCGACCGGCGAAATCGAAAACGGTCTGCCGATGGCCAACTACGCCCAGGCCGGCGCGCGGTACCTGGGGGCTGAATCGCGGGTGGAGATCGGCGTGCGGCCGGGCGCCTGGCTGCTGCTGGGCTTCGACGCCGTGGACGCGAACCTGACCTCGGCCGGCCGTTTGAATCTGCCGCGCATTCCGCCCGTGCGGGGCAGGATCGGCGTGGACTGGCGCTGGAAGGGCCTGAGCATTCGGCCGGAGATTGCGATGGCGAACCGCCAGTGGCAGACCGCGCCCAACGAGACGCCGACTGCGGGCTACGCGACGGTGAACCTCAGCGCCTCGTACACCGTGGCCGGCGCCCACCTGATGCACATGTTCCGCGTCGAGAGCTTCAACCTGGGCGACCGCCTGTACCGCAATCACCTCAGTTTCATCAAGGATTTTGCGCCCGAGATCGGCCGCGGCGTCCGTTTCGGCTACACGCTTCAGTGGTACTGAGGCGCGGCGGCTTCCGCTCCCGCGTAGCGGCGGTCCACGTAGTCGTTCAGCATCTCAATGAATTCCGCGACGATGCGGTCGCCCTTGAGGGTCTTCACCAGCTTGCCGTCCACGTAGACGGGGGCTTTGGGCTCCTCGAACGTGCCGGGCAGCGAGATGCCGATATTGGCGTGCTTTGATTCTCCGGGCCCGTTCACGATGCAGCCCATCACGGCCACCTTCATTTCCTCGACGCCGGGATGCTTTTCTTTCCAGACCGGCATCTGGTCACGCAAGTAGGCCTGAATCTGCTCGGCCATTTCCTGGAAAAAAGTGGAGGTTGTCCGGCCGCAGCCGGGGCAGGCAGCCACCTGCGGGGTGAAGCTGCGAATGCCGAGCGCTTGCAGGATTTGCTGGCTGACGATCACCTCTTCGGTGCGGTCGCCGTTGGGGGCGGGGGTGAGCGAGGCGCGGATGGTGTCGCCGATTCCCTCCTGAAGCAGGATGGCCAGGGCCGCCGTGGTCGCCACGATGCCCTTGGAGCCCAGGCCGGCCTCGGTCAGGCCGAGGTGGAGCGGGTAGTCGCACTGCGCGGCCAGCTCGCGGTAAACGTCTACAAGGTCCTGGACGTTCGAGACCTTGGCGCTCAGGATGATGCGGTCGTGTCCCAGGCCGTAACTCTCGGCCATGCGCGCCGATTCGAGCGCGCTGATCACGATCGCCTGCTTCATCACCGCCGAGGCGTCGAGCGGATCGGACCGTTTCGCGTTCTCGTCCATCAGGCGCGTGAGCAGCGCCCCGTCCAGCGAACCCCAGTTGACGCCGATCCGCACGGGCTTGCCGAACTCGATCGCACATTCGATCATTGTGCGGAAATTGTCGTCGTTTTTTCTACCAATGTTAACGTTTCCTGGGTTTATCCTAAATTTAGAGAGATTTTTCGCGCAGTCCGGGTACTTTTTAAGAAGGATATGTCCGTTGTAATGGAAATCGCCGATGACCGGCACGCGGCAGCCGAAAGTGTGGAGAGTTTCCGCAATTCTGGGCACCGCGCGCGCGGCTTCCTCGGTGTTCACGGTGATCCGCACCTGCTCGGAACCCGCTTGAGCCAGTTGCATTACCTGGTTCACAGTGGCCGCGGTGTCCGCCGTATCGGTGTTGGTCATCGACTGGACGACGATGGGGTGGTCGCCGCCAACCTTGACGCCGCCGACGTCCACGACCACACTCCTGCGCCTGTTGATTTGAGCCATCCTGCCTCCGGGAACTTCCAGTTTAGCAAGCGTCCCGGCAGGTCACCTGAATGCGAAACGAACCCAAAAGAAGAGCAGGCCCGCAATATGGCCGAATTCTCCACCCGCCGTACCGCTGTCTTCGTCGGATTGGACCCCGCGCTCGCAGCCGAGCTTTCCTTCGCCCTCCGGGCGGCGGATTGCCGCGTCGTCGAAGACGGCCCCGCCGACATCACCTTTTGCCCATCTAACCCATTGATGGCAAATGCCTTATGCCGTGAATCCGCCGCCCCGGTTGTAGTCGTTTCCCGGCTTCCCGATTACCAGCACTGGATCGACTCCCTTGAGGCCGGCGCGGCCGACTACATCGCCGCTCCGTTCGAGCCTGCGCACATACGGTGGCTGCTGGAAACCCATCTGGGCAAGCCCCAGGCCCGCGCAGCGAGCGCCTGAAGGAGGCCGCCGCGACCCTCTGCGATATACTTGGATAGTAGAGGGTCCCCGCAACTTGTACTGGAAAAGCTTCTTTCGCATTGCCGCCCACACGCAGATGCTGCCGGTGCTCGAAAGCGGCGAGGAGACGCTCGTCGGCGGCCAAGCCGTGATGGAGGGCGTGATGATGCGCGCTCCGCACAGCTATTGCACCGCCGTCCGCAAGCCCGACGGCGCCATCGTCACCCAGGAAGCGCCGCTTCACAAAGTCGGAGACAAGCACCGGATCTTCAAAGTCCCTGTCTTTCGCGGGGTCGGCACGCTGGGCCAGGCGATGTGGCTGGGCATCAAAGCGCTGCGCTTCTCCGCCGACGTGGCCATGGAGGCGGAGGCCGAAAAGCAAGGCAAGGCGCCGGGCGAGAACGGCAAGCGGGCCGAAATTCCAGGCTGGCTGATGGCGGCGAACCTCATCTTCAGCCTGGGCTTCTTCATCCTGCTCTACAAGTTCATTCCGCTGCTGCTGACCTCGCGGCTGGAGCAGAGCTTCCCGGTGATCCATAACCGCATCGCGTTCAATCTTGTGGACGGCGTGATCCGCATCGTGATCTTCCTCGGATTCCTGTGGTCGATGTCGCTCTGGAAGGACATCCGGCGCGTCTTTGAGTACCACGGCGCTGAGCACCGCGTGGTCTTCAACTTCGAGTCCGGACAGCCCGTGACCGTGGAGAACGCGCAGCGGTTTGTCACCTGGCATCCGCGGTGCGGCACCAGCTTCTTGCTGGTCGTCATGATGGTGTCGATCGCGGTTTATGCGATCGTCCCGGGCGACGCGTTCTGGCAGAAGATGCTGACGCGCGTGCTGGCCCTGCCGCTCATCGCCGGACTGAGCTACGAGATGATCCGCTTCGCCGCCCGCCGCCGGGGCAGCCTGCTCGCCACGCTGACCGCGCCGGGACTCTGGCTCCAGCGCATCACGACGCAGCCGCCATCGGACGATCAGACCGCAGTCGCCATTCACGCCCTGAAGGGAGCCATGGCGCTCGAAGAGAAGCAGGGCGGAGAATTGGTGATCGCCTGATGGAATTCAAGAGGCAGTTGGAAGAAGTCGAGAAGCGCTACGAGGCCCTGACGGCCCAAATGGCCGACCCCGCGGTCATCAACGATCCTGAGAAGTATCGCAAGACAGCCAAGGCCCAGCGCGAACTTGAAGAGGTCGTCACGGCGTGGCGCGAGTACAAAAAGATTTCAGGAGACCTGGCCCAGGCGCGCGCGATGCTGGAGGAGAAAGACCCCGAGCTCAGGGGCATGGCCGTGGAGGAGATCGCCCAGCTCGAGCCTGAAGAGGCAAAGCTCGTCGAGCGGCTGAAGATCCTGCTGCTGCCGAAAGATCCCAACGACGACAAGAACGTTCTGCTCGAAATCCGCGCCGGCGCCGGCGGGGACGAGGCGTCGCTGTTTGCTTCCGAAGTCTTCCGCATGTACTCGCGCTTCGCCGAGGGGCAGGGCTGGAAGGTCGAGCTGACGTCGATGAGCGAGTCCGCGGCCGGCGGTTTCAAGGAAGCCATCGCGCTCATCAACGGGGACCGGGTCTACTCCAGGCTGAAGTACGAAAGCGGCGTCCACAGGGTGCAGCGCGTACCGGTGACCGAGCAGCAGGGCCGGGTGCACACGTCCACGGTCACAGTGGCTGTGCTGCCCGAAGCGGACGACATCGACATCAAGATCGATCCGAAGGACGTGCGCATCGACACCTTCTGCTCGTCGGGGCCGGGCGGCCAGTCGGTGAACACGACGTATTCCGCAGTGCGCATCACGCATTTGCCGACGGGGCTCGTGGTGTCGTGCCAGGACGAGAAGTCGCAGATCAAGAACCGCGCGAAAGCGGAGCGCGTTCTGCGCGCGCGTCTCTATGAGCTCGAACTGGAGAAACAGCGGCAGGCCATCGGCGCGGACCGCCGCAACCAGGTGGGCACGGGCGACCGCAGCGAGAAGATTCGCACGTACAACTTCAAAGAGAACCGCGTCACCGACCACCGCATCGGGCTGACGCTCCATCAGCTCGACCGCGTGATGGAAGGCGAGTTGAACGAACTCATTGACGCCTGCGCCACTTACTACAACGCGCTGAAGTTGAAGGAGCAGGCCGAACAGTCGCAGTCTGAAGCCGCGTAGGCATGACGCTCAAAACCGCGCTCCAGCAGGCTTGCGGCCTGCTGCGCGACAGCGGCGTCGCGGACCCGCGCCTGACCGCCGAGGTGCTCCTCGCGCATGCCCTCCGCCGTGATCGCACATGGCTTTACGCCCATCCCGAGCATGAGCTGACCACGATCGAATGGATTCACTACGGCCGTTATTTGCATGAGAGACTCAAGGGCAAGCCGACGCAGTACATCACGAAAGCGCAGGAGTTTTGGGGCCGCGAGTTCCGCGTCAATACGGGCGTGCTGATTCCGCGCCCCGAGACCGAGCACATCATCGAGCACGCGCTGTCGATTCAGCCCAGGCCGCGGAAGATTCTCGACATCGGGACAGGGTCGGGGATCCTGGCCGTGACGCTCGCTCTGGAATTGGGCGCCGAAGTCTGGGCGACGGATATCTCGCAGAAGGCTCTACTGACGGCTGCGAGGAATGCGGACACCCTTGGCGCCACGGTGCGATTTGTATGCTGCGATCTCGCGTCGGCGCTCCGTGCGGGTTTCGACCTTGTTGTGTCAAACCCGCCGTACATTTCCTCAGCCGAGATGCGGGAGCTCCAGCCAGAGGTCCGCGGCTGGGAGCCGCACACCGCGCTCCTCGGCGGTGAGCAGGGCACTGAGATCTACGTGCGCCTGATCCCCGAAGCGGCCCGCCTCCTCGCGCCGGGAGGAACGCTCATTGTCGAAATGGGCTGGCAGTCGGAGCAGGCCGTGCGGGCCTGCTTCGATCCGGCGCTGTGGGATTCTGTGGAGACGTATCGAGACCTGGCCGGCCACGCGCGCGGAATCGTCGCGCGCCGCGCTCAGTAGCCCATGATCTGGTAGCCGGCATCCACGTACAAGATGTTGCCGGTCACGCCGCGACCCAGGTCGCTCGCCAGGAACACCGCCGTGTCGGCCACTTCGGCCGGATCCGTGTTCCGGCGCAGCGGCGCCTTTGATGCGACGTGGTCGAGAATGCTTGAGAAATCCTTGATGCCGCGCGCTGAAGCTGTCTTGATCGGCCCGGCGGAGATCGCGTTCACGCGGATGTTGCGCGGCCCCAATTCGCTGGCCAGGTACCGCACGCTGGCCTCCAAGCCCGCCTTTGCCACGCCCATCACGTTGTAGTTCGTGATGACCCTCTGTGATCCAAGGTAGGACAACGTCGTGATCGATCCGCCTTCGGTCATCACCGGCGTGACGGCGCGCGCTACGGCGACCAGCGAATACACGCTCACTTCCTGCGCCAGAAGAAATCCGTCGCGCGAAGTCTCGACGAATCCGCGCGACAGGTCCTCCTTGTTTGCGAAGGCGATGGAATGGACAACGCCGTCCACCCGCTCGCCCTCGGCCCTGAGAATCTCCGCGAGATGCTGGATGTCGGCTTCCTGCGTGACATCGCAAGGCAGCACGCGCGACGCGGCCAGCTCCTGCGCCAGGTCTTCCACCGTCTCCTTCTGCCTGTCGCCCTGGTAAGTGAGAATCAGGTTGGCGCCCTCGCGCTGGAACGCCTTCGCGATGGCATACGCGATCGACCAGCGATTGGCCAGTCCGAGCACAAGGGTGCTCTTGTCTTTCAACAACTGGGACATGAATTCCTTATTGTAGCCTTCAACACCCTCAGCGCAGCTTCACCGGCGCACCGCCCGCCGCCTTGCTCCGCTGGGCGGCGTCCATGAAGCGGAACATCTCGAGGGTCTCCTCCTCGGCCACCGGCGCCGGGCCGCCCTGGAAGAACTTCACGATCTCGACAAGCAAGTTCCGGTAGCCGGTGTAGAGGTCCTTCCCGCTGACGCGCGGAGCATTGTCCTTCTTCGTGAACAGCACGGCGCCGAATCCCGCATACGGCCTCTTCACGTGCACCACGCCGATGCGCCCGTCCTTCCATTTCCCGGTGACGACGTCGCTGTCCGCCGACGAGATCCGCGTCACCTCTTCGCAGCCCTGCCCCATCAGCGCGTAAAGGATCTCCACGGTGTGGATGCCGTACCAAGTCATGTCGAGCTGGTGGAGCTCGTTCTGCGGCCCGGGGCCCCACGCGATGACGCTGGTCTGCTCCGCAGCCGGAGCCTTCAGCGCCGGCATGCCGTCGCCAAACCTCAGCGATGACGACGTGAACCACCGGATGCCCGCCTCGCGGCCCGCTCGCGCGATCTCCAGCGCATCCTTGAGCGTCGATGCCAGCGGCTTGTCGATAAACACGGGCTTGCGGCCCTTCGCGATCTCCTTGAACTGCGCCAGGTGCGGGCGCCCGTCCACGCTCTCGAGCAGGACCGCGTCGACCTTGGTGAGCAAAGTCGCGATATCGGGCACGATCTCGACGCCGTGCTTTGTGCTCAGCTCCTCGGCATACTTCTCCACACGGTCCCAGCTCTCTTTCAGATCCGGACTGCCGCCCTTGTACGCCGCGACGATCCGCGCGCCGGGCAAGTAGTCTTTACTGGATGGATCGTTCAGCACGCGTGCGAACGCGACGACGTGCGAGGTGTCCGTCCCCACAATCCCCAGCCTCAGATCCGCCGCGGCAAGAGCCGAAGCGAAGATGACGAAGGCAAGAAATGACTTCATGCGCGCATTGTACACTAGGTGGTTCCGGTGGACCTCGCAACTCCGGCAACCTACATCAAGGGCGTCGGCCCGCAGCGCGCGAAACAGCTCGAAGGCAAGGGTCTTCTCACCGCGGCGGACCTCCTCTATTACGCCCCGTTCCGCTACGAGGACCGCTCCAACGTCAAGTCCCTCCGCGACCTCGCTCCCGGCGAAATGGCCAGTGTCATCGCGGCCGTGCGCGCGGTCCACGCTCCGCGCTTTCAGCGCCGCAATCTCGGGCTGGTCGAAGTGGTGTTCGAAGACTCCGCGGGCGGCAGCATGACGGCGAAGTTCTTCAACGCGTCGTACCTGGCCGGGGTGCTGACGCCCGGCGTGCGCGTCGCGCTGTTCGGGAGGGTGGAATACGACTCCTATTCGCGCGAAGTCACCATGCTGCATCCGGAGTACGAGATCCTGCGCGGCGATGACGACGACGCCGACGAATCGTTCCACACCGGCCGCATCGTGCCTGTCTACGAGGCCGCCGGCAAAGTCACGGCGCGCATTCTCCGTTCAGTGCTGAAGCGCCTCACGGACTCCCTTCCGCCGATCGAAGATCACCTGCCCGCCCGCATCAGGCAAAGCCTCAAGCTGCCCGATCTGCGCACCGCACTGCGCCAGCTCCATTTCCCGGAACCCGGGACCGACATCCGTCTGTTGAACAAATTCCGCACGCCGGCGCAATACCGCGTCATCTTCGACGAGTTCTTCTGGCTCGAGACCGGCATGGCGCTGCGCCGCAGCCAGGCGCGCCTGGAGCCGGGCATCGCCTTCGAGCTGAAGGACAGCGCCCGCGAGAAGGTGCGCCGCATGCTCCCATTCCGCCTCACCGAGGCGCAGAAGCGGGTTGTGCGCGAGATCGCTCGGGACATGGCCTCGCCTCAGCCGATGTCGCGGCTGGTCCAGGGCGACGTCGGGAGCGGAAAGACCATCGTCGCCGCGCAAGCGTCCGTAATCGCCGTCGAGAACGGCTATCAGGCGGCGCTGCTGGCGCCCACCGAGATTCTCGCGGCTCAGCATTACCTCAATCTCAAACAGGTCTTCGAGCCCATCCGCTACCGCCTGTACCACCTCACGGGTTCGATGACAAAGAAGGAGAAGGAAGCGGTCAAGCGCGCCATTTCCACGGGCTTCGCCCAGGTGGTGGTGGGCACACACGCTCTGCTCGAGGAGGACGTCGAGTTCCACCGGCTGGGCCTTGCCATTATCGACGAGCAGCACCGTTTCGGCGTCCTCCAGAGGCGAACATTGCAGCAGAAGGGCGTCAGCCCCGACGTCCTCGTCATGACCGCCACGCCCATCCCGCGCACGCTTGCGCTGACCATCTACGGCGACCTCGATGTCTCGGTGATCAACGAGCTGCCCCCGAACCGCCGGCCCATCAAGACATTTCACAAAACGCATGTCGAGCTCGAACAGGTGTGGAGCTTCGTGAAGCGCGAAGTGGACAAGGGCCGTCAAGCCTACGTCGTTTACCCCGCGATTGAAGAGTCGGAAGCTCTGGCGGTTAAGGCGGCGCAAAAAGCTTATGGGGAGTTGAGCGAGCGCGTCTTCCCCACGCTCAAGGTCGGCCTGCTCCACGGCAAGCTGAAGGCCGCAGAGAAGGAAGAAGTGATGGACGCGTTCAAGCGCGGCGAAGTCCAGGTGCTTGTCTCCACAACGGTCATTGAGGTCGGCGTGGATGTTCCGAACGCCACGGTGATGGTGATCGAGAACGCCGAGCGCTTCGGTCTCGCTCAGATTCACCAGCTTCGCGGGCGCGTGGGCCGCGGCGCGGAGCAAAGCTACTGCATCCTGGTCACCGGCAAGCTCAGCGACGCCGGACGCGAGCGCATCAGGACGCTGGTCGAATCCACCGATGGCTTCTACATCTCCGAGATGGACCTGCGCCTGCGCGGGCCGGGCGAGTTTCTGGGCACGCGCCAGTCCGGCCTGCCGGCGTTCTGCATCGGCAACATCCTGCGCGATGCCGACATCCTCGAGATCGCGCGCGGCGAAGCGCAGAGCTTCGTCGCGCACCCTCCCTCGAGCGACGAACTCGACCGCGCCATGCGCTATGTCCGCGACCACTGGCAGCGCCGCTACGGCCTCGCGCTCATCGGATAATGAAAGTGCGGCCTGCCGCGCGGGCAGGCCTTCTCCATGCGCGTCATCGCTGGTGAATTCCGCAGCCGCCGCCTGAAGGCTCCGCCGGGCGAGAACGTCCGCCCGACGCCCGACCGCCTTCGCGAGGCGCTGTTCAACATCCTCGCGCAACGGATCGAAGGCGCAGTCTTTCTTGACGCCTACGCCGGCTGCGGCTCCGTCGGCATCGAAGCCCTGAGCCGCGGCGCCCGCCGGGCGATCTTCCTCGAGAAGAGCCGCCCGGCGCTACGCTGCCTGCACGAAAACATCGGGTCGCTCGAGATCCAGGACCGCTGCGAAGTCCACAACGGAAATGCCGCGCCTGTGATCACGAAGTTTGAAGCCGACATCGTGTTTCTGGACCCGCCGTATCCGCGCGAGATCGAATATCTCCGTTGCCTCGAAGCGCTCGGCGCGGCGCCGCGGCCGCTGGTCATCGTGCAACACGCCTCCAAGTTCACCCACCACCTCAAGGAGAACTACGGCGTCCTCACACGCGTCCGCATCCTGAGCCAGGGCGACAACTCTCTGAGCTTCTACGAACCCCGTTGAACTCCGCGAACCGGGACATCTCAAAGCTGTTCGCCTACCACGAGGCGACGGCGCACACGCCCGAGCGCCTGCGGAGAGCGGCGCACTACCTCGATTGGGGTAACATGCCCGATCCGTTCCGGCACTACGAAGGCGTGCCGCTGCTCGACCTGCCCACGGACGCCCCGCCTCCGCGCGCCCGGATGCTCGACGTCCTGCGCGGCGCCGCCGGTCCGCCCGTTGCGGCCGGTGGCGCCGAATTCCTCTCTTCACTCTTCTTCCACTCAGCCGCCATCAGCGCAACCAAGCACGTACCGTCCACCGGCTATCGCTATGCGCTGCGCGTCAATCCTTCCTCCGGCAACCTCCACCCCACCGAGTTCCACTTCCTCGCGCGCGGGCTGCGCGGCTGGCCCGACGGCTGTTATCACTACCGTCCCTCCTCGCACATGGCCGAGCAGCGCGGCCGCGGCGACTTCATCACGGGACTCAGCGGTGCGCCGCTGGTGGTGCTGCTCAGCTCCATCGCCTGGCGGGAAGCTTGGAAGTATCGCTCGCGCGCCTACCGCTATGTGAATCACGACATCGGCCACGCCTGGCAGGCCGTTCATCTCGCGGCCCGCGCCCTGGGCTGCGAGACGCGCGCCCGCGGCGTCTTCGTCGACAACGAAGTCGGCGCCCTCTTCAGCCTCGCCTCCGACGAATGGCCCATGCTGCTGATAGAAATCGATGGGCCTGGCCTCCCGCGCGAGGATCATGCCGCGGCGCCGCGCGAGTGGTTCGGAGGCGTACCGAACCGGCTTTCGAACGAGGTCTTAGAGCACCCGGCCATCAGCGAGATCCACGCCGCTTCCACGCTTCACGCCATTGAGTCCACTGCTGAAACGATCGATCCACCGCCCCGGACCGGTGAGATTCAGGTCCCCCTGCCGGCCACGACGGATGCCGGCTTCGCCGCCGCCGTCCGCCGCCGCCGCTCGGCCCTCGATTTCATCGGCGGCTCGCGCACGATCACCGCCGCACAGTTCGCCGCGCTGCTCGACGCCGCCGCACAGCCTTTCGCCAAGGACTGGTCCGGCCGCTTCATCGACCTCTGGGCCTTCGTCCACCGCGTCGAAGGGATCGTCCCCGGACTCTATCGCTGCCATCTTTCTTCGCGCACCCTCTCCCTGCGCCGCCCTGGCGACCAGCGCCTGATCGCCGCCGCCGTCAGCCTGGGACAGGACCTCGCGGGCAACTCGTGCGTCACCTTCTCGATGACCGCGGACCTGCGCCGCGCGGCCGCCCGGCATGGCAATCGCGCTTACCGCTACTGCCACTGGGAAGCGGGCGCGATCGGGCAGCGGCTCTATCTGGCCTCCGAGGCCCTCGGCTTCAACTCCACCGGCATCGGCGCCTTTTACGATTTTCAGGTGCGCGATGTTCTTGGCGTGAACGATACCGAGGGAATTGTCGTCTATCACTTCGCATGCGGTTACGCGATCCCCGATCCGCGTCTGAGCCCCTGACCGGGAGGAGGAGCCATGCAGACTGAACTCCCGCCTGAGGAATCTGTCCCTGAACAGGCGCAGCCGCCCCCGCCCAGACCGTCGCTCTGGCGGCGCACCAGGAAACTGGCGTCCCGCGTAAAGGACTTCTTTGTCCGCTGGTGGGACATCCTGAAGCCCACGGCGGAAGTGCGGCGCGGGATCTACATTGCCGTCCTCGTGTTCGTGCCGCTCTTCTACGCCTATTTCGGCGGCAGGCAGTCGCGGTTCTTCGATCCCTTCATCGATTCCATCGGCTGGTGGCTCGCCACCGTACTTGTTCTGATTCTCGGAGGATTGCTGGGCGCGCTCGCCCTGTGGCTGCTCTCCGGACTCACGTCGCGCCCGCGGATCGTCAAGGGCTTTCTCATTATCGCGACCGCCCTGATGTCGCTCGCGTTAATGGGCCCGATTCCAGGACCGTTGCTTCTGCTCTCCGTCGCCTTGCTCGGAGCAACGCTCGCTTCGATCATCGCCGCGTGGAAGCGAATGGCGGGCGCCCGCCGCGTGGCAACCGTGATTCTCTGCGTTCTCTCAGTGGCCGGCATTGCCTCGGCCGCATGGTTCCTCTCCTGGGAGGGTCACCTCGAGGGTCTTGTGAAGTACAGGCCGGCGAAGCTCCCCGCCGGAGAACAGCTCTCCGCGCCCGATCCCGCGTCGGAAGGGCCGTTCGAGGCGCTGTTTCTCACCTATGGCCCCGGCACAGACCTGCGCCGCCCCGAGTACGGCAAGAACGTCGCACTGAAATCGCGCTCCGTCGACGGCTCGCTTCTGTTGAAGGACATCGAAGGCTGGAAGGGCAAGGTCTACAAGTGGTGGTGGGGCATCGATACGTCGACGATGCCGCTCAACGCCCGCGTCTGGTATCCGCGCGGCGACGGTCCTTTCCCGCTTGTGCTCATCGTTCACGGCAATCATAACGGCCGCGAGTTCTCCGATCCCGGCTATGAGTATCTCGGGCGGCTGCTCGCATCGCGCGGCTACATCTTCGCCTCCATCGACGAGAACTTCATCAACGGCCAGATGCCGGGCGGCTTCGGCGTGAAAGAAACGGCCGCCCGCGGCTGGCTGCTGCTCGAGCATCTCAGGCAGTTCCAGATGTTCAACGACACTGCCGGCAATCCTTTCCACAGGAAAGTGGACATGTCGAATATCGGCCTCATGGGCCACTCGCGCGGCGGCGAGGCCGTCGCGACAGCGTTCGAATTCAACCGCCTGAAACACTTCCCCGGCGATGGCAATCAGAAGTTCGGCTATGGCTTTAACATCAAGGCCCTGGTCGCCATCGCCCCCGCCGACGGCCAGTATAAGCCCGCCGGCGTGCCGCGCAAGCTGCGCGACGTGAGCTACTTCGTGATCCAGGGAAGCCACGACTACGACGTCTCCGCGTACGCCGGATCGTCGCAGTATCAGCGCGTCTCGTTCAGCGAAAGCTTCCAGGGCTTCAAGGCCTCGTTGTGGATCTACCGCGCCAATCACGGCATGTTCAACACCATCTGGAACCGCCACGACTGGGGAGAGCCGGGCGTTTACCTTCTGAACCTCGCGCCGCTCCTCAAGCCTGAAGAGCAGCGCCGCGCGGGGATGGTTTACTTCTCGGCATTCCTCGACGCCGCTCTTCGGGGCAAAGAGGAGTACCGCGCTTTGTTCGAGGACTACAGGCGCGGCGAGAAGTGGCTTCCCGACACTCTCTATCGGAGCCTCTACCAGGATGCGCGCTTCAGGCCCGTCGCCAACTTCGACGAAGATTACGAGCTCGCTTCCGGCACTCTGCCCGGCGCGACCCTTACCGGCGAGAACCTCGCCACCTGGAAAGAAGAGCGCGTTCCCCTGCGCTGGGACGCGCGCACCGACAACGGAGTCGCGCTCGGCTGGCGCAAGGATTCGAAAGCCTCCTACGCAATCGCGCTCCCCGCGGGCTTCGCGAAGCTCACGCCCGAAAGCCTGCTCGAATTCGCCCTCGCCGATGGCGACGAGACTCCTCCGCCGCCGAAGGACAAAGACAGGGACAAAAAGAAAGACGAGAAGAAGGACAAAAAGAAAGAGGACGACAAAAAGGAAAAGGAGCCGGTGGATTTCACGATCGAACTGACTGACGCTGCCGGCAAATCGTCGCGCCTGCCGTTGAGCCGCCTCGGCCCGATCTGCCCGCCGATGCGCGTCAAACTGATCAAGCGCAAGCTCCCCGGCTTCGATCCCTTCAAGAAAGAAGTGGAGCCCGTGTTCCAACGGTTCTCCGCGCGCCTCGGCGACTTCGCCGCGACGGCGCCCGGCTTCGACCCCGCGAAGACCCGCTCCGTCCGCTTCCGTTTCGACAAGACGCAGGACCGCGTGATCCTGCTCGACGACATCGGGTTCAGCCTGAGGTGAGCGCGCGATAATCTCTTAGAGACCGACTGCGGCCGCTGCACGGCTCCCAAAACGACGTTGCGGAGCCGCGACAGTCAGGGAGCGGTGTTGTTCGTGAGGGTTTTCATTGCGGACGATCTTCCACGTGGACATGGACGCCTTCTTCGTCTCCGTCGAAGAGCTGCTCGACCCTTCGCTGAAAGGCAAGCCCGTCGTCGTCGGCGGCCAGCGCGATCAGCGCGGCGTGGTCTCGGCGGCATCCTACGCCGCGCGCAAGTTCGGCGTCCACTCGGCGATGCCGCTGCGCACCGCGGCAAAGCTCTGCCCCCAGGCCATCTTTCTCGACGGCCGCCCGCACCTCTACCGTGAGTACTCGCACAAAGTCCACGGTGTGCTGCTCGAGTTCTCGCCGCAAGTCGAGATGGCCTCGGTGGACGAAGCCTACATGGACCTCAGCGGGACCGAGCGACTGCACGGCCCGCCGCTCAAAGCCGCGCATTCGCTTCATCAGCGCATGAAGGAAGTCACCGGCCTCAACTGCTCCATCGGCATCGCCACCTCGCGCCTCGTGGCCAAGATCGCCAGCGACCAGGCCAAGCCGAACGGCATTCTCTGGGTGCAGCCCGGCCTCGAAGCGCGTTTCCTCGCGCCGCTCGATGTGCGCAAGATCCCCGGCGTCGGCAAAGTGACGGAGCGGAATCTGCTCAACATCGGTATCCACAAAGTGGGCGATCTCGCGCGCCTCGACGAGGATCTTCTCCGCCGCCGCTTCGGCCAGTGGGGACTCGCCCTCGCCGGCAAGGCGCGCGGCCTTGACGCGGGCGGCTGGTTCGATTCCCCGGTCATCGGCGAAGGCGGCGATCCAAAGTCGATCTCGCACGAGCACACCTTCGACGAGGACACCGCCAGCTCCGCGCACCTGGAAGCCACGCTTGCGCGCCTCACCGAGAAAGTCGCGCGCCGCCTCCGCGAGCACGGCTTGCACGCGCGCACGGTTCACCTCAAGCTGCGCTACTCCGACTTCACGACGCTCACCCGCGCGCGAACGTTGCCGCAGTCCACGCAACTCGACCAAGTGCTCATCGCCGAATCCCGCGCGCTGTTCCGCATGGCGTGGAAGGCAGGGTCGGCCATTCGCCTGATCGGAATCGGCGTCTCCGGCTTCGATTCCGCCGAAGGGCAGCTCGACCTGCTCAACGCCGAGAAGAACGAGCGTGCACGCCGCGCGCTGTCCGCCGCCGACAAGCTGCGTGACAAGTTCGGCGAGAAGTCCGTCACGCTGGCCAGCGGGATGAACGCCGACACACCCGAGCGCGTTCACGAAAACCCCGTCGGCCTCCCCGGCAAAACGCCGCGCAAATAGCGGCCTTCGTTATCATGATGTGTATGCCTCGCCGACGCGATCTGTTCAAGGCTCCGGCCTTCCTGGTCCCATTCGCCGCATCCGCCGCCGCAAAGCTCCCCAACGCAACGCTCTCGCCTCGCGACGCGAAGCTGACCAAAGAGCCTTTCGGCGACCACCTCGTGTACTTTGACGGCCCCACCGATCAGCTCAGCCTGATGACCGCGGGCTCGCTCCGCCTGAAGCCCGGCATGACGCCGCATCCTCCGCACGAGCACGAAGAGGAGGAGTTCATGCTCGTCACCGAGGGCGCAGGCGAGATCACGCTCGAAGGCAAGATCTCGAAGGTCGAGCCCGGCAGTCTTATGTACTCCGCGGCGGGCAAGAGCCACGGCATCGTGAACACCGGCAGGACGCCGCTGCTGTTCTACTACTGGAAGTGGAAGCGATAAAGGACCAGCCCTTGGACTACACCTACATCGACATGGCGAAGATGATCGATCACTCTCTGCTCAACCCCACGTTGACAGAGACCGATCTCGAAGCCGGAATCACGCTCTCGCTCGCCTATGACGTCGCCAGCGTCTGCATCATGCCCTATGCGCTCAAGCGCTGCGCCGAGCGGCTGGAGGGCTCGAATGTTCGCGCCTCCACCACCATCGGCTTCCCTCACGGAGGGCACACTACCGCGATCAAGGTCGCCGAAGCCGCGCAAGCCCTCGCCGACGGCGGCGAAGAGCTCGACATGGTCGTCAACATCAGCAAAGTGCTCTCAGGCGACTGGGCCTACGTGCGGAACGACATCAAGGCCGTGATCGAACTCACCCACGAGGCAAGTCAAAAGGTGAAGGTGATCTTCGAGAACGCGTACTTGAACGACGCGCAGAAGATCCGCCTCTGCGAAATCTGTTCGGAGCTGAACGCCGACTGGGTGAAGACATCGACCGGCTACGCCCCCTCCGGCGCAACGGATGAGGACCTCATCCTCATGCGCAGCCACTCCGCGCCGCACGTGCAAGTGAAAGCGGCCGGCGGAGTCCGCGATCTCGACCGCCTGCTCGCCGTACGCGCCCTCGGCGTCACCCGCGCCGGCGCCACTCGCACCGCGCAGATGCTCGACGAGGCCCGCCGACGCCTCGGCCTCGAGCCCATCGTCGTCCCCGCGGCGACCGCCCCCGCCGGCTACTGACGCAGCTCCATTCGCAGCTCCATCTTGATCTCGTTCTTGAGTTCGGCGCGAAGCTCCATCTTCAGCTCCTGCTTGAGCTCCATGCGCAGTTCCTGCTTCAGTTCCTGCTTGATCTCCTGCCGGAGCTGCTGCCGCATCTGGGCGGGCAGTTCCTGCCGCAACAGCTCAAGCTGCGCCTGCATCTGCTGCTTCACGATCGCCGCCACCTGCTCAGCAGCCGGCGGCTTCGTCTGGGCCTGCTTCGTCGTCTCCTGCTGCTGCGCCGCCGCCGGCAGGCTCAGCATCAGCGCCACGCCCGCTCGCCTGTTCATCGGCCACACCTCCCTTCGTTCTTCCGACGCCGCCGCCTGCCGCGGCGTTACCCCCGGACCCAAAACACGCTCGCCAACTTCAGGGCGTCTGGCCCCAAACCGGAAAGCAGGATCTTGTCGACGGTCTTCTCCGGCCACTGCACTCCGCTCACGCCGGCGGGAACTGCGATGCCCATCCCGGCGATCGCGACAAAGCATCCCGGCGCGGCCCCGATCAGCGCAAACTCCTCGCTGTCCAGCGCCGTGAGGCCGCCGGCAGACTGAGCGTCACGCAAAGCCTTTTCGCGCCCTCATCGCTTACCGCCCTTGCCTTGGCCGGGCTTCTCGATCCTGGTCAGCGCCAGATCGCCGTCCTTCACCAAACCCACGCCCGGCGCAAACCACTTGTAATCCACCGCCCTCGGTTCGAGCGGATTCGTCTCGCGGATCTTCACGCAGTTTTTGAAGACCCCCGCGGGCGTCGACACCGTTTCCGACACCGACACCACTTCAGCGCGGTCCATCGCAATCCCCGGCGCCCATTCCTGATAGAACTTCCGCCCCACGCGCGGGCGCGCGGGCATCATGAGCCCGAAACGCGCGCCCTTCGCTCCCGACAGCCACGCCCCCTCGTGGCTGACCACCTTCCCGCTCTTGTACACATCCACGTCCTCACCGAAGTAGTAGACATCGCCGGTCGCCGCATCGACTGCAAAATAATCCCGCGTCAGCTCCTTCAGTACGCCGCCCTTCATCTCGCGGTCCTCCACGGCCCGCGTCACGACGCCATCGATCGTCTTCGTCTCCGCGAGGACTGTCAGCACGACTGTCTCATTTCCCGCGGCGTAGTGCAGCCGGTAGCCCGGATCGAGGATGAAGTACCGGTTCGACCCCCAGGGCCCGAGGTTCTTCTTGTCCACATTGAAAGAGCTCTGCCACTCCCCTGCCTGTAACGCGCCGATCAAGGCGAGAATCACCACCGCCCTGTGCATGATGCCCGTTCCTCTCTCCGCTTCATGTTATCCGGGTTCGGAAGGCCTCGCCCAGCCGCTCGGCGCCCCTGCTGCCGCCGCGCGGCGACACCGCGCCAGCCGCACCTGGCGCCGGTCCTGCTTTCCCCGGCTGCAACCCGCTGTTTTCAATGGTTCCCACGTTGGCACGGCGCTTGCCCAATGCCGCATTGAAGGGAGGGCCATCATGAAACGGACAGTCACGTTGTGCAGCCGGATTCTCGCGGGCGCGCTCCCTTTGGCAGCCGCCGCAATCGTGCAGGAGCAAACACAGACCGCGCCTCCCCTGAAAATCCAGGTCCTCGCGGGTGAGAATGCCGTGCACACGACGGTGGGCAAAGTGCGCGTCGAGCCGGCGGTCCTGATCCATAGAGGAGGCAAACCGGTCGCGGGAGTTGAAGTCACGTTCAAAGTGAACGAAGCGGGACCCGGCGGAGCTTTCCGCATTAAGGACCCGTCGGGCCGGAAGCGGCGCAGCCCAGTGCTGTCCGCAGTCACCGGGAACGACGAAGTCGCCCGCGGACTCGGCTTCCGCCCCAACAAGAAGCGCGGGGCGTACACAATTCTGGTGAGAGCCGCTCACGGCGGCGAGTCCGTCATGGTCGAACTCCGCCAGACCAACGCCTGGTGCGTGCGCAGCAGCGCCGGCTTCTGTACGGGCCGCAACGGACTGGAAACCGGCTTCTGGGCGGCGCTGGAGGTCGCCGCCAGGCTGGCGGTACTGGGCGCGATAGCAGCCTCTCATGCTGATCCCTGAGGCCGGACGCGGCTCCTGAACGCACCGCGTGCGGCCGCGCCGCGGTCCAACCTTCGCGGCGCAATTCGCGCGACAATGGCCCCATGAAACTCGGATTCGTCAGCGCAATCCTGCCCGACCTCACCCTCGACGAGGTCCTTTCCTTCGCCTCCTTGATCGGCGCTTCGTGCGTCGAGGTGATGTGCTGGCCCAAGGGCAAAGCCGAGCGCCGCTATGCCGGCGTCACACATATTGACTGCGCCAACATTCCCGCATCTGAAATCGAGCGCATCGGCAACCTCTGCGCCGACACAAAAGTCGCGATCAGCGCGCTCGGCTACTATCCCAACGCCCTCTCACCGAATGATGAGGAGGCCAAGGTCGCCGTCGAGCACCTGCACAAGGTCTTCGAAGCCGCGCAGGCCTTGAAGCTCGGCGTCGTCAACACCTTCATCGGCCGCGACTATCGCCTCTCCGTCGAGGACAACATGCCGCGCCTGCTTGAAACCTGGCGCCCGCTCATCGCCGACGCCAAAGCCCGCGGCCTCAAGGTTGGTATCGAAAACTGCCCGATGCTCTTCACGAAAGACGAGTGGCCCGGAGGAAAAAACATCTTCACCACGCCCGCTATCTGGGACCGCCTTTTCAACGAGCTCGGCGACACCCTCGGCCTGAACTTCGATCCCTCGCACTTCATCTGGCAGCAGATGGACTACGTCAAGGCCATCCACCGCTACGGCAAGCGCTTTTGGCATGCCCACGCCAAGGACGCACGCATCGACCGCCACAAGCTCGCCGAAGTCGGCATTCTCGCGCACCCGCTCGAGTTCCACACGCCCAAGCTCCCCGGCCTCGGCGATGTCGACTGGGGCAAGTTCTTCTCAGTCCTCAGCGAAACCGGCTACAACGGCGCCGTCTGCGTCGAGGTCGAAGACCGCGCCTACGAAGGCTCGCTGGCGGCCCGCAAGGCCTCGATCATCCAGAGCCTGCGCTACCTCCGCCAATTCTGCGAGGAAATGTAATATCGCCTTCAGGCTGTGTTGCTCTCCAACAGCACCCGCTCCGCGAAGAGCTCCATGAATCTCTCCGCATCCACCGACATCGCCACCAGCACGTTCGGTTGACCCATCCCGACCACCGTCCGCCCCGAATCTTCCACCTCAGTCCGAAGCGGACGGTAACGAAGAACCGTCGGATCAATCACCTCCCCCACCGCCAAAGGATCGTGCAGATAGCACCCATCCACTCCGCTGTGCTTCAGCGTGAAGTCGATATAGTGCAGCGCCGCCCTCCTGACGAACGAGCCATCCGTCGAGGCCAGCAGACACTCGCGCGTCAGCACCACCTGATGCGTCACATCGAGCCCGATCATGCGAACCGGAACCCCTGACGCCAGCACCTCGCGCGCCGCATGCGGATCCGCGTGGATATTGAACTCCGCCGACGCCGTGACGTTCCCCGGCACAAAGAACGCACCACCAAGAATCACGATATCCCTCAGCACCCTGAACAACTCGCGATCCGCGCGCAACGCGGTCGCCGCATTGGTCAAAGGCCCGAGCGTGATCAGCGTAACCTCGCCCGGCGAACGCTCCGCAACCTCCAGAATCAGCTCCGCCGCCGGCGTTGAAGTCGACGCCCCGGCCAAGGGCAAGAACGCCGCAGCCCCACCCACCCCATCCTCTCCGTGAACATGTTCCGCCCGCACCGGCTCCCGCACCAGAGGCCTCGCGCACCCCGCCGCCACCGGCACATCGCGCCCCATCATCGCGACAACCCCCGCAGCATTCCGAACGCACCGCTCCAACCCCACATTCCCCCCGACCACCGTCACTGCCTGAACATCCAGCTCCGGCGAATTCAGCGCCAGCATCAGCGCCAGCGCGTCGTCCACGCCCGGATCGGTGTCGATGACGACTTTCCTGGGAACCACCCTTCAGCCCCGCGCCCGGTACTTCGCCCGGCACTCCTCCGAGCAGAAGTACACTCTCTGTCCACCCTCGTGCAGCGTCACCGCCGCTCCTTCCCCGACGTACGTCCCGCACACCGGGTCCTTATGCAGCATCCCACCCTGCGAGACGTTCCGCTTCTGCGCCCCGCCGACCCCCTCCGGCCCCATCGCGTAATTGGTGAACGACCGCGCCAGCCAGCCGACAACGTGCCGCAGCAGCGTGATCAGCAGCACAGTCATCAGCAGCCACAGGATCGCTCGCAAAATGATCGTCATCCTTTCCTTTCAAAACGCAAAAGGCGCTCCCCGGCGGGAGCGCCCTCTCGCTTGATCCGTGCGGACGTCCGCCTTACTTCTTTTTCTTCCCCGACTTTTTCGCGTCGGGATTGGTGTACGTCGTCGAGATCGTCGTCGAGATCACGCTCAACAGGCCCTTGGCCGCATCCGCGTGCGGACCGTCCGGCCGCAGCGCCAGGTACTTCTCCAGCGCCTCCTGCATGCCCGGCGGCGGGATCGGCTTGCCGTCCTTGTCCATCGACATCTTGCCGCTCAGCACATTTCCGATGTAATACCAGGCGTCGGCGTAGTTCGGGTCGGCGCCCACGGCCTGCTTGAACGCATCCAGCGCCGCGTCGTTCTGACCCGTGTTCACCATCACGGCGCCCAGATTGAAGTAGTACTTGCCCGCGCCCGGAGGATCGAGCTGCGCCGCCTTGGCCAACTCCGCCTTGGCTTCGTCCAGCTTCTTCAGTTTCACCAAGGCCAGGCCGTAGTTGTTGTGAACGCCCGCCTCGTCCGGCTTGATCTCCAGCGCCTTGACGTAGGCGTCGCACGCCTTCTGAAGCGCCGCGTCGCGCTCCGGCCCGGCCTTCGCATTCGCCAATCCTTCGTAGGCGGCCGCCAACTGCGCCCACACGGCGTACTGCTTGGGATCAATCTCGCCCGCCTTCGTGAAGCTGTCCACAGCCGTCTGGAAGTCTTTCGTCTGAAGCGCCGCCATGCCGGTGTTGAACGCGTCGTTCAAAGCCTTGTTTTTCGCCAACTGCGCCGACCGCTCCTTCATCTGCTTTTCCAGCGCAGCTTTCTGCTCAGGCGTCATGTCGCGGGCTATATCCTGCGTGAGCTGGCCTGTTTCCGCGGCTTTCGCCATCGCCGCCTGCTTCTGTGCGATCTTCTGGAGGTCGAAGTTCACCTCCACCGGCTCGCCCATCTGGCTCCGCACGCCGTTCACCTGGTCCACGATCTTGCCGTCTACTTCGCAGATGATGCGGAATTGCCCGGGGAAAGGCATGCCGCTATAGATCCACTCGCCCTTCTTGTTCGATTTCGTCTTCCAGTTCCCTTTGATGTCCAATCGTTCGATTTTGATCACGGCGTCCTTCAGCCCTTTGCCATCCGGGCCGATCACTTTCCCGACAAACGTGCCCATCTGTCCGAACGACAGGCCCGCGAAGATGAGACACGCGGCTGCCAGCATGGCAGCCCGTTTCAACGTACGAAGCATGTTGAAAGAGACCTCCAACTCTGAATCCGACGACTCAACTTCAGGATACAACACCCTGTTCTCCGCTGTCAGACTCGACAGTATAGTTGACGCCCCTGGACGGCCAAGGTTACCGCGCCCCGGCATGACCTAACCTCCATTCTGTCAATCCCGCAGTCCGCCCCCGCGCCAGCCGGACCTCCAGCCGGAAAGCGGTCGATTCCACCGTCTCGAATTCCACGCGGCCCACCCGGTCTTCCGTCAGGCCGTAGTCGGCGCGAGTCTTCACCGGCTGCCACGCGGCGCCGTCCCAACAGACCAGCCTCCAGGACTGCGGCAGCCGCGCCGGACCGTTCTGCGCCGCATCGTCCACCCAGTGCACATCGGCCCAGTTCGCGCGCCTCGGCCGGGCAAAACTGTATTCGATCCACTCCTCCGACCCCGCGCGTCCCGCCCACGTGAACCGCTCCGCCCCGCCCGGATCGAGCGAGCTGGTCTGCAACTCGCCGTCGTTGGCCGCCGTGGGCGGTTCGAAATGCGACGCCGCCGACGCCCGCACCAGCGCCGGATTGTCGTCCCAAACGTGCCCCGCCTCGTCCTTCTTCGCCGCCACCGGGAACGACGAGATCCGCAATCGCGCCGCGCCCATCGGTACCAGAACCACTTCTTCGTCCGCGGCGTCCGTCCGCGCCGGGCTCGCTTGCAGGGGGCCCGGCAGACCATTCGGCTCCTGCCTCCAGGCCGTCAGCCGACGCCCGCGCGCTCTCACCGCGAGCGGCACGCCTTCGTGCGTGAAGTTCACCTCTCGCGCCGGGCCGCGGATCACCTCCAGCTTGCCGTCAAGCTCCAGCGCGTAGTTCCATGGCGAGGTTGGAAAGACCTCGTACGCCGGCCAATCCACGCTGCCGCCGTAACGCTCCCAGCGCTCGCCGATCTTAAGCGAGAACGCCAGCGGACCCAGGTGCACCGATGCCGCGTTCTTCATCTTGGGCCAGCGCTTCACGGACAACTCCATCGGTAACGTCAGCTCGACGGCGTCGCCCGCCTTCCACTCGCGCTCCAGCGTCAGCCAGCCCTTCTCCGGCGCGGGCGGCTTTTCCAATGCGCCGTTCACCTTCAGTTGCGGCGTCTTGCACCACGCCGGAATCCTGAGAGCCAGCGGAAACCGCGCCGGCGACGCAACCGCCGCCACCTTGATGCTGACCGTCTCCGTGAACGGATACCCGGTTGTCATCGCGATCCGCGCCTCGATGCCGGCCGATCCCACTTTCGCCTTCACCTCCGACGGAGCGTAGAACGCCGCCGCCAGCCCATTGCCCGCCGTCGCCATCCAGATCCGCTCCGCGTAGTACGGCCACCCCATCACCACGTTGTGCTGGCAGCATCGGTATTGGAACGGGTTGTAGCTCAGCATGTCGCCGCCATTGTCGAAATACGGCTGCTTGCCCGTGCGGTCGAGCTGGATCATGTTGGGCGCGGTGAGATAGTGCAGTCCCTTCAGGTCCGGCGTCATCGAAGCCGGCAGTGAGTTGTACGCCACCTCTTCGGCGCGGTCCAGCCACTTCGCCTCGCCGGTGATCGCGGCGAGCATCTCGTGGCTGAACATCATCTCCACCATCGAACACGTCTCGGCGCCTTGCCGCGGATCGCGGAATCCCGGCCGCGCGTTCTCGTCCGCGCCGAACATCCCGCCGGGCGCCTGCCCGTAGATCCCCATCACCGTGTCGTACACGCGCTCGGTGGCCCGCAGGTAGCGCGCGTCTTTCGTCTGCTGGTAATACTGCGCCGGCTCGCGGAAGCACTGCGAAAGGTTCACCCCGTGCCAGGTGGGAATCGATCCCACCCAGTCCGCCGTCCGCTCGTGAGTCACCCGCGCGGTGTCCAGCAGCCGCGCCTCGCCCGTCAGGTTGTAGAGCCAGTAGATGCTGTCGAGCTGATCCCCGGCGCGCCACTTCTGCCAGCTCGCGGGTAAGAACTGGTCAAGCGGCAGCGTGTCCACCCAGCGGAAGTAGCGCAGCATGAACTCCGGGATGCGCTTGTCTCCCGTCGCTTCGTACCACGTGCGCAGCGGATAGAGCATCACCATGTTCGGCCACAGGTCGAGCGAGCGGAACGTGGCCAGGTACATCTGCTCCTCGAGGTTCGACCTCGACCCGAAGTAGCCGCTCGGCTGCTGCGTCTTCATCACCGCCTCAATCCAGCGGCGCGAGTCGTCGATGATGCGCTTGTCCTGCAAGATCAAACCGAGATTGACATAGCCCTTCAGCCAGTAAGGGACTTCCTCCCACCCGAACCGGCCGCTCCCGTCCGGCGTCGTCCACGCATTGCCCTCGAATTTGCAGAAGCGGCTGATCTCGCCCAGCCGTCCGCTGAAACCATCTGCCAGCCGCACAAGCTGGCCGCGAATCCATCCCTCCGGCTTCACCGCGCCCACCGGCAGGTTCACCAGCGCCGCCTGCGCCAGCGGCGCGCGATTGCCCTGGTAGTGGCGGTTGGGTTCGCCTTGCGGGAGCCCCGCGATCACGGTGGCCAACAATAGCGTCCCGATCATTTCAACCTCGCGACCTCACTCCCGGCCAGCAGATAGCTGCCCGTTCCCCAGGTGTATGTGCCGGTCTTGCGTCCCAGGTAGTGCGCGCGCCCCTCGGGCAATGTCCCCTCAGAGACGCCGGCGACGACGCCATCCTTCACCCACTTCTCATTCACTGCCTTCCACGCTTTCAGCGCGGCCTCGCGATAGCGCGCCGGCAGTACGCCGAGCCGCACCATCTTCAAGAGGCCGTAAATATTCATCGACGTCGCCGACGACTCCGCGTACGACGACGGGTCGTTCAGAATCGTCCGCCATGTCCCGTCCGCGCCCTGTGCATCCAGCAACCCCTTCCCGTGCTTCCCGGCGATCGCCTTCAACGCCGCGTAGTCCTTGTGCGACTTCGGCATGAACTCGAGCGTGTCCGCCATCGCCATCACGTACCACCCGTTCCCCCGCCCCCACTGCACCTCCGAAACGGCCTTCTTGTCCCAGTCGTACATGTGGTGGAACAGCAGCGTCCTCGGGTTCATCATGTGCTTGGCCGCGATCTTCAACTGCGTCGCCGCGTCGTCAAGGTACTCCGGCTTCTTCTCCTCCACCGCCAGCCGCGACAGCAACGGGCACGCCATGTGCAGGGTGTCGATCCAGATCTGGTGGTTGCCCGCCCAATGGCCGAGCGCGCCCTCCTCACTCCGCGTGGCCCCGGCGCGGATGAACTCCGCGAACTCCAATGCGGTCTTGCGCAGCGCCGGCTGCGGCAGCGCGTCGTTCAGATAGAGGAACGCGGTCCCGCACACCCAGTAGCCGCAGAAGCCCTTCCGCTCGGACTCCGGCTCGTTGCGCAACAGACGCACGGTTCCCTTCGGCAGATGGTGCTGCGCCCATGTATTGACGAAATCCGCGTAGCGCCGCTCCCGCGTCCGCTCCCACGTCTTCATCACGCCCAGCATCTGAACGCCTTCGCCCCAGTCGAACACGTAGCTCTTCGCATCCGTCTCGCACAGCGTGTCCGCGACTCGCGTCCACCCCTGCGCGTTCGCGACCGCCGCAAGCGCGATCATTCCGGCAACTGCATTCCTCATATACGCTCCCAGCGCCGATTCTTTCACAACTGCGGTCCTAATGCCCTGCTGTGCTAGCCTTGAGTTATCCCTTTTATCCCGGGGAAGAAAGGGCGCTGCGTAACGGGTCCTCGCTGGTGCGGTTCGGACGCAGGCGGCAGGAAATATCACACGATGGAGCCGCGATGCGAGTAATTCATGTCTTACGAGCGTGGAAATCGATCCTCGCCGGACGCGCCCCGTCTCTCTCCATCGAAATCACGCGCGAATGTCCATTGCGCTGCCCCGGCTGCTACGCTTACGACCCTAACCATCTCGGCGGCGGCGAAACCCTGCGCGACTTGAACGACTTCAAAGGCGACGCCCTGGTTCGCGGCATCCTCGACGTCGTGGACCGCATGAAGCCGCTGCACCTCTCGCTCGTGGGCGGCGATCCGCTCGTCCGCTACCGCGAGCTCGAGATCGTGATTCCGCAGCTCATCGCGCGTGGGATTCACGTCCAGGTGGTCACCAGCGCGTTTCGCGTTCTGCCTTCTTCCTGGATCCGCATGAAAGGGCTCACAGTATCGGTTTCCATCGACGGCCTGGCCCCCGAACACGACGTTCGCCGCGCCCCGGCCACCTACGAGCGTATTCTCAAGAACATCGCCGGCCATCGCATCACCGTCCACTGCACCGTCACCGCGCAGATGGCCGGGCGGCCCGGCTATCTCGGGGAGTTCCTCGCGTTCTGGAGCGCCCGCCCGGAGGTCGAGAAGATCTGGTTCAGTCTCTTCACGCCGCAGCGGGGCGCCGTCTCGCCTGAGTGTCTCTCGTCAGAACAGCGTAAAGACGTCGTCGATGAATTAATCGGGCTGCGCACCCGCTTCCCGAAGGCCGACCTTCCGCCGCGGCTGCTGGAGCAATTTCTCCGCCCGCCCCACTCGCCATCGGAGTGCATCTTCGCCCGCACTACCGCCACGGTCTCCGCCGATCTCAGGACCCCCATTACGCCCTGCCAGTTCGGCGGCGATCCCGACTGCGCCCAGTGCGGCTGCTACGCCTCGATGGGGCTGGCCGCAGTTGGCGCTCACAAACTCGGCGGCCTTGTCCCCTTGGGCAGCATCTTCCACGCCTCGGCTTCCATCGGCGAGATGGCCGCTCGTCTGCGCGAGAAGCCCGCGCCGCAGCCCGGCCTCACCGTCATCTCTCCTGCCACCGTGCCCGCTCACCGCGGCGCGCGGCGAAACGTCCAATAGTCCAGCCCGCTCACTGGTTCTCTGCCCTCCACGAGGACTTCAAATCCGTGGAGTTTGTAGAACGCCACGTTTCTCGGCTGTGTCGTCTCCAGGTAACAGGGCGTGCCGGTTGCATCGGCCCTCGACAGGACCGGCGCCAGCAGCGCGCTTCCCAGGCCCTGCCCCTGCTTCCCAACGTCCACGCCCAGCACCATCGCGTACCAGTGCGGTTCCCGCATTTCGCGCTTGTGCAAGGGCTCCAGGCAGTCGATCACTCCCATGAACCGGTTGAACGCGCCGGCGCCGATCACCTCGGGCAATCGATAGAATCCCGCCTCCTGCAACGCCGCCTCATCAATCTCAGATCGCTCCGGAGTCCACCAGACTCCGGCCGCCTCGATCTCTCCCTCCGTCACCCAGACCTCTCCAGCCAGCAGGCCGTAGCGCACGATCGCCTCGAAGTGCGCCGGCGACAGCCGCGCGCGCTCCTCGGGGTCGGGAAACGTATATCGTTGCAGCGGATCGTCCCTGAACGCTCTCGCGAGCACCCGGCTCGCCTCGTGAACGCGAGACGGATCCAACCGAGTGAAGCCCCGTCGCGCCATATCCCCATCCCCGCGCCAGCCACTGCCCGCAGAAGAAAAGAGGCCGGCGCGAACGCCCGCCTCTCCGCTCGGGTTCTGATCCCCGCGTCTATCTCTTCCGAATTCGGCCCGCCAGTGCCAGCATGCCGAGCCCGGCGGCCATCAACCCAAGAGTCCCCGGTTCGGGAATGCCGGAGCCGTTAACGTCAATCGAGACGATCGTTTGCGTGTTGAACGAGATGCCGGCCCAGTTCACCCAGATGTTGTCGGCATCGAAGGTCAGCGTCAGCCCGAGCATGTTTGGGGTCGTCGCGGGATTCAGTGTGACAATCGTAAACGCCGGAATAGTCCCGTTCAGATCGTAGACGTGGAAGCCATTGAACGACGTAGAATTCCACTGGGCACTCGAGTTGAAAGTGACGTAGATGTTTGTGTCCGAGAAGTCGATGTTCGTTCTCGGATCGCCCACAGGGAAGCCCAGGATCTCGAAGCCGGGGCCCACCAAAAGATCGTGGGTGTTGCCATTCCATACGGTCCCTTGGTTGGGGAACTCATATGTGAGCCGGACCGTCTGGCCGTTGAGCAGCGCCGCCTGCCCTGGCAGCGCCAGGACCAACAGCAACGCTGAGAATGCAAGGAATTTCATTACTGATTCTCTCCTCCCTTCGGCGGGGGTCCCACCCCCTCCCCGCAAGCTCGCGAGATGCTATCCGATATTCACCCGGTCAAACCTGGAGAGTCAAGGCCAAAATGTAAAGATAGGCATCAAGTCAAGCCGACGCGGGTACTAGTACCATCGCTCGGGCGCCTGAAAGGCGGGCAGAGTTGCGGATTGATTTGTCAACCACGCCCCGGCTTCGTACCCTGGAAGTTTGGGTCTTCATACCACTGACTGGCACCGTATGCGTCTTGCACCCCTGCTTCTCTTCACTTCCCTCCTTTTAGGGCAGACCGCGCCGCAACAGCCTCCCGGCGCAACCCAACAGCCTCCTCCGGCGCCGGAGGCGAAACCGGCTGCAACTCCGGCGCCGCCTCCTCAGATCAGAGACTCCGCTCCACCCGCCTATGTCAGGCGAATCTCCCTCGGGCTCACCGCCAGCTTCTTCCCTCTCACCCTCACCAAGGGTACGGCAACAAACCAGACCTTCACCAACCCCAACCTCGAAGTCAGGAGCGATGCCGACTCCAAAGCGAGTTGGTTTGGCGGCGGAGTTGTCCTGCAACTCGCCCTCACAGACCGCCTCGCGCTCAATGCCAGCGGGTTGATCCGCAAGACCGGTTACATTCTCAGCACCACCAACCTCATCGGCATCGATAATCCGAACACACCGAACGACGACCGCGCCGCTGTCTTCGCGCGCGAAGACACGCGGGTCTCGTTCCTCGATTTCCCGCTGCTGATCCGCCGCTACAGCATCGAGCGCCAGGAATCCGGCAACCGCTGGTTCGTCGAGGCCGGCCCGTCGCTGCGCCGCGTGTGGAAGGTGCGCAGCTCCCGGCAGACTGAGCAGGGCGGCACGGTGAGCTGCTGCGACACATCGCCTGCCAGTCCCCGCAAGTCCAACCTCTTCGGCGCCACTGTCGGAGCAGGTTTTCAAATGATCGACGACTTCGGCATCCGCGTCGTCCCCGGAGTGCGCTACACGCGCTGGTTCGGGAGCGCCTTCGATACCCTGGGCGCACGCGATCGCCGCGATCAGATCGAGATCCACCTGTCGCTGACATTCTGAGATCCGCCCGGCGCCACCGCCCGCCGCCCGATCGGTGATAATGGTCTAGCCCGCATGGACATCGACTGGTTTCCGCTCTGGCTCTCGCTCCGCGTCGCCGCGCTCTCGACTCTGGTTGCCCTGCTGCTCGGTCTTTGGCTGGCGTGGCTGCTCGCCAGGCGCGACTTCCGCGGACGCGACGTCGTCGACGCCGCCGTCACGCTCCCGCTGGTCCTTCCCCCGACGGTGCTCGGCTACTACCTTCTGGTCCTGCTCGGCCGCGCCAGTCCCCTCGGCAAATTCTACGAGTGGATCTTCGGCCAGCCGCTTGTCTTCACCTGGCAGGCCGCCGTTCTCGCCGCCCTGATCCACTCCGCGCCTCTGCTCATCAAGTCCGCGCGCGCCGCGCTGGAGGCCGTCGATTCCTCTTACGAGCGCGCTGCGCGCACCCTCGGCGCCGGAGAGTGGCGCATCTTCTGGCGCGTCTCCCTCCCACTGGCCTGGAACTCGATCCTCGCCGCGACAGCGCTCGCCTTTGCCCGCTCGCTCGGCGATTTCGGCATCACCATCATGCTCGCCGGCAACATTCCCGGCCGGACGCAGACCCTTTCTGTCGCCATCTACGACGCCGTTGAAGGCGGCCGCGGGAACGCCGCGCTCGTCATGGTTCTCGTCATTAGCGGCATCGCGCTCGCTTTGCTCACTTTGGCCAACCGCATCGGCCGCATCTCTTTCGGCCGCGTCTGACCCCGATGATCGAAGCACGCATCCGCAAGTCGTTCCCCGGCGGCAAGGACTCCGCGCCCTTCGATCTCGACATCCAGATCGAAACCGGCGCCCGCGTCGCCATCCTGTTCGGACCGAGCGGCGCGGGCAAGACGCTGACGCTCGACTCCATCGCCGGCTTCGTCCGTCCCGACGCGGGCCGTATCCTCGTCAACGATGTTCTCGTCTTCGACGCCGCCGCCGGAGCCAACGTGCCGCCGCAGCAGCGCCGCTGCGGCTACGTCTTCCAGAACTACGCGCTCTTCCCGCATATGACGCTGCGTGAGAACCTCATGTTCGCCGTCTCGCGCGTCTCAGGTCTCGAAAAGCACCGGCGCGTCAATGCGATGCTCGATCAGTTCCACCTCGAGGAGTTCGCCGGCCGCCGCCCGCACGAGCTCTCCGGAGGCCAGAAACAACGCGGCTCAATCGCCCGCGCGCTGCTCAGCGAGCCGCGCCTCCTCTTGCTCGACGAGCCGGCCCGCGGGCTCGACCCCGCGCTCCGCGCCGAGCTCTACTCTCTCATCGCCGAGGTCCGCGAGCGCTATCAGATTCAGGTTCTCCTGGTGACTCACGATCTTGACGAAGCCCTCGAGCTCGGCGAAGAGATGTTCGTGCTCGACAACGGCCGCATCGTGCAGTCCGGCCCGCCGCGCGAGATCGTCGACCAGCCCGCCAGCGCGGCCGTCGCGCGCCTGCTGGGCTGCTTTAACATCATCTCCGCGGAAATCCTGGCGATGGACCCCGCCTCGAACCGCAGCCGCCTGCGCTGCCGCCTCGAGGGCGCCGCGCCCTTTGAAATCGCGGGGCCCTATCTGCCCGGCCACCTCCTGGGAGCTCATGTCACACTCGCCGCGCGCTTCGATCTGCTGAGGGCCGTGCCCGGCCGCCGTTCCTCCATCCCGCTCGCGGTGACACGCGCTTCTCATCGCGCCAATACGCTGCGGCTCGAGTTCGAAGGCGGCCTCATGGTTGACACGCCCCACGCCGCATTCGACGACAATGGAATCGAACGCGAGTGGTCGCTCGAGCTCCCGGCGAGCGCCATCCGTGTCCTGAAACCATGAAGACCTTCGAGGAATACGAACAGCTCGCCGCACAAGCCCACGGCCACATGTGCGCCGGCCAGGTCCTCGGGCTCCGCCTCGCCACTCACGGCCTTTCACTGCTCGGCCTCGACGACCCCACCGGCGCGCACCGTAAGCGCCTCGTCACCTATGTCGAAATCGACCGCTGCGCCACCGACGCGATCGGCGTTGTCACCGGATGCCGCCTCGGCAAGCGCGCGCTCAAGTTCCTCGACTTCGGCAAGATGGCCGCGACGTTCTGCGATCTGGAAACCGGCCGGGCCGTGCGCGTCTCGGCCAGGGAGTCGAGCAAGCAGCGCGCCCGCGAGCTCTACCCCGAAATCGAAAACAAGAACCAGCAGCAGATGCGCGCCTACCGCGAGCTGCCGCCCGAAGAGCTCTTCGACGTGCAGTGGGTGAAGGTCTCCATCGGCCCCGAGGATCTCCCCGGATTCAAGGGCCCGCGCGTCGTCTGCGCCCGCTGCGGCGAAGGCGTCAGCTTCAAGCGCGAAGTCGTCGTCGACGGCCGGACCTTGTGCCGCGCGTGCGCCGGACAGCGCTATTATGATCCGCTGCCTGATCACGGACCGCTCGAAACTCGCCACGACGGATGAACTCGTCGCGCTGATCGCGCGCTGGGATGCCGCGGGGGCCAATCTGGTCCAGATCCGCGAGAAGGACCTCCCCGCGCGCGAGCTCGCCAATCTCACCCAGCGCATCCTCGCGGTCTGCCGCAACGCGCGCGTGCTGGTGAATACTCGCGTCGACGTCGCCCTTGCCTGTGGCGCACACGGAGCGCATCTGCCTTCGGACAGCCCGCCGCCATCGGCGTGGCGCGTCATCGCACCCGCCGGCTTCCTCTTCAGCGTTGCCTGCCACTCAGCAGACGAACTCGTCGCCGCGGAGCGGGAAGGCGCGGACTACGCCCTGTTCTCCCCGGTCTTCGACCCGCTGTCGAAATCCGGCTACGGCCCCGCGCAAGGCCTCGAACGTCTCGCCGCAGCCGCTCGCTCAGTTTCGATGCCTGTCCTCGCTCTCGGAGGCGTGACCTGGGACAACGCTCCGCGCTGCGTGGAGGCTGGAGCCGCCGGAGTCGCCGGGATAACATTGTTCCTGTGACCACCTCACTTGCGTTCCTGCTGCTCGCGGCCGATCTCAGCGGCACGTGGATTGCCGAACGAATCATGCCCAACGGCATGAAGCGCGAGACGGTGTACAAGCTCAGGCAGGAGGGCTTAACACTCACCGGCTCGATGACCGCGATGATGGGCGAGCTGCCGATCCGCAACGGCAAGATTGAGGGCGACACCTTCACCTTCGAAACGGTAATGGACTTCGGCGGTGAAGAGCGCGTGATGAAGCACGAGGGCAAAATCCTCGGCGACAAGCTCGAGATTCGCACGGTTGGCGGCATGTTCGGTCCGCCGCCGGGCAAGGCGCCGCCCAAGGGAGCGCCCGGTCCCCTCATCGCCGTCCGCCTCACCCCCGAAATGGAACGCGCCCGAGATGCCGCGCGGCCCAAGATCTCACTGCCGGCGATCAGAGACTTGCCCCCCAACGGACTCGCCCTCACTCCGCCCATGGGCTGGAACTCCTGGAACGCCTTCCGCACAAAGATCGACGACAAGACCATCCGCGAAATCGCCGGCGCGCTCGTCAAGACCGGCATGCGCGACGCCGGCTATCGTTACCTGATCATCGACGACGGCTGGCAAGGACGGCGCGGCGAGGACGGAGTCCTGAGGCCCAACGAGCGTTTCCCTGACATGAAAGCGCTCGCCGATTACGTGCGATTAAAAGGTCTGAAGTTCGGCATCTACTCCTCGCCCGGTCCTCGCACCTGCGGAGGTTTCGAAGGCAGCTTCAACCACGAAGAGCAGGACGCAAGGATGTTCGCCGCCTGGGGCGTCGATTATCTGAAGTACGACTGGTGCAGCGCCGGGGAAGTCTACAAGCCATCGGAAATGCGCGCCGCCTACCAGAAGATGGCCGAAGCGCTGCGCGCGACGAAACGCCCCGTCGTCTACGCCATCTGCCAGTACGGACGCGAGAACGTCCACGAGTGGGGTCCGAAGGCCGGCGGCAACCTCTGGCGCACGACGTTCGATATCCGCGACACCTGGCAGTCGATGAGCGGCATCGGATTCCGCCAGAACGGCCTCGAGAAGTACGCCGGCCCCGGCCATTGGAACGATCCCGACATGCTCGAAGTCGGCAACGGCGGGATGACCGCGACGGAATACCGGACCCACTTCACCCTCTGGGCGATGCTTGCCGCGCCGCTGCTCGCCGGCAACGACGTCCGCTCGATGAGCGAAGAGACGCGCTCGATCCTGCTGAACCGCGAGGTGATCGCCGTCAACCAGGACAAGCTCGGCCGCCAGGGCGCACGCGTCGTGCAGGACGGCAGCGTTGAAGTCTGGACCAGGCAACTTTCCGGCGCGATGGCCGTCGCCGTCTTCAACCGCGGCGAGAATCCCGCCGCCATCAAGCTCGACTGGCGCCAGATCGGCGCCGGGCCCAACCCCAAGATCCGCGACCTCTGGGCCGGAAAAGATCTCCCCCGCCGCCGCGGCGGCCACACAGTCGACGTCCCGCCGCACGGCGTCGTCCTGCTGCGCGTCACCGACTGAACGCAGGCCGCACCGTCAGGGTTGCCCGCCGGCAGGCTTTCGTCCATCTTCTCGTTGTGAGAATATCGGAGGGGTTTTTATGGGGGACCTGTAATCCTGCCCCTCGGGAGTAGCTCATGAGAAGTATTGGAATCCCGGAACTTCTGATCGTCCTTCCCATCCTGGTGATCGGCTTAATCATCCTGACGGTGATCCCCTACTGGTTCATCTTGCGCAAAGCCGGACATCCCCCCGCGCTGTCGCTCCTCATGCTCATTCCGCTCGTGAACATCGTCCTTCTCTTTTGGCTCGCCTTCGGCGACTGGCCTGCCCTCCGCGCACCCGCCCGTCCCGCCCCCGGCTTCTGCCCCAATTGCGGCAAGCCGGTCGCTTAGAGCCGCACTTTGAAAAACAAGCTGGAACCGTCAGAACGCCGATTCAGTTGGCCTCGGGCGACAGAGTGGGACCTGACGAGATCCTCGAGCCGCTTGGCGCGGGAGGCATGGGCGAGGTGCACCGCGCTCGTGACTCGAAGCTCGGCCGCCACGCCGCGTTGAAGGTCTCCCGCCAGCAGTTCACGGAGCGGCTCAGGCGGGAGGCCCGCGCCGTCGCCGCGCTCTCCCATTCGAACATCCCCGCCAACTTCGATATCGGCAGCGAAGCCGGGCTCTCTTAAACGGTGACCGAACTCCTGGAGGGCGGATCACTGGGCCACGCCCTCCGCCGCGGCACAGTCGAATGGCGGCGCGCCGTCGAGATCGGCGCCGCGGCCGGCCGGACCGGCGAGGCGCGAAGCACGCTCGCGGCCTACGAATCCGCTGCGGGCATCGGCTACCACGATCCCAATCTCATCGCAGAGATCCTCGTGGCGCTCGGTGAATTCGGCAGGGCCTTCGACTGTCTTGAACAAGCCTGCCAGGACCGGTCTCCGAACCTGACCACCTGGCTCAACGGCGACCCGCGCATGGACCCCATCCGCTCCGACCCGCGCTTCCACAACCTCCTCCGCCGGCTCAACCTCGCTTGAGCCGCCGCCCGTTACCATCGACCCATGCGCAGTATCATCCTGGGACTCGGCATCAGCACTGACGGCTGCATCGCCCGCCACGACGGCGCGGTCGATTTCCTCTTCATGCCCAAAGACTACTCGATGGAGCCGTTGATGAAATCCATCGACGTGGCCATCATGGGCCGCAAGACCTACAACAAGGCGCTCGAACTGGGCGGCTCATTCGGTGACTCGTCTATCGCCAGCTACGTCGTCTCGAAGACACCGCCTCCCGGCAAACGCAACGGCGTCACTTTCGTCAACAAGACGCCCGGTACCTTCGTCCGCCAGCTCCGCAAAAGCCGCGGCCAAAACATCTGGCTGTTGCGAGGCGGTGAGCTCGATCGTGAATTCCTCAAAGCCGACCTCGTCGGCGAACTCTACCTCGGCATCGTCCCGGTGCTGCTCGGCGCAGGCATCCCGCTGTTCCCCCCCGGCTTTCCCCAGCGCGACTTCAAGCTTGTCGAAAACAAGACGTATTCGAGGGGTCTGATCTCGCTGAAGTACCGCCGCGTCCGAAAATCATGAAAGGCGTCTTGGATCTTCGAATCCACAGTCACCGCCTTCGGCGCGCGTGGCCTCCCCGGATGTCGCCCTCTCAGATTCACCGCAAACAGGACCTTCGCCAAAGGCCTCGTTTCCTTGAACTGCCGGCGCGTCCGGAAATCGTGAGAGGCGCCCGGAATTCTGGAGACCGCGGTCACCGCTTCCCGCGCGCGTGATTGTTCCGCACGTCGCCCGCGGCCGCGCTGATTGGACCTTTCGATAAGTCCCGGCCATGCGAGCGCGGTGTCCGAATCCTGCCCCATCCTTCCCTGCTATCGTGGAAAATTCAGATCCTGAAGCGAGGTGAATGCCGTGAAACTGGTGGCTGGCGTCGATCTGGGGGGGACTGCGGTCAACTACACGCTGATGAATGAGCGCGAGGAGTTCCTCATCGAAGGGCTCTGCGAGCATCCCGCGCGGTCCAAGGAAGGCCCGGCGATCTGCCTCCAGCAGATCTATGACGGCCTCATCGTCGCGCTGGAGCGGACCGGGACTTCGATCGACGACGTCGTCGTGGTCGGCCTTGACACGCCCGGCCCGGCCAGCTCCACCGGAGTGTTGAGCGCGCGCGGCTCCACCAACTTCGTCCATCCCGAGTGGGCGGGCTTCGACATCCGCGGCGGGCTCGAAACAAAACTGGGCAAGCCTGTCACTTACCTGAACGACGGCAATGCCGGCGCGCTGTGGGGTCACTTCACGCTTTTCGGCAGCGAGAACCAGAAGACCTCGATCTCCGCCATCATCGGCACCGGGCTCGGCGGCGGCGTCATCATCGGCGGCATCGATATCAAAGGGCGCAAGGGCTTCGGCGGCGAGCTCGGCCATGTGCTCATCCCGTATCAGAGCATCGCCGGCATCGAAGGTCTGACGCCGCACTGCAACTGCGGCCGCACCGGCGACCTGGAATCGCTCTGCTCGCTCACCGCGATCGAGAAGTCTTATCTGCCCTACTTTCTCAAGCGCTACCCCGACCACGAGCTCGGCAAGGCCGGCGACATGCACAAGTCCGCGAAACTCGTTCGCGGCCTCGCCGAAAAGGGCGACGCGATGTGCCGCGAGATCTTCCGCTCGCAGGCGCGCGCGCTCGGCCTCTTCTTCGACGAGATGATCAACACCTTCGACCCCGACGCTCTGATCGTTGGCGGCGGCGCGATCGAAACCGGCGAGGAGTTCCAGCGCTGGTTCATCGGCGAGATCCACGCCGGAATGCCGCCGCAGCGCGAAGAGCAGGCCGATATTCCGGTCTACATCATGCCCCACGGCGACACCGCCGGCGCGCGCGGGGCCGCTGTGGAAGGACTTCGCTACGCGCGGCAGCATGGCCTGATGTAGAGCGCCGTCCGCGCTACACTGCGATTCATGCGCTCATTGTTTTGCGTGCTGCCGCTCGCCCTGTGCGCGGGCGCGGCCGAACCCGACTGGTCGAAGGTCAACGCCGAAACGCTGAAACATTTTCAGGCGCTCGTGCGAATGGACACCAGCGACCCGCCGGGCGACGAACGTCCCGCCGTCGAATACCTGAAGAAAGTGCTCGACGCCGAGCGCATCCCCTACAAGGTCTTCGCCAAAGTTCCCAACCGGCCCAGCCTCGTCGCGCGCCTCAAGGGAAGCGGCGCAAAGCGGCCCATCCTGATCATGGGCCACACCGACACCGTCAACGTCGACCCAGCGAAATGGAAGAACCACGGACCTTTCTCCGCCGACCTCGCCGGCGGCCACATCTACGGCCGCGGAACCATCGACGACAAGGACAACGTCGTTGCCGCGCTGATGACCGTCATCCTGCTCAAGCGAATGAACGTGCCGCTGGACCGCGACGTCATCTTCCTGGCCGAGGCCGCGGAGGAAGGCAACTCCGAGCTCGGCGCGGGCTTCATGGCCGATGAGCACTGGGACGAGATCAACGCCGAATACTGCCTGGCCGAGGGCTTCGGCGCGATGCGCCGCGGCGGCAAGCTGCTTTCCGTCGGCGTGATGACCGCGGAGAAGATCCCGGCGCGAGCGCAGCTCGTCGTGCGCGGTACCGCCGGCCACGGCTCCGTGCCGCTCGCCGACAACGCGATTGCGCGGCTGTCGCGGGCCATTGAGCGCGCCGCGGCGTGGCGCACGCTGATGCGGATGAACGACACGACGCGCACCTACTTCGAGCGGCTCGCGACGGTGAGCGCGCCCGAAGCGGCCGCGCGCTACAACGGACTCCTCAATCCCGAGCGCTCGGCGGCAATCCAGGAATACCTGCGCCTCAACGAGCCGACGCACTACTCGATGCTGCGCACGTCGATCTCGCCGACGATCTTCAACTCGGGCTACCGCATCAACGTGATCCCATCGCAGGCGGAGGCGACGCTTGACATCCGCGCCTTGCCCGACGAGAACCTTGATGCGTTTTTCGCCGAGCTGAAGAAGCAGATCGGCGACGACAAGGTGGAAATCCGCCGCCTGCCGCTTGGCCGCCCGCTTTCCCCGCCCTCGCGCATCGACACTGAGATGTTCAAAACGCTCGAAGCGGTGGGCCGCAAGCACTACGACGGCGTGATCACGCTGCCCGGGATGATCACTGGCGCAACCGACATGGCCTACCTGCGCGCCAAGGGGATCGAGTGCTACGGCATCGGCCCGCTTGTCGATGCCGAGGACATCGAGATCGGCTACAGCGCGCACTCGGATCTCGAGCGCATCATCGAAGCCGAGCTCTACCGCTTCGTGCGGTACCACTACGACGCGGTCGCGGAGGTTGCGAAGAAGCGATGAAAGCCCTGTGCCTTCTCATCCTCGCCGCCGGCCTGTTCGCCGCCGAGCCAGACTGGACGAAACTCAACGAGGAGACCCTGCGCCACTTTCAGACACTGGTGCGCATCGACACCACCGACCCGCCGGGCCAAGAATTGCCGGCCGTCGAGTACCTCAAGAAGGTGCTGGAAGCGGAAGGCATTCCGGTGAAGGTCTTGGCGCTTGAACCCAGACGCCCCAACCTCGTCGCGCGCATCAAAGGCAGCGGGGCGAAGAGGCCGCTGCTGATCATGGGCCACACCGACACGGTAAACATCGATCCGTCGAAGTGGAAGTTCCCGCCGTTTTCCGCAATGCGCGACGGCGGCTGGATCTACGGCCGCGGCACAGTGGACGACAAAGACAACGTCACTGCCGCGCTCATGACGATGCTGCTCATCAAGCGGCAGAACATCGCGCTCGACCGCGATGTCATCTTCCTCGCCGAATCCGGTGAGGAAGGCACAACGCGTGTCGGAGTGGGCTACATGGTTCAGCAACAATGGCCCGAGATCGACGCCGAATACTGCTACGCGGAGGGCGCCAACGTATTTCTGCGCAACGGCCGCGCACACCGCATGACTGTGCAGACGGCGGAAAAGGTCCCCGCGCGAGTGCGTCTCGTTACGCGCGGGACCGCGGGCCACGGCTCCGTTCCGCTGGCCGACAACGCGATCGCGCGGCTCTCGCAGGCGGTGGCGCGCGTCGCGGCGTGGCAGCCGCCGATGCGCCTGAACGACACGACGCGCGCCTACTTCGAGCGCCTCGCCACCATCAGCTCCCCCGAGCAGGCCGCGCGCTACAACAACCTGGTAAACCCCGAGCGCACTGCGGAAATCCAGGAGTACCTGCGCCTCCACGAGCCGCGGCACAACTCCATGCTGCGCACGTCGGTGTCGCCGAACATCTTCAAGGCAGGCTACCGCATGAACGTCATTCCTTCCGAGGCCGAGGCGACGCTCGACATCCGCGCGCTACCCGATGAGAACATCGAAGCCTTCTACGCGGAGCTGAAGAGGCAGATCGGCGACGACAAGGTGGAGATCGTCCCCGCCCCGCGCGAGCGCAAGCCGACGCCGCCGATGAGCACGGCGAGCGAAGCGTTCCGCGCGCTCGAAGCCGTGCAGCGCCGCATCTACCCCGAGGCGGTGACGATGCCCTACATGGCGACCGGCGCCACCGACATGGCCCTGCTGCGCGAACGCGGCGTCCAATGCTACGGCATCGGCGTGGGCATTGATGAAGAGGACGCCCAAAAGGGCTTCGGCGCCCACTCCGACCAGGAACGAGTCATCGAGAGCGAGCTCTACCGCTTCGTGCGCTTCCACTACGAAGCCGTAGTCGAGCTCGCCGGCCGCAAATAGTTCCCGATTCGCCTCATCGCGCTTATACTGTCAACACAGAGATTTACAAGGAGGGACTGGGATGCGAGCTCTGATGCTGTTGTGTGCCGTTCTGCCGGCATTCGCCGCCGCCGACGCTTTCAAAGCCGTTTTCGCGAGGCACTGGCAAACCTCTAAGGTCTTCTCGCTGGCCGTCGCTGAAGCCATGCCCGCCGACAGTTACGATTTCAAACCGAATCCGGAGCAGATGAGCTTCGCCCGGCTCATGATCCACATCGCGGACGAGGTTTCGCAGAGTTGCGCGCGCGCCGCCAAAACCAAGCCGCTCGCCGGGCCGGCTGAGATGACCAAAGCGGCCGCGATCCGGTTTCTGACCGATGCTTACGACAAATGCGCGAGGGAAATTGACGCCATGACGCCGGAGCAGTTGGACAGCGAGTCCTACAAATGGCAGGGGCGGCCGGTGGTCGCGTGGGAATCTTTGTGGTTCGGCTTCACGCACGCTGCGCATCATCGTGCGCAGGCCGAGGTCTATCTTCGGATGAAGAACATCAAACCGCCTGGATATCAGTTCTGATGTTGCCGGAACGCCGCTGACACCGCCGTGTTCATGCGGGGTTGTCAGCGGAATCGTTGCCGGCGGAGACGCGGGTGATTCAGTTGCCCAGGAGTTGCGGCGACTAGACTGCGGCGGCGGATTCGCCGGCGTGGATCTCCTGGAGGCTCCAGACGCGGATGGGGTCGCGGAGGCGGGAGGCGATGGCTTCCACCGCGGCGCGGGCGCCGCTGATGGTGGTGATGCAGGGGACGCGCCACTGGACGGCGTTGCGGCGGATGGCGCGCTCGTCTTCGAAAGAGTGCGCGCCCGTTGTCGTGTAGATGACGAGCTTCAACGCGCCGCCCTTCAGCAGGTCGACGGCGTTGGGGCGGCCTTCGTTCACCTTGAAAACGGTCTTCACCTTGAGTCCCGCGGCTTTGAAGGCGGCGGCGGTGCCGCGCGTGGCGGCGAGGTCGAAGCCGAAGCCGGCGAGGCGCTTCGCGAGTTCGACCGCTTCGGGCTTGTGGCGGTCATTCACGCTGAAGAAGATCGTTCCTTCCTTCGGCAGCGGCACGCCGGCCGAGAGCTGCGCTTTGCCGAACGCTTCGCCGAAGTGTTCACCGACGCCCATCACTTCGCCGGTGGAGCGCATCTCGGGACCGAGGGCGGGATCGACTCCGGGGAACTTGTTGAAGGGAAACACGGGCGACTTCACGCACACCTGTTTCACCGGCAGCACGCCTTCGTAAAGGCCACCGGTGAGGTGCGTGACCTCGCGGAGCTTGCGGCCGAGCATCAGCGCGACGGCCACTTTCAGCAACGGGATGTTTGAAACGCTCGTCGATTAGGTGTAAGTTGTGGCATATTGCATTGAGGATTTCGGCGGCAAGCCGCCAGAAACCGTCGATTAAGAATTGAGTTCGCGGAGTGCGGGTGAGCTAGTCTACCGACACGGAGTCTACCATGCAATGCGTTTTCTTTCTCTCCCTCTGCTCCTAGCCGCTCAGAATCCCTCGGTTGACAGGCAGCGGCGTCAGCAAAACGGAGATCAGCCCCAAGGCGCCACGTCCTCTGTTTCCTCCGCGGATCTCCGGCCCACAGTAACCTTAGATGGCGGGCTGGAGCCCGATCGTATCCCTGACGACGTCGCCTATCTCTACTTCTTCATGGCCTTGAGCAAGGATCCTTCTGCGACCCTTCCCTTGAGGAGCGGCGCCGCACCGCCTATGTGCAGTATTTCTTCAAAGCTGGCTGCGGCCCGGAGCGAAAAGAAGATCGCACATTGAGTCCCCTCCAGATTGCGACCCTGCTTTCCATGGCCGATGATGTAAGGAGAAGCCTGGCAGGAATCCAGGCATCAGATGCATCGGTTGACCTCGCAAAAGCACGGAAGGAGGTCATCGCGTCAGCGATCGGAGCACTCGAGGCACGAATTGGAGCGGACGCCTCCGGCAAAGTGCGATCGCACATCGCGCAGCGCGTTAAACGCCGGATCAAGCCGGTTATGCCGGTGGCGCAAGCTGAGAGTTAGTTGCGGATTTTGTGATGAGGGTACTCCAATGAAGGTTTCTCCATTCACTGGCTCGCGAGCGCGCGCGCTTACAATGCGGCTCGTTGTTTTTGCGATTGTTACTGCCGCCGTTCTGGAAGCCCAAGGCTACATGGGCGATGACGCTTCCACCTACACGGACGCCTGGTCGGACAGCAGCTACGTGTTCGGATACGGCTCTATCGCGGGGCAGGTGCCGATTCACTCCTACAGTGCCGATGTGAGCGTCACCAGCCCCTTGGGTCGGACAGCAAACCAATATGGTTCCTGGCCTTCCGGTTTTGTATCGACCACTGCCTGGCTGGACTGGAGCCGGGACGACTATGGAGAGTATTTCATCAGCACCTGTCTCGAAGGATGGTGCAGCATGAGCCTCATATATTT
>CAYYNC010000008.1:0-136268 GCA_964472745.1 uncultured Solibacteraceae bacterium
CTGGTTGCCGTAGAGTGGTTTCACCGTGCCATCCATGTCCAGAATCCAGGGCTCCATCAGCAGTTCCTCGTAAGTGTTGGTCAGGTGCGTGTGCAGCCAACTCGCGCAGGCCGCCCGATCTCCGTTCTGAAAAGCCGGCCGGATCGCGTCTTCACTGCGAACTCGCTTCATCCCCAGCAACACCGGCGGAACACTGTCGCTGCGTACCGTCGTCACGTGCGCGTAGCGTTTGTGCCCGGCCAACACGCTCAGCAGGATCGTCCCCAGCATGTCCGCTTTGGGCGGCGCATTCGGACTGCGATAGGCCAGCGGACAATCCCGCACCCAGTGCCGCCACAACTCGTTCGTCTTCAGGAAATCGATGAAATACGTCACCGGCCCGAACGCGGTCACGGCCGCATCCGGATCCCAACGGACAAACGCCTTACCGCCAAAGGCGTCTGCCGCTCGGGAGGGCGCGGCCAGATCGGCGCCCACCGCGGCCGCCTCTGCTTCACCTTCCGGGTGAGCCACAGCAGGGACTGAATCTTCGTGTATGTCTCAAGATAGCAAGGAGTTGGGGCTCTGCCGCACTGTTCCAACTGCCGGATTCAGGTTGAATCGAGAGGCGCGGCGGCCGGGCGGGATTGGGGTGGGCGGGGCGTCGAAGTGGGGGTTCCAGCCGATGCGGATGCGGTTCTCGGCGCGGAGGTGGGCGTGGGTTTCGAGGGCGGTCATGTGTGGGGAGAAACGGCGCCGGTTGTGCTGTTCCAAGGATAGGACGAACGATGTATGTTGTGAGGGATTTGTGATAAAGAGGCGTCTGCGGATCAGGCTTGAAGAAGGCGCTCTCCGGGCGGCAGCGGGTGCCGATTCCCCTTATTCGGCCGCGTGGGCCGAAGGTGGATCTCTCGACTGAGCAGATCCACATGCACGTTCCGTTTCCTTGATGCGCACGTTGGGCTGGGGATCAGTTCCGGTTTGGGGGGTGTCTGTGTTGAGCGAGGTTGGCATGATCCTTTTGCTTTTGGCGGTCTTTGGGCTTGCGGGCGGGATGGTGGCGGGGCAGGCGATTGAGGAGCGGGTTTATGATCCTTTGGGGGCGGTGGTGGCGGGGGCTCGGGTCATGCTGATGCACGATTACGTCAAGCTGGCGGAGACGAAGCCGGGTGCGGAGGGGGAGTTTTCGTTTGCGGGTCTCAAGCCGGAGCTGTATCACGTGCAGATCAAGATTACGCGGCTGGCGCTGTTTCAGACGCATGTGATCCTGAAGCCGGGGGTGACGGAGCGGATTTGGGCGGTGCTCGAATGCGCGAGCGGGTTGGAGCATGAGGTCATGCCGGGGCCCGCGGATCGTCCTGGGTTGCGCGCGGTTCGACGCGGCCTCGGGAGTGGCGGGTCGGGGCTCAGGTCGCCCCTCCTCGGCTATTGAAGATGGTTCCGGCGAAGTATCCGGCGGAGTCGGCTCCTGCCGGGGCGGAGGGGCCTGTGGTTCTCGAGACCTCGATTGAGGCCGATGGGTCGGTGGGGGAGATGTGGGCCCTGGAGTCTCCCGATCCGGTTTTGGAGGAGGGGGCTATGGCGGTGGTAAAGCAGTGGCGGTATGAGCCGGCTACCTTGAACGGGAAGAAAGTCCGGAACCGGTTGCAGGTGGTGGTGGAGTTCAAGCTGCGCTGATCAGATGCGGTGGAAGGAGCGGAGGATGTCGCGGTTGGAGTAGCGCAGGGCGACGGGGCGGCCGTGGGGGCAGGACATCGGGCAGTCGGTGCGGGCGAGCTCGTGGAGGAGCCAGCTCATTTTGGCGGCGTCGAGCGGGGTGTTGATTTTGATCGCCGCGCGGCAGGCGATCGAGGCCGCAATGCCCCGGCGGAGGTATCCGACCGACACCCTTCGCAGTTCGTGTTCGGCCACTTCGAGGATTTCGTACAACACCCGCTCGACGGCTCCGGGGGCCAGGTCCGACGGCACGGCTTTCACGGCGATTGTGCGGTGGCCGAAGGGCTCGGTTTCGAAGCCGGAGGCCAGGAGGTCGTCCGCGATGCGCTCGTACTCGACCTGCTGGGCGGGCGTCAGTTGGAGGACGATTGGCATCAGGAGGCGCTGCTGTTCGACGCGGCCGGCGGCTTGCTGGGCCAGCACCTTTTCGAACAGGATTCGCTCGTGGGCGACGTGCTGGTCGATGATCCAGAGGCCGTCGCGGGCGGCGGCGACGATGAAGCTCTCGTGAAGCTGGCCCAGGACGCGGAGGTCGGCGACGGCGGACATCGAGGCCGTCGCGTCGGGCTGGATGCCGGCGGGGAAGCCTCCGTGGGTGTCCGGTACGGGGAGGCGCAGGGTTTCGACTGCGTCCTCTGAGAGCGGGGCGCTGAGGTCGAGACGGGGATGCGGGCCCGGCTCGCGGCGGAGGATGTATTCGGGCGTGGGTTCAGGCTGCGGGGGCGCAGGGAAGTCCGCGAGGACGCTGCGCGGCTCGCGCACTTCGTCGAAGCGCATGTTCTCGATGGTTTGCGTGAACTCGCTGTAGGGCAGGCGGGCGGCGGGCTGCGCCGGCGGGGGCGAGGCGAGGACCGGCGGCGCGCTGGGGGCGGGGCGCTGGTCGATGAGGACGCGGCGGAGCGAGTCGCGGACGAAGTCGTGGACGAAGCCGGCGTGGCGGAAGCGGACCTCGGTCTTGGAGGGGTGGACGTTGACGTCGACTTCGGCGGGGTCGCAATCGAGGAAGAGGAGGGCGAAGGGGTAGCACGCCGGCGGCATCAGGTTGTGATAGGCCGCGGAGATGGCGTGGAGCAGCAGGCGGTCGCGGATCAGGCGGCGGTTGACGAAGAGGAAGATCGAGTTGCGGTTGGACTTCTGGATCTGGGGGCGGGAGATGAAGCCGGTGAGGGTGAAGGCGCGCGCCTCGAGCGCGGTTTCGAGCGCTCCCAGCTCGATCAGCTCTTCGAGCGCTTCGGAGCCGAAGACCTGGAAGACCCGCTCCCGCAGGGTGGCGACGGGGGTGACGAAGAGGAGCTCTTTCGCTCCGTGGGTTAAGGCGAAGGCTTTGGCGGGGTGGGCCAGGGAATAGTGAGTGACGAGGGAGGCGATGTGGGCCAGCTCGGTCTGCTCGCTGCGGAGGAATTTCTTGCGGGCGGGGACGTTGAAGAAGAGATCGCGGACGGCCAGGGCCGTGCCGGTGGGAAGAGCGGACTCTTCGACCGAGATCATCTTGCCTCCCGCGATTTCGATTCGCGTTCCGGTGTTTTCTTCGGCGGAGCGCGTTTCGAGCAGCGTTCGCGAGACGGAAGCGATCGAGGGGAGGGCTTCGCCGCGGAAGCCGAGTGTCGCGATGGCTTCGAGCTGGTCGACGGATGAGAGCTTCGATGTGGCGTGGCGCTCGAAGGCGAGCAGGGCGTCGTCGCGCGACATGCCGCTGCCGTTGTCGGCGACACGGATGAGGCGGCGTCCTCCGGCTTCGGTGTCGACGCGGATGTCTGTTGCTCCGGCGTCGAGGGAGTTCTCCAAAAGCTCTTTCACTACGGAGGCAGGGCGCTCGACGACTTCGCCGGCGGCGATTTTGTTGGCGACCTGGTCGGAGAGGACTCGGATGCGGCCCATTTGGAAATCAGCACGCGGCGCCGATCGGCGATCGGCGGGCAGATCTGGCGATCTGCCCCACATGTTCATTAGAGCAGGTCGAGGGCGGCCTGGAGCTCGGAGGCCGCGTGGCGGTCGCCGGTGCGGTTGGCGGCTTCGATTCCGCGCTGATACCAGGTGCGGGCGGCGGCGAGGTCGCCGTTATCTTCGGCGGCGCGGCCCGCCTGATAGTAAAGCGCGACGTAATCAGGATCGCGGGCGGCGAGCTCCTCGAACTCGCGGAGGGCTTCGGTGCGCTGGCCGGCGCTCGCGTATTCCATGGCGAGCATGAAGCGCACGCGGCTGTTGGCGGGGTCCTGCTCCAGCAGATTGCGGACGGCTTCGAGACGGGACATGCTCCTTCCATGGTAGCGGGAGAAGGCGGGGGGCCGGTTTGGTAGGCTCTGAGCTATGGAACAGGAAGGACGGCCGGTGCGGACGTCGGCGAGCGAATTCGCCGAGGTCGCGTTGCCGATTTACGCGAACCCATTAGGGAATCTGCTGGGCGGGCGGATCATGCACCTCGTGGACCTGGCGGGCGCGACGGCGGCGATGCGGCATGCGCGGCGTCCGGTGGTGACGGCGTCAGTGGATTCGATGAGCTTTCTGCATCCGATCCGGATCGGGCAGCTTGTGGTACTGCGGAGCATGGTGAACCGGGTCTTCAAGAGCTCGATGGAAGTGGGGGTGAAAGTGTGGGTGGAGGACCTGACGACGGGCGAGATCCATCACACGAACTCGAGCTACCTGACGTTTGTGGCGCTGGACGAGGAGGGCAGGCCGATCGTGGTTCCGCCCGGCGTGCCGGAGAGCGACGACGAGAAGCGGCGCTGGCGCGAGGCGGGTCTGCGGCGCGAGCAGCGCCTGGTGCTGCGGGCCAAGGCGCTGGAGCACGAGAAGGCGCGCGGGCAGTGAAGCTCAGGTCTTGTGCATGTACTTGATGAAATGCTTGAAGAGGAGGAGATTGGGTCCGTCTTCGCGGTTCAGCTTGATGCAGAGCTTGTCGTACCACTCGATGACGCCGTGCAGCTCTTCGCCGTCCTTGAGGACAATGGTCATCGGCGTCTTGGACTGCATCTGCTTGACGTAGTAGAAATTTTCCGCGTTCGTCGTGTCGGGCGGAGTCTGCTTACGGACGACGCCGCCGGAGGGGCGCTGCGCGAGCGGCGGCGCGGATTCCTTTTTCGCCAGCGGCGGGCGGATGAGTTTGCGGTTGGGAGATTCCACGGGCAAGGATGCACTCCTCTGTTTGCGCGCGGGACCCCGGGGTCAGAATGAGTCCGGGAGTTCGTAGCGGCGGTATGATCTGCAATTATTGAAGCACACTGGGGAGTTTCGGGCAAGCGGCTCCGAAGACAGGGAAGGCCGCGCGCAGCCTGAAGGCTATGCTACGCAAGTGATATCATGCGCGAACGGAGAGAACGAGACCATGCAACTGCGCGTTTTGTCCCTCGTGCTGGCCGGCGGGAAGGGGACCCGCCTGTATCCATTGACGAAGGAGCGGGCGAAGCCCGCGGTGCCGTTCGGGGGTCAGTACAGGATTATCGATTTCGTCTTGTCGAACCTGGTGAATTCCGGGATTCATTCGATCTACGTTTTGATCCAATTCAAGTCGCAATCGCTGTTGCAGCACCTGCGCGACGGGTGGGAATTCTCGGGAATTCTCAAGGATCATTACATTATTCCGGTTCCTGCGCAGATGCGGACGAAGCAGGAGACGTGGTACCAGGGGACGGCGGACGCGATCTACCAGAACATCAACCTGATCGAGCAGAGCGATCCGCACGTGGTGGCCGTGTTCGGCGCGGACCACATCTACCGGATGAACGTGCGCGACATGATCGAGTTCCACGAGAAGAAGCGGGCGCAGGCGACGGTGGCGGCGATTCCGGTGCCGAAGGAAATGGCGTCGGACTTCGGCGTGATTGAGGTGGCGCAGGACGGGCGGGTTCTGGGCTTTCACGAGAAGAAGGCCGATGCTCCGACGATGCCGGGGAACCCGAGCATGGTCTACGCGTCGATGGGCAATTACGTCTTCTCGACCGCCCCGCTGGTGAAGAAACTGTATGAAGACGCTCACGAGGATGAGTCGTCGCACGACTTCGGGCGCGACATTCTACCGAAGTGGGTGAAGAGCAGGGAGGTGTTTGCATACGACTTCCAGACCAACCGGATTCCCGGCGATCCGATCGGGGCGCCGGTATACTGGCGCGACGTGGGGACGATCGACGCCTACTACGAGGCGACGATGGACTTGCGGTCGGTGACGCCGGCGCTGAATTTGTACAACCGGAAGTGGCCGTTGAGGACAGCGGGGTACGACGATCCGCCGGCGAAGTTCACCTTCGACGACGAGGGGCGGCGCGGCCAGGCGATCGATTCGATCGTGTCGTCGGGGTCGATTCTTTCGGGCGGCATGGTGAGGAACTCAGTGCTGGGGCGCGGGGTGAGGGTTCATACCGGGGCGGTCGTGGAGGATTCGATTCTGTTCGACAACTGCGAGATCGGGCGGCGGTCGAAGATCCGGCGGGCGATCCTCGATAAGAACGTGAAGCTGCCTGAGGACACGGTGATCGGGTTCGACCCGGAAGTGGACAAGGCGCGGTATCACATGACGGAGAGCGGGATCGTCGTGGTGGAGGGGCACAGGTCGCGGGTTCCGGTGTCGGCGATCGATTTATAGCCGCAGGTTGAGCGGCCACCCGAGCTGAGCCCGACCGGCGAGCGGGCGGCAGATCTGGCGATCCGCCCCGCACTGGCTGTGATATTGTTCGGGCGAGATGCGCGCACTCGCTTTTTCAATCCTCTTTGCCGCGGTATCGCCCGGTTTCGCAGCTTCGCCGGAAGAGAACTCGGTGAAGTGGCTGGAGAGGCGCTTCGCGGCTCCTCCTCCGAACTACTCGACCGCTCCGTTCCTTGTGTGGAATCACGACACGACGGAGAGCGCGATCGACGGCCATCTCGACGCATTCGCGTCACAGGGCGTACGCGGGTTGTTCATCCATCCGCGGTACGGGATGACGACGGAGTACCTGTCGCCGCGCTGGTTCGAGCTGGTGCGGTACACCGTGGAGCGGGCGAAGAAGCTGAGGATGGTGGTTTGGCTCTACGACGAGAACTCGTATCCATCGGGGTTCGCTGGCGGGCATGTGCCGGAGCAGATGCCGGAGTCGTGGAACGAAGGCCAGGGGATCCGCATCGTGCGGCAGAGCCGTTTGCAGAAGGACCCGGCGAAGAAGTATGTGGCGGCGTTCGCGGGGCGGGGCGGAGTTTTCGAGGAGATCAGCGAACGGGAGGCGCGGTTTGCGGAGACTCCGGGCGATTACCGTCTGGTTGAGGTGTCGTTCTACGAGAGGCGGCCGTTCAGCGCGGGGTGGCCGTATGTCGACTTGATCCGGCCGGGGGTGACGCAGAAGTTTATCGACGTCACGATGCGCGGGTACGAGCGGGCGATCGGGAAGGACTTCGGGAAGACTGTGCCAGGCATCTTCACCGATGAGCCCAACATCGCGCCGCCGCCTCCGCGCGATTCGGTGCGGTGGACTCCGGACCTGTTCGAGCAGTTCGCGAAGCGGCGCGGCTACGATGTCCGGCCGCAGTTGATGTCGCTGTGGGAGGAGACCGGCGACTGGCGGCGCGTGCGGCACGACTACTACCGGACGCTGCTCGAGTTGTTCATCGAGCGCTGGTCCAAGCCTTGGTTCGCGTACACGGAGAAGGCGGGGCTCGCGTGGACGGGACACTATTGGGAGCACGGATGGCCGAATCCGTTTCACGGCGGCGACAACATGGCGATGTGTGCGTGGCACCATGTGCCGGGGATCGACATGCTGTTCAACCAGTGGCGCGAGGACGTGAATGCGCAGTTCGGCAATGTGCGCTCGGTGAAGGAGCTGGCGAGCGCGGCCAGCCAGATGGGGCGGCGGCGGACGCTTTCGGAGACGTATGGCGGCGCGGGGTGGGAGCTGCGGTTTGAGGACATGAAGAGACTGGGCGACTGGCAGGCCGCGCTTGGCGTGAACCTGATGAACCAGCATCTTTCGTTTCAGTCGTTGGCGGGGTGCAGGAAGTATGATTACCCGCAGTCGTTCCACGAGCATACGCCGTGGTGGAAGCATTACCGGCGGCTGGCGGAGTACTTCGGGCGGCTCAGCCTGGCACTGGCGGCGGGAGAGCAGGTGAACGATGCGCTGGTGATCGAGCCGACGGCTTCGGCGTGGATGTACGCGGCGCAGCCGCAGGCAAACAGACGAATGATGGCGCTGGGCGAGGAGTTCCAGCAGTTTCTCAACGCGCTGGAGCGGTTGCAGATTGAGTATGACCTGGGGTCGGAGGACATCATCGAGCGGTGGGGCTCGACGGCGGGGGAACGGTTTGTCGTGGGGCGGCGGGCTTATTCGACTGTCGTCATCGCGCCGGGGACGGAGACGCTTTATGGATCGACGGCGGCGTTGCTCGAGAAGTTCACGGCGGCGGGCGGGCGTGTGATATCGCTCGTCGATGCTCCGGGGCGCGTGGATGGGGCGGTGTCGGAGAGACTGGCGGCGATCAGCGGGAAGTGGAAGCGCGTGGCGAAGGCGGAGGAATTGGCGGGCGCCGGATTGCCGCGTCTGGAGATTCACGAGCGCAGCGTCGGGGGGAAACTCTATCACCAGAGGCGCAGGCTGGACGAGGGAGAGCTGCTGTTCCTTGTCAATTCGAGCCTGGAGGAGCGGTCGCGCGGATCGTTTGTGACGGCGGGCAAGTCGGTGCGCATGTTTGACCCGATGACAGGAAAGACTGCGCCCTATCCCTGGAGCGCGGCGGGGGGCAAGGTGAGAGTGGAGTTCCTGCTGCCGCAGGCGGGGAGTTTGCTGGTGTACGTCTCGAAGTCGGCGGGACCGAATGCTCCGGCTCTGCGGGAAGAGAAGCCGGGGGAGGAGGTTGCTTCGCAGGCCGGCGGCGTGAGGCGGTTGCAGCCGAATGTGCTGAAGATCGATTACCTCGATCTGAAGCTGGGCGGCGAGGAGAGCAGGGGCGTTTATTTCTACGCGGCGCAGGATCGCATCTTCAAGCATCACGGGTTCGAGCAGGGCAATCCCTGGATCTCGGCGATTCAATTCAAGCAACAGATTCTGGAACGCAACAGGTTCGGGGCGGGGACGGGATTCGAAGCCACGTTCCGTTTCACGGTTGGGGCGGGGGTGAAGACGGCAGGGATGCAGGCGGTGGTGGAACGGCCGGAGCTGTGGCGCGTGAGCGTGAACGGGCGCGCGGTGAGTGCGAAGCCGGGGGCTTGGTGGGTGGATCGGTTGTTCGGCGTTTACGAGATCGGCGAGATTGCCCGTGAAGGAGAGAACACGATTGCTCTCACGGCGAGCCCGTTCAGCGTCCATCAGGAGCTGGAGCCGGTTTATGTGCTGGGGGACTTCGGAGTTCAGGCGGCGAGCGCGGGGTGGACGATTGTGCCGGCGCAACCGTTGCAGAACGGGGCGTGGAAGGCGCAGGGACTGCCGTTCTATTTCGGCGAGGTCGCCTATCAACGCACGCTGGAGTGGAAGCCACAGACAGGGCGCGCGGTGGTGAGGCTGGGGCGTTGGGGCGGCACGGTGGCGGAGGTGAAGGTGAACGGCAAGCCGGCGGGGCTGGTGTTCCAGCAGCCTTACGAGGTCGACATCACGCGGTTGTTGAGGGCGGGCGCCAACACTGTGGAGGTAATCGTCACGGGGAGCCTGAAGAACCTGTTCGGGCCGCATCATGGGAAGATCAACCGCGGGATCGTCACGCCGGCAAGTCACCGCAGCGCGCCGGCGTCGCAGCCTCCGGGCGAGTCGTACGATCTCGATGCTTATGGGCTGATGGGCGAAATGAGGGTGATAGCGAAGTGAAACTGACACGCCGGGAGTTGATGGCGGCGCCGGCGTTTGCGCCGCGCGCGCGGGCGTCCGCGCGGCGAAAGCCGAATATCGTCTGGATCATGGGCGACGATCTGGGGTGGGGCGATCTTGGGTGCTACGGGCAGAAGTGGATTCGGACGCCAAACGTGGACCGCATGGCTCGCGAAGGCACGCGATTCACCGATGCTTACTCGGGATGCACGGTGTGCGCGCCGTCGCGCAGCGTTTTGATGACGGGACTGCACATGGGGCATACGCCGATCCGCTCAAATCCGGGCGGAGTTCCGCTGCTGGCGAGCGAGGTCACTGTGGCCGAGGCGCTGTCGAAGGCGGGCTACATCAGCGGGTGCTTCGGCAAGTGGGGCTTGGGCGATATCGGGACGGACGGCGTACCGTGGAAGCACGGGTTCGAGGAGTTTTACGGGTACCTGCACCAGGTTCACGCGCACTGGCACTACCCGCGGTTCCTCTACAACAACGACAAGGAGTCGCCGCTTCCGGGGAACGAGAATCTGAAGCGGACGACGTATTCTCACGACGCGATTGCGGAGAAGGCGCTGTCGTTTATCAGGCGCGCGAAGGACAAGCCGTTCTTTTGCTACGTGCCGTTTACATTGCCGCACTGGGAGCTGCTTGTGCCCGAGGATTCGCTGGCCGAATATCGCGGCAAGATTCCGGAGGCGGGGCCGTACACGACCGCCAGCAAGCACTACGCCGATCAGGAGTTCCCGCGCGCGGCGTACGCGGGGATGGTGTCGCGCATGGACCGCGACGCCGGCAGGATTCTGGCCCTGCTGGAGGAACTGCGGTTGTCGCAGGACACGATCGTGTTCTTCACTTCGGACAACGGCAGCGCGGAGCGGCTGCGGAAGGACGAGTTCTTTGTGAAGGACGCTCCGTTCCGCGGGAACAAGCAGAATTTCTATGAGGGCGGGATACGCACTCCGATGGTGGTGAGGTGGCCGGGCCGCGTGAAGGCGGGCGCGGTGAGCCGGTTCCCGTGGTACTTCGCGGATTTCTTCGCGACGGCTTGCGAGCTGGCGGGGGCGTCGACACCGCATGGGCTGGATGGGATGCCGGTTGTGCGAACGCTGCTGGGAGAGAAGCAGAGGCCGCATGAGTTTATGTATTGGGAGCTGCCGCGGTACGACGGGGCTTCGGGGACGTTTCGCAATGAGGCTCCGATGGCGGCGGCGCGGATGGGCAAGTGGAAGGCGGTGCGGCCGAAGCCGGATGCCGCGATCGAGCTCTACGATCTTTCAAAGGACATCGGGGAGACGCGGGATCTTGCGGCAGTCGAGCCGGGGGTTGCGCGGCGGATGGAGTCGCGGATGAATGCTTCGCGGGTTGAGCCGCGGGTTCAGAAGCAGCCTGCTCCGATGTGGGGGTTTGGGCCTCAGCCGGCGTAGGGAGGGTCAAAGCGACCTGAGCCAGCGGGCGGTGGCGGGGAGGTCGGGGGCTTTGCAGATCAGCGAGCCGGGAACGATGCCATCGGCGCCGGCTTGGCGCAGGAGAGGGACGCTGTACTCGCGGATGCCGCCGTCGGCGACGATGCGGGTGCGCGGGCCGGCGAGGTCCTTCGCTGCGCGGATGCGGCCGTAGGCGCGGGCGTCGGGGTCGAGGCCCTTCACGCCCAGCGCCGTGCCCATCATTACGACCGTGTCGATGCGGGGCAGGTGGTCCTTGATCTCCATGACGTGGGTGTCGAGCTCGAGCGACACGCCGGCGTGCTTGCCGCGGGCGCGGACTATGTCGATGGCCTGGCGCACGCGCTTTCCGCTTTCGACGGGGAGCGTGATGCGATCGGCGCCGGCGTCGATGAACGCGCCGATCAAGTCCTGGGGGCGCGTGGCCATGAGGTGGACGTGGAAGGGGACGCGCGTGAGCTCGCGGAGGCGGGCGATGAGGTCGGGGAAGAAGAGAAGAGTGGAGACGAAATGGCCGTCGGCCGCGTCGAAGTGGAAGGAGTCTGCGTAGGGCTCGAGGCGTTTGATCTCGCGCTCGAGATTGGCGAGGTCGGCCGACCAGAGAGAGACGTCGAGCCAGAGGTGTTCCATCGGACCCTCATGCTACCATTCGAGTAAGAACCCATGAAATCACTGATTTTGCTGGCCTGTGCGGCGTGTGTCTATGCAGAGGCTCAAACATCGCAGAGTGCTTCTCAGGCTCCGAGTGTGCCTCCACCGCCGGCGAAAGCCGACCAGGCGGTGGTGACCATCGAAGGCAAGCCCTGGACGAAAGAAGAGCTGGAGAAGTTTGTCCGCTCGCTGAGCCCGAACGTGATGAACAACTTTTACATGAACAAGAAGATGTTCCTCGAGCAGCTCGCGCTCATGATGCGGCTGACGAGGATGGCCGAGGAAATGGGCCTCGACAGGCAGGAGCCGCACGCGGAGAGGCTGTATTTCAGCCGGCTCCAGTACCTCTCGACGGCGCTGATGACGAAGGAGGGGAACCTCCTGGCGATCAGTCCGGAAGAGGTGAAGGCGCACTACGAGAAAAACAAAGACCAGTTCATGCGGGCGAAGGTGCGCATTGTCTATGTGTCGTTCTCGACGGTGAAGCTCGAGGGTGCGAAAGGGCGCACGGAGGAGGAAGCCAAGGCGCGGGCCGAGGAAGCGGCGAAAAAAGCGCGCGCCGGCGCGGACTTCACGGCGCTGGCGAAGGAGTACAGCGAGGACGCCGACTCGCGCGACAAGGGCGGCGAGTTCCCGCCGATCAAGCCCAACGACAACACAGTGCCGGAGAACATCCGCACGGCGGTGTTCGCTTTGAAGCCGGGCGAGGTCTCAGAGCCCGTGCGGCAGCCGAACGGGTTTTACGTGTTCAAGCTCGAGGAGTTCACGACGCCAGAGTTCAAGGACGTGAGCCAGGACATCTTCGAGTCGCTCAAGCAGGAGCGGTTTAGCGCGTGGATGGCGGGCGTACAGAAGAGCCTGAAGATCGAGTTCAACGATCCGAAGTATCTGACCGAGCCGATGCAGCGATAGAGATGGCGGGGCGGGTGATCGCCGGGCGGGGGAGCGCGGAGCTGGCGAGGCTGCTGGCCAAGGTCCCGCCGCTGGAGGGCGCTCCGATCAGGGTGAGCTGGCGGCGGGCGATGCGGGCGCATCGCGGGCGGCTGGTTCACGGCGGCGGCCCGGGCGAGGAGGTTCATGCGGCGACCTTCGTGCGGCGGCGCGAGGTCGCGCTCGATTCCGGGTTGCGCAGCGATCGGGGCGAGCTCGCCAGGATATTGATTCACGAGGTCTTCCACTTCGCTTGGGTTCGTCTGGCAAACAGAACGCGGGCGGAATGGGAGGCTCTGCTGGCGGCCGAGGTAGGGGCCGGGGCGCGAGGGGAGCTAGGGTGGTCAAGCCAGTGGCGAAAGGCCCGGCTCAGGCCGGCGGATTCCGCCGGACGAACCCGGCGGTGGCGCGAGTATGTGTGTGAGAGCTTTTGCGATACGGCGGCGTGGCTTTACGGCGAAGTCCAGGAGCACGAGGAGTTCACGTTGGCTCTGGGGCGCCGGCGGGCGCGGGCGGCGTGGTTCGAGTCACTCCGCGGTCACCCGGCGGGCTTCCTGCGCATCTAACACGATAGAATCACTGTAAGGTCTCAACCCTCCCTATGCACCAAATCCTGATCCGGGCGTCTGTGGCGGCATTGATGCTTGTCGCGGCGGCAGGCTGCTCCACGGTAACTTCGAGCGCCAACGGCAAGCCTGACGCGAAGCCAGCGGCAACCCGCAAGGCCGCGCCCGACTTTGAACTGAAGGACGTCAACGGCAAGACGATGAAGCTCAGCGACTTCAAGGGCAAGGTGGTGCTGCTGAACTTCTGGGCGACGTGGTGCGGTCCGTGCAAGATCGAGATTCCATGGTTCATCGAATTCGAGCGCACGTATAAGGACAAGGGCTTCGCGGTGATTGGAGTCGCGTTGGACGAAGAGGGCTGGGAGGTCGTCAAGCCGTACATCGAGGCGCGGAAGGTGAACTACCGCGTGGTGCTGGGGACTCCGCAGGTGGAACAGCTCTACGGCGGAGTGAGCTCGATCCCGATGACGTTCATCCTCGACCGCGAGGGACGCGTAGCGAGCACGCACCTCGGCCTTGTGAGCAAGAGCGAGTATGTCAAGGACATTCAGCAGCTTTTGGATTAGCGCGCTAGCCGCGCTGCCGCTGGCGGCGCAGATGCCGACCGCGGTGCTGAGCGTCGCCGAGCCGGCCAAGGTCAACGTGAAGCGGACCGAGCCCGCGGCGCAGGTGCTGAAGGTTTCGCTGAAGCCGGGCTATCACGTCAACTCGGATAAGCCGAACGACAAGAGCCTGATTCCGCTGCGGCTCACGTGGGACGCCGGCGCGGTGGAGGCGGTCAGCATCACTTACCCGAAGCCCCACATTGAACAGTCGGACTTCTCCGAGGAACCGCTGTCGGTGTTCTCGGGCGACTTCGAGATCGTGAGCAAGATCCGGCGGACGGCGACGGCGCAGCCCGGTCCGGCGTATCTGACAGGGAAGCTGCGCTACCAGGCGTGCAACGAGAAGATGTGCCTGCCGCCGCGCAACATCGACGTCAGGGTCCCACTGCTGATCGAGTAGCGCGGCGGCTGATTCTGCGGCCGGGTGCGATCGGGGACACTATTCTGTCGCTGCCGGCGCTGGAGTGTCTGCGCGCCGGATATACGGAGATCTGGGCTCCGGAGATCAATGCGCCTTTGCTGCGGCATCTGGGCGTTGTGCGGTCGATTGCAGGGATGCGGATCGATCTGCTGGAGTTGGATCCGCCGGGGGACCTGATCGCGCGGCTGCGCTGTTTCGACGAGATCGTGTCGTGGTACGGCGCGGCGAGGGAGGAGTTCCGCGCGGCGCTCGCGGCGGTGAGGGTTCCGTTCCGGCTATTGCCGGCGCTGCCGCCGGAGGGGTGCGGGGTCCATGCGGCGGATTACTATCTGGCGCAGGTGGGCGGTGATGCAGGCGGCGTTCCGCGTTTGCCCTATCGCGCTTCGCCGGGCGGCTACGCCGTCATTCATCCGTTCAGCGGCAGCGAGAAGAAAAACTGGCCGCTGGCGCTTTTTCGCGAGGTGTACAGTGCGCTGTCGGCGAGGATGCCGGTCTACTGGTGCGCCGGCCCGGAGGAGGCGCTCGACGGCGCGGTCCGCTTCGAGGATCTGGGCGGCCTGGCGGAGTGGTTGGCGGGGGCATCGCTGTATGTGGGCAACGACAGCGGCATCACTCATCTGGCGGCGGCATGCGGCGTGCCGGTCGTCGCGATCTTCGGCCGGACGGATCCGCGGGTGTGGGGGCCGCGCGGGGATGTGACGGTGGTCGAGCGGCCGTCGGGCGCGGATGAGGTCCTGCGCGCGTGCCCTATGTGATCCGGAGAATTGTCATACACATAAGGAAGCGGGCCTGTAATTGAACTGCCGTGCCCCAGATCACCATCTGCCCGGACAAGGAGACGGCGGGGTTGCTGGACTCCGCGCGCAAGGCTGCGGGCGTCTCCCGCAGCCAGTGGATCGGCGATGCGGTCCGGCTGCGCGTCCGAAGAGAATGGCCGGCGTCCATCCGCGCTCTGGCCAGCCTGGCCGGATGCCCGGACGGCAGTGAGATCCGGAGGCTTGCAGGCACGGACATCCCCGGGAAGCGCCTCTGATGTTCGCTCTCGACACGAATACCCTGATCTCCTTCTTCAAAGGACTGGGGCGTGCCGGAGAGAATCTGCTGGCGCAATCGCCGGCCGATATCGCCACTCCGGCTGTTGCTATCTACGAGCTGGAGGCGGGCATCGCCCAATCGCGCCAGCCGGCCGAACGCCGGGATCAACTCAATTCGCTGCTTGCGCGTACAGCGGTCACGCCTCTCGAGCTGCGGCCAGGCCGGCGGGCGGCCGAAGCTTGAGCCGCTCTCCGGGCCGCCGGAACCCCGATCGCCCCGATGAACACGCTGACCGCCGGCACAGCTCTCGGCCACAACGCTGTTCTGGTCACACACAATGTCCGCGAATTCGGCCGTGTTCGCGGTTTGGATATCGCCGATTGGTTTTGAGCGCATGACGGCGCAGGGGACGGGCCCTCGCCCGCGGAGAAGCCGCACAGATCAAACAAACGCCTGCAAGGTTGCCTTGGGGTTCCGCCTCTGTTAGTCTGCAACTGGGGGTTCATCATGGCTAGTTCGGGGTTCGACTTCGAACATAGCCACGGTAGAGTGCAGCGCATGGTGTGGGCGTGGCAAGTTCACCTTAGCAAAGTGGGCGGCGCCGCAGAACGCACGCCTTGCGATCGAATGCTTGGGCCCGCGGTCGAAAGACACGCCGGGCCTGGTGAGGAGACTTCATGAAAACAATCTGTTCGCTTAAATCCCGGCTGCTTTTGACGGCAGTCGCGATCGTTGTGACGCTTTCCATTCCGGTCTGGTCGCAGGAAGTGAGCGCCAGCATCACAGGTACAATCACGGACGCCAGCGGCGCTGTCGTCGTCAACGCGGCAATCACCGCCAAGGACGTGAACCGCGGCACAGTCTATACAACTTCAACCAACGAGGCCGGCATCTATCTCTTCCCGCGCATCCCGCCCGGGATGTACGAGGTTAAGGTGGAGGCCAAGGGCTTCAAAACTGTGATCCGCCAGGACATTATTCTCGAGGTGAACCAGCGCGCGCGTCTCGATGTCGGCCTGGAAGTGGGCGCACTGACCGAATCGGTCCAGGTGACCGGCGAGCCGCCGCTGCTGCAAACCGACACCACGATCGTCGGCACCACGATCACCACCAACCGCCTGGCAAATACTCCGCTCATCAGCCGCAACTTCATCACCCTGACGTTGCTCGCCCCGGGAGTGACCACCACCAACCCATCGGGCTTCAACAACGACCAGCGCACCACCGGTGGCGGCCGTCCCTACGTCAACGGGAACCGGAAAGAAGCCAACAACTTCCTCCTGGACGGCATCGACAACAACCAGGTTTCCGACAACCTGACTTCCTACCAGCCCAACCTGGAAGCGATCTCGGAAGTAAAGATGATCACCAACAACGCTTCCGCAGAGTTCGGCAACTTCCAGGGCGGCATCATCAACGTGACCCTAAAGTCCGGCACCAACCAGTTCCATGGCTCGCTGTTCGAGTATTTTAAGAACGACAAGCTGAATGCCAACGCCTGGGCGCGCAACTGGAACATCGATCCCACCACCGGCAAATCGCTTCCACGCGGCGCGGTGCGCTACAACGCCTTTGGCGGCACTTTCGGCGGCCCGGTGATCATCCCGAAGGTCGTCAACGGCACGGACAAGCTGTTCTTCTTCACCGACTTCCAGGCTGTGCGCAGACCCTTTCCCCGAACGATCGGCACCCCCACGGTGATGCCGACAGCGTTCCGCAGGGGCGATTTCAGCCAGTTGCTGAACCCTGCGTCGGATCCCGCCCTGGCCGGCCGTCAGCCCATTCAACTCTACAATCCCTTCTCGCTGAACGCCGCCGGCGCCCGCCAGCCGTTTGCCGGAAATCTGATCCCCGCCAGCCAAATGAGCCCGGTGGCGAACAAGCTGCTCAACGACACCCAGTTCTACCCCCAGCCCCTCATCCCCGCGCTCCGGCTCAATTATCAGAACTCGAGCTGGAGCAAACTGAATTCAGACCAGGGCGACGGCAAATTCGACTGGAAAGCAAGCAACAACGACGACTTCTCATTCCGCTACTCGCAGGGCATGCAAAACATCCCCGGGTTTAACGACTTCCCGCTTTTCTTCAACAGCTTCAACGAATCGCCGTTCAAGGCCGGCGTACTCAACTGGACGCGCGTCTTCAACCCCCGCATCGTCAACGAAGCGCGCTTCGGCGTCAACCGCATCGTGCTCTTCAACGGCGGGGCCAATAAGGAAGGCTACGGCGATCTCAACGAGAAGTACGGCATCGCCGGCGTGAATTCTCCCGGCCTGCTCGGACTCAACTTCGCTAACCAGACCTTCACCAGCAGCATCGGCAGCGCGAACATCGGCACGCAACAATTGTTCGCCAACGCCACTTTCCATTTCGCCGACAACCTGACATACATCAAGAGCCGCCATATGATGAAGATGGGCGGCCAGGTGTTGCGCCAGCGCATGAACACGTTCTACGCCGGCAACAACGGGCGCACCGGGTTCATGACTTTCACCGGCCGCTTCACCGGCGCAAGCTCCGGCACGGTGAACGGCTGGAGCGACGCCGATTTCTACCTCGGCCTTCCTGAAACGCTGGGCCGCGGTCTCCAGAGCGGCACCTGGGGCCACCGCAAGACCATCTGGGGCTTCTACTACCAGGACGACTGGCGCGCCACCGACAGACTCACCCTCAACCTCGGCATCCGGTGGGAATACCACACGCCGCTGGTCGAAGTGAACGATCGCCAGGCCAACTTCGAGCCGTTCAGCGGGAAGCTCCTGCTCGCAGGAAAGGACGGCAACAGCCGCGCCCTTTACCAGCCCTACAAAAAGGACTTCCAGCCTCGTATCGGCTTCGCCTACACGCCCTTCAAGAACTGGGTGTTGCGCGGCGCCTACACCATCAGCTCATTCATGGAGGGCACCGGCACCAACCTGCGGTTGCCGATGAACCCGCCATTCAACTCGGAGTTTGAGGGACGCTACGACAACCCGAACTTCAATCTGCCGGGCTCCAACTCGAGCCAGGGCCTCAGCGTCCTGTCGCCAACCGACCCCTGGCGCGGCATCAACGTCAGGTTGTGGGATCCCTTCGTCCGCCCGGCGAACACCCAGCAGTGGAACCTTACTCTGGAGCGCCAGATGGGCTGGCGCACGGTCGGCTCCGTCGGATACGTCGGCCAGAAGGGAACGCACCTGGTCGTTCCGATGCCGTATTACCAGCGGCGCCTTCTGGCGGATGGCACTACGGAGCGCAGCCCGTATCTGTGCTGCAATCCGCAGCTCGCCAACATCACCCAGATCTCCGGCACGGAGTCAAACGGCAACCAGCGCTACGATGCCTTGCAGTCGACGCTCACCAAGCGGATGTCGGCCGGCATCGAGTTCCAGGCGAACTACACCTGGTCTCACGGGATGAGCGACGCGATCGGCTATTACGGCGAAGGCGGCCAGTCCGCATCGCAGGCGGCCTATTGGCAATACCTCTACGACCGCAAGGCGGAGTGGGGTCCCACCTACTTCGACGCGCGGCACATGTTCACCTTCACCCACGTCTGGGCGCTGCCCTTCGGGAAGGGCCAAAGATGGGCCAATGCCATGCACCCGGTCCTCAATGGCGTCTTGGGCGGCTGGCAGCTCGGCGGCATCCTGACCCTCCGCAGCGGCTTCCCGCTGACGATCCAGGCCGCCGATAACTCTACTACCAACTCTCGCGGCGCACGCGCCCGCGTCGTCGGAAAGGGCGGCAACACGCTCGGCCAGGTGGGCCTCCGCTCCAAATGGTTCGACACGTCCGCCTATGCTCCGACGCTCCCCCGGACTCTCGGCAACGTCGGCATCGGCACCGAGCGCGGACCCGGCTTCAAGGTTTACGACTTCTCGATCCAGAAGCAGTTCTTCGTTACGGAGCGGGTGAAATTCGAGATCCGCGGCGAGTTCATCAACCTGTTCAACACTCCTCAGTTCGCCTCCCCGAACCGCAGCGCCACGTCAGCAACCTTCGGCGAATTGACCGGAGCGCAGTACGAGCGCAACGGCCAGATCGCCATGCGGCTCTGGTTCTGACAGGCGTTCGAATCGCAGTTCATCAGGCGGGGCGGCCGCGGCCGCCCCGCTTTCGTCTCCGCACAAGGACCGATTACCCTGATGGAGTGGGGCGGTTTCTGATCCTGATTGGCGCTGGCCTCCTGTGCGCCGCACAATCGGAAAACCCTCAGGCCATTCTGGGGCGGGCGATCCAGGCCCAGCAGGCCGGGCGCTGGGAAGTGGCGGAACGCGAGTACCGCCAACTGCTTAAGCTGCGCCCCGACACGCCGCCCGAGGTCCGTTCCAATCTCGGGGCGGTGCTCGTGCGCATGGGGCGGTTCGAAGAGGCCATCGCGGAGTATCGCGCCGCGCTCGCCGCGCGGCCCCCGAATCAACAGATCCGCACCAACCTCGCGCTCGCTTATTACAAAGCCCTGCGGCTTCAGGAGGCGATCGGGGAACTCGAAAAGGTCCGCCAGGCGGCGCCCGGCGACAGCGACGTCCTGCTGCTGCTCGCCGACTGCCACCTGCGCCTCGGCGAAAACAAGCGCGTGATCGCGCTGCTCTCACCCATTGAACACCAGGCGCAGTGGAACCGCGGCATCGCCTACGCGCTGGGGACCGCGCTGCTGCGCGACAACCAGATCCAGCGCGGCCAGGCGCTCATCGACCGCATCCTGCGCGACGGCGAATCGGCCGAAGCGCGGCTCCTGATGGCCACCGCGTTCACGATGACGGCGGACTTCGCCGGCGCGCTCAAAGAGGTGAAGCGCGCGGTGGAGCTGAATCCCAAGCTGCCCAGTGTGCAGTCCTACTTCGGCATGGCGCTCATGCAAACCGGCGACACGCCCGGCGCCATGGAAGCCTTCCGCCGAGAGCTCGAATCGAACCCGACGGACTTCGAGGCCAACCTTCACCTCGGCTCGATGCTCAAGCAGGAGATGAAGCTTGACGAGGCGCAGCAGCACCTCGAAATGGCGCTGCGCGTCAGGCCCGGCTCGCTGCCCGTGCGCTATCAGTTGGGCGCGCTCCATCTCGCCGCCGGACGGACCGAGGAAGCGCGCAAGGCGCTTGAAGCCGTCGTCGCCGAAGCGCCGCAGTTCCTTGAAGCCCATGTCTCGCTCGCCACTGTCTACTACCGGCTGGGACGCCGCGCCGACGGCGACCGCGAGCGCGAGATCGTGCGCCGCATCACCGCGGAGCGGCAGGCGCAGCAACCCGGAGCCAAGCCCGAGGTCAGACAGTGATCACCGCGCGGTTTCTCGCCGCAGCCATCGCCGCGGCGGCGTCAGGCCAATCGTTTCCGGCCACGCGGGCGCGCGCGTGCGCGTGCGCCGAATGCCACGGCGAGGAGGCAGCGCCGTACACCCGTGCGCGGATGGCGAACTCACCATTCGAGGCGGCGGAGTCCAAGGTGCCATCCTCCAACGCCCTGCTGGAGTGGGGCGGCGGCCGGTACTCGTACCGCATCACGCGCCAGGGCGAGAGGAGCTTCTACTCGGTCAGGGGCGGCGAGGAGACTCTCGCTTACGAGCTCCTCTTCGCTTTCGGCAACGCGAAGGCCGGACAGACCCTCCTCTATACGGATGGCGGGCTCTTCCACGAAACTCGCGTAAGCTGATACACGCGGCTGATGGGACTCCACCTCACCTCCGGCGCCATCAATTCCACGCCGCGCAGCATTCAGGAAGCGGCCGGGCGCAGAATGGCGCCGGACGAGGCGCGCGACTGCTTCGGCTGCCGTACCGCCGGCGCGCACATCGGCCAATCGCTTCAGCTCGAGAAGTTCGAGCTCGGATTGCAGTGCGCAGGACGCCACGGCCCGGTCGCGGCGCACATCGCCGCCATCCGCGCGGCGCGCGTAAAGCGACGCGGCATGAGGACGCTCTCGACGATGAACGCCGAAGCCGTGAACGAGTTCTGCGTCCGGCGCCACCGCACGCGGGAGCAGGTGATGCTGCCCGGCGTGCGCGGTCCGAACACCGTCAAGTCCGCTCCGTACCGCCTGACGAACTCGAAGTGCGACAACGCAGACGGCCGGCGCGTCTCCTGCGTCGCGCGCCGCAATCCCCACGAGCCGCTGACCGATGATCCCGCGGCTTACGACGTCAAGTGGAGGGTTTGTCACGCCGCCGAGAGCGCGCGCGAGACGAAGCGCCTGGAAACGAGGCCCGGCTGCGTCACCTGCCACATGCCGCGCGTTGAAGGCCCGGGCAGCCGCCACGCCTTCTCCGATCACTGGATTCGCCTGGCGCGGCCCGGAGACCCTTATCCTGAAGAGAGAACCCCTTTCCACGCCCAATGAAGCTCTGCCTCCCGAATCTGTTGCGCCTGGCCGCCGCGCTATCCATTCCGGCCGCCGCGCAGCCTGGGCCTCCTCTGTTCGAGGAGATCCCGTCCTCGAAGACCGGCATTACGTGGGTCCATGTCAACGCGATGTCCGACGAGCGCCACCTGCCCGAGACCATGGGTCCCGGCGTCGCCTTCCTGGACTACGACAACGACGGCTGGATGGACATCTTCCTCGTCAACAGCGGCGAGGCGGATTTTTACAGGCCGCTCAAGCCGCTGCGCAACGGGCTCTACCGCAACAACCGCGACGGCACGTTCACCGACGTGACGGAGAAATCAGGCCTCGCCGGCGGATTCAGCTTCGGGCAGGGGGTTGCCGCCGGCGACTATGACAACGACGGCTTCGCCGACCTGTTCGTCACAGCCTACGGCCGCAACGCGCTCTACCGCAACAACGGCGACGGCACGTTCACCGATGTCACTCAGAAAGCCGGGCTGGTGTTCACCAATTGGACGACTTCGGCTGTCTGGTTCGACTTCGACAACGACGGCCGGCTCGACCTTTTCCTTTGCAGCTTCGTGCAGTTCGCGCCGGGCAAGGTGAACTGCGGGGACAACAAGCTCGGCCGCAAGTATTACTGCATCCCGCGGGTCTTCCTGCCCACCGCCAGCCTGCTCTATCGCAACAACGGCGACGGTACGTTCACGGAGGCAGGCAAGAACTCCGAGATCTCAAAGGCCATGGGCAAAGCCCTCGGCGTCGTTGCGACCGACATCAACAACGACGGGCTGATGGACCTCTTCGTCGCCAACGACACCGTGCAGAACTTCCTGTTCGTCAACCGCGGCAAGGGCAACTTCGAGGAGCTCGCGCTCGCGGCCGAGGTCGGCTTCAGCGAGAGCGGTCAGGCGCGCTCGGGCATGGGCGTCGACGCGGCCGACTTCGACATGGACGGCTTCGAGGACCTTTTCGTCGCCAACGTCGATCAGGAGATGTTCTCGCTTTACAAAAACTCCGGCAAGGAGAGCTTCGTCGACGTCGCGCACCGCAACGAGATCGCGCAGGCGACGCGCCTGCTCAGCGGCTGGGGGCTGAAGTTTTTCGACTTCAACCTCGACGGTTACCTGGAGCTGATCCTCGCCAACGGCCACCCCGACGACATGATCGACATGTACTCGCCGCAGGTGCGCTACCGCGAGCCGATTCTGCTCTATCAGCACGACGGCAAGCAACTGCGCAACATCAGCACCCAGGCCGGCCCGGTGTTCCAACAGGCTTTTCCCGCGCGCGGCCTGGCGGTCGGCGACTACAACAACGACGGGCGCATCGATGTCCTCGTCGGCAACAACGGCGGCGCGCCGCTGCTGCTGCGCAACAACGCCGGACAAGGCAATCACTGGCTGGGCATCCGGCTGGTGGGCAAGACCGCGAACCGCGACGCGATCGGCGCGCGCATCACGTGGTCGGTTGGCGGCGTGAAGCGTTCGCGGCTCAAGAACAACGGCGGGAGCTATCTCTCCTCGCACGATCCGCGCGAGGTGATCGGTCTCGGCAAAGCGGACAAGGCCGACTGGCTCGAGATCAAGTGGCCCGCGCCGAGCAAGCAGGTGGACCGCTTCACCGACGTGCCCGCCGGCCGCTACATCACCATCACCGAGGGCGGCAAGCTCAACTGAGCAAGTGCGGGTACGCAGCCATCACGCGGTCGATCTCTTCCATCTGTCCCGGCGAAAGATCCTCCGCAGGATCGAGACACCAGCGGCCCGCCAGCAGCCCCTGTCTTCGCAGCACCTCGTGGATGCCGGCGATGCACCCGTGAAAGTTGTTCGCGACGTCGAACAGCGCCGCGTTCAGGTCGGTCAACTCCGCGCCCAGCGTGAGCAGCTCCGGCGTCGTTCCGGCGCGCGCGAGCGCGAGCAGTTCAACCGCGGCGCGGGTTCCAACGGCCCATTGGCCGAGCAGCCCGCCCACGACGCGAACCGTTTCTCCGCCGAAGCGGAACGGCGTCACGAGGTCGGCGACGATGTTGTCGTCGTTGCCCGTGTAGAGCGCGATCTCATGCGCGCGGCCGCTCTCACAGACTCCGCGGACGACATCGAGCGTCTGGTAGCGGTTAAACGGCGCCATCTTGATCGCGACGAGGCATTCGAGCTCCGCCGCCCGCCGCCAGAAGCGATATGGCAACAGGCGCCCGCCCGCCGCCGGCTGCAAGTAGAAGCCGAACACGGGTAGGATTTCACCCACCGCGCGCAGGTGCGCGATCAGATCGTCTTCGCTCTCCTGCTTGAGAGCGCCGAGGCTCACCAGCGCGGAGTGATATCCGAGGTCCGACGCCAGCCGCGCTTCGCTCAACGCCTGCGCCGTCTTGCCGCACACCCCCGCGACGCGGATCATCTCCGTGCCGCGCATCTCCTCCACGGCCAGTTCCAGCACCGGACGGAGAAGCCCGTGTTGCGGCTCGCGGATGGCGAACTGCGTGGTGTGAACGCCGGCCGCGACTCCGCCCGCGCCCGCCTCGCGGTAGTAGCGCGTCAACCCGCGCTGGCGCCGTTCGTCCAGCTTGCGCGCCGCGGTCAGCGCCAGCGGGTGAGCGGGAATCACGACTCCCTCACGCAAACGCGCGCGCCAGTCCATCTCAGAACCTCCCGTCCCGCACCTGGAACTTCGTGGGCTTGCCCAGGGAGCGCCCGCCGCTCTGAACCCAATCGGCCACCCAGTCCATCACGATCTCCACCGGGATCTCCGGCGCTCCGAAGAGGCGATGGCAAAGCGAGGCGTTGCTCAACAGCGCGGTGGGCGCTTCTTCTCCCGCGAGCAGCGGCTCTTTGCCGAGCCTGCGCCCGAAGCCCGCGGCGATGTCGCGCACGCGCAGCGTCTCCGCGCCGGTGAGGTTCAACACGAACGGCGGCGACGCGGTGTGGCCGAGCGCGCGGAAGGTCACCGAGTTGGCGTCGCCCTGCCAGATGATGTTCACGTAGCCCATCGTAAGGTCCAACGGCGCGCCGTTCCACACCTTCGCCGCGATGTCGGCCAGCACCCCATACCGCATTTCGACCGCATAGTTCAATCGCAACAAAGAGACCTTCGTGTTGTACTCCGCGCTCGCGAACTCGAACATCCGCTCGCGCCCGAGCGCCGACCAGCCGTACTCGCCCACCGGATCGGGCGGGACCTCTTCCGTCGGTCCTCCGCTCTCCACTGGCGTAAACGGATAGACATTGCCCGTCGAGAACGCCACGATGCGGGAGTGGCGATAACGCTTCGCCGCAAGCGCGGGGAGCAGCACATTCGTCGCCCACGTCTGGCCGGGATTGCCTGTCGCGCCGAACTTCCGCGCCGCCATATAAATGACGTTTGGCGCGTCGGGCAAGCGGTCCAGCGCGCCGTCAGCGAGCAGATCCGATGCGATGCACTCGACGCCGTACGACTCCAGCTTCTCCCGCGAACCCTCTTCGCTGAACCGCGAGACCGCGATGACGCGCGCGCGGTTCCCCGCGGCGTCCAAGGCGCGCCGCGCGCGCCACGCGAGACTCGGCCCCATCTTGCCCGCCGCACCCAGCAGGAGGACGTCGCCCTCCACCTGGTGAGCGAACTCGACGTCCTCGATCGACGGCGAGCTCAAAAAGTCTTCAAGCTGTTCTTCGGATTCAAACCGCGCCGGATACATATGCCGCAACCGGCATTGTACCGGCTGCGCGCGGCCCTACGCCGCACGCTCGTCGAGGACCGCGCCGTCCGCCGCGTGCAGCGTGACTCGCACGGCCATCTGCCCGAAGGCATGCGTCGAGCAGCTCAGGCATGGATCGTAGGCCCGAACCAGCGCGGAGACTCGATTGAGCAGCCCCTCCTCGATGCGGTCCGCGCGGATCCAGTGCTTGGCCACCTGCGTGAGGCCGCTGTTGATCGCGATGTTGTTGTGCCCCGTGGCGACGATGAGGTTCGCCCACACGATCGCGCCGTGGTCGTCCACCTTGTAGTGATGGATCAGCGTTCCTCGCGGCGCTTCGATGATGCCGGCGCCCTCCGGCGCGTTCACCGACGCGTAGGCCCGCACGCGCGTGGAGAGGATGTCCGGATGCTCGAGCAGCCGCTCCATCTTCTCGATACCGTGCAGCGCTTCGATGAGCCGCGCGTAGTGGTAGAGGAATGCGCTCTGCGGCACGCGCCCGAAGCGCTCGCGGAACTCCGCCAGCTCCGTGTCGGCTTCCGGCGTGCCGCAGCAGTCCGCTGCGTTCAGGCGCGCCAGGGGGCCCACACGATAGACGCCGTCGGGATAGCCGCGCTGCTTGAAGTACGGCGCCTTGAGGTACGAGAAAGGAAGCGCCGCTTCGCCGATGTACTGCGAGTACTCCCCAGGCTCGGCGGCGACAGCGGCGATCTGGCCGTCCTGATCGCGCCAGCGGATGCTGCCGTTGTACCATTCGAGGCCGCCCGCGGCGTTCACCAGCCCCGCGTACATCGACGGCGCGTTGCCGAAGTGCGCGATCTCCTCCTCGTAGCCGCCGATCGCTTCCTTGAACATGTGCAGCGTGCGCCGCACAATCGACCGCGCGATGGGCAGCTCGCTCAGGATCGCATCGCGATCTTCGGGCTTGAGCGGCGCGTTCACGCCGCCCGGCACCGTCCACGACGGGTGCACGCGCTCGCCGGCGAGACGCTCGATCGCCGCCTGCCCGAAGCGGCGAAGCGCGATCCCGTCGCGCGCGAGGTCGGGATGCTTCTCGATCAGCCCGACGATGTTGCGCTTTACCGGATCGCTCTCCATCCCGAGCAGCAGGTCGGGCGCGGAGAGATGGAAGAAGCTCAGCGCATGCGACTGCACGAACTGCGCGCAGTGCAGCAGCTCGCGCAGCATCTTCGCCGCCGGCGGAATCCTCACCGCCATGATCGCGTCGCACGCCTTCACCGACGCTAACAGATGGCTCACCGGACAGATGCCGCAGATGCGCGCCGTGATCGACGGCATCTCGTAGTATGGGCGGCCCTCGGTGAACTTCTCGAAGCCGCGCACCTGCGTCACATGCAACTGCGCGTTGTCCACCTCGCCCGCGTCGTTCAGGTGGATGCTGATTCTGGCGTGGCCCTCGATGCGTGAAACGTGCGGAATGACGATCTTCTGTGCCATAACGCGGCTCCTTACCCGAACTTCACTTGGCCCGCGAGGTCCGGCTTTCTGCCGGCCGCAAGCTCGCGCAATGCTGCGCCGATCGCCGCCGGCTTGGGCGGACATCCAGGAACGTGCAGGTCCACCTTCACCACGTCTTTCAGCGGGACCGCCTGCTTCAGCAGCGCCGGAACGCTCACCGTGGGAATCCCCGGTTTTACAGTGACGCCCTCGACGTAGATTCTGTCGAGCAGCTTTCTCACCGGCACTCCGTTGCGCATCGACGGGACATTGCCCGTCACCGCGCAATCGCCGAGCGCCACCAGGATCTTGCTCCGTTTGCGGATCGTCTGGATCAGCTTCATATCGTCCTGGCTGCTGACGGCGCCCTCCACCAGCGCGACGTCCACTTCCGCGGGAAACTCCTGCGCGTCCACCAGGGGGCTGTAGACGATGTCGGCCTTCTGCGCCAGCCCGACCAAACCTTCATCGAGGTCCAGCAGCGACATGTGGCAGCCGGAGCAGCCGTCCAGCCACACCGTCGCAAGTCTGATCTTCGCCGCCGCGCTCATGCGACACCTCCCCGGATCTGCGCCAGGCGCGTCACCTTTTCGCCGCTCTTGGCCATCTCCTCCACCGCGTAGCCCTTCTCCGCCAGCGCGCCCGTGGGACACACCTGCACGCACTTGCCGCAGCTCGTGCAGCTCGACGCCTTGCCCCACGGCCGGTTCATCTCCGCCACCAGGCGCGAGCCGATGCCGCGCGCCGCGACATCCCACACGTGCGCGCCTTCGACATCGGCGCACACTCTCACGCAGCGCGTGCACAGCACGCAGCGGTTGTGATCGAGCACGTAGCGCGGATGCGACAGGTCCACTTGCAGCTTGGGAAACGAATACGGATAGCGGATGTGGGTGACTCCGAGCCTCATCGCCAGCGCTTGCAGCTCGCAGTGATTGTTCGACACGCATACCGCGCAGATGTGGTTCCGCTCGCTGAACAGCAGCTCGAGCACCATGCGGCGGTAGCTCTTCAGCTTCGGCGACGTCGTCGTCACCGACATGCCTTCCTGCGCCGGCGTTGTGCAGGCGGGCAGCATGCGATTCACGCCCGCCACCTCGACTACACAAAGCCGGCACGCGCCCACGGACTCCAGCCCCGTCATGTGGCACAGCCCGGGAATGTTCTTCCCCGCCGCGCTCGCGGCTTCCATGATGGTGCGCCCTTTATCCACTCGCACCAGCTCGCCGTCAATTCTCAGTGAGATCGTTCCTGACATGACTCATTCCTCGCATTCAGTCGCCGTTGCGGACGTCGCAGCGCAGGCAGCGGCACGTCTCTTCCATCGCCTCGACGGGCGCGAGTCCGATGGTGACCTCGCGGAAGTTGTTCACCCGCGCACTGGGCTCGAGTTCGCTCACCGTGTGCCTGCGGCTTTCGCTCGGGTGAGCCGGCACCTCCATTTCGTAGTCGAACTCCGGCCAGATGCGCTCCCAGCGTCGCTCGCCCATCAGTCGCTCGTCCATCAGGCGCGCGGCCTTTTTGCCCCAGCCCATGGCATTCGACACGTTGGAGGCGCCGGTGATCAGGTCGCCGCCGGCGTAGAAGTTCGGACGGCTTGTTTCAAGCGTGTAGCGATCCACCTCGAGCATCTTGCCGCTGTCGTTCAGCTTCAGCCCGGCCGCTTTCACGAAATCGAGGTCCACCGTTTCGCCCACGGCGAGAATCACCGCGTCGCAGGCGAAGCGCAGGACTTCATTGGTGGGGATCGGACGCCGCCGGCCCGAGGCGTCGAATTCGCCGAGGCGCGTCTTCACCACTTCGATCGCGCTCACGCGGCCCTCGGCGTTGCCGATGATGCGATGCGGCGTGGCGAGGAAGATAAACTCGGTGCCCTCTTCCTCCGCGGCCAGGGTCTCTTCGGGAATCGCCGGCATGTCGCGCCTCTCGCGGCGATAGATGACCGTGACCTCGCTGCCGCAACGCAGCGCGGTGCGCGCGGAATCGATCGCGGCGTTTCCGCCGCCAATCACCACCACGCGCTTGCCGAGCCTCGTCTCCTGACCTTTCGCCACCGCCTCAAGGAACGGCAGCGCGGGGACGACGCCGCTCAGCTCCGTGCCCGGCAGGTACACCCACGACTCTTTCCACGTTCCGATCGAAAGGAACACCGCGTCGTACTGCGAACCCAGATCGTTCAGCGAGATGTCGCGGCCCACCGCGGTGTCGAAAACGAACTGCACGCCGGTCTTCGCGATCAGGTCGATCTCGGCGTCGATGACGCTCTTTGGCAGCCTGTATTCGGGCAGCGCGTAGCGCAGCATTCCGCCGGCGGCGGCGTTGGAGTCGTAGACCACGGCCTCGTGGCCGAGAAGCGAGAGGTAATAGGCGCATGCCAGGCCGGTCGGACCCGCTCCGACCACTGCGATCTTCTTCCCCGTCGGCGCCATCTTCCTCGCCAGCACGCGCTCGACGGCGCGGGGATAGTCCGGCGAGTTGTAGAACGAGTCGGCGATGAAGCGGTGCACCTCGCGCATGTTCACCGCCTCGTCGATTCCCGCTCGGCGGCAGCGGTCGTCGCAGGGATGCTGGCAGACCCGGCCGGTCGAGGCCGGCAGCGGATTGTCGAGCACCACCGACACGAAGGCGTCTTCCAGGCGGTCCTCTTTCACGAGTTGCAGAAACCGCGGGATGTTCATGTGCAGCGGGCAGGAGTTCTCGCACGGGCTGAGCGCGAGTTCCTCGCAAACGCCCGCGCGGCAGCGCTTCGCGCGGATGTGATCCTCGAACTCGTTGCGGAAGTGCCGCATCGTCGTCAGCACCGGATTCGGCGCCGTCTGGCCGAGCCCGCACAGCGACATGTCGCGGATCATGCGGCTGATCTCGTCGAGCGTCGCGAGGTCCGCCGGAGTCCCCTCGCCTCGAGTCAAGCGGTTGAGGATGCGCAGCGACTGATCAAGCCCGACACGGCAAGGCACGCACTTGCCGCAGCTCTCCGAATGCGTGAACTCGACGAAATACCGCGCCACGTCCACCATGCAGTTGTCTTCGTCCATCACGACCATGCCGCCCGAGCCCATAATGGAGCCGAGCTGCGCCAGCGTCTCGTAGTCCACCGGCGTGTCGAACATGTCCTGCGGGATGCAGCCGCCCGACGGACCGCCCGTCTGCACCGCCTTCACCGTCCGCCCCTCGCCCGCGCCCCCGCCGACGTCGTAGACAAACGTCTTGAGAGGCGTGCCGAGCGGCATTTCCACCAGGCCCGTGCGCTCCACCTTTCCGACGAGCGAGAAGACTTTCGTTCCGGGACTCTTCGGGCTGCCGGTCTCGGTGAACCACAGCGCGCCTTTCACCACGATCGGCGCGATGTTGTACCAGGTCTCGACGTTGTTGATGTTGGTCGGCTTGCCGTAGAGGCCTTTCTGCGCCGGATAAGGCGGCCGCGGAGTCGGCCTTCCGGCTTTGCCTTCGAGCGAACGGATCAGCGCGGTCTCCTCGCCGCAGACAAACGCACCGGCGCCTTCCACCAGGCTCAGCCGGAAGTTGAAGCCGCGGCCGAGGATGTTCTCTCCCAGCAGCCCGTACTCGATCGCCTGCTCGATCGCGTGTTGCAGGCGGTGTACGGCCAGGGGGTACTCCGCCCGCACGTAGATGATGCCCTCGGTCGCGCCCGTACAGTAGGCGCCGATGATCATGCCTTCGACAAGCGCGTGCGGGTCGCTCTCGATCTCGTTGCGGTTCATGTACGCGCCGGGGTCGCCTTCGTCGGCGTTGCAGATCAGGTACTTCTGATCCGACTCCGCCTGCCGCAGCATCTCCCACTTGAGCCCGGTCTGATAGCCCGCGCCGCCGCGCCCGCGCAGCTTCGCCAGCTTGATCTGCTGGATCACCTTCTCCGGATCGCCGTCGATGAGGACCTTGTACAGGGCCTCATAGCCGCCCACCGCCAGGTACTCCTCGATGTCGGTCGGGCTGATCAGTCCGCAGTTGCGCAGCACGAGCTTCTTCTGCCCCTGGAAAAAGGGGACTTCGTGCCAGTGCGGAATCTCCGGATAATCGCTGCCGTACTTGACGAGGCCCGTGATGTGGTCCCACTCTTCGATCTTGCACAGCGCCAGCTCGGCGGGCGCGCGCCCGCCGGCGAGGTCGTCGAGAATCGCGTCGGCGTCGCTCTCCTTGACGTTCGATAGGATCACCAGCGGCTTGCCCGGAATGCGGACGTTCACCAAAGGCTCCGCCGCGCAGAAGCCGAAGCAGCCGGTTCGGACAAGCTGGAACCCCAGCCCGCGCCCTTGGATTCCATCCGCGAAAGCATGGAATACGCTTTCCGCGCCATTGCCGTTCCCGCACGTGCCCATGCCGACGGCGACACGAGTGACCGGCGGCAGCAGCTTGCGCAGGCCCGCCTCGCGCACGGCGTGAAATGTGCTCAGATCCTCAATGCGCTTCATGCTTGCCTCCCTGAAGCGACTTGATCTCGCGCTCGAGCGCGCGTTCGTTGACGTGGCTCAGGATCGTGTGGTCGACTTCAACCACCGGCGCCAGCGCGCACTGCCCGAAGCAGGCGACCGTGCGCAGCGTGAACTTCAGGTCCGGCGTCGTCACCGACAGCTTGTCGGCGCTGCCCTCCTCTTCCTCTTTCTTCAGCCCGAGCTGGAGCTTGGTCCGCTCCAGCAGCGTCCTCGACCCGCGCGTGTGGCACGCCGTGCCCCGGCAGATGCACACCGTGTGCTCGCCCTGCGGCTTCAGGTTGAAGAGCGCGTAGAACGTCGCAACGCTGTAGATCTGCGAGCCCGGGATCCCGGTCCGCTGCGCCACGTATTCAAGGACGTCGGCGGGAAGGTGCTTGTTGGGCTGCTTCTCCTGGATCTCCTCCAGGATGGTGAGCAGCATCCCGGGGCGGCCCCTGTGGCGGCGGATCAGGTTGTCCAGGAAATCCTGCTCCTCGGCGCGGAGAGCCGTCCGGGAGGGGGCGGTGGTGATCATGGAATTCTCCTTGCAGTAGGCAGAATTTCAGATAATCATATCTGTTTATCGAGCGCAAACGGTTGCTCGACCAGGACGTACGGATTGCGCCGCCCCGCCGCGGCGCCCGCCGCTTCCTCCGCGCTATACAATCCTTGGTACCAACGCCATGCGCAGGCTCCGCTCGCTCGTGTTTCTCGCGATCTCCGCCGCGGCCTGGCCCGCGGACCCCATCTTCCCCTACGGCGCGGTCTACTTCCGCAAGTCGAATCCGCCGCCGGAAGACTGGGAGCGCGACTACCGCACCGCCGCTCAAACGGGCATGAACGCGTTCCGCCACTGGTTCATGTGGTCCGCCATTGAAGTCGCGCCGGGCAAGTACGATTGGGCGGACTACGACCGCCAGTTCGACCTCGCCGCGAAGAACGGTATCCGAACCGTCGTCGCCGAGATGATCACCGCCGCCCCGGAGTGGATGTTCGACGCCTACCCGCACGCGCGCTATCTGGCCTCCGACGGCGGCATTGTTCACTCGGGGATCTCAGCGTCCAGCGCCACCGGCGGCTTCCCGGGCCTGTGTCTCGACAACGATGATGTCCGCCGCCGCGCCGGGCTGTTCCTGACCGTGCTCGTTGAGCGCTATCGGAATCACCCCGCCATGTGGGCCTATGACATCTGGAACGAGCACTCCTATCCCGGAGGCTCGCCGCAGCGCATGTTGTGCTACTGCGAAGCCACCCAGCGCCGCTTCCGCGAATGGCTGAAGGCGAAGTATGGAACGCTCGAAGCCCTGGGCAAGGCGTGGTACCGCTACAGCTACGCCAATTGGGACAACGTGCATCCGCCGCGCAATTTCTCCGGCTATCCCGAAAGCCTCGACTGGCTCGAATTCCGCATCGGCAACCAGTTCCAGCTCCTGAAGTGGCGCGTCGATCTCATTCGCCGCCTCGACAAGAAGAATAAGATCACCGCTCACGGCGTGGCCTCTTCTCTGGAGGGGCTTGCTTCGGCAGCCAACGACGAGTGGCGCTCCGCGGCCGAAGTCGATTCCTGGGGCTTCACGTGGGTCGCCTCGCGAAAGGGCAGCGAGCCGTGGAAGCAGTTCCACGCGGTGGACCTCGTCCGCGCAGGGGCCCGCGGAAAGCCCTTCTGGCACGCCGAAGCGCAAGCCGGACCGCTCTGGATGCAGCCTCAAGTCATCGGCCGCCCGCGCGAGGACGGCCGCATCACAGAGCCTGAGGACATCCGATTGTGGAATCTCATCTCGATGGCCGGCGGAGCGACCGGCATCCTCTATCCGCGCTGGCGGCCGCTGCTCGACGGCCCGCTGTTCGGCGCATTCGGCGGATTCGCGATGGACGGCGGCGTCACTCCGCGGTCCGAAATGGCGGGACGCCTCGCGCGCTGGGCCAACTCGCAGCCGGATCTCTGGAAGTCCAGGCCCGTCAAAGGAGACGTGGCGATTGTTTTCGTGCCCGAGTCGCAGATTTTCAACTACGTCCAGCAGGGCTCGGCCCAGCATTACGCCGAGTCGGCCCGCGGCGCCTATCAGGCCTTCTTCGATTCCGGCATTCAGGCCGATTTTGTTCACATCGACCACATCGGCGAATACAGGCTGGCGTATCTGCCCTACCCCATTCACCTCAAGCCCGACACCGCGCGAAAACTCGTGGCTTTTGTCGAAAACGGCGGCCGCCTTGTCAGCGAGGGCCTGCCTGGGTATTTCGGCGAACGAGGCAAGGCCGGTACGAAGCAGCCTAACCTCGGCCTCGAGAGACTATTCGGCGCGACGGAGAGCTACGTGGAGTTTACTCCAGATCTGCTTGAGGACCTCGCCCTCGAAGTCCGCGGCCAGCGCGTCAACGGCCGCTTCTTCCTCCAGAAGTACGACCTCGCCGGCGGCGCCGCCGCGGGCCGCTTCGCCGATGGCGCGGTTGCAGCGGTCGAGCATGGCGCCGGCAGGGGCCGCGCGCTGCTCATCGGAACGTTCCCCGGCGGGGGGTATTTCCGCCATCACTCGCCCGGCGCACGCGCGTTTTTCTCGGCGCTGCTCGATTGGGCCGGGGTCCTTCCCGCGACGCGCTCCAGCGATCCCGCGGTGATCGCGCGTGTTCATGCCGGCCCCGGTGGAACCTATCTCTGGGCCGTCAACCCCACCCGCACGCGGCGCAGCGTCGTCATCACGCTCGAGAGCAGCCTCGCGCGCTTCTCCCGCGCCAGCACCGTATGGGGTCAGCATATGGCGAAGGCCGGCGGCCGTGACATCGAAGTCACTGTGGATCAACGCGACGCGGCCGTGTTGCGCCTCGAACCCTGAGCGAAAAGGGCGGACCCAAAGACCCGCCCTTCCGATTCCGCGACCCCGGCCGCGCTCAGAAGTAGTACTTCAGCGCGAACTGGAGAATCCGGCGGCCCTGCTTCTCAGTCAGCCGGCCGAACGTCGGATTCACCATCTGGCCCTGGTCGTTGAATCGCAGGCGCAGGTTGGTGCCCGTGCTCACGTACGACCACAGCGGATGGTTCAGGAAGTTGTATGCGTTGAAGCGGAACTGGAGCTTCCGCGCTTCGCCCATCTGGAAGTTCTTGAACAGGCCGAGATCCCAGTTCATGAAGGCCGGACCGTACAGCGCCGGCATGACGCTCGGACCGTTGGCGCCCGGCGCGTTCGGCAACGCGAAGCAGGCGCCGTTGACGTGCTGCAAGTCCACCAGCCCGCCGCCCGGATCGCAGGTAATCCGCGGCCGCAGCGCGATCGCTGTCGTGCCGTTGATCGTGCGGTCCGAGATGTTGTAACCGCTCGGCAGCTTCGCGCCGCCCGTATCGAGGTTGAAGTTGCCGCCCGAGTTCGCCGTCAGGTTCACGCCGCTCTGAATCTGCGTAATGCCGGACAACTGCCAGCCGTTCACGAGGCCGGCGGCGACTTTGTTCCCCCTCACGAAATTGCCCAGCTCAATCGAGTAGGCGGCATTGAAGAGGTGGCGGCGGTCGTTGGGCTGCGGCCCGTAGTTGTTGCTCAGGGTGATGTCGTCGTAGTTGCCGACGATGCCCATCGCCTTGCCCCACGTGTAGTTGAGGTTGATGTTGTAGCGGCCTTTCGTGCGCAGCCAGCTCACCTGCATCGAGTTATAGTTCGAGTACAGGTTGTGCGTCGCAAGCCGCAGATCCTGGAAGCCCTTCAGCGGGCGGTATTCGTCCACGTTGAAGGTGTTCGGATCGCCCGCGGTCCTGAAGAACGCGCCGTAGGGGATGACGTTCAGGTTGTTCCCCGGTCCGCCGGAGTTCAGCAGGTCGCTGCTCTGGTTGCCCACATAGGCGACCTCGAGCAGACTCTGCCAAGGCAGCCGCTGCGACACCGTGAAGCTATAGCTGTCCGAGTACGGACTGCGGTCGCTCTTGGAGTCCACCGCTTGCACGCCCAGCCTGTCGCCAGGACCCGGCGTCGTCTTGTCGATATCCGCCAGGGTGGTCGCGTTGGGGAACGTGAACGAGCGCACTCCCGCGGAGACATCCAGGCCCGAAGTAAACTGCGCCGTGTGGAAGTAGAACCGCCCCCAGCCGCCGCGGATCACTGTCTTGCCCGAGCCGAAGAGGTCATACGCCATGCCGAAGCGCGGAGCCCAGTTCATCGCCCGCGTCGGGAAGCCGCCGATCGGCACGCTCGGGTCGCGCTTGTTCCACAGGAACCCTGAATAGTCCGTCGAAGGCGCGTTCGGATTGTACTTCGAAGGATCGAAAATCGAGAAGCCGAATCCAAGACGGTCCTGCCACGGCTGCCAGTGCGTGGCGCGGAGCCCCAACTCGAGCGTCAGCCGCCGCGTCGCCTTCCACTGATCCTGAACGAAGAACTCCGTCGTGCTGTAACTGATGTCGTTCAGCCGGTTAAAGCTTTGTTCCTGATACTGCGTAACGCGGCCGGTCAGCATGTCTGCATATGCGCTGCCGGTCGTGTTGCCGCCCCAGTTGGAGAAGACGGCGACGCCGTTGGTGTTGCCGCTGGCCGGTTGGTTGTTGCGGATCCACTCGTAAAACCCGCCGAACTTCAGCGTGTGCGTGCCCGCCACTTTGGTCAGGTTGTTGCTCAGCGTTGGCAGGTATTTGTCGGCGAACAAGCCCCTCGGCCCGCCCACTTCAAAACCACCGGGGTTGAGGATCGTCGCCATCTCGCCGCCCCACGACGTCATCGACGGGATCTGCGTGACGCCATTCTTGTAAAGCCCCTTGTACGGATAGCCCAGCGCCGCGCGGTCCACCTTCTTCGGATCCTCGAACACGTTCGGAAACGCGATGTAGGTGTAGCCGAAGACGAACTCGTTGGTCATGGTCGGGCTGAATACGTGCGTCAGGCTCGCGGTCACCGAGTCCGACCTGTTCTTTCCAAGGATCGGAGTCGGATACGGAACCTGCACCGGATTCCGCCACCACAGCCCGACCGGGAACCTCTGCGTCTCCTTTTGCAGGTTGTAGCGCACGAACAGTTTGGTGTTGTCGCTCAGGTTGTAGTCCACGCGCGACATCCACTGCCAGCCGTTCTGATCGAACACAATCTGCTTCACGTAGTTGAAGCCGCCCGTGGAGTTGGGGTCGGCGTTCGGCGACGGATAGAGGTTCATCATCGCCCTGCCGCCCGGATCGATCTGGTTCGCCGGAATGATCCCGTTCGGGAACAGCTCGGCGTTCGGCGTCTGCGCGGGACCGCCGGAGGCTGTGATCGAACCCAGCTTCGCCAGCTCGGCGGCGCTGAAGTTGCCGCCCTTCATACCGTCGGTCGGAACCGTTGCGCGCAACAGGCCGGTGTCCAGCCGCTGAAAAAAGTACTCGAAGCCCGTGAAGAAGAACATCTTGTCCCGCTTCCGGTTGAAACTCGAGCCGGGGATCAGCACCGGACCGCCGATGTTGCCCCCGGGGAACATGTAGCGGTTTGCTGGACGGGGAGCGAGCATCTCACCCGTCTTGGTGTCGCGGCCCTGCCGGTTGTTCAGCCAGTCGTTCGCATTCAGCGAATAGTGGCGCGCGTATAGGTACGTGCCGCCGTGGAAGTCGCGTCCGCCCGACCGCGCCACCGAGCTGATCACCGCCGGCCCCTTCTGGTTCTCCGCGCTGAAGTTCGACGTCAGCACCTTGAACTCGCTGATCATGTCCGTGTTCGGATTCACCGGCGTCGCGCAGTTGCAGCCCGGGTCCGACACGTGCGCGCCGTCCGCAGTAATGTCCAGCGAGCTGCCCGGCAGCCCGTTTACAGCGTAGGCGTTGTTGAGCGGGCTCTGGCTCCCGGCATCCCCGTTGCCGTTGATGCCGAAAGTCTCGCCCGTGAAATTCTGGCGGTTCTCCGTGCCCGTGTTCGCGATGCCGAAGCCGGGCATGATCTTGATGAACTCGGCGGCGTTGCGTCCGACAACCGAGAAGTCCTGAAGCTGCTTCACGGTCAGCGTCGCCGACTTCTCGCCCGAGTCCACCGGCGTCACCAGATCAACCATGGCGGAGACCTCCACGGTCTCGGCCGTCGTTCCAACCTTCAGCGCAATGTCCATGTGGCGCTTCTCGGCGCCGCTGATGGCGATGCCGGTGACCTTGTACGGCAGGAAGCCAGGAGCTTCCACCGTCAGCTCATACGTCGAGCCGACCACCACCGAGGCGAACGTGAAGTACCCCTCTGAATTCGAGACCGTCGTGCGCTGATCGCCCGACGATTCGTTCTTGAGCGTGATCTTGGCCTGCGGCACCACCGCCTGCGATGGATCCGACACCACACCCGTGAGCGTGGCGAAAATCGATTGGGCAGGCAGGTTCACCGCCGCCGTCACCAGCACCGTCAGGGCGACGAGGACAACCTTTGTCCGGTTCGTCATATTGGTTGCTTTCTGACCCCTTTTCCTCTTTTACGGGTTGAAGACTCAAGCTTCCCCAGTCCAACGGGGGAACTAGGGCGATAGACCTAATATAAAGCTGCTACGATGCGCTTGCAATGGGGAGCTGCACTTTTTTCGCTACTATCTTTGCGTTATCTTCAATTAATCATTGATCTTGATGTACAGATCTCGCTAAATGTGGTTTTTCTCGGCATGCGCCTGGGCAATCTCCAGCGGCAACAGGGAGATAGCATCAAGCGGCCCCGACCGATCGACAGCCTTGGCGAGCTACTCAAGCCCGTACTTGGCGTGACCGCGGCGTCCAACTCAGGCCTGGTCGTAGAATTTGAGTGTGACCACCATGTGGGGCCTTCTGGCGATCCTCTCGCTGTCCCTGCTGAGCCCGGCCCAGACGCCGCGCAAGACCTCGCCGCCCAAGTCCTCTCCTTCCCCCGCTGAGTTCGAGCGGCTCTCCGCTGAGGCCGCGCGCGCCCGCGAAGAGGACCGCCTCGACGACGCGATCCGCTCCTACAATCGCGCCCTCCGTCTACGGCCGCGGTGGGAAGAAGGTTGGTGGTATGTGGGCACGATTCACTATGAAAAGGACCGCTGGCCCGAATGCCGCGACGCCTTCTCGCGCTTCACCGCGATCAACCCGAAGCTGAGCCCCGGCTTCGCGCTCCTCGGCTTGTGCGAGTTCCGCCTCGACCTGTGGGATCAGGCGCATGCGCACCTCAACAAGGCGTTTCAGCTCGGGATGCCCGAGGACGATCCGCTCACTTACGTCGCCTGGTATCACACGGCCCTGCTCGAGACGCGGGCGCGGAATTTCGAGCGGGCCCTCCAGATACTTGCCATGCTCTCCCGCAAGAAACCCGGCGAGCCCGAGCTCTACGCCGCCGCCGGTCTCGCCTCCCTCCGCAAACCGCTGCTTCTCAAGCAATTGCCGGAAAACGAGCGGGAACTCGCCCTGAAACTCGGCCAGGCCGTCATCACCGCCGCCGAGAGGCGCGGCGCTGAGGCCCTGGCGATCTTCGAGGAGATCCTCACCCGCTGGCCATCCGCCCCTAACGTCCATTACACCTTTGCCAATTACCTTCTCACTATCGACGCCGAACGTGGCATCGAGGAACTCAAGAAGGAGCTCGAGATCAGCGGCGAACACCTACCCGGCCTGGTCAGCCTGGCCATGGAGTATCTCAAGCGCGGCGACCCCGCCTCGGCGCTCCCCTTCGCCCGGCGCGCCGCCAAGGCAGCCCCGGGTAACTTCACTGCACGAACCAGCCTCGGCCGCGCCCTCACCGAATCCGGCGATCTCGCCGGCGGCATCCGCGAACTGGAGGCTGCGGTCAAGCTTGAGCCCCTTAGTCCGCAAGTCCGCTTCTATCTCGCATCGGCCTACGCCAAAGCAGGCCGCAAAGCCGATGCCGATCGTGAGCGGGCCGAGTTTACACGTTTGAGAAAGTTGATAGACTCAGGGGGCAGGTAGGCGCGGTCACCACCATCGTCACTCCGCACCTTCGGCAAGGTATTCCTCATGTTTCCCCGAATTATTCCTTCATTGATCCTGCTTGCTTCGATAGCCCCGCTTCCTGCCTGGCAAGCCGCTCCCCAGACGCCCTCATCGCAAACGCCCACAATCAAGACGACGGTCGACGAGGTCCTACTCGACGTCATCGTGCGCGACAGAAAAGGCAAGCCGATCACCGACCTGAAGCCCGAGGAGATCACCATCGTCGATAGCGGCGCGAAACAGAAGATCGCTGGCTTTCGCCTCGTCGAGGGAACCGAAGCGATCAGCAGCGGCTCGCGCACCGCGCTGGACCCGCTTCGGCAGCTTCGGCTCGTCACGCTGGTGTTTGAAGGCATGGCGCCCGACCAGCGCCAGATCGCCCGCCAGGCGGCTATCGATCTCATCCGGGGCGCACAGGCGCAGAACGTCTACTACTCCGTCGTTACGATTATGGGCCGGCTGCATGTGCTCCAGGAGTTCACGAACGACAAGAACCTCTTGCGTAAGGCTATCGAAAAGGCCACCAGCGGCTTGTCCATCGTGCAGATGACCTCGGAGTCCGACCGCATCAAAGGGCAGCTCCAACAGCTTGTCGCCTCGGGAACCGCGGGCGAGAAGGAGCCAGCCTCTCAGCAGACCGACCCTCAAGCCGCTCAGAGGGCCGCACAGACCCTGGGCGCCGAGCAAACCGCCCGCCGCCTCGCTGAAGTCATGCTCGGCATGTTGCGCTTCGACGCCTCAATCTCCGAGGGCAGCCGCATGACGATCTTCGGCCTTCAATCCCTTGTCCGCGGCCTCTACTCCATGCCCGGCAGAAAGAGCATCCTTTACTTCTCTTGGGGCATGTGGCTGCCAACCCACCTCGACGAGCCCTTCCGCAACCTCATCAGCCTCGCCAACCGCGGCAACGTCACATTCTATGGCGTCGATACCCGCGGCGTGATGACCGGCGGCCAGAACACCGGCGCGTTCGCCGAGCTCAGCTCCGCGGCCAGCGACAGCGCGAAGACCGTGATGCGCACGGAAGGCGCCGTCACGATCGGCGAAATCACAGCCTCCGACCGCATGGAAAACAGCATGCGCGCCAACGTCCAGATGCCGCTGCGCGGTCTCTCCGAGAGCACCGGCGGCTTCCTGATCGGCGAGTCCAACGATCTGCGCGGACCTCTCAGGCAGGTCCACGAAGAGATCAACAGCTACTATGAGATCGCCTACAACCCCGGCATCGAAAACTACGACGGCAGCTATCGCAAGCTCACCGTCGAGATCGCGCGCAAGGACGTCGTGGTCCACTCCCGGAGCGGCTACTTCGCCCTGCCGCCGGACCTGCGCGCCAGCGGGCTGCTGTCCTATGAAGTCCCGCTGCTGAGGGCCCTCAGCTCCACGCCCATCCCCCGCGACTTCGACTTCCGCTCGTCGGCCATGCGCTTCCAGCCTTCGCCGCAAGGACTCCAGGCCGCCGTCGTCGTCGAGGTTCCGCTCGCCAATCTCCAGTTCACCGAAGACAAGGCAAGCAACACTTTCAAAGGACGCCTCTCCATGGTGGCGCTGGTGAAGAACGACAAAGGCGAGGTCGTTCAGAAGCTCACCCGCGACCTGCCTCTCCAGGGCCCCCTCGAAAAGCTCGCCCAGATCAAGATGGGCAACTTCATCTATAAAGAGCAGTTCGATGTCCCGCCCGGCAAATACGTGCTCGAAACCGCCGCCATCGACCGCGAGTCCGGCAGGATCGGCGCCAAGCGCGCCAATCTCGTGGTGCAGCCCCGCAAGCCGGGCGTCGCGCTGAGCAACGTCTGCCTGGTGCGGGGATTTCAGCCCAACGCGAAGGACATCGAGCCCGACGACCCCTTCGTCTTCCAGGGCGGCAAGATCACGCCCACGCTCAGCGGCGCGGTGAAGGCCGCGCAGGGCGCGCTGCTCTCGATGTTCTTCGTCGTCTACCCCGACCCCTCCATCCCCGACAAGCCCACCGTCGAGATCGAGTACATCAAGGACGGCCAGGTGGTCGGCAAGGGATCGCTCGAGCTGCCCGCGCCGGATGCGCGCGGCCGCATCCCCTACGTGATGTCCTCCTCGGCCGCTTCCATGCCGCCGGGCAGCTACGAAATCCGCGCCATCGCCCGCCAGGGCTCCACCACGGCCGACGACCGGACCTTCGTGACCATCGAGCAATAAACTCATGTTGCGCGGCTCGCGCGGTATCGCATTCACCCTCGCGCTTTCGCTCCCGCTCACGGCCCAGGCGCCCAAGCCGGGCGAGCAGGTGATCCGCGCCGAAGTAAGCGAAGTCCTGGTGGATGTCGTCGTCCGCGACAGGAAAGGCAAGCTGCTGCGCGGGCTCTCGCTCGCCGACTTCACGGTCAGCGAAGACGGCGCGCCGCAGAAGTTGACCTCGATCCGCGAAATGCAGACCCCCGGCACGGCCTTGCCCGGCCAGCAGATCCGCGCTCAGTCCCCGGGCCCGGCGGGTTCGTCCGCTTCCGTCCATCTCCCGCGCCAGATCCGCCTGGTCTCGCTCGTGTTCGATCGCCTGAGCGTCGACGGCCGCCGCTACAGCCGCCGCGCGGCGCACGATTTCGTCGCCCGCGACATCGGGCCCAACGTCTACTACGGCGTCTTTCACGTGGACCGCCGCTTCACCATCGTCCAGCCCTACACCAACAACCGCGCCCTCATACGCTCCGCCATCGACAGGGCCACCAGCGGCGAGCGCACCGACTCCGCCAACAACACTCGCTCCCTCGAGAGCGTGCAGTCCCAGACCGCCCCCAGCGAAGGCGCCGCCGAGGCGGTCGCCCTCGCCGCGCGCACCACGCCCGGAGGCATCACCGGCGTCGATGGCGGCCCGCTCGCAGACGAACAGGCCCTGCTTCTCGCGCGCGGCATGCAGCAGTTCGCCGATCAGTTGAACCGCGAAGACCTCGGCCGAACGACGATCCTCTCTCTCTGGGCCATCATTCAGGAATTAGAGCGTCTGCCCGGCCGCAAGTCGATGCTCTACTTCGCCGAGAGTCTCGATATGCCCAACGCGCTCTGGAGCTACTTCGACGCCATGGTCGGCGCCGCCAACCGCGCCAACGTCACCGTTCACTCGATCGACGCACGCGGCCTCCAGATCGCCGGAGACATGGGCGCCGTGCGGCAGTTGAGCGAGGCCGGGCAGTCCTGGAGCCGCTACGCGCGCAACACCGACGCCAACAGCGTCGCCACTCTGCGCGGCACCTCCATGGCCGCCGACTTCATCCTCGACAGTCTCAAAGCCAACGCGCAGGAGGTGCTGCGCGACCTCGCTGAATCCACCGGCGGGACCCTCATCGCCAATACGAACGACCCCAAGCCGCTCCTCGATCGCATCAGCGAGGAAATCAACTCCTACTACGAGCTCACCTATCGCTCCGCGAACCCCGCCTTCGATGGCCGCTTCCGCAAAATCACGGTGAGTGTGAGCCGTCCCGGCGTCTCCATCCAGGCGCGCGACGGCTACTTCGCTCTCCCGCCGCTCGACGGCCAGCTCGTCTTTCCCTTCGAAGTGCCCCTTCTGCATACGCTCGGCCGCCAGCCCCTTCCCCGCGAACTCGACTTCCGCGCCGGCGTCATCCCCTACCGCGCCCGCGGCGGAACCCAGCAGGCCTCGCTCGTCTTCGATCTCCCGCTGCGCGATGTCACCTTCAATGAAGATCCGAAAGCGAAGCTCTCCGTCACGCATCTCGCCGTGCTCGCGCTGGTCAAGGATGAAAAAGGCGCGGTTGTCGCCAAGCTCTCGCGCGACGTCCCGCTGAGCCAGCCCCTCGACAAAGTCGAACAGTTCCGCCAGGGCCGCTTCATCGTCACGCGCGTGCTCGATCTCCCGCCCGGCCGCTATACCATCGAAAGCGTTGCCGCCGACCTCGGCGCCGCCCGCTTCTCCGCCAGAAAGAGCGTCTTCGTCGTCACGCCACCGCGCGCGGGCCCGGCGTTGAGCGGCCTCGCGCTGCTAAGACGCGTCGACGCCCCCGCCCCTCAGCCCGACGCCGCCGATCCGCTGCACTGGGCCAACGGCCGCATCATCCCTACCCTCGCCACTACGATCGCTCTTCGCGCCGATGCGCAGATCCCGATCGTCTTCAAGGCCTACCCCGATCCCGCCAACTCCTCTCCGCCGCGGCTTGTGCTCGAGATCGTAAAAGACGGCGCGGTCCTTCAGCAGGCGTCCCCGGATCTCCCGAAACCCGATGCCACCGGCGCGATTCCGTACATCGCCGCGATGCCGATGAAGAACCTCTCGCCCGGCGAATACGTCTTCCGGGCGACGCTTGTGCAGGGCGCCGCCGCGGCGCAGCAGTCGCTCCCGCTCACGCTGCAATAGGCGCGCTCTTCATTTCAGTCCGGTGATGTTGCCCTTCTCGTCCACGTCGAGGAAGAACGCCTGCGGGTTCTTGCCGAGCCCGGGCATCCTCATCATGTTGCCCGCGACCACCACGACGAAGCCGGCGCCAGCCGCCAGATGGGCGTCGGTTACCGTCAGCGTCCATCCCGCGGGCGCGCCGTATGCCTTGGGGTTGTCGCTCAGCGACGACTGCGTCTTCGCCATGCACACCGGCAGGTGTCCGAACCCCGCCGCTGTAAAGCGGTCCAGTTTCTTGCGCGCCTCCAATTCGATATAGACTCCGCCGGCCCCGTACACTTCGCGCGAGATCATCTCCACTTTTGTCGCCAGCGAGAGTCCATTCTCGTAAAGCGCCTTCGGCCGCGGCGCGGGCGTTTCCAGCAGCGCGACGGCCTTCTCCGCCAACTCCAGCGCGCCTTCACCGCCCTGCCCGTACGCATCGACGACCGCGCTCTCCACGCCGCGCCCCCGGCAAAAGGCGCCGATCTCTTCCAGCAGCGCGGCCTCGTCCGCCGGAAAGCGGTTGATCGCCACCAGCACCGGAACACGGAACTTGCGCAAGTTCGAGATGTGTTTGTCAAGGTTCGACATCCCGGCGCGCAGCGTCTCGATCGTGAACGGCCCCGACTCGCTGCGGCTGCCCTGAGTGCAGAGCGCCCGCGCCGACGCGATCAGCACGGCCAGCGAAGGCTCGAGCCCCGCCGACGGCATCACCAGGTCCAGGTACTTCTCTGCGCCCAGGTCCGCGCCGAAGCCGCATTCGTTCACCACATAGTCGCAGAGCGCGAGCGCCATTCGCTGCGAAATCACGCTCGCCGTGCCATGCGCGATGTTGGCGAACGGACCGGCGTGCACAAACGCCGGCGATCCTTCGGTGGTCTGCACGATATTCGGCATGACGGCTTCGTTCAGCAGCACCATCATCGAGCCCGTGGCCCTGAGGTCGCGCGCATGAATCACTTTGCCCGTGCGGTCCGTCCCGACCGCGATCCAGCCCAGCCGCGCCCGCAGGTCCTCGCGCGACGACGCCAGCGCCAGAATCGCCATCACCTCGCTCGCCGCCGTGATCACGAACCCCGTCTCGCGCGGGATGCCGTTCGCCTTCCCGCCCAGCCCGACGATGACGTGGCGCAGCGCCCTGTCGTTCATGTCCATCGTGCGCGGCCACCAGATATTGTCCACGTCGATGCCGAGCTCGTTGCCGTGGTGGAGGTGCGAATCGATCATCGCCGCCAGCAGATTGTGCGCCGAGGTCACGGCGTGGAAATCGCCGTTGAAGTGCAGGTTGATCATCTCGCTGGGGATCACCTGCGACCGCCCGCCTCCGGTCGCGCCGCCCTTGAGCCCGAACACCGGACCCAGCGACGGCTCGCGCAGCGTCACCGCCGCTCGTTTGCCCAGCTTCTCCAGCGCCTGTGTCAGGCCGATGGAGACGACCGTTTTGCCTTCTCCGTGGCTCGTCGGCGTGATCGCCGTCACCAGGATCAGCTTGCCCTTCTGCGGCCTCCCTTCGAGAATCTCCAGTCGGATCTTGGCTGTGTAGCGGCCGTAGTACTCCATGAAATCATCGGGGATTTCGAGTTTGTCTGCAACCTGACGGATGAGCAACATGGTTCACCTGCCCGCCGCGATCCTATCGCAACCCCCGCAAAAAAGCGAGTTCAAGGTCCGAAAGAAGACCTCGCCGCAAACGAAAAAGGGCGCACCGCCCGCGAGTGCGTCGAGCACCCGCGCGCGGTGCGCTGAAGAGTTGGAAGATGGGACTCATGCCCCGGCCCGGGTCACGGGCCGGCTTGCTATCGAGCCACGATCCACATCGTGGATGCGCTCGAAACCTGGTCGCCGTTCGCCTTGCGCCATGTCCAGGTAACCTGGTACACGGAATCGCGGTCCAGCATCGGCAGCGTCACCGTGCATCCGTTGTCGCACGGCTGCTGGATGGTCTGGTCAGGCGCGCTCAGACCGTACTGGACTCTCACTTGCGTGATGCCCTGCCCCGGCGGCGCCTTCAGCCGAAGCGGAAGATTCACCTGGCCTCCGAGCTTCTGTTTTGTAATGAACTCCGCCCCGCCCTGCGACTGCCCGCAGGTCACGCTGGCTGTGCCGCTCGCCGATTCGGGCAGCCCCGCGACATAGGCGAAGCGCCGGGCGTAGCCGCCGCCATCCATCTCATCGTGGAAAGTGGCTGCGCCCACTTTCACGACCACCCGGCAGCTCTCCTGCTGCCGCAGGCCGGGATTTCCGTACCTCACGACAACGTTGGTGCCGACCGGGTTCACCTGCACGCTCACCACCGGCAGTGCGCTGATGAACAGCGTGAACGCACGGCTGGCGGTCTGCGCGGGTGAGGCGCTGTCGCTCACTTCAATAGTGAAGGCGAAAGCCCCGGACTGAGTCGGCGTGCCCGACAATGCCCCCGATGCGCTCAGCATCAAGCCCGGCGGAAGCGTCGAGCTCGATCCCACCGTCCAAACATACGGCGGGGTTCCGCCCGTCGCCTGAAGGTCCATGTTGTAAGGCTGCGAGACAGCGCCGCTAGGCAGCGCCGCCGGGGTTGTGATCTCCAGCGCGGGCGGCGGCAGCGGATCCACTGTCAGCGTCAGGGTCTTCACCGCCACGGCGCTCGCCGAGTCGGTGACCCGCACCGTCAGATTGTGCGTCCCCTCCGTGGAGGGCGTCCCGCTCAGGACTCCGCCCGCCGACAGCGTCAGCCAGGCGGGGAAACCACTCTCCGCATTCCACGTGTACGGCGGGCTCCCGCCCGTCGCGCTGAGCGTGTAACTGTAAGCCGATCCCACCTGCGCGTCAGGCAGCGAGCTTGTCGTAATGGTCAGCGCCGGGTTCGAGCCGATGATCTCCAGTGAGAAGTCCTTAGTCGCCGTCGCGCTCGTCGAATCCGTCACCTGGATGGTGAATGTCGAAACGCCGGCTGCCGTTGGCGTCCCGCTGATCACGCCGGTCGTGGATGAGAGATACAATCCCGCCGGCAGCGAGCCCGCGGTCCTGGCCCAGGTGTAAGGCGGCGTCCCGCCGCTCGCCTGAAGGGCCGTACTGTACGCGATGTCCACTGTTCCCTGCGGCAGCGGCGATGATGTGGTGATGGTCAGCGGGCTCGGCACCGCGTCCACAGTGATGCCGAGCGTCTTGGTCGCCGTGGCGCTCGCCGAATCCGTGGCGCGCACCGTAAAGCTGCACACCTCAGCCACCGTCGGCGTTCCGCTGATGACGCCGCCGCTCGACAGCGTGAGACCGTTGCACAACGCGCCGTTCACTACCGCCCACGTATAAGGAGGCGCTCCGCCGGTCGCGGTGAGAGTCTGCGAATAAGCGGAGCCGACCGTGCCGTTCGGCAGCGAGTTCGTCGCGATGGTGATCGACGGCGGAGGGCCCGTCCTCACCAGTTCGTAACTGCCCGAGCTTCCCGTGAATTCGATCGCGCCCACTTCGTCCCCGGCCGACAGGCCGGTCAGATAGTCCGAGCCGTTCCGCTTCACCTTGTAGACGCCCGGCTCCAGTCCCGCCGCCAGGTAGCGGCCGCTGCCCGCGTGGGTCGACGTGAAGGTCGGGTTGTTGTTCGTTCCTCCAACCGGGAATACCGCGACTTTCGGTTCCGCCGGATCGTTGATCTGAACTGCGCGGTACGAGGCCCCTGCGCTCAGCAGGACCGTCGATGGCAGCGAGCCCGTAGTCCCGTCGATCGCCCGGTGCACGACCAGAAACTCGCCGCTTGTCGCGTTCGGGGGAGTCACGCGCACCTGCACCGCGTAGTGGCTCGAGGGCGAGCCGCTGACGTCCGTCCAGTTGTCGGTGACCGCCGCTGAATCCGCCGGCAGCAGCACCCTGCTCAGCAGCGAGACGTCATACTTCATGCTCCTGAACTGGATGTCGCCGCCGGTCCTCGTGAACGCCGGGAAAGGCGACTGCACGAAGACCGTCGACAGCGCATCCCTGATCCAGTACGGCAGCAGCAACCCGTTCGCGATCGGTGCGGTGGCCGCCCAGTCGTCGTAGATCACGGCGTAGTCCTGGCCGCCGGATGGCAGGTGAACCATGTAGCGCAGGTGCCGTGTGACGGGCACGGTTGCCGAAGGCGCCCCTGGGTCGCCCGGTTTCCAGTAGCAGTCCAAGCAGTCCAACCGCACGAATCGCGCTGTCCCGCTCCCGTATCTCATGTCGTCCTTGACTCGCGTTCCCGTTTCGTACATGTTGCCGCCGCGGAATGGCGTGATGAGCACGATGCCCGGCTGCTTGCTGTTCGAAACGCCGCCGCCCAGCCCGTCGATCGGGCCGGTGAGGAGCGCCTTCTTGTAGATCCGGTAGTTGCCGTACGTCTGGTGCGCTCCGAGATGCTCCAGCGAATCGGTTGGGTACAGCGCCACCATTTGAGTTGAGTTCGCCGTCCAGTTGGTCCGCGTATCGAGGTAGCTGTAGGGACGCGATCCATTCGCGGAAACCGTGTTCCGCGCAAAGTGCCAGGGGGGCCTCGTGCTCCGGAAATCCGTCCCGCTCTCGTTCTCGTCCAGGTAGATCAGCCACGCGAAGGCGATGTCCGGAACCTGCCCCCACGACGACGCCCCGTTCATCAGCGTCTTCCAGTAGAAGATCCCGTTCGCCGTCTCTGTCGTCGGCTGAAAGTGGTGCGCCACCGGCAGCCAGGTCCAGAGGTTCGCTCCCAGGTCCGATGAATCCCCGTAATCGGAGAAGAAGTGCATGTACTTCCAGTCCGCGCCCATCGACCAGTGCATCACCCACGACGGCAGCAGCCCCAGCATCGAAACCATGCTGTAGGGCGTGGAGGTGAAGGAGTTCCTCAGCGTGAGTTCCATCCTCGCCATCATCTCCGCGTACCGGCCGAAGCTGTATCCTTCGTTGCCGCCCGCCGGCGGGAGTCCCGTCCAGTGGCGCTCGAGAAACGGGATCATCAGGTCGCGCGCGTAGGCCCACGCCGATTCCGCCAGCGCCTTCGCCCGCGGGTCGTCGTCGGCCAGCGCGATACCGACGTTGAAGGCCGGCGACAAGCGCGTCCAGGAGTGGTTCGACGACCAGTCGTTCACATACGGCGGAGACGCGTTCATGTTCCCGAAGGGCTGCGAGACCCTCACGTAAACGCTGGCGCCCGCAGACTTCGAAAGCGTCGCCGTGCTGAATGCTCCGCGGATCACGGCCAGCGTCTTTGCGCCATCGTCGCGGCCGGTCACCTTCATCACTTCGTTCGTCACGCCGTTGGAGTGGCCCATCGTGATGTACCAGCCGGTTCCCGCGGGCGCGTTGGCCCACGTGTCCGGCGTCACCTTGATCGTCGTGGTCGCCGGCGTCACCGCCTCCGCCAGCTTCATGTAGCTCCAACGGTTCGTCGTCGTCGCGGGATAGTAACTGTGGCCTTCGAGATACCAGATGAAACCGCAATTGCCCGCCTGCCAGCGCGGCAGCCGGCGATGTTCCGCGCCCACCTGCGCATAGCTCAGACCCGGCGACACCGTCACCGAATTGCTCCCCACCGCCGTCACCTTGTGCCGCCCGAGAGCTTCGTTTCCGTTGTAGACGAACTGCGTGATCACGGCGCCCGCGTGAGAATACGCGCCGTCGGCGGCGGTTGTCGCAAACGTGAACGAGTTGCCGGACACGGCGGTGATCGCCACGGGCGTGTCCGAATCGAGCGCAGACCCTGTGCCGGTCACGCGGATCAGCCGGTTCGCTTTGAACCGGTGCGCTGAAACCACGTTCACCGTCGCCACTCCGCCGGCGACCGTGATCCCGGTGATGTCGCCCCTGCCGCCCCGCAACGTCGAGAGGTCGTAAGCAACGATCACGTAGTCGCCCACCTGGTAGTCGCCAAGCCCGCTCCCCGTCAGCGTGGTCGCGCCCGCCGCCGCGGCGTTCAGCTCTCCCAGTTTCTCTGTCATCTGGTTCGTGCAGCCGTCGCCGAAGTTGTTCATGATCTTGTTCGCGAACGCCTGCCGCTCCGCGACGGGCAACTGGTCCCGCACCACGGAGTACGCCGCCGCGAACCGCTGCAAAGCGAGGTTGCCCCAGTCGTTCGTCTGCCCGTTCCCGCAGAAGTTCAGGCCCGTGTAGCAGCCGGCGAACGACGCCATGTGCAGGAATCGGTGCACGTTGTTCAGGTAGTAGCGCGCCGATTTCAGGTACTGCTGATTTCCTGTCTTCAGCCATCCCAGCGCCAGCGCCAGCAGCGGCTCGCCCTGGCCCAGGCCTGGATTGACGTACGTCATCGGGGCCGCCGCGATCTTGGCCTCTTCGGCCGTGCACAGCGAGGGCGACACCCCGTCGCATGAGCTCGATGTGTAGCTGTCCACGAAGCGCGCTTTCAGCGAGCTCCAGATTGTCGCGTTGCTTGTCGCGTTGTTCTCGATGCGCGCGCGCGCCGGGCCGCTCTGCGGTACGTAGCCGCGCGGGAACGGCGCGGTCTGGAAGGTCTGCACCTTCCCGCACCAACCAAGCTGCGGGCCCGCCACCTTCGTCAGCAGGTCGTAGCCTGCGGCGCCCGGAATCGGTTGAATGTCCGCGCCGGCCTCATCCGTCAGCGCCACCTCCGTCGGGCTGACAACCGTCTTGACTTTTCTCAGTTGCCACTTACCCGGCACGATGTTCGAGTTCAGGTTCTGTTGGCCCTGGATGGAGTGGCACGAAATCAGGTCGCCCACCGCAAGCCCGTGATTCGAGGAGAAGGTCACCGTCACGGGCGACGAGGTTCCCCAGCCGGTCACCACGAGAGCGTCGCCGGCGCGCAAACGGACGTCGGCTGAGTGTGCGCAGAGCCCGCACACCATCAGTGTGATCAGGGCTCTTGTCATCGGCTTAGCCCCGTCACTTTCAGCCACACATAGTCGGCGTCGAGCGTTTTGGAAGCCGCGGCGGCGCCGTTGTTGACATTGAGGAAGAGGTTGCAGCCGCTCGACGGAATGTTCGTCGTCACTGTCTGCTCAGCTCCTCCGTTGAGCGCAAAGCCGATTGTCGATCCATCGATGCGCCGGATTCTGATGGTGTGCCACGACCCTGCCGCCGCCGTGCCGAGCGCGGCGGTGCGCGTCTCCGTGGCGCCCGCTCGAGCCACGCCGTTCAGCGTGGTTTCGCCGGCCAGGATCTCCGCGTAGATGCCGTCGGCCGGTTGCCCGCCCGCCGGCGTATTGCTCGTGCTGCAATTCATGCCGAATCTCGCGGTCGTGTCGGCGTCCACGTGGCCGGGCTTGACGCGGATTCGGAGGTCGAACATCCCACCCGCGAGGACTGTCGCCTGCGTCCCGGACAGCGAGTAGATTGTCGTCGTTGTTCCCGCGGTGCTGCCCGTCGCGAGCCGGAACGCCCCATATGCGCCGGAGTTGTTGGCGCTCACGCACGACGTGCAATTCGACGCCAGCCATCCCCAGGCGCCGATCCTTTCCGACGTCGCGCTGCCGCTGATAAACTCCTCCACCTGAAAGATTGTGGTGACCGGATCGTAGTCGAACGAGCCTCCGCCTCCGCCGCCGGCCGCCTGCCAAGCCGCGCCATCGTACCACTTTAGCTTGTTGTCAGCCGTGTCTACGGCCAAGTCGCCCGCGGCCGCGGCCGACGGCAGCGAACTCGCGGCCACGCGCAGGCCCGCGCTCGAAGCGCTCGGCTGGAACACTTGTTTCTGTCCTGCCGCGAACGTATTCGCGGCGTCTGTTCGAGCCGCGGTCGACGGCAGACGCGCCGCCGCCAGAGTGCCGCTGCTGATCTTGCCCGCGTCCAGCGCGGTGAGCCACGCAGGGTTGGAATAGGCGCCGGTGCTGACCACGCAGGTCGGGCAGCCGATCGTCCCGGCGGACAAAGTGATCGGAGGGTCGGCAGCCGTCGGGCCCGATCCGCTCACCGCCTGCCAGACGTCGGTGTTTTTGCAGAAATAGAGCTGCCCGCTGACGGTGTCCGTGTAAAACTCCTGGCCCGTCCTGCAAGCATGCGTGGGCGCGCCGCTGCCTGTCGAATAGTAGGGAATCACCGCGTCGTCGACCGCGACCGTGGTCGCCCCGAGGATCGCCACCCCGACGCCCGCCTCGAGATTCGCGGGGTTTCCTAGCAGCGTCCACGCGTTGGTGCTTGTGCACCCATAGAGGTTCTTGCCGGGTTCGTCGTCCAGTTTGAAGAAGGTTTCTCCTGTTTGGCAGGTGGCCGGAAGAATCGTGCCCGTGCGATTTGGGCGCGTTGCCGACGCCTGCGAAAAATCGACCGATTGTGCCTGCGTCCGCAGGTTGATCCTGGTCTGGGCCAGACCCGACCCAGCCAGAATGGCCAGCATCGCCGCTGTCCCGAGCATGCGTTTGAGTTTCATCTCTGCCTCGTGCATTTCGCTGATATCGCGGCTGGACGGAACCTGCCGCTCCGGAAAAATCCTTGCCGGAGGTCACCCGGGTGGCTCGGCTGCAAAAATTGTAAGTTGCTGAAATAAAGGCAAAAATAAATTTCGAAAATCTGTGACCGGCTCATCCTGACAATGCGAATTTCGTCGAGGGGGTGAAAAATGGGCCCGGCTGGGCCGCGGCGGCAGGCATTGCCGGTGATGGAGTTCGCGCCGATCCCGCCGGGCAGGCGGGGCAGGCGCACGGCGCAGGCGCCATCCGGACGAGGCTCAGTCCTGGCTGGCGGGCGAGGACTTCGGGGGAGGCTGGCAGGGGCGAATCGATAAGCCGGGGGATCCTCCGCGGCGGAAACAAGGCGGCTTGGGAGAATGCTTTGTTGATTCTGAAAGAGTTATGGGTTCGTTTGCCGGGGACAAAATCTCGGCAGCGTGGGAGCTCGCTCGAGGTGCGTCACGGAGCCCTCTGTGCCCGGCGTTGGCGCTCGAGGCGCCGCGGAACCGGTCTTTGAGTGTGACGGGACGGAGGGAGAATCGTCCGCCGCGGCGGACGGCTTCGGCTTTTCGAGGAGAGGTAACGCGCATCAGGGCCTCCGGGAAAAGGGTCGCGCCGCGCCGCAGGAGACTTGAGCACGGATTTTCGTAAGCGGTTGAAAACAGGACAAAAATAGTTGAAAAATTTCTTGGAACGGCTCATCCCGACAATGCAGGTTTGCAGAGGACGGCCCTCAATCAGGCGCGGCGGCGACTCGACTCACCGGGCGACGCCGGTTGTTGGAGACGGCGAACATCCGGACACTGCCGGCCCCGGCCTCTCAAGATGAGCCTGGTGCTTGGAGGGCGCGGTGCGCGTGGCCGCCCTGCGTGACTCGCGCAAAACCTGAAGGGAGTCCGTCAACCCCGAGCCGGCCGCGAACCGGAGCCGGAAGGCCGCCGTGGGCCCCGCGCCGCCCGAGGCGGCAAGGCCGCCGGTTGTCTCACGATCCATCGAGCGGGCACAGGCGTCGCGAAAGCGCGCCGGATCAAGGTTCATGAGCCGCCGGCAGGTGTTCGGAGCAGCCGCTGTCTCAGGCATTCCTCCACGCTCCGCAAGTCCCGGCGGCTTCACGCGCAAGACCGGGCGTTCCTGCCGCTTCCGCCCCGGCCGCCGTTCGTCCGAACCGCGGGATCCGGCAGCCACGGCGGCCCGCAGCGGCGGAATCTCCGGATGGGACTTGACGACAAGTACTTTGTCATGTAAAGTAGTTGTAATTACAATGACACTACCCGCCGAGCAAGCGCCCGCTCCGCGATGGCTTCCCCCGGAGATGGCCCGGCCGCCGCTTCTGGATGAGTCGATTCACGGCGGGCCGGTGAGGCTGCGGCATGCCCTGCTGATCAATCCGTTCTACCCCAAAGATCCGAATGCGAGCTTTGGGAAGCATGTTCTGACGCCGACGCTGGCGTTGACGAGTCTGGCCGCGACCACGCCGGAGCACTGGGAGGTGCGGTACTGGGACGAGAACCTGCTTGACGGGCGGCCGCCGTTCGACCCGCTGCCCGAGGTGGTGGGGATTTCGGTTCACCTCACGTTCGCGCGGCGGGCGTTTGAGCTGGCCGGTTGGTACCGGCGGCGGGGGAGCAAGGTGGTGCTGGGCGGGCTGCACGTGCTTTCTTGTCCCGAAGAGTGCGCGCCGCACGCGGACGCGCTGGCCGTGGGCGATGGCGTTCAGCTCTGGCCGCGGATCCTGGCGGACGTGGAGGCGGGCTGCCTGCGGTCCAGATACATGGCGACCTTTGAGAATGACTACCGTCAGGACCCGCCGCCGCGGCGATCGCTCCTGCCGCGGAAGAGTTTTCTGACGACGGCGAGCCTGATTGCGACACGCGGTTGTCACAACCGTTGCGGATTCTGCTACCTGGCGAGCGACGGGCTGCGCATGCCTTACCGCAAGAGGGATCCGCGGCAGGTCGTGGCGGAGTTCGAGGCGGAAAGGCAGCCCTACGCCGTCTTTATCGACAACAACCTGGGGTCCGACCGCGCCTACCTCCATGAGCTGTGCAAAGCGCTCAGGCCGCTGAACAAGATCTGGAGCGCGGCGGTGTCGATCGATGTCACCGACGATCCGGCGCTGATCCGGGCGATGGCGCTGGCCGGATGCACGGGCGTGTTCGTCGGATTCGAGTCGCTCACGGACGAGAATCTCGCCGAGGCGCGGAAGAAGACGCCGAAGGCCGCCGGCTATGCGCGCCGCGTGCGGATGCTGCACGACAACGGCATCCAGGTGAACAGCTCGTTCGTGTTGGGCTTCGATCACGACCGCAAGGACGTTTTCGAGAGAACCGCGGAGTGGATCGAGGAGAACCGGCTGGAGTGCTCGACGTTCCACATCCTGACGCCGTATCCGGCGACGCCGCTGTTCCGGCAGATGGAAGCGGAGGGGCGATTGCTGCACCGCAACTGGGATCTGTACGACACGGCGCACGCGGTGTTCCGGCCGAAGCACATGTCGCCGGAGGAGCTGGAGCGCGGGTACGCGTGGCTGTACCGGCGGCTGTTCTCGCACGCTTCGATCTGGCGGCGGCGGCCGGAGGACTGGCGGGCGGTGGGGCCGTACCTGGCGATGTCGTACCTCTACAAGAGGTCGAACCGGTTCTGGCGCTTCCTGATCCGATACGACCTGGTGCATGCTGTGTGGAGACCGCTGGTGGAGATGACGAGGATGCGGCACGTGCGATTCCGGGAGAGACTGGCCGCCGGAGAAGTGGGAAAGCAGCCGGGGACGAACGTCGTAGCAGCCGGCGTTTAGCGCCTCGCGGAGGAAACGGGGCGGGGCGAAGGCGCGTCGGGCCGGATGGGGAGGCGCCCCATGAAACTTCGAATCATCGGATGGCTCTGGTTGGCCGCTGCGGCGGCCGGCCGGCGCAGCGGATAAACGCCGGGAAGCCGCGGGTGTTCATCGCGGGGAGCGAACCTGAGACCGTGCCGGGCGAGGCGCTGGTGGGCGAGACGCGGAGTACGGTGGCGGCGACGCGGACGGCGCCGTCTTACGACATCGAATCGATGCGCGCCTTCGCCGTGCATTGGTCCTGTGACGCCGTTCGTGAAGGCCAACAAGATCGCGGTGTTCAACTTGAAAGACGAACTGGTGTTCGCCATGCGGGCGTGTCTACTGGGGAATGCGGTGAAGGGTACTTGCGGGGTAATCACGGGAAAGCCGGGCAGGGGTTAGGCGACTGACTCGTGCATGTGCCGGGGGTCGAACAAATCGGAGTGCGGGGGAAGTAGATCCGTCGATAGTTGAAAACTGTTAGCACATTCTGGGAAACTAGCGAAAATGAACAATACCCTGAGACTCTGGGCCGTGGGCGTCGTCTGCGCGGCCAGTTTGTCGGTGAGCGTTTGGGCTCAAAATCCGGGCAATCCGGTGGCCGAAGAGCACCGGGCTGAGGTCAGTCTGCCGGTGCGTTTTGACACGATGAGAGTGCCTTTGCGCGATCTTGTGGACCGCCCCGTGACAGGACCGGCGCGCGGCGGGCGTGACTTTGAGCCGGGGCGGCCGGAACCGGTGGGGAACACGAACCCGCCGGGAACCGATCCTCTGGCCGCAGGGGGGGTGGGCGCGGTGGCCGCGCGGTCCATCATGGTTGCCGCCTCGACGAACGGGACTCCGGTCGATCCCAACTATCGGGTGGCGCCGCCCGACACTACGGGCGATCTGGGCCCGAACCATTATGTGCAGTGGGTGAACCTGCGGTACTCGATCTACAACCTCAATCGGGGCGCCAACAATGAGATCACGGGATTCAGCCTGGTTTCCGGATTTCCGAAGAACGGAAACGTGATTTGGCAAGGCTTCGGCGGCACCTGCGAGACCTCCAACGATGGAGATCCGATTGTTCAATACGATCAGCTTGCCGATCGTTGGGTGCTAACGCAGTTCGCCGTGTCCAGCACGCCCTATACGCAATGCGTCGCGGTTTCGACCGGGCCCGATCCCACGGGCGCCTATCACCGCTATGCGTATTCGTACGGCACAGATTTCAACGACTACCCGCACATGGGCGTTTGGCCGAACGCCTACGTCATCACGTACAACATGTTCAGGCGGGGACGGACGTTCTCGGGGAACCGGGTGTGTGCGTTCGAGCGCGCCGTGATGCTGAGCGGAGGCGCCGCGCGGCAGGTTTGCGCCCAGACCAGCAGCAGCTATCACAGTCTTCAACCAGCGGACCTGGAGGGGACGACGCTGCCCCCGGGGAACGCCACGCCGCTGCTGAGCATCACGTCGAGCTCGCTGCTTGCGTGGCGCTTCAACGTCAACTGGAGTGCGACGCCGTCGGGGACGCTTTCAGGACCGTTCACGGTTCCCGGCGCGGCGACGTTCAGCCGGGCATGCAGCGGCGGGACCTGCATCCCGCAGCCGGACACTTCGAGAACGCTGGATTCGCTGGCGGACCGGCTGATGTACCGTTTGAGCTACCGCAATTTCGGGACGCACGAGTCCATGGTGATTAACCACTCGGTGGCCACCGGCGGCACGAGCGCTATCCGTTGGTACGAGTTGCGCAACGCCTCAGGCCAGAATCTCTCGACTGCAACGCCCGTCGTCTACCAGCAGGGTACGTATTCGCCCAACTCGACATACCGCTGGATGGGCAGCGCGGCGATGGACAAGACCGGCGGCATCGCCATTGGATACAACATCTCCAACGCGTCGACGGTGAAGCCGAGCATCAGCTATGCGTTCCGCGGTCCCGCGGATGCGCTGGGGAGCTTGGGGCCTGAGCAGACGATCTTGGCGGGTCCGGGAGTCCAGACAGGCACGCTCTCCCGCTGGGGCGACTACAGCACGATGAGCGTGGACCCGGTGGACGGTTGCACGATGGTGTTCACCACGGAGTACATTCCGAGCAACGGCAGCTTCAACTGGAACACGTTCATTTACTCGTTCAAGCTGAGCACCTGTAACTAGGCGAACCGAAACTTCTGTTTTCAGCGGCGGCCCTGCTGGGGGGCCGCCTTTTGTGTATTGGGAGGGAGGCGCCGGATACGGGGGCGGAGCGAGCCGGCGGAAAAGGGGGATACTGAATGCTGCGTCTATGACAGTTGCGGATGAATTGAGGAAGCGGCTCAGCGGGGTGATCGGGGGGCCGGTGTCGCCGTTCCGGGCGGACCTCAGTTTGGATTACGCTGCGCTGGAGCGGAACGTGGCGGCGACGCTCAAGTATCCGTTCCCGGCGCTGTTGATTGCGGCGGGGATCGCGGAGTTTCACTCGCTGGCGCTGGAGGAGGTGGAGGAGAGCGTGCGGGTGGCGCTGGTGGCGGCGGCGGGGCGGTCGCTGGTGATCGGGACGGTTGGGGTCAACGTAGAGGTGGGGCGGCGGCTGGCTCGGAACCTGGAAAAGGCCGGAGCGGGTGCGCTGCTGGTGATGCCGCCGTATTATCCGAACGCTGCCGAGGGCGGGCTGGCGGCGTACTACGAGGGGATCGGGCGATCGACGGGGCTGCCCCTGATTATCTACAGCCGGGACTGGGTGGCGCCCTCGCCGGAGTTGGTGGCGCGGCTCGCGGAGCGGATTCCGAACCTGGCTGCCTGGAAGGACGGGCAAGGGGACGTTCGGCGCTACCAGCGCATGATGAGCATCGTCGGGGACCGGCTGATCTGGCTGGGCGGGTCGGGTGACGATGCGGCTCCGGGGTATTTTGCCATCGGGGTGCAGGGGTACACGTCGAGCATTTCGAACTTTCTGCCGAAGCTGGCGATCGCCATGGCGAAGGCCGGTGCGGCCCGGGATTTCGCGGAGCTGAACCGCCTGGTGAACCGGTACGTGCACCCGCTGTACCGTTTGCGGGAGAAGATGCGCGGGTATGATGTCGCGGTGTTGAAGCTGGCGATGGAGATGTTCGGGATCGCGGCGGGTCCGGTGCGGCCTCCTCTGCCGGCGGTGGCGGCTGAGGTGGCGGCGGAGCTGCGAGGGTTGCGGGGGGTGTTTGAGGAGATGCGGTAGGGGGGTGTGATCCGCCGTCAAATCAGAACTGCGGTGCGGTGTACGGCCGCAAGCGCTTCGTCCATCGTGGCCAGCGCCCCGTGACGTGCTTGGGCGAGCGCCACCAGATACGCGTCGGTCACTTGTCTGTGCCCGATTACTCCAGTTTCTGGAATCTCCAGGCAGGAGACGCTGTCTGGCCAGAACTCATGACCGGGCAAGGCGGCGATCCGCCCCAGTAGATGTTTGGCTGCCGTGATGGAAGGTTGCGGCGCGAACCGGAGATTGAAGCGCAGTAGTGCTCCTTGGGTGATTGGACAGGTTGCAAACCGGATGCCGGGCTCAAACCACCTCCGCGCTCTGTCATGCGAAGTATGGTCGGGCGTTGCCAGTGCAATTAGCACGTTCGAGTCAAGCAGATAGACCGGTCGACGGTTCACGTGAGACTCCGGCTATTCTTCATCCGAAAGGGCGCGCACATCTTCCGAGGTGACAGGCCGGATGCACCTGAAAGTCGGAAAGATGCCGTCCTCTTCCGGCGGCGGGGCGGGCCTGCCGAGTTTGCCGAGAATGAAGTCGCTCACAACACTCCCCAAGCTGCGTCTTTGTTCCCGAGCCACGGTCCGGGCAATCTGGTAGGCATCGTCGTTGATGTCGAGAGTTGTCCGCACAATCACATCATATCATAATCGCATCAGAGTCTGGATTCTGATTGGTAGACCCAGCCCAATCCTCGGCGGGCAACGGGCAGACCGTCGCTGTGCGCCGGTTTAGAGAATCCCGTATTTCGCGAAAGCGTCCCGGGCAGAGATGCCTTGTTCGAGGGCGCGGCGGACGGTTTTTTCGGCGCGGGCTTTTTCGAGGGCCGCGGTGAAGACTTCGCGCTCGGCGCGGCGGGGGATCACGCAGACGCCGTCAAGGTCGCCGAAGAGGATGTCGCCGGGGTCGATGCGAGCCTGGCCGATTTCGATCGGGATGCGGAAATCCACCACCTTGCCGCGCGGTCCCTGGTCCTGCGCGTAGGAACCGTAAGAGAACGTCGGGAAGCGCAGGGCCAGGACGCCGCGCGTGTCGCGCGAGTAACCGTCGAGGACCGCGCCGGCGGCGCCGCAATGGATCGCCCGCGTGCTCATCAGCTCGCCCCACAACGCATACGTGGGGGAGGCGCCCGTGCAGACGTAGACCTCGTTGGGCTTCAGGTTGTCGAGGGCGTCCAGCATCAGGCCGAAGGGCTGGGCGGAGATGGGGTTGTGTGAGCCGGTCTGCTGCTCTTCGAAGAAATCGGCTTCGAGGACCGGCAGCGCGCGGCCGATCACGACCATCTCGCGCGTCAGGGGCTGGATGCGCGGGGGCAGAAACTGGCGGCGCAGTCCGAGCTTGTCCATCACATCGCCGACGACGGCGGTGAAAAGCTCGCGGCGAGCGGTGTCGAACAAGTCTTGGTCGGTGGTCCAGGGGGGATTCATGGTCAGCCTTTCACGGAGGAATCGTGGCTTTGGCAGGGGCTCAGACTCAGACCCGATCGTGGGGCGGATCGGCGATCCGCCCCACGTCACTCGGGGAGCCAGCCGAGGGCGACGAGCTGCACCGAAATGTTGGATTTTTTGGGCTTGATGACGACGGGGTCGAGGGCCTCGGTGGCCGGATCGGTGAGTGCGGAGAGCGCGTCGACCTCCCGTTGGAACTGGGCTTCGAGGTCGGCGATCTGCTGCTGGAGCAGTTCGACGGACTCGGTGGCGCGGCCGACATCCCCGCGCTCCTTGCCGATGCGTCCGGCGGAGCGGGCGGCGGTTCCGATCCGGCCGATGTTGGTGGCGCTGATCGTCTTGCGGCCCATGAAGGCACCGAGCAGGCTGGTTCCGATGGAGAGGACGGAGCTCAGGGTCTGGGATTGCGCCTGCTGCTTTTCGCGCTCGAGGGCCTGCTGGGCGCGGAAGAGGCGGTCGTTCAGCGTTTGCAGCTTGGGGGCGTATTTCTGGCGCAGCTTCTCGACGAGCTGATCGCGCTGCTCGCGCGAGGACTGCGCGAGGCGGATGCGGAACTCGCGCTCGCCTTCGCCGGGGCGCGAAATCTCGCCGGTGGAAGGGCTCTTCAGCAGTTGGATCGACTCGTTCTGATAAAGGTGCGTGGCGAGCGACTTCGACCACGCGGCGTACTGCTTGGGCTTGCTGGCGGGCGGAGGCACTTCCTGGAACAGCGCGCCCTCGGGCGGCGCGGTTTCGAGATCGCTGAGGGGGACGTCGACCGGCTCGGCCTCGGCCCAGGGGATGGCGATCGCCGTTTCGCCGATGGGCGCTGCGAGCACGACCTCCTTCACCTGGTCCACGCCGAGCTTGGGCTCGCTGTAGTGAACCTGGGCGGCGCCGAGGAGCCGCGGGGCGAAGAGGGGCTCGGGGATGGCGGAGCGCAGCGGGATGAAGTACTGCGGGATCTCCGGCGGAAGAACGGGCGGGGCTTTCTTGCCGGCTGCGGCCGGCGTCGCAGCGCGCGCGGGCGCGGGCGCCGGAGCCGGCGCGGCGGGCTGGGCGCGGCCGGCCATCAATTGCTTGATCTGCGGCCGGGCCAGCGGTCCGCGGAGATAAGACAACGCCCAGCGGGTTTCGAACAGCACCGGCTCATCCTCGTGGACGTTGTTCATGAGGAAGACGCGGTTGCCGAGTCCTGCGAGGATCTGTTCCATTTTGCCCCGGTCGAAGGCGGCACCTCCGGCGGCCGAAGCGCCTTCGAGGCCCTCGAGGACGCGCGCCTTGTCGCGCTCGGTCTGAAGGCGGCCGATGAACCACGTGCCGGTGTTGGCAAGGCCCTTGTAGTCGAGGTCGACGGGGTTCTGCGTGGCGAGGACGACGCCGAGCCCGAAGGCGCGGGCCTGCTTGAGGAGGGTGAGCAGGGGCTTCTTGGAGGGCGGGTTGGCGACGGGCGGGAAGTAGCCGAAGATCTCGTCCATGTAAAGGATGGCGCGGAGCGAGGTGGTGCCGCTCTGGCGGCGCATCCAGCCGAGGGTCTGGTTGAGCAGGAGCGAGACGAAGAACATGCGCTCGGCGTCGGAGAGGTGGGCGACGGAGAAGATGCTGATGCGGGGCTTGCCGGCGGGAGTCCAGAGGAGGGCGTCGATGTCGAGAGGCTCCCCGCTGAGCCAGGCTTCGAACCCGGGCGAGGCGAGAAGGTTGTTCAGCGCCATGGCGAGGCCGAAGCGCTCTTTGGCGGGGTAGAAGGAGTCGAGGTCGAGGACGCCGACCTTCTGGAAGGGCGGGGTCTGGACGTGGGCGATGATGGCGGGGAGGTCGAGGTCCTGCCCGTTGCGCCAGGCGGTGTCGAGGATGGTGGAGAGGAGGATGTGCTCGCGGCTCTGAACGGGGTCCGCTTCGATGCCGGCAAGGGAGAGGAGACTGGTGGCGGTGGCGGCGATGCGGTCGCGGAAGGCTTCGCGGTCGTTGAGGGTGGCTTCGTCGGGGGCGGCGAAGGACTTGACGATGGAGACGGGGATGCCGGCGTCGGAGCCGGGGGTGTAGATGGCGAAGTCGGCGGCGTCTTTCATGCGGCGGATTCGGTCGCCGGACTGCTGCCAGGATTCGAGGCCACGCTTCCACTTCATCGCTTCGGCGGCGGCGAAGACCTCGGGCTCCATGCCTTTCGTTCGGGCTTCGTCGGGGTTCACCCAGGGGGCGAAGTCCTCGGCTCGCAGATCCGGGAAGGCGAGCAGGAGGTTCGCCAGGTCGCCCTTCGGATCGATGACGAGCGCCGGGATCCCGTCGATGGCGGCTTCTTCGAGCAAAGAGATGCAGAGGCCGGTTTTACCGCTGCCGGTCATGCCGACGCAGACGGCGTGGGTGACGAGATCCTTCGAATCGTAGAGCAGGAGATCGCCGGTGTCTTTGCGTTTGCCCAGAAAAAAGGCGCCGAGTTTTTCGTAGTCAGACATCGCTGACTATTCTAGAACCCGGCGCCGACGGGAAGGGGGACTTATCCTTGATCGGGCTCGGGAGCGGCGTCGTCCCCCTGTTCGGGTTTGTGTTGGGCCCGCGGTTTCAGCCGCCCCCGCTGCCTGAGCGCGTCGCGCAGGATGAACTCGATCTGGCCGTTGAGGCTGCGCAGATCGTCATCAGCCCACCTGCGGAGCGCGTCGAGCAAGTGCCCGTCGATTCGCAACAGGAAGCTCTTGCGCTCCGCCATCGGGTGCCCCCTCTATTGGTACAGCGAGCCGGTGTTCAGCACAGGCTGAGCCGCCGCCTCGCTGCACAAAACGACGAGGAGGTTGCTGACCATGGAGGCGCGGCGCTCGTCGTCGAGGCTGATGATGTTCTTTTTCGCGAGAGACTCGAGGGCCATTTCGACCATGCCGACCGCGCCTTCGACGATCTTCTGGCGGGCGGCGATGACCGCCGAGGCCTGCTGGCGGCGCAGCATGGCGGCCGCGATCTCGGGGGCATAAGCGAGGTAGCTGATGCGCGATTCGATCACATTCACGCCGGCGACCGCGAGCCGGTCCTGGATCTCTTCCTGGAGCCGCTGGGCGACGGCGGAAGTGTGGCCGCGGAGCGAGATCTGGTGGTCTTCGTGCGAGTCGTAGGGGTAAGCCGTGGCGAGGTTGCGGACGGCAGCCTCACTCTGCACGTGGACGTAGTTCTCGTAGTTATCGACCTGGAACCTGGCTTCCGCCGTGTCGATCACCTTCCAGACGACGACGGCGGCGATTTCGATGGGGTTGCCGTCCTGGTCGTTCACCTTCAGCTTGCTGGTTTCGAAGTTACGCACGCGCAGCGAGATCTTCGTTTTGGCGAAAAAGGGGTTGGCCCAGCGCAGGCCTTCATCCCTCACGGTCCCTACATAGCGGCCGAAGAGGGTGAGCACGACGCCCTGGTTGGGCTGGACCGTGAAGAAGCCGGCCAGGGCGACGATGTCGAGCACCCAGACGACGATCATCGTGAGGATGAACGCCACTGGCTTTTCGCCGTACTGGGCGGACTTGACGGCCATCACAATGGCCACGATGGGCGCGATCAGAACGATGATGGCGAGGATCAGGATGGGAATCCCGCTCGCCGCTGAAATCACTTTCTCCTTCAACATGGTTTCCTCCGCTGGAGAGGTCTTGCCTTGTGGGCAGCCTGGGATGCCGTTCTGTGGGTCCGGGGCTTTTCTGAAATCTCTCAGCTACTAAAGTGATATCACTATGCTTTCATTCCGTCAAGTGAAATCGGCGAATGGAGTGCGCACTGTGTTGAAAATACAGGAAATTTAGTTCTCAGGACGGCACAGGAAGGCTGAGAAGCGGAGGGTCAGGAGGCGGCAGCTTCGGCCTCCGCGGCGGCTTCGGCGACGCGGCAGGCGGTGAGGAATTCGCAGTACTGGCAGGCGTCGGGGTCGGCGGGGCGGACGGCGATCTCGCCCTGGCGGATTCTAAAGGCCGCGTCGCCGCTGATGCGGAGGGATTCGCCGATCAGCGCGGTGAGGTCGGCGCCTTCGACAGGGACGCCCCAGTTGGTGTCTCCTCTCAGGCCGATGTACCGGAAGGAGATGGGGGTGAGGCCGGCTTGGCGCAGGGCGGCCGAGTAGAGGCCTCCCTGGATGAAGAGGCCGGCTTCCTGCTTCTTTTCGCGGTTGCGGAGGCTCGATTTGCCGGAGAACTTGAAGTCGTAAACGGCGCATTGGCCGGCTTCGTTCGTGTCGTAACGGTCGATGCGGCCCAGGATGGTGACGCCATCGAGGTCCAGGGTGATGTCCTGTTCGGGGTGCACCTCCCAGCCGGGCTCGAGGCCGCACTTCTCCTCGTAAAAGCGCAGGCTGCGCTCGATGAGGGCGCGGCTGAATTCGGTGCGGTAGCCTTCGGGAATGCGGTGTCGGCGGAGGGTTCGCTGCCATTCGCGGTCGAAGATCTCCGGCAAGCGGCCTCCGTTGCGGTGCCATGCGGCAATTACGCTGTGAATCAGGATCCCTTCGACGAGCGGCGTGAGGCGCTCAGAAGGCGTGGGCGGGAGGGGCTGGATGCCGAGAGTGGTTCGGGCGAAGAACTGGTAGGGGCACTGGAGGAAGCTCTCGATGCCGGTAGCGCGGAGAGTGAGGTAGCGCGCGCGGAGTGCGTTGAGGAGGTTGTCGTCGAGGATCGCGGGGCGCGGGAGGAGGTTGACCGTGCGCGTGGGCCTGAGCCGGACTTTGCGGGCGTGCGAGGGCTGAGGCTTCGCGAGGTCGAAGGGCGCCGCGTCGAGGGCGAAGGAGCGCAGGTTCGGTTCGCCGGATTCGTTGGCGGCGGGCCACGAGAGATGCAGAGTTTCCGTCGCGCGCGTGAGGGCGAACTTGAACAGGAAATGCTCTTCCTGGTCGCGATCGGCCCTGGTGGCCAGCGGGATGCCGGCGCGATTCAGGCGCAGGCGCGTTTCTTCTCCGAGGATGGGGTCGGGGCCGGCGGCGCGGGGGAATTCGCCCTCGAGCAGGCCGCAGACGAAGACCACGGGCAGTTCCCACTGGCGGGCTTCGTGGACATCGATGACGGCGACGGTGTCGCGCCGGTAGTCGGCGGGGCGCAGAGCGGAGGCGGAGAGAATGGGGAGGGCTTCGCTCCAGAAAGCTGCCAGGGTGATGGGCTGCGCGGGGAGCAAAGACGCGGCCTCGCCGAGAGCCTGGCGGACGGCGGCGAGGGCCGCGGCGCGTTCGCGCGAAAGGAGGACTTCGTTGGAGCCGGGGACGGCGACGAGCGTTTCGTAGTCGAGCAGCCTTGCGGCCCACTCGGCGGGCGGGACGCTTTCCGAGGCCCAGGGTTCCCACGCGGCGAGCTTCGAGATCGCGTCGATGATGGCGGGGACGGCGCCGCCGCGGAGAGCCGCGAGCCCCTTGGCGGGGAGTCCTTCGCGCACCTTGTTCTCGAAGCGGCCCGCTTCGGGACAGCGGCCGGCGGGCGTGACTTCGGAAAGCAGAGCGCGAAGGGTGAGGTCGTGATCCCAGCCGGAGAGGAGCGCTTCGACCGAATTGACCAGAAGGCGCGCGGCGGGATGAGACAGGAGCGGCCTGGCGAAGTAGAAGCGGCCTGGGATTCCGAAGCGGGCGAAAGTGGTGCGCAGGAGCGGGACGTAGGTTTCGGCGTCGCGGAGGACGACGGCCATCTCGCGCCAGGGGCGGCCGCGCGCGGCCTCCTCGCGGATGCGGCGGGCGATGTCTTCGGCTTCGTCGTCGAGGGTCGGGGCTTCGATGGCGAAGGATGCGGGCTGTTTGCGGAGGACGGTGAAGCGGTGTTCGCGAAAGCCCGATTGCTTGAGGGTCTCGATAGCGTCGCGCGCTCCAGGCCATTCGGGAAGCGCGACCCAGGTTTCGCCGTGCGCGGCGAGGGCGCGGACCACCTCGAGCTCGTAACGGCTGAAAGTGAAGAAGCCGTCCCAGAAGACGCGGCGGAAGCCGGGAGGGGGGGCGGACTTCGGCGCCGCGGCGCGGGCGAGCTGGGCGGCGCGGAGGGAGAACCCTCCGGCGGCGAGCTCGCGCTCGAGACCCTCGTACACTTCGCCGATCGCTTGCGCGACGCCGCCGGAGACGACGTTCATGCCGCGCAAGGCGGACCATTGGAGAGCGTCACAGCCGGCGTTGGCGAGGTCTTCGAGAGCTCGCGTAAGGGCGGAGGCGAAGCCGGGACTGTCGAGGAGAGTTTCAAATGCGGCGGGACGTGAAGCCTGAATGGCGCGGGCGGTGAGGCGGGAGAGGATCGCGGATGAGACGACGCTGACACCGGGGACGAGGTCTTCGAGGAACGCGGCGAGCGTTTGGATGGCGCTGGGGCGGACGGCCAGGCCTTCGCGGGCGAGCAGGTGTCGGAGATGTTCGGCCATCGTCGCTGTGGGGACGAGGAGGCGGAACGAGGAGTCGCCGCGCCGAAAAGCCGCGCGGATCTCGTTGAGGATCGCGGTGGTTTTGCCGGAGCCGGGTTCGCCCAGAAGAAGCCGGTGCGCCATGGCGGGCCTCAGGTGCGCATGCGCGAGGTGAGATACACCCCGGCGAGGGCGAAGACGGCGCCGGGAGACCAGGCGGCGATGTGCGGAGGCAGGAGATTGACGTTGCCCAACTGCTCGAACAGGTAGTTGAGGGCGAAGTAGGCGGTGGCGACGCCGAGGCTCACGCCTACGCCGACCATGGCGCTGCGGTTGCCGGTAAGGAACGCGAAGGGCAAGGAGACAAGCACCATCACAAAGACGAAGAGCGGAACGGAGAACTTCTTGTGGAACTGCACGGCGAGCGGGATGGTGTTAAAGCCGCTCTGGCGCAACTCGAGCATGTACTGTTCGAGTTGGCGGAAGTTCATCTGCTTGTAAGTTTTCACTTGCTTGGCGAACCAGCTTGGGGGCTCGTCGATGCCGGGGAAGGTGGCGGTCTCGCCCTGGAACGTGCGGAAGACGTCGGTGTTTTCGCGGAGGTCGCGCGACCAGCCGTTCTGGAAGATCCAGGTTTTCAGCGACGGCTCCCAGCGCGCGCGGTCGGCGTAGATGTGGCGGGTGAGCTGGAAGCTGGCGGGGTTGAGCTCGTAGACGCTGACGTTTCCGAGCAGGCCTTCCTCCTGGTTGAAGAAGTTGTAGTGGAAGATGCGCGAACCGCGCCCGAAGATCCACTTGCGGTTGGGGTCGAGGAAGGTCTGCACGGGACCGCCCTTGATCTTGTTGCGGAGCGCGTCCTGGATGAGGTTGGCCTGGGTGACGACGTAGTAGTCGAAGCCGAACAAGAGGCCGCTCAGGAAGAGGCCGGCGAACAGGGCGGGCATCGCGAGGCGGTAGATGCTGATGCCGCAGGCCTTCATGGCGGTGATCTCGTTGTTCTTCTGGAGCAGGCCGAAAGTGACGAGGACCGCGACCAGAGCGCTCAAGGGGGCGGCGTCATAGATGAGCTTGGGCGCGAGGAAGAAGAGGTAGGTGAAGAGCTCGCGCATGGGGATGTTGTTGCTGAATACGTCGCCAAGCAGCTCGAAAAAATTGAAGATCTCGGTGAGCAGAACGAGGCTGATCAGAAGAATCGTGAAGTAGAAGAGGAAGGCCGAGAGGATGTAGACATCGATGACTTGCGGCAGCAGGAAGATACGAGTGCGCCAGGCAGTGAGCTGGAATCCGGAAGACGGCTGCGGATTCTTGTTGAAGAGAGTGCGCAGGCGCGACCAGTGATGGCCGGCCCAGGAGATGAGGAGGCCGACGAGGTCGCGGTCGCCGGGGCGTTCGAGCGTCAGGAGGAGTAACAGTGCGGCGGCGGCAAAGGCGGCGTTGGGGAGCCAGACGGCGAGATCCGCGCGGATGCGGCCCTCGCGGGCGAGGCCGATCAGGCTGATGAGCGCCATGTAGTAGAAGAAGGCGAACAGCACCGTGATGACGAAGGCCGCCGATTTGCCGCCTTTGCGCGAGCTGACCCCCAGCGGGACGCCGAGAATCGCGAGCAGAATGCAGGCCAGGGGGAGGGCGAAGCGCTGGTGGAGCTCGATCTGCGCTTCGAGCGCCGTCTTCGCCTCGGCGAACAGATCCTGGGTGGGCGTCGCGGTGAAGAGCTTGGCGCGGCGCTCGGCGCGTTCGCGGGCTTCAAGGATCTGTTCGCGTTTGGGGGAGGAGACGCGGTAGTAGGTGCTGGGCTCGGGCGCGGCTTCGTAGCTGTTGCTGCGTATCAGGGAGAGCTGGAGCCGGTTGTGGGCGGCGTCGGGAACAACAATGGCTTCGCTGGCGATGGTGACGCGGGGGCCCGTGCCCTGCTGGGGCGCGGCGCTGGGGGCTTCACCGGGCTTGGAGAGATCGGCCATGAAGACCGGCCGCCAGCGGACGGGCTGGCCGGGCAAGACGTCGCCGACGTAGAGCACGGTGCTGGGGAAGCGCTCTTCAAAAATGCGCGGCTGGATCTCGGCGGTCAACTGCGCCGCGCCCATGCTGTTGATGACGCGGACCATTTCGCCGTTCGACCAGGGCGCCAGCCAGAGCGAGCAGAAGGCGGTGGCGGCCATGGCGAGAACGGCAAAGACCGTAACAGGCAGCACGACCTTGCGGCTGGGAATGCCCGACGCGCGCAGGGCGGTGATTTCGCCATCGCTTGACATGCGGTTGAGCGCGATGAGGACTCCGCAGAGCGCGCCGAGCGGCAGCGTGAGCGGCAGCGTGCCGGGGAGAAGCAGGAGGACGAGGTAGCCGACCGTTTGCGGCGTCGCGGTGCTGTTGACGAGGATGCTGAAAAGCTGTCCCGCCTTTTGCAGGAACAGAACGAGAATAAACAGAACGGCGCCCAGAAAGGCGCTGGTCGAGATTTCGTAGAAGATGACTCTCGAGAGAACGCCCATCTGAATCGGGGAGCGCGCCGTCAGCGGCCGCCGGCGAGCGCCGGCGGAGGGACAATCGGCGGCTTCGGCAACTGCTCGTCGAGCGCTTCCAGCTCCAATTCTTCAAATAGCACGCCTGGGGCGACGATGGAGCAGCCGACGACGTAATTGCCGGCGCCCATCAAGGCGAGCGGAGCGCCGTTGTCGAGGTAGTTGAAGAGCGACTGCTCGGAGGATGCAGCCACGATGTCGCGGAAAGCGCGCGGGGAGAAATTACGGAGGCGGAGCCCGCGGACGAGCTCCTCGCGGCCGTCGGGGTAGACGCGATAGATGAGAATCGGGGCGCTCACCGGGCGGCCGCCTCCTCCCGAGCGCGTGGCGCGCTGGGAGAGCGCGCGGAGATCTTCGAGCGAGCCGGAGGAGGGGTAGTCCATTTTGCGGACCAGGATGCCGTAGGGCTTGCCCTGGCGCCCGGCCGCTTCGATCAACTGCTTCTTCAGCGCATCGAGCGGCGCGCGGCGCGCGGCGTCGACGAAGAGATTGCCGATGCGCGGGGTCTTCTGGCCGAAGACGCCGGGAAGGCGCGCGTGGCCGTTGGATTCAGTGACTCCTCGCACGGGCCGGCGGGTGGCGAGGATGGCTTTGAGGACCCCGTTGTCGACGATCTTAACCGGCCGGGCGGCGACGCCTTCGAGGTCGATGCGGTAGTGTCCGGCGAGCGGCTGTCCCTGCCATTTGGTTTGCGAGGGGTCGTCGTCGACGCTCATCCATTCGGGCAGGACGCGGGCGCCGATGCGGCCGTCGAATTCGCGGGTGACGATGGGAAGCGGGCGGCCGGGCTCGGAGACCGGACGCGGCTGGACGGCGAGGTGCTCGGCGAAGATCTCGCCGAATACCTGCGCGGCCGCGCGGGGTTCAAAGAGGACCGGACCGATGTAGCTGTCTCCGCGCGGCGCGCTGCCGAGCATCGCGAGATTGCGCGCGACATCATCGACCGCGCGGCGCAAGTCGTCGTCGCCGGGGAGCTTGGCGGGATCGAGGACCTGGACAACCGCGCCGTCGTGAAGAGGCATGCCATCGGCGGCCTGCCTGTAGGCGCGTACGCTGAAGGAGGCAAGGTTGTCGGGGATGCGGATGGCCGTGCCTTCGCTGTTCAGGAAGTAGAAGTAGCCGAAGCCGACCTGCGCCTCCACATTGGAGCCGGCGATCTCGGGGTAGTTGAGAAAGACCGCGGAAAGGTCGCGGACCTTTTGGGTGATCGCTTCCTCGTCGATTTTGCCGCGGACGACGGGCTCGATGAGCGTGACGGCGGGAGCGGAGGTGAAGTCGGGCAGGGGGTCGCTGACGGTGACGCCGCGCAGGGCGGCGCGTTTGCGCGAAGCGGCTTCCACGGCTGCTTTATAGGCGCGGTCGAGGGCCAGCCAGACGGTGTGGCGGAGCGCCAGGAGCGGTCCATCGATAGGAAGAGTTGGCGAGTCGTAGCGCGCGCCGGAGTAGTAGTCGGAGAAGACGGAATTGGTATTGTCGAACTGGGGCGAGCCCACGCGAACCTGTACGCGCAGAGGACGCAGCCTCACGTTGGCGGGGGCGAATGCCGCGCCGAGAGTCGCGCCGATGGTGAAGTTCTGCGAATCGTCGGCGGAGGCTTCGAGGTAGTAGATGGGATCGCCGAGTCCGGTGAGGAGGCGGGCGCGCTGGAGCTCTTGCGCGAGCGCGGCGAGGATGGGGTCGGATTCTAGGGCTTGCGAGACGCGTGCTTTGGCGGCGGGGGGCTGGGCCGGCGTGGCGAGACACAGGCTCACTGCGAGGATGGCGGGGGCCAGAGTTCGTCTCATTCGACCGGCCTTCCCTGGGCCGACGGGCGGGGCAAGAGGGGCGGCCGGTCTCCGCGGACGGGCTTGCGCTGGATCTCGATCTCGCGGACCAGCAGCGCGGGCGAGACGGCGGCCACGGGCACGCTGCCGGATTCCGCGCCGCAGTAGCCGTTGAAGACGGCTTCGCGGTCCGACGTGGCGAGAATCTTCGCGAAGCTCGCCAGCGGCGTGCCGACGATGTCCACGCCGCGGATCAACTGGTCCGGACGCCCGTCGGTGTACACGCGGTAGACCACCAGCGGGATGACGGTGAAGGCCTGGAGGCCTTGGCGCCGTGTTGTCGTGTAGCCGCCGGTGACCTCTTCAAAGCGCAGCCCGTAGGGCTTGCCTTGCCGCCGGGCTTCTTCGATCAGCATCTGGCGCAACCGCTCCTCGCTGACTTTCCCGGAGGAGCGGACAATCAGATTCGACTGGCGCGAGACGGGCTCGAGGCCGGCGCGCTTGCGCCCGTGGCCGTTGGAGCGGGGAAAGCCGGGCAGAGGAGAACGCGAGAGGAGGAACGTCTTCAGGATTCCGTTTTCAACCAGGTGGACGGGGCGCGCGGGCACTCCTTCGTCGTCGAACTCGTACCAGCCGTTCAAAGCGATGCCGGCCGCCGTTTGCGTTTTAGGATCGAAATCGACGGAGAGAAACTCGGGCAGCACCGGCTTGCCTACGCTGTTGGAGAAGGTCTGGCCCTCGGTGACATCCTTCTGGCGGTGGCCTTCGACGCGGTGGCCGAAGATCTCGTGGAAGAAGACGCCGGCGGCACGGCCGGAGAGAATCGCCGGACCGGTGTAGGGGTCGGCGGGCTGGCTGCGGGAGAGGGCGTAGAGCGTCCCGGCGACTTTCTTCACGGCCTCGGCGAGAGTTTTTTCGGACGGCAGGCCGGCGGCGTCGAACGCATCGAAGCTTTCGGAGGCGGCGAGATCTTCGCCGTCGGATGCCTTGGCGCGCGCGGAGATGGTGAGACGCACGAAGGTGCGGCCATGCTGAATCCGCGAGCCCTCGGTGTTGACGAAGGTTTTCACTTCGCGGAGGTTGTTCAAGGCGATGGAAGACGAGATGACGCCGAAGGCGCCGCCGAGCTGAGCGGAGAGATTCTTGAGACGCGCGGTCCACTCGGGGCCCAGGGGTTTCATGGGCGGGACGGGCAGGGTCGCGGTGGAGGGCTCTTCAGAGGAGAAGTCCGGCGCAGGCTTGAGGTCGTCGCGGCGAACCTGGCTGGCGCCGCGGACCTTGATGTAACGCCCGGCGGCGGCGCGCCAGGCGCGGTCCGTTTCGCGCCACAGGATCTGGCGGATGGCCTGGGGCTTGTCCTCGATAGGGAGCGCGGTGGAGGCGCCGCCGACGGGGCGGTCGCCGTCGACGACGTGGTAGTTGTCGAACTCAGGGCTGCCGACGCGGAGCATGGTGTCGACACCGCGGCGCTGCGAGCGCTCGCTGGACTGAATTGCGCCGAGGGTGGCGAGGATGGTTTCGGAGTCCTCCTCTTCCACAAGATAGGAGATGAAGTAAGGGGCGGGGTCGGCCTGCTGCTTGAGGATCTCGAAGTTGCGTCGCAGCTCATCGGCGAGGGTTTCGATGAGAGGCGGGGGAGGGGGCCCGGCGGGGGCGGAGCGCGGCGGCGGCGCCGCCGGGGCGGCGATCAGCAACAGGACGGGTATGGCCGCAGAACGCCCTTTTTTCCGCACGTTCCACAGGATATCACGCGCGTGGGGCGGGCCTTTTCCGGCAGCGCGGTTCAGGACGGTTCCGCGGGTTTCGCGGGCCGCCGATCCAGTTCAAAGTGCTCGAGCTGGCCGTCACGGCGCCGGCGCTCCACCCAGCCAGCCCTGTCCAGGACGTAGTGTGCGGCGCCTGCGGGACCTTCATTGTCGGCGTCGCGGGCCTTCCTCATGCCGAGCCGTACGGGCACTCTTGCGGATGAGCGGTTGGGGACGTCAATCGCGGCCCGGATCTCGGAGAAGCCGGGATTGAAGAACGCGTGATCGCAGACGGCCGGCGCGGCTTCCGTAGCCAATCCCTGCGTGCAGGATTTCGGCAACAGTCCATAAATGAGTTGCAGCCCGGACGGATCGAAGAACTCCCGAAATCCCGCCAAGCCGGCGATGTTTGATTGCCCTCGCAGGCGGATCGGCCGCATCCCGGCGCCGATGCCGGCGAAACGCGCCGTGCCCGCTCGAATCTCATGAGTCACCCGCCGGGGCGTGACCAGCGAGCCGTCAAGAAGGTAGCGCCGCGCGGGAGGGGCCGCGACGGCGGGTCTATTTCACGTCGATGCTCTCGATATTGATGGTTTCTCCTTGCTCAACGCTCTTCACTTCCGCGGTGACTTCACCGGACTTGGGGTTGTTCGGGCCGGCCGCGCGGCCGGCGCGGTTCTTCATCGCCGCGGACGCCTTTGCGTCGCCTCCATCGTCGAAGCGATAGATCTTGCCCGCGACGTCGAAGACGAAGGCCGTGGCGTCGCGCAAGCGGCGCAACCGGCGGCCTTCTCACGGTCGCAGCACGGGGCGTCCAGCAGCTTGCCTGGCCAGGATGCGGCGAAGGCGAACAGCGAAAACGCTGCTGGATTGTGAGGTTTCTGCCAAAAGCGAGGCATAAAGGTCGCGGGAGCCGCCGGGAACAAGGGGCGGTATCCGGCGCGCTTCCGCCCGCCGTGCGGTGACGGGCCGCCGGCGGTCCGCGCTGGACGCTCCAGTCATCGCCCGCGCCGCCGGAAAGCGCGCTTGATGTCCACGACAGCCAGGCCGCTCGCCCTGGCGACAGCGAGCTGGCGGTCGTCGGCGGAGACGAATGACTTGCAGCGCACAAGGTGTGCCGCGGCCACATGCAGCAAGTCCAGGCTTCGGGCGAGAAACTTGGCCGCGTACCTCCGGGAGAGGTCACTCGCCCCTTCGAACATGCGCTCATAGTCCAAAGCCGTGGGGACGAGGCGCATACCTTCGATGTCTTCCTCGATCAGGCCTAGAACAGCCTCACGCTCAGCTCCGGTAATCAAGCCGCGCCCTGCGAGAAGTCCAAACGCATTCGCCAGCTCAAGTTGGTGCAGGACAGTGAAGGGGACCTGCCTGGCATGCCGGACGACGGCCCGCGCCGTGGCGGAGAAGCGCTCCGGCACATACAGCGGGACCAGAGCGCTGGAGTCGACGTAGGTCACCGTTCCCCCCGATTCTCAAGCACTGCGTCAGACCCCCCCGGCGCGATGATGCGGTCGCCGAAGACGGCGCGCGTCCGCGCATCGAGGTCCGGCCACGGGCGCAGCGGACCGCTCGCCGCCAGGGGAGACAGCCGCGCCACGGGCTTTCGCCGACGCGTGACTTCCAGCACCTCGCCGCGTTCCACACGAGCTATGACCTGTTTGAGGTTCTGCTGAAGCTCCCGGATTGAAACGGTGGCTTTCCTCATGTATGACATTTTGTACGACAATTCGGACGCGGTCAAATCCTCGGCTCCGGTACGGGGGTTTCCGCGGAAAAGATCTCCGGCGAAAACTTCGCAGGACTGGCCGGCCGGCCGGCGGGCGTCCGCTCAGCGGAAGTTCTCGATCCGCATCAGGTCCTGGGCGAAGATCATCTTTGCGGTTGCCGTCGCGGGATTACTGCGGATTCGCGTCGCGCGAGCTCGAGGACAACAAAGATGAGATTCCGCCTGACTGCTGCCGGCGCCAGATGTCGCTGTGGGTCCGGGCGCGCCCAGATGCGAGGCGGCGGCTGGGATCCTCCAGAGCCAGCGCTCGGACGAGTCGGGAAACGGAGATGTGATCAGCGAATCGCCCGCCGGGCTCCAGGCGAGAGGTCCCCCCAGGCGAAACCGAGCCGCCGCCTGTGGCTTCTTTTCCGCATCGATGAATTCGACCGTGATCCCCGCGCAAGATCGCCGTTCGGATGATTGACCTCCATATGCTTAACGGGGCATGGGGCGGGGCGCAGGCAGGCCCCATCATCCGGCAATGCGATGGCGCGGGCGTCGAGCTCGGCGCGGGCGCCGGCGGCTTCGGCGTCAATCATGGCGCCAGACGCGCTGACGGCGGCGCCGAAGACAGGCTGAGTTTGCGGGCCGGTGACCCGGCCGCGGACCGTGGCCGTGGTTTGAGCGCCGAGTGACGGGGATGTCAGCAGGAAAAAGCCGGCCCAGAGGCTTTCCCGGGTGCGGGAACGCCTCGCTTTCCTCCAAGGCTGTCGATTCTGCCGGCCGGGAGGCTGGAAGCGCGGCTCCCGGCGTGATAGAACGCTGGTGAGATGAAGACTGCCATTCTGTTCTTTGCTGCGGTGTGCGCTGGCGCGCAGGTGACGTTGGTGCGGGAGGGGAAGTCAGAACACCGGATCTGCGTAGCGGCGGATGCGGCGCCGGGCGAGAGGTGGGCGGCGGAGGAGTTGCAGCGCTTTGTTGAGGAGATGGCTGGGGCGCGGCTCGCCGTTGAGACTTGCGCGGAGGGCGTTGGGCCGCGGATTGCGCTCAATGGCGATGCGCGGTTGGGAGCGGAGGAGTTTCGCTTGCGGACCGTGGGGCGCGACATCATCATCGAGGGCGGGCGGCCGCGCGGAGTGATGTACGGGGTTTACGAGCTGCTCGAGAAGCTGGGGTGCCGGTGGTACACGGCGGCCGTGAGCAAGATCCCGAAGCGGCGGACGATTCGCCTCGGCGCGATGGACGAGAGTGGGAAGCCGGCGTTCGAGTATCGCGAGACGTTCTTCACCGAAGCGTTCGACCGCAACTGGAGCGCGCGCAATCGCGTGAACGGCAACACGCATCAGCTTGACGAGGCGACAGGCGGGAAGGTGCGCTACTACCCGTTCGTGCACTCGTTCTACCAGATGCTTCCGCCGGAGAAGCACTTCAAAGATCACCCGGAGTATTTTTCGTTGATCGGCGGGAAGAGGCGCTGGGAGCGCGGGCAGTTGTGCCTGACGAATCCGGACGTGCTGCGGCTGGGGATTGAGGCGGTGCGCGGGTGGATCAGGGAACATCCGGAGGCGACGATCCTGTCGGTGTCGCAGAACGACTGGACGGGATGGTGCGAGTGCGACAACTGCCGGCGGGTGGAAGAGGAGGAGGGCGGAGCGCATATCGGCCCGGTGCTGCGCTACGTGAACGCACTCGCGGCGGAGATCGAGAAGACGAACCCCGACAAGCTGATCGACACGCTGGCCTATTGGTACACGGAGCGGCCGCCGCTGAAGGCGAGACCGCGGGCGAACGTGCGGATCAGGCTTTGTCCGATCGGCGCGTGCGAGGCGCATCCGTACGAGCAGTGCGAGTACAACCGGCTGTTTGTCGACATCCTGAAGTCGTGGTCGAAGATGACGAGCCGGCTTTACATCTGGCACTACAACACGAACTTCTCCCACTACCTTGCGCCGTTTCCCGACTTCGACGAGCTGGCGGCGGACATTCCGATGTATCAGCGCACGGGCGTCGTCGGGCTCTTCTTGCAGGGCGCATACGCGCCGGGCGGAGGCGGATCGGACGCGGAGCTGCGCAGCTACGTGATGGCGCGGCTGCTGTGGAACCCCCGGGTGAACGTAGAGCGCGAGATCGATGATTTTCTGGGCGCGGTGTACGGGAAAGCGGCGCGGTGGATGAGGTCGTACTTCGATCTCGCTCATGCGCAGGTTCGGGCGAAGCCGCGTGGCAAGGGACATCACATGTGGATCTTCGACCAGCCGCGGCAGCCGTACCTGAACGACGAGTTCCTGACGAAGGGCCTGGCGCTGATGGACCGCGCGGAGAAGGCGGCTGACAGCGAGGAGACTCGCGAGCGCGTGAGGAAGGCGCGGATGCCGCTGGAGTACGTGCGTTACGTGCGGGCCAAGCAGTTTGTGATTCGCGATGGCAGGTACGGGCCTGTGGACGCGGCGTCGTTGAAGAGACAGATGGAGAGCGTGACCGCGGCGGCAAGGAAGTACGGGATTCAGCAGTTGCACGAAGGCCGCACGGTGGAGCAGCACGAGAAGAACTTCGCGCGACGCATTCGCGGCTACCGCGCGGTGACGATCGAGAACGCGGCGGCGCGCGCGACGGTTGTGCCGGAATTGAACGGGCGCGTTGTGGAACTCGTCGACAAGCGCTCGGGGCTGAATGTGCTGCGGACGCCGGACGCGGGCAGTTGGGACTATCCGGATGTCGGCGGCGCATGGGTGAGCATTCATCCCGACTACTACGGAAACGCGTACTCGGCCGAGTGGGATGCGCAGGCGGAGCGGCAGGGCGCGGCGGTGGCGCTGTCGGCGAAGACGAAAAACGGTCTGGCGGTGAGGCGGCGGATCTGGCTTGAAGGCGGCAGCCCGCGGGTCAACACGGTGACGGAGATCGAGAATACCGGCGCAAGCCCGGTGGCGGCGGCGCTGCAAGCGCACGCGGATTACAGCCCGAAGGACGGCTTGGAGGGCGCGGAGCTCGCGTGGCGGTACGAGACGGTCGCGGGCGCGCGGCACGACGGCGTGTTCTTCCAGGCGGGGCAGGAGACCACGGGCACGATCGTGCTGGAGGGAGAGAAGCTCCCCCGAGGAGCGTGGACGGCGTATCATCCGGCGGCCGTGCCGGCGCTGACGAATCACTTCGCGGTGGAGGAGGCGTGGCGCGCGGTGATGCGTTGGAGCGTGCGTGGCGGGCCGATGGCGTCGATGCTGGTGTGGAGCGCGGAGAAGCAACTCGCGCCGGGGGAGAGGCTCTCGCTTCGCGCGGATTACGAGCCCGTGAAGTGAGTCCGCGCGGCGCGCTGCTTTATCATGAGAAGCAGCGGTGCATTGGGGTGACAGAGCGTTGCGGGCGGCAGTGCTGGCGTGTGCGGCACTGACGGCGCAGTGCGCGGAGACAACGGCGCGGCTGGCGGCGCGCGTGGTCGACGAAAACAACGTTGCGCTGCAAGGGGTCCGGGTGGTGTTGTGGCGGGAGAGCGCGCCGCAGGCGAAGTCCGAGTCGCTCACGGACACGACGGGGCGGTTTGAGCTCGAACTGGCCGTGCCGGGCGACTATTTGCTGGCGGCGGAGAAGCCGGGCTTTTTCAAGATCGAGCGGCGGCAGATCGCGGTGTCGGAGGGCGTCAACGAGATCACGGTGGTGATGAACACCGCGCGCGAGGTGGTGGAGCGGCTCGACCTCGCGTACTCGCCGCCGGTGATCGACTACGACCGCTCGATTCCGCCGCGGGAGTTGGACGGCACGCAGTTGCTGGAGGTCCCGTACCCGTCGACGAATACGCTGCGCAACGCGCTGCGCGTCATTCCAGGCGTGGTGCAGGACTCGCGCGGCGGAATCCACCTGAACGGCGCGAACGAGGAGCAAGTGCTGTACACGCTGGACGGATTCCAGATCAACGATCCGCTTACCGGGCGCTTCGACACGCGGTTGAGCGTGGAGGCCGTGCGGAGCCTGGAGGTGTCGGGGCACAGCACGGCCGAATACGGGAAAGGCGCGGCGGGCGTCATCGCGGTAAAGACGGCGGCGGGAGACGACCAGTGGCGCACCTCGGCCACCAACTTCGTGCCGGGCATCGAGCATCGCAAGGGGCTCCTGATCGGCAGTTGGACGCCGCGGTTCAATTTATCGGGGCCGATTAAGAAAGGCCGGGCGTGGTTTTCCGACGGGCTTTCGCTGCAATACGACCAGTACGTGGTGGACGAGCTGCCGAAGGGCGAGGACCGGACAAAGGCCTGGCGAGCCAACAACCTGTTGCGAACGCAGGTGAACCTGACGCCGTCGAACACGCTCACGACAGGGCTGTTCACGGGGCTGTGGACTTCGCCGCGCAACGGGCTGGGGGTGCTGGATCCGCCCTCGACGACGACAGACCGGCGCAGCCGGCAGTGGATGTTCTACGTGAAAGACCAGATGTACCTGACGCGCGGGATTCTCCTGGAAGCCGGGTACTCCACGACGAGCACGTTCGGGCGCGAGATTCCGCAGGGGCGCGGGATGCTGGTCTACACGCCGGACGGCCGGGAGGGGTTCTCATACTTCGACACCGTGCGAAGGTCGGCGCGGGACCAGTTTCTGGCGAACGTGTCGCTGATGCCGCGCCGGCTCATGGGCGAGCACCAGTTGAGGTTCGGCGTCGAGGCGGGCACGCTGTCCTACCACCAGGATGCGGTGCGGACCGGGTATGTGTTTCTGAACGAGCGGCGGCTGCCGGCGCGGAGCGTGGTGTTTGCGGGTAACGGCGCCGTGCGGCAGACGAATACGGAGTTCGCCGCGTACGCGCAGGATTCGTGGAGAGTTCGGCCGGGCATCATGGTGGAGCTGGGGCTGAGGTCGGACTGGGACCGCATGATCGGCTCGCACAACGTTGCGCCGCGAGTGGGAATGTCCTGGACGCCGCCGGGACTGAGATCGACCAAGGCGTTCGCGAGCTTCGGGCTGGTCTTCGAGCAAACGCTGCTGGGGATGACGAGCCGGCCGTGGGACCAGTACACGTTGTCCTCCTACTACGATGCGGCCGGGAACATGGCCGGCGGTCCGGCGCTGTCCGTGTTTCTCGAGCCGGGCGGGCGTCTGGGCCGGCCGCGTTATTCGAATTGGGCGCTGGGCCTGGAGCGGCAACTGCCGGGTTCTGTTTACGGGCGGGTTCAGTACACGCGGCGCCGGACGACGAACGGCCTGACTTATCTGAACACGCTCGATCCGGATGCGCCGCCGGACGGCGACTTCGTGGCGGCGTACGGCGCGCGGTCGGCGGAGGCGCTTTACAGGATGGCGAATACGCGGCGGGACGCCTACGACGGCGTGGAGCTGACGCTGAAGCAGAACTTCCGCAAACGTTTCGAGTGGATGGCGAGCTACACGCGGTCGCGCGCGGCGAGCAACGCCGTCAACGATGTCCGCGCGGACTTTCCGCTGCTGATCGGCGACAACGAGGGCCGCATGCCGTGGGACGCGCCGAACCGCTTTGTGAGCTGGGGGTATCTGCCGGCGTACTTCGAAAGCTGGGCGGTGGCTTATCTGCTGGAGACGCGCGACGGGTTTCCGTTCGCGGTGTACGACGAGCGCGGCGCTGTGCTTGGCCGGCCGAGCGAGCGGCGGTTCCCGGCGTTCTTCGAGTTGAGCGTCTTCCTGGAGCGGCGGTTCGTTTCGATGGGGCACAGGTGGGCGCTGCGCTTCGGGTTCTTCAACATCACCAACCACAGGAATCCGAACGTCGTGATCGCCGACGCGTCGTCGCCGCGGTTCCTCACGATGTTCGGCGGACAAAGCCGCGCGTTCAATGTGCGGATCAGGTGGCTGGGAAAGCGATAGGCCGGCTGCCTTTCTGACTCAGAATCCAAAGCGCAAGCCGAACTGGAGGGTGCGCGGGTCCGTCGCGCTCGTCACCTGGCCGAAGTTGCCGGCTCCGAGCGTGGTGGAGACGCCGAAGTAACTGAAGTGGTTCGGGGCGTTATAGAACTCGGCGCGGAATTCGAGGTTGGCCCGCTCCCTGATGCGGAAGATCTTCTGGAGCGACACGTCCCAGTTGTTGGTTCCGGGGCCGGGCACGGCGTTGCGGGCGAGATTGCCAAAGGTCCCCTGCGCTGGGTTGGTGAAGGCCGCGGTGTTGAACCAGCGGTCCGCGGTCTTCGTGCCTGAGGGGAAGACATCGCCCGAGACGTCGGGGCGCTGGCCGCCCTGTCCGATGCCCGCGTTGTCACCCTGAATGCCGATGTTGATCGGGCGTCCGCTCTGGAGCGTGGTGACGCCGGAGAGCTGCCAGCCGCCGAAGGCGAGCTTGTACCACTGATCCTGCTGCCGCCAAAAGGGCAGCGGATAGATGTAGCTGAATACGAAGATATGGCGGCGGTCATAACTGGCCAGGCCGCGATCGCTCTTGAAGTTGTAACTGTCGGCTGCGAGCTCGCCCCAATCGCTGGCGTCGGTGAGGGCCTTCGACCAGGTGTAGGCGATGTTGAGCAGGCCGCTGCCGCGCATGGATTTCTTCCACTGCACCTGGAGCGAGTTGTAGTTGAAGTTGGAGCCCGTGATGTAGTGGCTGATGTTGGCGTAGCCGAGGTAGGGGCGCAGGGCGTTGGTGTTGATGCCGCGGTTGGCCTGAATGGTCCCGGCGCGGAGCTGGTTGAGATTCACCTGGCGGTACTGGTTCCACCCGCCGCTGCCAACGAAGGCCACATCGAGCATCATGTCGGATGTCAGCTTGTGCTGGATGCCGACGCTGAAGTTGTTCACCGAGGGAATCTTCACGCCGGTATCGTAGGAGCTGACGTTGGAAGGCGCGGGGCGGGCCGCGCCCCCGGCGGGGTTCTCGATGTTGGCGGTGAAGACCTGCGCCTCCTGGATGAACGGCGGGTTGTTAACGCGGCCGAAGACGAAGTTGCCCTGGATGCGCTCGTAAAGCAGGCCGTAGCCGCCGCGCAGCACGGTCGTCTGCTTTCCGGTGAGATCGAGGGCGAATCCGAGGCGCGGGCCGAAGAGATCCTTGGCCCAGGGTGAGATCTCCTTGGGCAGGCCGCGCAGGACGCTCTGATAGAGCGGCTGGTTGTAAGCGGGGAACCGAACTCGGAACGCCTCCGGGTATTCAGAGCCGCCCACGACCAGGCCGTTGGTGGGGTCGCCCGTGCCTGGAGTGAGCAGACCGTTGGACGCGGAAACGGCGGGCGCCTTGGCCGGATCAAAGAAGCGCTGGCTGAACACGACGGCATTCTGGAGCGCGGCGTACTGCGGTTGCATGATCATGTAACGCAGGCCGGCGTCGAGCGTGAGGCGCGAGTTGACGCGCCAGTTGTCCTGGCCGTAGAACTCGAGCTGGGAGAAGCGGAACCAGCCTTCACGCCCGGCGGAAGCTTCTGAATAGTTGTTGAAGTTGCCGAGGAGGGCGTCGGCGAGGGGGTTGCCCGAGTGCAGAGTATGGCCGGGCGAGAAGTTCACCGACCCGTTGATGGCCGGCTGGTTGTCCTGGTTCTTACGGCTGCGCATGATGAGAGCGCCGAACTTCAGGTTGTGGCTGCCAATGATCTTGGAGAAATCGTCCTTCCACTGGAAGACCCGGTTGAAGTTGTTCCAGTTGCGCGGCGTCGTATTGAGAGCGTTGAAGCCGGAGATGCTGATGTTGGGCACCGAGGTCTCGTTGCCGTAGATCATGGGGTAGGTGACGCCGAGATCCGTGCGGCGGTAGGAGTTGCCGAAGATGGGGTTGGGCTGGAAGTTGCCCTGAAGGATGACGTTGCCGGTGTAGGTGAACTGGAATGTGTTCACGGTGGTGGGGCCGAAGATGCGCGTCCACTTCAATGAAGTATTCAGGCCGGGAATGACGCGATCATAGGTGGCCTTGTTGGCGGTGTTCTGCAAGGAGTAGTAGTTGTCGTGAAGCCAATGGACGGCGATCTGGTTGTTTGAGTTCGGGTGATAGTCGCCCTTGAGGATGTACTGATCGGAGTCCAGCGGCGCTGGGGGATAGAAGGTGAAGTTGCCGCCGGTGCCCGTGTAGTTGGGCAGCGGGTAGAGGTCCACCAGGGCCTTGCCGTTCTTGGAGAACCGACTGGCGGGGACGATCCCGCCGGAAAAGGGCGCGTTGTTGTTCGCCACGTCGCGGGGCTGTTGCGCGGCAGGCAGAGCGGAGAAGTTTCCGGCTCTCTGCTCGGGCGCTGGAACAACCCAAAAGCTGGGCGAGCCCTGGCGGAGGCGTTTGAACTCCGTTCCGAAGAAGAAGAAAAGCTTGCTGCGGTCCGCATTAAACCGGCCGGGGATGAAGATGGGGCCGCCGATGTTGCCGCCGAAGTTGTTGAAGCGCAGTTTCTGCTTGGCGGTGGCGCGGTAGGCGTATGCGTCGAACGAATCGTTGCGGACGAACTCGTAGAGTGCGCCATGGAAGTCGCGCGTGCCGGACTTGAGCGCGAGGTTGACCACGGCGCCGGCGTTCTGCCCGTATTCAGCCGAGTAGTTCGAGGTCATCATCTTGAACTCGGCGATGGAATCGGGGTTGATGTTGACGAAGTTGTTGCCGCCTCCCCCGTTGTCTTTGTTGTCGGCGCCGTCGATGTTCCAGGAGGTCGTGTAGGTGCGGCCGCCATTGACAGACTGCGCGCTCATGTTCGAGCCGAAGCCGCCGAAGAGGTCGAAACTCGAACGATTGGTGGTGGAGACGCCGGGAAGCAGGGCGAGCAACTGCGCAAAGTTGCGGCCGTTGAGCTGGATCTTGGTGGCCTGCTCGCCGGTGACCAGCCGGCCGACTTCTCCCGTGGTTGCCTCGATCTGCGCGGCGTCGGCGCTGACCGTGACTGATTCGGAGACCTGGCCGACTTCAAGGTCAACGTCGGCGGAGACCTTGGCGTTGACGCTCACCGTCACGCCCGTGCGCTTGTACGTCTTGAAGCCTTTGCTCTCGATGGTCAGATCGTACTCGCCGATGGGGATGTTGGCGATGACGTAGAGACCGCTCTCGTTGGACAGAGCGGCGCGAGTGAAGCCCGTGCCGCCCTGGACTGCCGTGACTTTGGCGCCGACGACGACAGCGCCGCTGGAGTCGCGGACCAGGCCGGAGATCTGTTGCGAGGTGTACTGGGCGGTCAGCAGAGCCGGTGCGCACAGAAGGAGAATGGCGATTCGAACACGGCGATTCATCTTGCGAAGTCTCCCTGGACAGCGGACTCGAACGTATGTGCGGACTATATCACAAGGCAGGAGATTCGTCACCGGCTTCTGCGGCTTCTGCGGGACAGCACCAGTCGGATAGACTTGTACGCTGAATGCCACAAGACACCAGTGGAAACGCGCGGGGCATCGCGTTGCGGATGGCCGGGGTTCTGGCGGTCTACTTTGTGGTGACGCTGGTTGTGCCGCGTCCCGCGAACGTCACGCCGGAAGGGTGGCGGCTGACGGGCCTGTTTCTGGCGACCATCGCGGGATTGATGCTGCATCCGTTGCCCGGCGGGGCGATCGTGCTGCTGGCGATTACGCTCGCGCCGTTCATCGCCGGGATGAAGATCGGCGAGGCGCTGAGCGGATTCGGCGACCCGACGCTGTGGCTGGTGATGGCGGCATTCTTCATCTCGCGCGCGCTGCTGAACACGGGGCTGGCGCGGCGGATCGCCCTGTTCTTCGTGCGCTGGTTCGGCAAGAGCTCGCTGGGCGTGGCGTATTCGCTGGCGATGTCGGACTGCACGCTGGCCGGCATCATTCCCAGCAATGCGGCGCGATCGGGCGGCGTGGTGCTTCCGATTCTGCGGTCGATTGCGGAGCTCTATGATTCGCAGCCTGGAGAAACGGCCCGGCGGCTGGGCGCCTACCTGATCGTGGCGGTGTACCAGTCGATCTGCGTCACGGCCGCGATGTTTTTCACGGGGCAGGCGTCGAATCCGCTGGCGGCGCAGATAGCGGGGCAGTTCGGTTTCGACGTGACGTGGGCGGGATGGTTCGCGGCCGGCGTCGTGCCCGGTTTTTTGTCGCTGGCGATTGTTCCGTGGGTGGTGATGAAGCTGTATCCGCCGGAGATCCGGCATACGCCGCGGGCGCGCGAGTTCGCCAGCGGCGAACTGCGGAGGATGGGGCCGATGACGCGGCAGGAGTGGATGGTCGCGGCGGTCTTCGTCACGGTGTGCGCAATGTGGGTGACGTCGGGCTGGCACAAGATCGACATCACGATCACGGCGCTGTGCGGAGGCGCGGCCCTGCTCCTGACGGGCACGCTGACATGGGAGGACGTCGTGCGCGAGCGGGCCGCGTGGGACATCTTCATCTGGTACGGCGGGCTGCTGCGGCTGGGCAAGGCCTTGAATGACGCGGGATCGACAACGGCTTTCGCTCAGGGGATCGGCGGCGTGTTCGCCGGGATGGAGTGGCCGGCGCTGCTGGCTCTGTCCATTCTTATCTACTTCTACGCGCACTATGCGTTTGCGAGCATCACGGCGCATATTCTCGCCATGTTCCCGGCGTTTCTCGCGCTGCTGGCGGCTAAGGGCGCTCCGCTGGGGATCGTGGTGTTCGGCTTCGCTTGCTCGGCGAACCTCGCGGCGGGGTTGACGAATTACGGGACGACGCCTTCGCCGATGTTTTTCGCGCACGGGTATGTGCCGTTTGGCGCGTGGTGGCGCATCGGAGCGATCGTGTCCGTCGTCAACCTGCTGATCTGGGGGATCGTGGGCGTGGCGTGGTGGAAGGTGATCGGGCTGTGGTGAAACACACAGCCTGAAGGCTATGTTACTTCCACAGCCTGAAGGCTATGTTACACCTCCAGCTTCCAGGGCTTGCGGTAATTGGCTTTCAGGTGCTGGCGCACGTCGCTCTGGGCGACGGTCCAGTTCTTCTCGTCCCAGTCGAGGCGCGAGCGGAAACGCAGGGAGATGTTGGCGAGAATGCAGGTGACGCTGGAACGCACGCAGTTCTCGATGTCGCTGATGGGTTTTTCGCGCGTCCGGATGCACTCCAGGAAGTTGAGCCAGTGGGGGACGTTCATCTGCGACATCTCGGAGTTCTTCTCCCACACCATGGGCTCGCGGCCGGGCTGTCCGACGGGAGTGAACCAGAGACCGCTGCGGTTGAGAACAAGGGTGCCCTTCGTGCCGTGGATGGACGTGCCCGCTCCCTGGCCGAACATCGGCGCCGGATTGCAGGTGCGGCTCTCGTAGGAGCCGAGGAATTTCTCGTACTGGAACGTGGCCAGCATCGTGTCCGGCGTTTCCAGGTTGTCCTTGATGTAGAAGCGCTCGCCGAGGCAGACGATGGCCTTGGGCATCGGATCGCCGAGCGCCTGGTGCACGGGGTCGAGGAGGTGAATGCCCCAATCGGTCATGGCGCCGCCGGCGTAATCCCAGAAGTAGCGGAAGGTGGACCAGCGCTTGGGCGCGACGCCGAAGCGGTTGGCGTTGAAGGGCCGTTTGGGCGCGGGACCGAGCCACATCTCCCAATCGAGATCGGCGGGCGGCGCTTCGTCGGGCGGGTTGCCGAATCCTTCGGGCCGCGAAAGCCCGGCCTGCCAGGCGTGACAGAAGGTGATGTCGCCGAGCTCGCCGGCCGCGACGAGCTCAGCGGCTTTCTTGAAGTAGCCGCCGGAGCGCTGCATCGTGCCGCCTTGGACGACGCGCTTGTACTTGCGCGCGGCCTGGATCATCTTGAGACCCTCTTCGACGTACACGCAGGCAGGCTTCTCCACGTAGACGTCCTTGCCGGCCTTGCAGGCTTCGATGGCCATCAGGGCGTGCCAGTGATCAGGAGTGGAGATGCACACGGCGTCGATGGACTTGTCGGCGAGAATCTCGCGGAAGTCCTTGAGGCCTTTCGCGTCGAAGCCGCCTTTCTTCGCCGTGTCGACGGCCGCATCGAGATGAGGCTTGTAGACGTCGCAGACGGCGGCGACCTGGACCTTTTCCGTCTTCATGGCATACCGGAGGTTGCCCATGCCCATCTGGCCCATGCCGATGAAGCCGAGCACGGTGCGGTCGTTGGCGCCCGACACGCGCCCGGTGAAGATGTTGGTGGTGAGAGCGGCGGCGCCGGCGGACTTGAGGAAGCCGCGGCGGGGGGATTCCTGGCTGTTCATTGTGGTACCTGCAAAGTAATGTTTTATCAGAAAGGGGATCCGGCGATCTCCGCGCGGAACCGGTGCAGGATCGCGGCGAGTGCGGGGCCGCACTCGTTGGAGAAGCCGGAGGAAGAGATCTGGGGGGATGTCGGGAGCGAGGACGGGACCGGGGAAGCCGGGCAAGTCCCGCCAGCATGCCGAGCAGCTCACGATGATGCGCGAGTTCGGCATCACGAATGTGCGGACGCCGCCGAAGTGACTGGGGCTGTGGCCGAAGGGCTCGCCGGCGAGCGCTGCGCCGAGGCGCTTGAAATCGATGGCCGCCCAAAGGCCGCTGGAGAACGTGTCGCGGCCGAGGATGACAAACAGCTTTTCTTGCGAGATCACGCCGGCGGCGGGCGCTTGAGTGAGCGCGGCGAGGAGAGGAGAGGAGAGGATGACGCTGGAGTCGCCGCCGCCGTTGTTGCGCGCGTCGATGATGGCGCGTTCCACGGGATTCGCCTCGGCGAACGCGCTCATCGGGAGGGCCGGCGGGTTCTGGCAGACGTTGTACTTGACGTGGATGGTGCGCGAGGGTTCGAGGTATTCGAACCAGAGAAGCGCTCAGGCGGGCGGCGGTAGAGCGGAGGTTTGGGGCGGGATTTGTGCAGCAAAGAGAAGAGCGCTGTTACGGCCGTTTCCGCGGAGATGGTGAATGTCCGGCCGTTGGCGTCTTCGAGCGTGAGACGGACGGGGCCGGATTCATCGGCCGGAATGCCGGCGGCGAAGAGGGCGTCCTGGCTGGAGAGCAGCGCCGGCGCCTGGCTTCGAATGCGCCATTCGTTTTCGTGCGGGGCAAGCGGCGTCAGGACGTCGCCTGATCGATCGTCGTGTCTTCAACCTGCACCAGCCTTGCGCCGAGGACAGAAACGTGAGCGGCGGCCGCGCCGGCGACGAAGATGCCGCCGGAGAACCAGGAGAAGCGTAGGCGGAGGCGGCGCGGCGGCGTGCCGGTTTGAAAGAGGCCGATGGAGGTGTGGACGCCGCGGGCGAGGAGGGCATTCCGCGCCTCTTCGAACTGTTCGCGGGCGACGTGTGTAAACAAGCCCGGGTGTTGGGCGGTGACGGATTCGATCGCTTGACTGATGCCGTCACGCCACCGGTCGTCGCGGCAAGGCTGAGCGAGGGCGGCGAGCGTGCAGATGATGAGGAGCCGGGGATCGTGGTGCGGCCGGGACGCATATCGCCGGCTCCTGAGCTGGGTATGCGCAGAGGATGCTGTGATCTCAAATGGTGTTCCAGTGAAATCGGCAAACGGGTGGATTAAACTCCAGAGTGAGCGGAGAGGGCTGTGTCAATTCGTCCCATACAGCGCATCGTGAAATCGAAACCGGCAATCGAAGGCGCAGGGGTTCGGCTGCGGCGGGCGTTCGGCTTCGGGAACACCGCGGACTTCGATCCTTTCCTGCTGCTCGACGACTTCCGCAACGACGTCCCGCAGGATTTCCTGGCCGGCTTTCCCTGGCATCCGCACCGCGGGATCGAGACGGTCACCTACGTCCTTGGGGGCGCAGTGGAGCACGGCGACAGCCTGGGCAACCGCGGCGTCATCGGCGCCGGCGACGTTCAGTGGATGACGGCGGGCAGCGGGATCATTCACCAGGAGATGCCGAAGGGCAATGAAGCAGGGCAGATGCACGGATTCCAGCTTTGGGTGAATCTGCCGGCATCGCTCAAGATGACTCCGCCGCGGTATCAGGAAGTGAAGGCGGCGGACATTCCGGAGGTCATCGATGACGACGGGACGCGCGTGAGGGTGATCTGCGGCGGCTTCTGGGGGAAGAAGGGGCCGGTGGACGGCGTCGCGTCGGACCCTGTTTATCTCGATGTCTCAGTGCCGCGCGGGAAGAAAAAGAGGCTGCCTGTCGAGACGGCGAGGCATGCGTTTGCCTACGTGTTTGCGGGCGAGGGGAGGTTCTGCAACGCTTCAGGACCGCTCGCGGCGCCGACGGAATCCGTTGGCTGGATGGACACTCACCCTCCTGTTCAGGCGGACAACCGGTCGCTGATCCTCTTTGACCGGGGAGACGAGGTGGAGGTGGAGGCGGGGGAGGAGGGCATCCGGTTTCTGCTGGTTAGCGGGAAGCCGCTGCATGAGCCTGTCGCGTGGTACGGGCCGATCGTGATGAACACGCAGGAGCAGCTCCGGCAGGCGTTCGAGGAGTTGCAGCAGGGGACGTTCTTGAAGACAAAAACGGGGTAGGCAACGCATGTCGCTCATCCAGCCGGCGGTCTACTTCGGGCACGGGAATCCGAAGAATGCGCTCCTGGACAATCGCGTCACCGATGCGTGGAGGCGCATTGGCGAGGAGTTGCCTCGGCCGCGGGCTGTCCTGTGGATGTCGGCGCACTGGTTTGTGCCGGGCGCCGGGGTCACGGTCAGCACAGCGCCGCGGACGATCCACGACTTCGGCGGATTTCCGCGGGAGCCGTATCAGGTGCAGTATCCCGCGCCGGGGGACCCCGATCTCGCGCGCCGCGTGCAGAAGCTGCTGGCTCCGTTGCTCGTCAAGCTCGACGAGTCATGGGGACTGGACCATGGGACTTGGGCGGTCCTGCGCCGCGTGTACCCCGGTGCGGACATCCCAGTCGTTCAACTCAGCATCGATGAGACGCAGCCGGCTTCGGCGCATTTCGAGATTGGGCGAAGGCTTGCGCCCCTGCGAGAGGAAGGCGTCCTGATGGCGGGCAGCGGAAACCTGGTTCACAACCTCCGCTTGTCTGCGTGGGGACGGCAGACGGCCGATCCATGCGACTGGGCGATGCGGTTCGAAAGCGAAGCCAGGGAGATGATGCTGGCGCGGAAATTCAAGCCTTTGATCGAGTACGAGAAGCTGGGGACGGCGGCGCGGCTGTCGATTCCCACTCCGGAGCATTGTCTTGCGCCGCTCTATGTCTTGGCCACGCAGCAGGCGGGGGAACACATCACATTCCACGTTGAGGGTATCGATGGTGGATCCGTTTCGATGTTGGCCGTTCGGGCCGGGTGACGCGACACAGCCTGAAGGCTATGTTACTTCACAGCCTGAAGGCTATGTTACGCGGCGGCATGTTTTGTGGAGCGCCGCCGGGGTATTGCCGGCTGGGACGCGGGATGTGACGCTCTTTCTGTGCGGCGATGTGATGACCGGCCGGGGCATCGATCAGATTCTGCCGCATCCTTCGAAGCCGCACATCGCAGAGCAGGTCATGACATCCGCGCTGGGGTATGTGGAGCTGGCCGAGCAGGTGAACGGGCTCATCAAGCGGCCGGCGTCTTTTTCCTACATCTGGGGCGACGCGCTGGCCGAGTTCGCGCGGTTGCGGCCGCATCTGCGAATCATCAACCTGGAGACCAGCATCACGACGAGCGAGGACCGGGCGCCGAAGGGCATCAACTACCGGATGCATCCGAAGAACGCCGCCTGTCTGAAGGCGGCGGGAATCGACTGCGCGTCGCTGGCCAACAACCATGTGTTGGATTGGGGCCCGGCGGGACTCATCGAAACGCTGAAAACGCTGCGGGAGATCGGCGTGCGCACGGCGGGCGCGGGAGCGGACGCGACGGAAGCGGAGTCACCGGCGTTGTTCGAATGCGAGGGCCGGCGGGTGATCGTGCTCGCCTACGGCATGGCGAGCGCGGGGGTTCCGGCGTCATGGGCCGGGGGGGAGCGAAAGCCGGGAGTGGCGTTTCTGCCGGACTTGAGCGCACAATCCGTGCGGCGCATCGCGGGGCGGGTGAAAGCGGCGAAGCGCGAGGGCGACATCGTTGTGCTCTCGATGCACTGGGGCGGCAACTGGGGCTACGACGTGCCGCGCGAGCATGTCGCGTTCGCCCACGGCGTCATCGACGGCGCGGGAGTGGACATCGTGCACGGCCACTCGTCGCATCATCCGCTGGGCATCGAGGTCTATCGGGGAAAGCTGATTCTCTATGGTTGCGGCGATTTCCTGAACGACTACGAGGGCATCGGCGGGTACGAGGAATACCGAAGCGGCCTCGTCCTGATGTACTTCGCCACGGTGGGGCGCGCGGGAAGCCTGGAGCGGTTGGAGATGACCGCGCTCGAGACGAAGCGGTTCCGTTTGCAGCGCGCCAGGCCGGCGGACGCTGAGTGGCTCAGAGCGCGGCTCGACCGGGAGGGGCGCAAGTTTGGGACAAGTGTTGCGAGGAGCGGGGAAAACCGGCTCGCGCTGGCGTGGAAATAATGCGGGCGAGATATACTCTCTTTGTCACTTGCGCGCTGGAGACAAAGTCGGCCGCTACGAGCTCGTGTCGCGTGTCGGCAAGGGCGGGATGGGGGAGGTGTGGCGCGCGCGCGACACGCAGCTCGATCGTACCGTGGCCATCAAGTTTTCGCGGGAACCGCTGTCTGAGCGGTTCAGGCTGGAGGCCTGGACAGCGGCGCAATTGAGCCATCCCAATATCTGCACGCTGCATGACGTGGGGGCGAACTACCTCGTGATGGAGTTCGTCGACGGAGAGCCTCTGCGCGGGCCCATGTTGCCGGCGAAAGCGCTGGCGTTCGCCACGCAGATCTGCGATGCGCTGGAAGCGGCGCATCGCAGAGGAATCGTCCACCGCGATCTGAAACCGAGCAATATCCTGGCGGGCAAGCAGGGAATCAAGCTGCTGGACTTTGGACTGGCGAAGCTGAAAGAAGGCGCTCCTGGTCCGCCGGAGCTCAGCGACACGCTCACCGGAGAGCGCATGTTCGTCGGGACGCCGCAGTACATGGCGCCGGAGCAGCTTCATGGAAAGCCGGCGGACGCGCGCAGCGACATCTTCGCGCTCGGCTGCGTGCTGTACGAGATGCTGACGGGGGCGCGGGCGTTCGAAGGCGAAACGACGGCGTCGGTGATCGCGTCGGTGCTGACGAAAGAGCCGCGGGCCGTTTCTGAGTTTCAACCGCTGGCGCCGCCGCTGCTGGAGGGCGTACTTGCCAAGTGCCTGGCCAAGGATCCAGAGGGGCGCTGGCAGACGGCGCGCGACCTCAGACACGCGCTGGAGTTGGCGGCCGCCAGCCCGGCGCCGGCGGTTCAGGTCCGCGGCGGGCGGTGGTGGCCTTGGGTGCTGGCGGCGAGCGTCATCATCACCGCCGGGGCAACCTGGTTTGCCGCGCGGCGCGGAAACGATGCATCCGCCGTCATCGTGCGGCCGCTGACAACGATGCCGGGCGACGAGATGACCCCGGCGATCTCTCCGGATGGGCGGATGGTGGCCTACGTCTGGGATCCCCGCGAGGGCGAGGCGGTGGATCTGTACGTGCGGCTGATCGACCGGGGCGCGCCGCTGCGCCTGACTTCGGACCGGGATGCGGAGACTACGCCGGTGTGGTCGCCGGACAGCCAGAGGATCGCCTATGTGCGATTCGCGGAAGGGCGTCAGGCGACGATCTACGAAGTTCCCGCGCTGGGTGGAGGCGAGAGACGCATTGGGGCGGGACGCGCGTACGCATGGTCGCCCGACGGGAACTGGCTGCTGGCGGGAGACGGCGTCTCGGGCACGTTTCTCACGGCTTCGAGCCTGAAACTGGTGTCGGTTCAGGATGGAGAGACAAGGCCGCTGCCGCAGCCTCCGATCGGGCAGGTGGATGGCGCTGTCTTTCTCGATGCCCAGACGATCCTGGCGATTGGGAATGAGAAGCCGGGACAGGTGTCGCTGTGCCGGTTGTCGCTCGGCCAGCGCCTGTGGAGCGCTCGCAGGATTACAGGCGTTGCGGCGGGCGGGACGCTCGCGCTGGGGCCTGGCGGGGATGAGATCGTCTTCGATGCGCCGATCCGCGCGGGGCAGCCGCGGCGGCTTGCGCGCGCTCCGGCGGAGGGAGGTGAAGCGGCCGCGCTGTCGTTTGGCATGAACGGCACCTGGCCGTCGATCTCCCGGACCGGAGACCGCATGGTCTTCGAGTCGAACTTCGAGAACGCCAACATCTACCGCGTTGCGGCGTGGCCGGGCTTGGGCGGCGGGCAGAAGCCGGAGCGCTGGATTTCGGGCCCGGCGGTAGAGGACTCGCCGGCGATTTCTCCCGACGGCGCGCGCATTGCAGTGAGCTCAACGCGAGCGGGACAGAGCCAGATCTGGCTGTCTCACATCGACGGCTCAAACCCGCGCCCGCTGACAAATCTCATCGGGGGAACGGTGGGTTCGCCGGTGTGGTCGCCGGACGGCAAGATGATCGCGTTTGACGCGCGCCTGGAGGGGAATCCCGATGTGTGGGTGGCGCCGGCGGACGGCGGAGCGCCGAAGCGTTTGACGGACGACCGCGCCGAGGATGTGCTGCCTTGCTGGTCGCCGGACGGGAAGTACATCTTCTTCAGTTCGAGGCGGGCGGGCGAGCCTCGATTGTTCCGCGTGCCGGCGGCGGGAGGCGCGGCGGAGCCGTGGTCGAAGGGCGAGGCGCGCGCAGCGAGGCTCTCGCGGGACGGCAAATACACCTACTTCCTGAGGAGCGGCGCCGGCGGGGGACTGTGGCGGATGCCGGCCGGCGGAGGCGAAGAGGAGTTCGTGCTGGCCGAGGTCAACCATCGCAATTTCATTCCGCTGGCGGATGGCGTCTACTTCTTCCGGATTCTGCGCACCTCCGGCGCGCAGGGGCGCGCGGGAGCGGGCGAGGCCTGCTTCTACCGCTTCAGCGCGCGCAAGGTGGAAAAGCTGGGCTTCACGACGACGCGGCCGATGCGGCAAAACAGCATCGGGATGTCGCCCGACGGGCAGTGGATCTTCTTCGTGCAGGTGGATTCGCAGGGGCGCGATTTGATGCTGGTGGAGAACTTCAGGTAATGGATCTCACTTTCCTTTGCTGAAAAATGAGCCCAGCCGGGATTGCCACAGGGGTGTGAGTGAGCTCTGCCGGATCTCAATGAACCGGTCACCGCTTTCGATCTGTGCAGCGATCTTCCGCCAGAGCCGCCGGAACACCTAAAGAAGAACCCCTCGACCGCAATTGCCGAGCCTCAACCACAGCAGTCTGGTCCCGGCTTGATCGGGACAATCTTCGCAAAGTCCTCGTCTCCTGAGACCAGAATGTAATCTTGCTTCAGGGCGAACTCCCACAGCGCTCGATCCGAGGCATTCTGCATCCTGAGGTCAGCCGCGTGTCTGGCGGGAACTCCAAACTCCGTTTTGATCATTCTTGAGAGCCGGCGGGAGATGATGGCCGATGAGGAACTTCACGAGGAGCGGAGTACGGTGTGGTCCATTTGGCGCGCGGCGTACTCAATGGCCGCAAGAATGTCTTCGCGCTCCAGATACTGGTAGTCTTCGAGAATCTCCTACTACGTGGCGCCGGCGCCCGGCAGTTCAACAATATCGATCACTCGAATCCGCATAGCGCGGATGCATGGACGGCCGCCGTATTGGGCGTCGCCGATTGTGATCCGCCTCAGGCGATTCGAACTCATGAGACTCCGCTCTTTGTCCCAGTGCGCAGCCTTGGACCCTGCATGCCGGAGTGGATTGAGAATCGTGAACCGCAGGGAAGAGAACCAACCGCGACCGGCAGCCAGCCGCGGAAACCGCCGCCCCAGCGCGAGAGAAGGCAGCCGCGCCGGGCGCTGCCGACTCCGATAGAGTGATCTCGATGAGCTTTGACAACTTGTCCCGGCGTGAGCTGTTCACGATTCTTGGCGCGGCCCGGACCGCGGAGGCCGCGCAGCGGCGGCCCAGACGGCGATCCGGCGCTGCGCGCGGCTTCGATCCTTTGCGCATGCTGCGGCTTTGGTATCGCGAGCCCGCCGCACGGTGGCTCGAAGCGCTTCCGGTCGGCAACGGGCGCATGGGTGCGATGATCCACGGCGGCGTGGCGCGCGAGGTGATTCAGCTCAACGAGGACTCGTTGTGGGCTGGACGGCCCTACGCGCAGGACGGATCCAAATTCCGCGCCGCTCTCCCTGAAGTCCGCAAGCTGCTCTTCGAAGGCGATTACGACGAGGCGAACGCTCTGGCGGCGAAGACTCTGGCAGGCGAGTGGGGCCCGTGGTTCGGGACGTATCAGACGCTGGGCGATCTCGTTGTCGAGTTGCCGGCAGGCGAGCCGGAAGGGTATGAGCGCTGGCTGGATCTTGACGAGGGGCTTGCGGGAGTCCGCTACAGCATCGGCAAGGCGCGCTACAACCGTACGTTTTTCGCGTCCCATCCTCATCAATGCGTGGTGGCGCGGTTTTACTCGTTCGACCCGCGCAGCCACGTCGTGAAGATTCATGTCGAGCGCGAGGGCGCGGCCATTCGCGCGAGCGCCGGAGAAATTGTGTGGACCGGGCAGGCGCCCGAAGGTGGAGTGAAATACGCCGCCCGCTGCCAGCTTGTTCTCGAAGGCGGCAAGGCGCACGCGGAGGGCTCGACGGTGGCCGTGGAGGGAGCGCGCGGGGTGAACCTCATCGTCACCGCGGCGACAAGCTACCGCGGCGGCGACCCGGAGGCGGAGCTCAAGCCTGTGAAGCCCGGCTATATCCCGCTCTACATGGCGCACCGCGCCGATTACAAGGCGCTGTTCCACCGCGTCTCGCTGGATCTCGGAGGCTGGGAGAAGACGAGGACTCCGACCAACGAGCGCCTCTCCGCCGTGCAGCGCGGCGAGACCGATCCGCAACTGGAGACGCTGTATTTCCAGTACGGCCGCTATCTGCTGATATCCTCGTCGCGGCCGGGCGGCCTGCCGGCGAACCTCCAGGGATTGTGGAATCACCGCCTCGACCCGCCGTGGCAATCCGACTACCACGTGAATATCAATATCCCGATGAACTACTGGCCGGCCGAGACCGCCAACCTCAGCGAGTGCCACGGCCCGCTGTTCGACTTTATCGACCGCCTGCTGCCTTCCGCGCGGCGCGTAGCGAAGGACTTCTACGGCGCGCGCGGAGCGACGTTGCACTATACGACCAACGTCTGGGGCTACGCCGAGCCGGGGCATGCGCTCATCTTCGGACTGTGGCAGGACGGACTTGCCTGGCTCGCACGCCACGCGTGGGAGCACTGGCTCTTCAGCGGCGACCGCAAGTTCCTCCAGGCGCGCGCGTGGCCGATCCTGAAAGACGCCGCCGCGTTTTTCCTCGACTTCCTTGCGCCGGACCCGCGCACCGGCCGGCTTGTGCCGGGACCCCAGGCGTCGCCGGAGAACGCCTACAAAACGGCGTCCGGCAAACGCGGCTGGATCGCGATGGGCTGCACAACGAGCCTACAGGCTGTGCGCGATCTCTTCGAGATGACCCTGGCGGCGGCGCGGGAGATCAATGAAACCGGCGCGTTCGTCGAGGAGGTGAGAACGAAGCTGGGCAACCTCGCGCCGCCGGTCCCGATCGGCCGCCACGGCCAGATCATGGAGTGGCCCGAGGACTTCGAGGAGGCCGAGCCCGGCCACCGCCACATCTCGCACATCTACGGGCTTCATCCGGCGGCATTGATTTCGCCTCGCAGGACTCCCGAATGGACGAAGGCCGCGCGCGTGACGCTCGACAGGCGCCTGGCCGCCGGCGGCGGGCAGACCGGCTGGAGCGCGGGCTGGCTGATCAACATCTTCGCGCGGCTGGGCGAAGGAGCGCGGGCGCGGGACATCATTCTGAAGCTGTTCCGGGAGAACACCTCGCCCAACCTTTTCGACATGCACCCGTTCAAGCCGCAGCCGGTGTTTCAGATCGACGGCAATTTCGGCGCTTGCGCGGGGATTGCGGAGATGCTGTTGCAGAGCCACGATGGCGAGGTTCACTTGTTGCCCGCGCTGCCGCCGGCGTGGGCTTCGGGTTCGGTGAAGGGACTTCGCGCGCGCGGCGGCTACAGCGTGGATTTGTCGTGGAAAGCAGGGAAGCTCGCCGGGGCGCGCATTTCCGCCGCCCGGGCCGGGCGCTGCTTAATCCGCGGCGCAGGCGGACTCACCGCCGCGTCTTCCAGGCAGGCGGAGGGCGGTCTGCTGGAATGGAGTCACGCGGCCGGGGCGGCGCTTCTACTGCGATAAGCCGCGCTCGTCCACCCAAACGGTTTCCCGATCCAGCCTTGCGCCGAAACCGGGTTGCAGCCTGAGTGATTCCTGCTCGGAAGGCGTGTACGCCGGAACGCCGGCTGCAACCGGCGGATCAGTTGTGTCCAATTGCGCGGCGCGCGGCAACTCGGGGCGCCTTGCGCCCTGCCGCGCGGCACACTGGGCTGCGGCGCCGGCGACGCTCTGCCGGTCAGGCCATTTGAGCGCGGACGACTTCAACGATCTCACGGGCCTGTCCGGCTGCCTGTTCGCCCGGCCTGGCGGAGCCAGTCGCGGGGACGGTCCGGCATCTTCGTCCCGAGGATATCAGGGGCGGCCCGCTCCGCGGAGGCGCGGGTCTCTAGAGCGTCTTCAGGTAGGCCAGCAGGTTGGTCTTCTCTTCGTCGCTCAGCACCTCGGCGAAGGCGGGCATCGTGCCCTTGCCTTTGTTGACGATCGCCATCACCGACGCGTCGGTGGGTTTCTGGCCGTTGGTCATCTTGGCCTTCTTGAAGAGACCTTTCAGGCTGGGGCCCATCTTCTTCTCGTCGGTGTCGGGTGAATGGCAGACGCCGCACTGCTCAAAAACTTCTTTGCCCTTGTCGGGATCGCCTTTCTTCTGAGCGTTCGCGGCGCTGGACGCCAGCAGAGCGGCCGCGGAGAGGGTGAACAGGACTCTCTTCATGAGGACCGGGAAACTCCTTTGATATCAGGGGTTAAGACTATTCTACAATTGCGGCCGTCTCCGCTGCCGCCGGCGCGGATCCGGGCGCACACTCCTTGGGATGCCCGGGCGGGCGCGAGCGTTGCGAGCAACTTTGCATTCCGCCGCGCGGGTGGATATGATCCTGAGCGGAATGGCGGGAAGGCATGATGAGATACCTGGCGGGAAGTGCGGTTGAGATGAGGGGGCTGGCGCTGCTGCTCGTGGGAGTTTCCGCCCTGGCGGGCGATCTGCTTCTTGTGGTGCACAAGCTGGCGGATTCGGTGGGCTACTACGATCTGGCGACCGGCAAGAACGTCGTGACGATCCCTGTGGGGCGGAAGCCGCACGAGTTTGCGTTTTCCTCCGATGAGCGTTTCGCCTATGTGACCAACTACGGCGTCGATACGTACACGGAGACGATCCCGGGCGGCAACACGATCACCGTGATCGATGTCGCGGCCAGGAAGGCGGCGGGCGAGATCGATCTGGGCGCATACCATCGCCCGCACGGCATCGAGCGCGGAGCGAGCGGCCTGTTCTACGTGACGACCGATGCGCCCGCCGCCCTGTTGATCGTCGATGGCGCCAGGCGGCGGGTCGTGAACGCGATCCCCATCACGGGCAAGCTCCCGCACATGGTTCAGGTGTCGCACGACGAACAACGGGCCTGGACGGCCGACGCCGGCTCGGCCTCAGTCACGGCGATCTCGCTGGCGCGGAAGAAACAGTCGGGGCAGGTGAAAGTCGGCGGGACGCCGATGGGCTTTGCGCTGACGCGCGACGAGACGAAGCTGTTCGTGGCGACGCGCGACGGCAACGAGGTCGTGCTGCTCGATCCGCGGCCGCTGGTGGTGAAGTCGAGGATCAAGGTGGAAGGCCAGCCCGCGCGGTTGCTGTTGACCAAAGACGAAAAGCTGCTCCTGGTGAGCCTGATTGCCGCGGGAGAGATTGCGGCGATCGACGTCCAATCGCTCAAGGAGGTGCGGCGCGCGAAGGCGGGCGCGCGGGCCGAAGGGATGTCGCTGGCGCCGGACGGCAAGACGGGGTTCATCGCGGCGCAGGCCGAGAACAGGATCGTGCGGTTCAGCCTGCCGGGGCTTGAGACGCTGCAAAAAATCGAGACGGCGGACAAGCCCGACCCGAGCTATTACCTGCGCGGGCGATGATGTAGCCCGCCGTGAAGGCGGCCACCGCCAAGGCGGCCACCAGCAGCCAGAACAGGCCGAGGCGGAGCGGCCAGCCGCGCAAAGGCTCGAGCAGCGCCGGCGGCGGGGCGGGGCGGCGCACGGGCTGCTGTTCGAGCGCTGCCAGGCGAGCGGCGAGACCCGCCGCTTTTTTCTGGAAGGACTGCTCCATCCTGGCGACGCGGGCCAGGCCCTCCAGCGGGTGCTCCATCAAGAATGGAGTGGGCCGGCGCGGCGCGAATTCTCAGTAGCGGTGCTCGGGCGCCTTCGGATCGAGCTCGTGTTTGGAGTCGATGAAGGGCCAGCAGAAGCTGCCCAGGAAATAGGCGCCGGCCATCGTGTAGAGGAACAGGTTCCAGTCTCCGCCGGTGCGGTCGAGAATGTAGCCTCCAATCGAGGGAGCGAGAATGCCGGCGAAGTTCCCCATCATGTTCATGGAGCCGGAGAGCGTGCCGGCGTACTTGCCTCCAATGTCCATGCAGGCGCCCCACGCGCCGGGCATGATGATGTCATTGCAAAACGAAGCCATTCCCATCGCCAGCATCGCGTAGAGCGGATTGCGGAGCTGGATGCAGAGAATCAGGAACAAGGACGCGCCTAGAAATCCGACCACGCCCAGAATGCGGCGGGCGCGGTCGAGCGAGCCGAGCCAGACCGCGGCGTGCTTCGTCAGAAAGCCGAAAGTGAGGGAGCCGAAGCCGCCGAACAGCAGGGGGAGGATGGCGTAGTTGGCGCTGTCCTGCATGCTGAGGCCGCGGTGCTCCTGCAAGTAGGTGGGCAGCCAGGTGATGTAGAAGTACCAGGGATAGGTGACGAGGAAGTACTGCGCCCACAGCAGCCAGACGGTGCGCGATGTGACCAGCCTGCGCCACGGGACATTGCCGTGTCCCGAGGCGGTTGTGGAAGATTCCGCCAGCAACGCGAACTCGGCTGCGTTCACGGAAGGGTGGTCCTTCGGGTTGTCGCGATACCAGCGATAGAAGAAGATCGCCCACACGACGCCGATCCCGCCGAAAACCATGAACACCGAGCGCCAGCTCATGTATTGGAACAGGAACGCGAACAGGGGCGGCGTGAACGCCCCGCCCCACCGCGCGAAGGACCACATGATCCCCTGCGCCCGGACGCGCTCATAGGGAGGCAGCCAGGTGGTGAAGGCCTTGGTGAGGTTCGGAAAACAACCCGCCTCGCCCGCGCCGAACAGGAAGCGGGTGATCCACATGGAGGTGAAACTCCACATGTAGCCGGTGGCGGCGGTGAAAAACGACCACCAGAGCACGATCCTGAGAATCACGCGGCGCGGCCCCATCCAGTCGCCCATCCAGCCGCCGGGGATCTCGAACAGGGCGTAGCTCAGGGCGAACGCGGAGAAGATCGCGCCCATCTGTGTTTTCGAGAAGCCGAGGTCGTGCGAGACGGAGGGCGCGGCTTGCGACATCGCCACACGGTCGATGTAGGAGAGAATCGCCAGCGTGACCGCGAACACGACGACCCAGTAGCGGGCGCGGGTGGGCTTCGTCGAAGTCATGAATGGTTTATCGGATCACATGCGACTGCGCGGGCGCAAGTTATGCCGCCGGCGCGGGCGGTTCGTCATCCGGCGGCAGGACCTCGCGGTCCAGCCAGGCCAGGTAGGCTTCGTCGCCGTCGACCACCTGGACGGCGAGGATCTCGGGGGTGGAGTACGAGTGCACGCGGCGCAGCTCGGCACAGAGGCGGGGGAACAGGTCCCGCCGCGACTTGATGGTGAGGCCCCACTCCCCTTCGTCTTCGATGGCGCCCTTCCAGCGATAGATGCTGCGCAGCCCGGGCGTGATGGAAACGCACGCCGCAACGCGGGTCTCGACAAGGTGCCGGGCGATCCGTTCGGCCTCCTCGGCCGAGCCGCAGGTGCTGAAAACCACGATTTTGTCGGTCATTTCGGCCTCAACGCTGGACTCAGGCGGACAAAGGGATTATAAACAGAATTTAGACGGCCTGTTTTACACATGGTTCCGCTGCTCAAGCCCTTAGGGTACATCGCTGCTTTCGCTCTGGCGTTGGCCTACCTATTCATCCTGTTCCGCAGCCCGCAGGGCCTCCCCACAGTGTTCGAGAAACACCGGCAGGTGCAGGAGATGGAGAAGGCGAACGAGGCCATGCGCGAGGAGATCCAGCGGATGCGGAAGCGTCTCGAGGACATCAGCAGCCGCTGGGACGAGAAGGAGCGCATCATCCGCGAGCGCACCAACAAGGCGAAACCGGGCGAGACGATCATCTACCTGCCCGAGTCCGGCGCGGGCGCTGAAGCTCCGCCGCCGCCCGCGGCTGAGAAGAAGTAGCCGCTTGCCGGCGCATCAGCTCGCCTGTTTTACCAGCTTGAGGCCGGCCGCATAGAGCTCGTCCGCCTCGGTTGCGCTGCGCGCTTCGCAGGCGAGGCGCAGGATCGGCTCGGTATTCGACGCGCGGACGTGAATCCAGGCGCCGTCCAGGAGCAGCTTGAAGCCATCGGTGCGATCGGTTTCAGCCTGGGGGAACTTCGACTCCAGGCCTTGCATCACCTGGCCGAGCGCGCCGTGCCGGTAAGCGAACTTGCCGCTGCGGCGGTGGTAGCGCGGCACGAGCGCGGCGAACTCGCTCATGCGCATGCCGGTGGCGGCGAGGCGGTCCAGGATCAGCGCCATGCCGGCGTAGGAGTCGCGGCAGTACTGTACGGCCGGAAAGATGATGCCGCCGTTTGAGCCTTCCCCGCCGATCACCGCGCCGACGGCGCGCATGCGCTCGACGACGTTCGCTTCTCCTACCGGCGCGCGGTGCACGCGGACCTGGTAGCGGGCGGCGATGTCGTCGATGGCGAGCGAGGTCGTCAGATTGACGACGACTGGACCGCGGCGGCGGGCGAGTACGCAATCCACGGCCAGCGCCAGGACATCGTCGTTGTCGATGATGCGGCCGGTCTCGTCGCCGACGGCGAGGCGGTCGCCATCAGGGTCCTGGGCGAAGGCGACGTCGGCGCCGGATGACGCGATGAGCGCGCGCAGTTCGCCGAGGACTTCGGGGCGCGGCTCCGCTTCGCGCGAGAACGGCCGGGCCGGATCGACTCCGATGGCGTGCAGCTCGCAGCCGAGATTGTCGCGCAGGAAGCGCACGCTCATCTCAGACCCCGCGCCGTTGACGCCGTCGAGCGCGACGCGGAAACGGCGCGCGCGGATGCGCTCCACGTCGACGTGGGCCAGCACGCGCGCGAAATGGCGTTCCGGCGGCGTCGTGAAGTCCGCCGCGACGCCGCGCATCTCTTCGTTCAACGCCTCGCGGAACTGGCTCTGGTGATAGAGGTCGATCAGCTCCGCGCGTTCGTACTGGTTGAAAAAGAGGCCTTCGCGGTTGAACAGCTTCAGCGCGTTGTACTCGGGCGGATTGTGCGACGCGGTAATGGCGATGCCCCCGCGCGCGCCGGTCTCGGCGACATACACCTGAATGGTGGGCGTGGGCTGGACGCCGACCTTGACCACCTCGCAGCCGGCCGCGAGAAGCCCGCACGCCACCGCGTGCTCGAGCATCGCGCCCGAGGGACGCGTATCGCGGCCGAGCACGACTCGGCCCTGTCCGACGTACGTTCCGAAGGCCTGCGCGAAAGCGCATGCCAGATTCGGCGTGAGGAATTCACCGACGACGCCGCGCACGCCCGAGACGCTGATCTTCAGCTCGTGGGCGCGGCTCATGCGACGTAGCTCCGGACGAAATCCATCACCTCGTCGAACAGCGCGCGCGGCGGTTCGCCGCGCTGTTCGCAAATGATCCGGACGAGAGGCTCGGTCTGGCTCACGCGGACGTGGACCCAGCGGCCGGGCCAGTCGAGGCGCAGCCCGTCGGCGGTGTTGCGGCGCGCATCGGGATAGCGCTCCTCGAGCGCCAGCAGCATGTCGGGTATGCCGTGGGTCTGGAGCGGCAGCTCGCCCTTCAGAATCGACCACTTCGGATAGGCGGCGATCAGCTCGGAGAGCTTCTTTCCCCGCCGGCGCATCATCGTAAGAATTGCGAGCATCGACGCGATGCCGTCGTAGACGAAACGAAACTGCGGCATCATCACCGCGCCCGTGCCTTCTCCGGCGATGGCGACCTGCTCGGGCCGATAACCGGCCAGCGCGTCGATGGCGGCCTGGCGCCCCACGGGCACTCGCACGACGCGGCCGCCGTGCCGCGCGGCGATCTCTTCCAGCAGGCCCGTCGTGGAGAGGTTGGTGATCACGATCCTGCCGCGACCGCGCTCGAGCATCTCTTCGGCCAGCAGCGCCAGCACCATCTCTTCGCTCACCGCTTCGCCGCTCTCGGTGGCCAGCGCCACGCGGTCGGAGTCGATGTCGAACAAGAAGCCCGCGTCCGCGCCGATGGGCTGCATCAGCGGCGCGAGCTGCATCTCGACGGTGCGCCTGTCGGTGGCCGGTTCGTGGGCGAAGCGGCGGCCGTACATGCGCTCGTTGAACAGGATGAAGTTCAGGCCGTAGCGCTCGCGCATCCGGCGCAGCAGCAGCGCCGACGTGCCGTTGGAGCAATCGACGAGAGTCCGGCAGCCCTTCAGCGCGTCCAGGTCGAATGCCGCGGCAAGGTCGTCGAGGTAGGCGTCGATGGCAGTGCAATCCTCGCTCAGTTTGCCGAGCCGGTCAAACGGCACGTACGCGAACTTCTTGAGGTGGTAGATGTCGAGCAGCTCGCCGGCTTCGGAAGTGGACAGGTACGTTCCGCGCGCGGCGAAGAACTTGAGCGCGTTCCACTCGGCGTCGTTGTGGCTGGCGCCGATCGAGATGCCGCCGGCCGCGTCCAGACGGCGGATGGAGTGCTGGATGACGGGCGTGGATACGATGCCGAGGTCCACGACGTCGTGGCCGCACGCGAGCAGCGCCGAGATCACACCCTCGCGCATCATCAGGCCGCTGGCGCGCGGGTCGCGGCCCAGAATGACGCGGCGCGGGCCTTCGAGAAACGTGCCGAAGGCGGCGGCGAAGTCGAGCACCTGCGCCGCGCTCAGGCCACGGCCCACCACGCCGCGCAGTCCGGCATGCGAGATTCGCAGGCTGCGCTGGGCGATGAGCGGCATTACTCGTCAAGCTTCAGGATGCCGAAAGCTTCGGGGATGTGATGGTTGCCGCTCGGCCCTGTCGGGCGCCACGCGACAAAGCGGCGTTTGGGCGGCGGGCCGGAGATCCGGTAGAAATTGGCGCGGAACTCGAATCCCTTGGCGATCTTCTTGCCGGTGATGGACGAGATGGGGATCTTCATCGCCCCGATCCACTGCTTCTTCGACTCCTCGATTTTGGCCGCCGCCTCGAAGCCGGAGTTCCAGAGCCAGCCGCCTTCCGCCTTCGGCTCCTTGCGGTCGATGTCGAGATCAACCCATTCGCCCTGCGGGGACACCTGGTATTCGCGATACTGCCAGATCTTTTCGAAATCAGCGCCGATGAAGACTTCCGCCACGTCGTACTCCCACAGCTTGTTGGTTTCGGTCCTGGCGGACGGATTCGGCTTCAGGTGGAGCTGCTCGTAGGGGCAGGTGAACAGGAAGTAGATGTATTTGGGCGTCCAGCGGGCGCGGATCTCGGTCTCGTGGCCGGGGGTGAGCTCGCCCCTCGCGCTGTGGGTCATCCGCGTGACTCCGGCGTCCTTCCACAGCGCGGATTTCGCATCGAGATTGAGCGTGGTGTCGCTCTTGATCTTTGTCGCGATGAACACCGCGCTGGGATCGGCGGCAAGAACTGGAACCGAGAAAAGAAGACTCATGAGGGCGCGCATGGCACTCTCCATCATACGTCCCTCTATAATGAAGGGGCTCTCAAGAGGTGGCCGGCCGGTTCGGGGGAACCGCCGGGCGGGAGCGCTTCAAGGGAAACTCATGTCCAAGACATCCGTGTTTGTTGATCGAAGAGAGGAGCTGGAGCGCAGCGAGTTCCAGATGGGGCCGCATGCCGGGCGGCTGGCCGTGACAATGGACATCCTCACCGACGCGCTGGTGATGGTCGGCCAGCATGGGGTGTACTGCCAAAGCGCGCGGCAACCGGGCAGGCCGGCGATGGACATTCAGATCATCACACAACAGATCGAGCAGGCCAAGGAACTGGTGTCCTCGGTGATGGGCGAGCTGCGGGGAAAGCCGGGTCAATCCTGAAGGAACGGATTGCGCTCGCGCTCGCGGCCGATGGTGGTTTCCGGCCCGTGCCCGCAAATGACAGCGGTCTCGTCGGGCAGCGCGAGCAGCTTGGTGTGAAGGGACGACATGATTTGGCGGAAGTTGCCGCCGGGCAGGTCGGTGCGGCCGATCGAGTCGCGGAACAGCGTGTCGCCGGCGATCAGCTTCTTCTCGGCGGGAAGGAAAAGACAGAGGCTGCCGGGCGTGTGGCCGGGAGTGTGAAGAACGTGGAATTCAGCCGGGCCGCATTTCAGGATGTCGCCGTCGCGCGCCGCCGTGTCGATCGCGGTCCGCTCGGGCGCAGGCATGCCGAGCCAGCCGGCCTGCATGTCCAGATGATCGTAAAGTTCCTGGTCGGCGGAGTTCATGTAGACGGGCGCGCCGGTGGCGGCTTTGAGTTTCGCGGCCGCGCCGATGTGGTCGATGTGGGCGTGGGTGATGACGATCGCTTTCACCGCGAGGCCGTGGCGCTGGAGGGCCTGCTGCACGCGGGCGAGGTCGGCGCCGTCCCCTGGGTCGATGACGATGGCCTCGCGCGAAGTCTCGTCGCCGAAAATGGAACAATTGCATTGGAGGGCGCCGACGGGCAGGATCTCGTGGATCATTGTGGTTTCATGACTCATCATCAAGTATAGAGAGGCCGATTCGTTGACGATCGTAAGCGTTGTTTTGCACTATGCGGGAGCGCTCGTTCTCCTGTATGGATTGTTGTTGGCGACGAAGGAAAGCACGGGCCGCGGCGGCGCGGCGAGAGGAGGGCTCGCCGGCGGCGCGCTTCTCATGCTGGCCACAGGTGCGTTCAACTTCATGACCGGGATGAACGACGCGCCGAAGGGCTGGCACGCGGTTGTGGGGATCAAGATCCTGCTGGCGCTGCACGTCATCGCGATTGCGTTTCTGATTGCGCGCGGCGGCATCATGGCGGACAAGCGCGCGCGGATGGCGAAGGGCGCGCTCGGGTCGTTCGCGGCGGCCGTCGTGCTGGGCTTGGTTGCGAGCTACGCGCTATGACGCCAGGGTACGCTGCGCTGCGCGAAAGCGCGGCCTGGTTTGACCTCTCCGCGCGCGGCAGAATCCGCGCCGCGGGAGAAGATCGCAAGCGGCTGCTGCACGCGATGACGACGAACCACGTCGAGCAGCTCGCGCCGGGGCAGGGCCTCTATGCCTTCTTTCTGAATGCGCAGGGGCGCGTGCTGGCCGATGTCATCCTCTTGTGCCGGGACGATGATCTGCTCCTCAGCGTCGAGCCCGAAGTCCGCGAGAAGATCTACCGGCACCTCGACAAGTTCATCATCGCCGACGATGTCACGCTCGAAGACGTGACGGAGGCCACCTCGGAGATCGCTCTCGAGGGGCCGGGCAGCGGAGAAGCGCTTCGCGCTGCGGGCGCCGCGCCTCCGGATGCGCCATACTCGTTCACTCGCTGGGGCGATCGCATGGTCGTAAAGGCGTCGGCGACGGGCGCCGAAGGATACCGCGTGATCGGGCCGCGGGGCGACACGGCGTGGCTGGCCGGCATCGCGGAGGCAACCGCCGAGGATGTGCTCGCCGCGCGCCTCGAGCACGGCGCACCGCGCTACGGCGACGACATCACGGAGGCGCACATCGCACATGAAACGCGCCAACTGCACGCCCTGCACTTCAACAAGGGCTGCTATCTGGGCCAGGAGATCGTCGAGCGCGTGCGGTCGCGCGGCCACGTGAACCGGCTGCTGCTGCCGCTGCGGATCGAAGGCGATGCCCCGCCGGCGCGCGGGACGAAGATCATGGCGGGCGGGAAGGAGGCGGGCGAGATCACCTCGGCGGCGTTCTCCCCCGCGGAGCGGTGCGTACGGGCGTTGGGCTACGTGCGCGCGGAACACCGCGCCGCGGAATTGTCAGCCGGCGGCGCGCCGGCGCGCGTCATTCAGAGCTCCTGAGCGGCGCGGCCCAGTCGAGAAAGCCGGCGATGTCCTTCTTCATCCGGCGCAGCGAATCCACGTGGATGTAATACATGTGACCCGATTCGTACTCGTGCCGGCGGATGTTCTTCCTCAGCTCCGGCGCAAGGCCCATGTGATCGAGCGTGTACCACGCCGCGAAGTACGGCGTGGCGGCGTCGTAGTAACCCTGGCCGATGTAGATCTTCATAAACGGATTGCGCGACATCGCGCCGCGCAGCGAATCGCTGACGTCGGCGTAGCGGTTCGAGGCATCCCATTCCCAAGGACCGATGCCTCCGCCGAGGATGTAGTATTCGGCGTCGTTCTCGTAGCCGAGCTCGGTGCGGACGTAGTGATTCCACGCGGCTGTGTAAGGCGGCCGGATCGCGGCCATCGAGGGATCGAACTCAGGCGACTCCGAGATCGCGCGCAGGCCGGGTCCGGTGAGACGGCTGTCGAGCCTGCCCGGAACAAGGTTCCTGTCGCGCAGCAGCTCCGCGCGAAACTGGGAGAGGGTGACGCGAAGGTCCGCGCGATCGATATAGCGCGGCTCCAGACCCGTCAGGCGCGAGAGGCGCTGCACGGCGGCCTCGCGCTCGGCGGGCGTGAGCCGGTCCCCCTTGTTGAGCGCGTCCAGGTAACCTCCCAGCGCAAACGATTCCGACTCCTTGAGAGCGCCTCGCAGGTCTTTCTGAAGATCGGCGGGCAGGCGCTTGTGATACCACGCCGTGGCCGTGTAGGTGGGCAGGATGAGCGCGTAGCTGATGTCGTTGCCCTTCTCGAAGGAGACCGTCTGGAAGTTGAGAATCGTCGAGACCAGCGCGATCCCGTTGAGCGCGATGCCCTGATCGGCAAGCCGGCGCGAAAGACCCGCGGCGCGCGTCGTGCCGTAACTTTCGCCGGCGAGAAAAATGGGAGAGAGCCACCGCTGCTGCCGCGTGAGCCAGAGGCGGATGAACTCGGCGACGCTGTCGATATCGCCGCGCAGCCCGAAGAACTTCTTGGCGATCTCCGGCGAGGCGGCGCGGCTGTAGCCGGTGCCGACGGGATCGATGAACACGAGGTCCGCTTCGTCGAGCCACGTCGCTTCATTCGGCTCGAGACGATAGGGCGCGGCGGGCATCGATCCGTCGTCGTTCATCCTCACGCGCTTCGGCCCGATGGCGCCCAGATGCAGCCACACCGATGAAGACCCCGGCCCGCCGTTGAACGAGAAGACGAGCCGCCGCTTGGCCGGATCGGCGACTCCCTCCAGGACATAGGCTGTCGAATAGATGTGGGCTTCGATCTCGCCCCGCGCGTTCTTCAGCGCGGTCAGGCCGGCGATGGAGCGATAGCGCAAGTTCTTCCCGCCGGCCGGGATCTCGTGCTGGCGCACGACGGGAGCTGGCGGCTCCGGCAGCGTGGCCGGCTTCGGAGGCGCTGCGGGCTGTTGAGCCAGCGCAACGGCGGACGACAACACAAGCAGGATGCGGCGAGTCATGGCAGCAAACTATGTTACCCGGAAGCCCTCGCTCACGGGCGGCGGATGAGCTCGCCGGGATGGCGGTCGCCGCCGACCTCGAATTCGAAGCGCTCGACGCCCGGCGTCGCAACGAGTTTGCCGGGGCCCAGGGGACGGCCCGCCGAAGCGAAGAACACAGCCCCGTCGGTCGACTCCCCCGGATTGAGCTTCGTCTGCACCAGAACGATCGCCGAAGCGGCGGCGGCCGCCTTCAGCCGCGAAGAGCTGACTTCGGCGAGCGCGGCCTGGCGGCGTTGCTCGTAGCCGTTCGTCGATTGGAACCGGCTCAGGCCGTACAGCCCAAGCTCATAGGTCGACACCAGCCGGATCACGTCGTTGCGCCCCGCTCTTTGCAGAAAACCGAGGACCACGCTGCGCGCGGGCGATGCCGGCACAACCGTGCCGTCGGCGCGCTCAATGCGAAAGTCCTCGGGTTTGACGGTTCGCGCCGAGGGGGAGCCGTTCGATACAGCCACTTGAAGCACCACGTAGTCGCGGACCTGGACGGGGAGCTGGGCGAACATGATCGTCAGTCCGCTCTGCGTCAGCGTCTGATAGTGGAGTCCGCCCGATTCGAACTCAATGGGCTGCGCGCGGAGAGCGCTCAGGCAGGCCGCAAGCGGCAGAATCCATAGCGCGAGACTCGCGGGCCTGCTCATACCTCCATGATAGACTGGCCGTATACCAACCCCTGTTTACCGGGCTTTTTTGCGTTTCATACAACCTGCCGCATGAACAAGCATGGAGTCAATCCGAGCAGGCATGATCTCTCGGCGATCGGCCTGAAGCCCGCCGCCGAGCACTGGAACCTGGGAACGGCGATTCTCGTCGAGAGGGCCGTGCAGCGCGGCGAGGGGCTGCTCTCCGGCCGCGGGGCGCTCGTGGTGAGTACCGGCCGGTTTACGGGCCGCTCGCCGAAGGACAAGTACATCGTTCGCGACGCCGCGACCGAACCGGGTGTGGCGTGGGGCAGCGTGAACCAGCCGCTGTTTCCCGAGCAGTTTGAAGGCATCTGGGCGCGGGTGCGCGACTTCCTCGCGGCGCGAACCGTGATCGTCCAGGATCTTTACGCCGGCGCGGACCCCGAATACCGCATGCCGATCCGCGTCGTGGTTCAGCGCGCCTGGCACGGCCTGTTCGCCCGCCAGTTGTTCATTCGCCCCACGCGCGGAGAACTGGCGCATCACAATCCAGAGTTCACGATCGTCTTTGTCCCCGACTTCCAGTGCGACCCGCAACGCGACGGCACGCGCTCGGAAACCTGCATCGCCATCGACTTCACCCGCAAGCTGGTCCTCATCGCAGGGACGAGTTACGCGGGCGAGTTGAAGAAATCGGCGTTCACCATCCTGAACTACCTGCTCCCCGAGCGCGGCGTGCTGCCGATGCACTGTTCCGCGAACATGGGCGACCACGGCCGCGTGGCGCTGTTCTTCGGACTCTCCGGCACGGGCAAGACGACGCTCTCGGCCGACCGGCGCCGCAAGCTGATCGGCGACGACGAGCACGGCTGGAGCGACCGCGGCGTTTTCAACTTCGAAGGCGGCTGCTATGCGAAGTGCATCCGCCTGTCGCGCGACGCCGAGCCGCAGATCTACAACGCGATCCGCTACGGCGTCGTGCTCGAAAACGTCGTCATCGACCCGGACACCCGGCGGCTCGATTTCAACAGCGAGGAGCACACGGAGAACACGCGCGCGGCCTACCGCGTGCATTTCCTCGACAACGCGCTGATCCCCGGGTTGGGCGGCCATCCCTCCGACATCGTGTTTCTCGCCGCGGACGCCTTCGGCGTGCTGCCTCCGATCGCGAAACTGACGCCGGAACAGGCGATGTACCACTTCCTGAGCGGCTACACCGCGAAGCTGGCCGGCACGGAGCGCGGACTGGGCAAGGAGCCGCAGGCGGCCTTTAGCGCCTGCTTCGGCGAGCCTTTTCTGCCGCGCGATCCGCTGTCGTATGCGCGCATGCTGGGCGAGAAGATGAGAAGGCACAAAGCCAACGTGTGGCTGGTGAACACCGGCTGGTCGGGCGGACCGTTCGGGGCCGGCCTGCGCATGAACCTCGCCTACACGCGCGCGATGGTGACCGCGGCCATCGAGGGCGAACTGGCCGAGGTGCCGCTGCGGCCGCATCCGGTTTTCCAGGTGCTGGCGCCGGAATTCTGCCCGGGCGTCCCGAAGGAAGTGCTCGACCCGCGCCGGATGTGGGCGGACAAGCAGGCCTACGACCGCGCAGCCGCGGACCTCGCCGCGCGGTTCGAAAAGAACTTCACGCAGAAATTCGGCGCAGTCACTCCCGACATCGCCGCAGCCGGCCCGTTCGTCCTGAACCGCGCCGGACAGGCTGCTACAATCTGAGCCGGAAGCTCATCTCGGCCGGTGCCGGGCCTGGTCTTCAAAACCAGTGGGCGGCGCCTCGCGTCGCCGGTGGGTTCGACCCCCACGAGCTTCCGCCAGCGGCGCACGGCAGACGATGATCCCTTGGGAAGAGCTGAACGACGAGCAGGCGGAGGCCGTCCGCGCCGCGATGTCGCCGTTGCTCGCCATGGCGCCGGTCGGGACCGGCAAGACGAAGGTGCTCGCCTTGAGGGCCGCTTACGCGATCGAGCAGGGCGTTCCGCCCGAGTCGATCCTGTGCCTCTCGTTCACGAACAAAGCCGCACGCGAGATGAAACAGCGGCTGGCGGCGCTGCTCGGCAAACAGGCATCGGAGGTGACTGCAAAGACATTTCACGCCCTCTGCGCGCAGATCGCGCGCGCCGAGGCGAAGACGCTGGGCCTCGACGCAGACTTCCTGATCTACGACGAGGAAGACTGCGCATCGCTGCTCGGGATGATCTGGCCGCGTTTCGGCATCGAAGTGCCGCGCGCCGACGCCGACTCGTTCAACTTCATGCTGTTCCGGTGCGTGAGCCGCTGCCGGCTGACTCAATACGACGATCCGAAGCCGAAGAGCCACGCCGGGATCTTCAAGGAGGAGTTCGCCTCCATGGCGTTCAAGGATCTCGACCGCCGCCAGAACTTCCGCTTCCCGGAGATCCTGAACGCCTACAAGCGCGAACTGCGGGAGAATCATGCGATCGACTTCGCCGGGCTCATCGCGACGGTGAACTGGCTGTGGGACGAGCATCCCGAGGCGCTGGAGCGATGGCGGCGCAAGTTTTCCTGGATCCAGGTGGACGAGGTCCAGGATACAAACCGGAGCGAGTATCGCATCCTGGCCGCGCTGGCCCGGCCGCACGGCCAGCTCTCGTTCTTCGGCGATATCGACCAGACGATCTACGAGTGGCGCGGCTCGGCGCCGCGCGAGATCCTCGACTGCTACCGCAAAACATTCGGCCCGGTTCGGGAGATCCAGTTCGTCACGAACTACCGCTCGACCCGCTCGATCCTCGAGGCGTGCGCGCGGCTGGTGCGGAACTGTCCCGGAGCGGTGACTCGCGAGATCGCCTCGCATGCCGCCGAGGCGGGCGAGCCCGTGGTGGTGCGCGAATTGGCCTCTCCCGCGAGGGAAGCGGAGTGGATCGCGTCCACCATCGAATCCCTCAGAAAAAAGCACGGCCTTGCCTACCGCGACTTCGCTGTCCTCTCGCGCAACAACTTCACCGCCCGCGACTACTCGCGCGAATTCGAGCGGCTCGGGCTGCCGCACCTCAAGGTGGACGAGATGAAGTTCTACCAGCGCGCCGAGGTCAAGGCCGCGCTGGCTCATCTCCGGCTGCTCGAGAATCCGCACGACGGCGCAAGCCTCATCCGCTTTCTGAAGACGCCGCCCAAAGGCATCGGCGAGGCGGCCATCGAAGCGCTCCGCGGCGAGCCGCGGCGCCACGGGCTGAAGCTCTCCGATCTGCTGGTCCCCCAGACATACGATCTCGGAGAGCCCTTCGCGCCGCTGCTCAACGCGCTGGACCGCAAGCAGGTGGTGGTCTTCGACTGCGAGACCACGGGGCTCGACGCCTCGGCCGACGACATTGTCCAAATCGCGGCCGCCCGCTGCGGAGCGCGTGAAACGCTGGCGACGTTCAATCGGTTGATCCGGCCGTCGAGGCCGGTCGGCGAATCGGCGCGCATTCACGGCTTCAGCGATGAATATCTCGCCGCGCACGGAGGCGATCCGGCCGAGGTGCTCCGCGAGTTTGGGGAGTTCTGCGGCGGCGCCGTGCTGGCCGGTCACAACGTGCTGCGTTTCGATGTGCCGCTTCTGCGCTCGGCAAGCTTCCGCGCCGGCCTGGATGCCGAGTGGCCGCTGCTGGCATACGACACGCACGACATCTCGAAGCGCTTCCACGCGCTGCCTCAGTACACTCTGAGCGCGCTCGCCAAGGCCCTCGGCCTGAGGAGCAAGCCGACGCACAAGGCGGACGACGACGTCGCGGCGACGGTGGAACTCCTCCAGCTTTTGGCGGAGAAGCTGCGCGAAGGAGCGCGGGTCCGCCTCGAAACCGTAGGGAAGTCCGCCGCGCGATTCAAGCCGCTGGCCGTTCGGCTGGAACGCTGGCGCGAGCGCATGCTCGCGGAGCGCCCCGCGGAGCTTCTGCTGCGTGTCCTCGACGAATCAGGCCTGGCTGAATACTACGAAAGGGAGGCCGACGGGGCCGGCCGCGTCGAGAATCTGAAGCTGCTCGCCGAGATCTTCCGCAAGCTCGACGATCCGGCGCTGCCTCCGCGCGCCGCACTGGTCGATGTGATGAACGCCGCGGCGCTGGGAACGGATGTGGACCGCCAGAGCGCGGAGGAGGACAAGGTCCTCGTGCTCACCGCGCACCAGTCCAAAGGCCTGGAGTTTGACACCGTTTTTATCGCGAACGCAACCGACGGGGAGTTTCCCAATCCGCGCAGCGCGCGCGAAGGGCGGCTCGACGAAGAACACCGCATCTTTTATGTCGCCTCCAGCCGCGCGAAGCGGCGGCTGTTCGCCAGCTACCCGCGAACGAACAAGTGGGGCAGGCCCGCGATGCCCAGCCGCTACCTGGCGATGCTGGCTTCGTCCAGGGGTTAGACTGTTCGGATGCCTTCGAGTTTCAGAAGCTCCGATATCGCGCTGGCGCGGCGACTGGAGGCGGCCGAGGCCGCCAACGGCTTCACGCTCGCGCGGGCGAGCCGAGGCGAGGCCGAGGCCATCGCAGGCGGATGCGCGCTTTACGCCGGCGTCAATTCACCGATGACGCACGCGCTCGGCATCGGAATGGATGAGACTGTCCCGCCGGAAGAGTTCGACCGGCTCGAACAGTTCTTCTTCGACCGCGGCAGCGCCTGTCTGATCGACCTCTGCCCGATGGCCGGCTTGAGCGTGGTCGAGCAGGTGACGCGGCGCGGCTACCGGGTCGTCGAATTCAACAACCTGATGCTGCGCCGGATCGAGCCGGGCCTCCCGCTCTTTACGCCGCCTGAGGGCGTCGCCATTCGCGACGACGCGCCGTACGAGGTGTGGTGCCGGACAATGATCGACGGTTTCGGCGGCCCGGACGGCTTTCCGCCCGACATCATGGAAACCATCATGCCGATTCCGGTGATTGGCGACAGCCTTTTGGCGGAGATCGACGGGCAGCCCGCGGCCGCGGCGGCGATGTCTGTTCAGGCCGGAGTCGCCTTGCTTGCCGGCGATGCGACGCTGATGTGGGCGCGCAGGCGCGGGCTGCAATGCGCGCTGATCGGCGAGAGACTCCGCCGCGCGGCCGAGGCGGGCTGCGATCTCGCCATGGCCTGCGTCGTGCCGGGAACGCAATCGCACCGCAACTACGAACGCATGGGCTTCGAGCTGTTCTACATGCGCGTGAACGTCATGCGCCCGCCCGAGTGAGCGGCTACTTGCGCCGGGGCACCATCGGCACAAACATCACGGGATACTCGCGCCGCTGCGTCACGCGCCCGTTCTCGTCCTTGTCGAGAACGATGAGCTCCTGCCACTCCCGCCCGATCGGCGCCACCAGCCGCCCGCCGTTTTTCAATTGCCGGATCAGCGCCTCGGGCATCTCGGGCGGAGCGGCCGTGATAATGATCTTGTCGAACGGCGCCTCCTCGGGCCAGCCCTCATAACCGTCCCCGATGCGGACCGTGACGTTCTTGTAGCCCAGCGCGCGCAGGAGTTGTGCGGCCTGCGCGCCTAGCGGCTCGACAATCTCCATCGTGTAGACGTGCTTCACGAGCGGTGAGAGAATGGCCGCCTGATAGCCCGAGCCCGTGCCGATCTCCAGGACGCGGTCGGCCGGCTGCGGGCGCAGCAGCTCGGTCATCGAGGCGACGATATAAGGCTGAGAAATCGTCTGCCCGTGGCCGATCGGCAGCGGCGTGTCGTCGTACGCCCTGAACCGGAGCGCTTCCGGCACAAACAAATGCCGCGGAGTGTTGCGCATTGCGTCCAATACTCCCTTGTGCCGGATACCCCGCGCTTCGATGTGCGCCTGCACCATCCGCTCCCGTTGCGGCTTGAAGTCGGACTTCCCGGCCTGCGGCGCAAGGCCCAGTATCAGCACGAGAAGCCCAATCACCTTCTTCGCCGCTCCGACCACATATTACGCCGAATCGAGGCGCGTGGGAACGGGCCTCAGGTTTCGAAGTTCGCCAGCCGCTCGAGCAGCAGGTCCGGCGACGTGAAAATCGCGCCCTCGATCCTGGACTTCAACCTGGCGACGGCATCTTCCCGCCCGTCCACGAAGATCATGGGGATGTATCGTCCGGCGCGATATCGGCGAACCGCCAGCGCGCTCTCGCGCGAGTGCGAGGGCCGCGCCGCGAGGTCGAACACGATGAGATCCGGCTTCACGTCAAGAACGCGCCGGACGCCGCGCGCTCCGTCCTCGCTCTCCACTTCGACATTCCAGCCGGCCGCGCGCAGCAACCCGGCGCGGCGAGCCGCGGCCTCCGCGTCCCATTGGAACAGAAAGATCGTCTTCACAGCGCTATCCTCGCGCATTTCCACGCCGCATTTCATCCGTGCGCACTGTGATACGTTGCTCGGCATGGAACGCAGGAGTTTCATCGCCACCGCTACGGCGCTCGCCTCCGGCCGAGCGCTGGGAGCGAACGATCGCCTCCGCGTCGGCGTCATCGGCTGCGGCGGGCGCGGTTCGTACGAAATGCGCGTCTGCCGCTCACTGAAGAACGTCGAAGTGGCCGCGGTCGCCGATGTCTGGCAGCCGCTGGTGGACAAGGCGATCCGCGAGCAGGCGCCGGGGGCGCGCGGCTATCTCGATTTCCGGCGGATGCTCGAAGACAAAGACATCGACGCGGTTTTTGTTTCGACGCCCGACCACTGGCACGCGCTGGCATCCGTGCTCGCGATGCAGGCGGGCAAGGACGTCTACTGCGAGAAGCCGCTCACGCACAACATCCGGGAAGGGCGCATCATGGTGAACGCCGCGCGCAAGTATGGCCGCGTCGTCCAGACGGGCAGCCAGCAGCGCTCGGCGCCGCACTTCCGCCGCATCGTCGAGCTGATTCAGGCGGGACATATCGGCAAGGTGCATTTCATCGAATGCTGGAACTCGAATAACATCGCGCCCAACGGCTACGGCAATCCGCCTGACACCGAGACGCCGCCGGGTCTCAACTGGGACCTCTTTCTCGGGCCGGCGCCAAAAGTCCCCTACAACCGCAACCGCTTTCACTTCAACTACCGCTGGTTCTGGGATTACTCGGGCGGGTGGATGACGGATTGGGGCGCGCATCACATCGACATCATCCACTGGGCCATGGGCGTGGACGCACCGCTGGCGGCTTCAGCCTCGGGCGGGCGATTCGCCTGCAACGACAACTGCGAAACGCCCGACACGCTCGAAACGCTCTTCGACTACCCGGGCTTCACCGCGCGCTACACCCTCCGCAACGGCAACGCGCAGCGCCTCTTTGGGCGGCCGTACGGCATGGCCTTCTACGGCACGAAGGGCACGATCGTCGTCGACCGCGCGAGCTACGAGGTCCTGCCAGAGATCGAAGTCGAGGGCGCTCGCGGCGACTTCGACCGCGTGGAGGCGTTCCTCAAGGGAGGCGAATCGGCGGCCTACGTGGGGCTGAACCGCCCCTCGGCGCCGAAGCGAACTCCAATGTGCGAACCGCTGAGCGAGACCGGCATCAGGCTCGACCCGCCCGTGCAGGAGGCGCACGTTCAGAACTGGCTCGACTGCATCCGCTCGCGCCAGCGCCCCGTGGCCGGCGTCGAGATCGGCCACCGCACCGTCAGCGCCTGCCACCTCGGCGTGATCGCTTTCAGGCTGAACCGCAAGGTCCGCTGGGATTTGCGAAACGAAGCCATTAGCGGGGATGCCGAGGCGCAGCGGATGACAACACGCACGTATCGCGAGCCCTATGTTCTTCCGGAGGTGCAATTGTGATCGCACGCAGAACGTTCCTGGCCGCCGGCGCGGCCGCGGCCGTGATGGCGAAAAAGGGCTACGCGCCCCGCATCGCCTGCCAGACCTATGTGTACTCCCAGCACTACGCGCGGTTGAAGCAGAAGCTCGAGGACCATTTCGACGAGATCTTCGCCGGCGTGGCGGGCGCGGGCTACACGCACGTTCAACTGACGTCGAATTACTTCCCCGAAGGAGGCGCCGCCGCCACAATCGCTCTGCTGCGCAAGCGCAAGCTGAAAATGCCGATCGTCTACTACGGCGGCCCGATGCACACCGGGGAAGGGGCGCAGAAGACCATCGACGAAGTGCTGGCGCTCGCCGCGCGGCTCAAGCCCGTGAAAGAGCTCGAGGCCATCGGCTTCAACGCGAATCCGAAGCCCAAGAAGGCGCCGAAGACCGATGCGGAGCTCGATCTCCAGGCGCGCTCGATGAACCGCCTGGCCGCGGAGCTCGACAAGCGCAAGCTCCGCCTGCTGATCCACCAGCACGACCCCGAGATGGCCGACAGCGCGCGCGAGTGGCGCCACGTGCTCAAGAACACGGATCCGGCGCTGGTGGGCTTCAGCCTGGACACGCACTGGGTGCTGCGCGGCGGCCAGGACGTGATGACCATCACCAGGGAAGCCGGCGCGCGCATCGGCGACGTCCACCTGCGCAATTCGAGGAACGGCGTGTGGCTGGAGGAGCTGGCCGACGGCGACATCGACTACCGCGAGGTCGCCCGCTATCTCAAAGAGATCGCCTATCGCGGCTGGCTGACCGTCGAGCTCGCCTGGGACCCGAAGACGGAGATCACCCGCCCGCTCGAAGAGAACCTCAAGCGCAGCCTTGTGTGGACCAAATCCGTTTTCGCCTAGCTCAGTCGAGACCCATCAGCCGCCGATTGCGCGCCGTGTCGCTCGCCGAGCCGGCGAAGTCGTCGAACGCCTTCTTCGGCACGTCAATGAGCATCGACTTGATGAACGGCGCGCCTTCGGCCGCGCCCTGTGACGCGTCCTTGTAGCAGCATTCCCACTCCAGCACGGCCCACGAATCGTAGCCCGCCGCCGTCAGCCGCGTGAAGACCTGCTTGAAATCCACCTGCCCGTCGCCCAGGCTGCGGAAGCGGCCCGGCCGCTGTTGCCAGTTCTGATAGCCGCCATAGACGCCGGCCTTCGCCGACGGCCGGAACTCGGCGTCCTTGACGTGGAAGGCCTTGATGCGCGAGCCGTACACGTCGATGAAGCCGACGTAATCGAGGCATTGCAGCACGAAGTGCGACGGATCGTAGTTGATTGCCACCATGGGGTGATCGCCCGTGGCTTCGAGGAACATCTCGAACGTGAGACCGTCGTAGAGGTCTTCACCAGGATGGAGCTCATACGCGCACGGAATGCCGTGATCGGCCGCATAGTCGAGAATCGGCCTCCAGCGCTTCGCAAGCTCCTTGAAGCCCTCTTCCACAAGTCCGGCGGGCCTCTGCGGCCAGGGATACAGCGTCGGCCAGAGCAGCGCGCCCGAGAACGTCGGCATGGCGCGCAGCCCGAGATTCGCCGAAGCCTTGATGGCCAGCTTCACCTGGTCAATCGCCCACTCCGTGCGAGCCTTGGGATTGCCGCGGACCTCGGGGGCCGCAAAGACGTCGAACAACTCGTCGTAGGCCGGATGCACAGCCACAAGCTGACCCTGCAAATGCGAAGCCAGCTCCGTGATGGCGAGGCCATTGGTGTGTTCCTTCAGCTCATCGCAGTAGGTCTTCGACTCGGCCGCCTTCTTGAGGTCCATGATGCGGCCGTCCCAGCTCGGCAACTGGACGCCGATGTAGCCGAGGCTCTTCATGTATTCGGTGATGGCGGGAAGCGAGTTGAACGGCGCTTCGTCCCCCATGAACTGGGCGAGAAAGATCGCAGGTCCTTTGATTTGCGGCATGGATGCTCTCCGGAAGATGAAGGTTGAAACCCCTACGATGGTATGACATCCCGCGCCGCGCCTGCACGTCACATAGCCCTTAGGCTGTGCCGTCTTCATCGCGCGCCCGCCCCTCTGCCCAACGTGTGGGGCTTCGAGTGAGCCCCGAGGCTGCGGCCTGCCTGTTCGGCGCGCGGCCGGCCGCCGCTTCAGTGAACAGGTTGCGCCGTCGGCGCATTGGCCCCTCAACGTCATGTACGTACCGCTCGCTCAGGTTGTGGACGTACCAAATCCCAGGCTCTGTGCGTTCCACAACCGGCCGGCGCCCGCAATCATCCACCCCGCGCGAACCGGATCTCCGCTACGCTCGTATAGATATCTGGGCCAGGTTGCCCATAGAGGGGTGTAGCTTGAAGAAGTTGGTTGTTTCGATCGCTCTCGGCGCTGTCGCTGTCCTTGGAGGCGGCGGCGCTTACCTGAGTCTCAGAAAGCCGGCCATGCGTCCGGCTTCGAACATCCGCGTTGCGATGACGCCCGAGCGCATCGAGCGCGGCGAGTATCTTTTTGAACACGCCACCGGCTGCGCGGACTGCCACTCCGAACGCGACTTCTCGAAGTTCGGAGGGCCGATCGTCGCAGGACGCACCGGTTCGGGCCTCGCGTTCCCGCCCGAGCTCGGCCTCCCCGGCAGGATCATCGCGCCCAACATCACGCCCGACAAGGAGGCAGGAATCGGAACGTGGACTGACGGCGAGAAGATCCGCGCCATCCGCGAGGGTGTCTCGAAAGACGGGCGGGCGCTCTTCCCTTTCATGCCGTACCTGAATTTCGCCAGGATGAGCGACGAGGACGTCGAGTCCATCGTCGCTTACATGAACACTCTGGCGCCGATCAAGAGCAACCCCGGCCGCACCGAGCTCGACTTCCCGGTCTCGCTACTGGTGAAAGGGATGCCCAAACCGCTTTCGGGTCCCGTTCCGCCGCCCAACCGCTCCGACCGCGTGAAGTACGGAGAGTATCTCGCTACGATCGGCGACTGCATCACCTGCCATACCCAGGAGGAGCGCGGCGAGCTGATCGCGGGGATGGAGTACGCGGGCGGCCGTGAGTTCCGCATCGGCGCTCACGTCGTGAAGTCGGCCAACATCACTCCCGACGAAACCTCCGGCATCGGCAAGTGGAGCGAGGAGCGCTTCGTCTCCAAGTTCAAGGGATACGCCAACATGCAGGGCGACAACATCCCGAAGGCCAACCAGTCCAACTTCACGCTGATGCCGTGGCTCATGATGTCGAGGATGAATGAGGACGACCTGAAGGCCATCTACGCATACCTGCGCACGGTAAAGCCGATCTACAACCCGGTAGAGACTCATCCCCCGCAGCCCGGCTCCTGATCACAACAGGTGAATGCGGTTACCCTGCCGATTGCGAATCCCGCGAAGAGCTCGACGCTGCGACCGCGAAGGCCGCGCTCGACATCATGGCCGGCGAGCGCCTCGCCGGGCGCGAATGGCGCAAGCGCGGGCGATGCAGCGGGCTCTCCGCGAGATCCTGCTTCGACCTTTGGCGCGGCGCGTTCCGCCCGGTCCGCGTTCCGCGGCGTTTTGAGGGCCCGCGGGCCGAAGTCAACGCGACGCCCCAAGCGTTCAAGGCGGAGCTGCTCACGGCAAAGCGCCGGCTCAGCCAGAACAGTGTGGCTGTTTTATGTTCCGGCCGCGCCGTCAGACCGCCACCGGCCGGATCTCCGCGAGCTTCGGCGCCATCAGGTCGACGAGCTCCTTCACCGCGCCCGCGCTTTTTTGAAGCGCGGCGCGCTCCTCGTCCGTGAGCGCCACCTCAAAGATCTTCTCGACGCCGCCCGCGCCGATCTTCACCGGCACGCCGACGAAGAGACCGCTGATGCCGTATTCGCCCTCGAGCAGCGCCGAGCACGGCAGAACGCGCTTCTTGTCCTTGAGAATCGCCTCCACCATTTCGACCGCGGCCTCCGCGGGCGCATAGTAGGCGCTGCCGGACTTGAGCAGCTTCACGATCTCCGCTCCGGCGTCGCGCGTCCGCTGGACGATGCGATCGAGCGTGGGCTTGTCCAACATGTCCGTCAGCGGAATGCCCGACACGCTCGCGTACCGCACCAGCGGCACCATCGTGTCGCCGTGGCCGCCCAGCACCAGCGCCGAGACGTCGGCCACCGACACGCCCAGCTCCGCCGCGACAAACGTGCGGAAGCGCGCCGTGTCGAGAATTCCCGCCATGCCCAGCACGCGGTTCTTGGGGAACCCGCTCACGGCGTGAGCGACGTGGCACATCGCGTCGAGCGGATTGGTCACGATCAACAGAATGCAGTCCGGCGAATGCGCGGCGGCCTGCTCGACTGTCGTTTTCACAACTTCGTAATTGGCCCACAACAGGTCGTCGCGGCTCATGCCGGGCTTGCGCGCGAAGCCCGCGGTCACGACAACGACATCTGACCTGGCCGTCGGGGCGTAATCGTTCGCGCCGGTGAGGCGAACGTCCAGTCCACGAATCGGCGTGCTCTCGAACATGTCCAGCGCCTTGCCCTGCGGGATGCCTTCCAGCACGTCCACAAGCACGACGTCGGCCAGTTCCCGTTCGGCGATTTTGACGGCGCAGCTTGCGCCGACATTGCCCGACCCGATGACGGTCACCTTGCGGTTCATGCGTCCTCCTTGCCTTTTAGGCGGCTGCTGCAACAGCCATGTTCTCGACAACTTCCCTGGCGAACTCGCTCGTCTTCAAGCGGGTGGCGCCTTCCATCTGCCGGTGAAGGTCGTATGTCACCTTCTTCTGCCGGATCGTCTCCGTGATGCCCGCCTCGATGAGCCGGGCCGCCTCCTTCCATCCCAGAAACTCGAACATCATGGCCCCGGAGAGAATCACGCTGCACGGATTCACGACGTCCTGCCCCGCGTACTTCGGCGCCGTGCCGTGGGTCGCCTCGAACACGCCGTGCTCGTCGCCGATGTTGCCGCCCGGCGCCATCCCGAGGCCGCCGACCTGCGCGGCGCAGGCGTCGGAAAGGTAGTCCCCGTTCAGGTTGGGCGTCGCCAGCACATCATACTCGTCCGGCCTCAGCAGCACCTGCTGGAACATCGAGTCCGCGATGCGGTCCTTGATGATGATCTTGCCCTCGGGCGCCTGGCCGCCGCATTCCGCCTCGGTGACGCAGCGGTCGGCGAATTCGTCTTTCGCGACCTCGTAGCCCCAGTCCCTGAACGCGCCCTCGGTGAACTTCATGATGTTGCCTTTGTGCACGAGCGTCACGCTGCGCCGCCCGTTTTCGAGCGCGTAGCGGATGGCGCGCCGCACGAGGCGCTTCGATCCTTCGACGCTGATGGGCTTCACGCCGATGCCCGAGTCCGGGCGCACCTTCACTCCCATCTCGCGGGTCAGGAACTCGATCATCTTCGCCGCTTCGGGCGTTCCCTGCTTCCATTCGATGCCGGCGTAGACGTCCTCGGTGTTCTCGCGGAAGATCACCACGTCCAGCAGTTCGGGGTGTTTCATCGGCGACGGCACGCCGGGGAAGTAGCGCACCGGCCGCATGCACACGTAAAGCGTGAGAAGCTGCCGCAGGGTCACGTTCAGGCTGCGGATGCCGCCGCCCACCGGCGTGGTCAGCGGCCCCTTGATGGCGACGCGAAACCGCTTGATCGCCTGCAAGGTGTCGTCCGGGAGCCACGTGTTGAACGCATTGTGCGCCTTTTCGCCGGCCAGTACTTCGTACCAGGCCACCCGCCGCCGCCCGCCGTATGCGCGCTCCACCGCGGCGTCGAAAACGACGCGCGACGCGCGCCAGATGTCCGGACCCGTCCCGTCGCCCTCGATGAAGGGAATGATGGGGTTGTCCGGGACCTTGAACTTTCCGTCGATGAACTCGATCTCGCGCCCGTCCTCGGGCACGGGGATGTTGTTGTAGGAGTTCATTGCTGCACCTCGTCAGGAATTGGCGGCACGCCCGCGCCCGCACGGCGTTCGGCCGCCGGCGTGAAATGCCGCTCTGAGTATACATCTTTGGAGAACAGGAGCCAAACGTCCGAAGTGGCCTTGCATTTGGCCGCGCGGCGTGGTAACAAAGTGCCGGGGAGACGGAAGGAGCTTCCCGGCGAGGTCCCTCCCTGGCTTCCGCTCTTATTAGATTTCCGGGGCCCTGCCAGGCCCTGGCAAGCGCAGTGTTCGAGTCCGGGCCTTCCTCGCCGCACCGGGCGGGGAGGGCTAGTTCTTTGGTCCCTTAAAGGAGTCGTTCCGATGGAAAACGAAACTCTCACCATAACCGACAACCGAACAGGCAAAACTCACACCGTCCCGCTGAAGGACGGCAACATCCGTACGATGGATCTGCGGCAGATCAAGAAGGACCCCGAGGACTTCGGGGTCATGGGATACGATCCCGCATTCATGAATACCGCCTCCTGCCGCAGCGCAATCACTTACATCGACGGTGACAAGGGCATCCTCCGCTACCGCGGCTATCCCATCGAGGAACTCGCTGAACGCTGCTCGTTCCTCGAAGTGGCGTATCTCATTCTGAACGGCGAGCTCCCCACCGAGGCGCAGTACAAGGAATGGGAGGACAGCGTCAAGCATCACACGATGCTTCACGAAACCACCAAGAAGTTCCTGGAGGGCTTCCGCTACGACGCGCACCCGATGTCGATGCTCATCAGCACCGTGGCCGCGCTCGCCACGGTCTACCAGGATGCGCGGGAGATCTTCAATCCCGAGATCCGGCGCCTCCAGATGACGCGCCTCATCGCCAAGGTGCCGACGATCGCGGCCTATTGCTACCGGCACAGCCTCGGCTTCCCCTATGTCTATCCCGACAACGACCTCGGCTACACCGAGAACTTCATGAACATGCTGTGGAAGATGGTGGAGCCGAAGTACCACGCCAATCCGACCTTGGCGCGGGTTCTCGACATCCTGTTCATCCTCCACGCCGACCACGAGCAGAATTGCAGCGCCAACGTCATGCGCAGCGTCGGCAGCTCTCACGCCGATCCCTACGCCTGCACGGCTGCCGCGGCCGCGGCGCTCTCCGGGCCGCTCCATGGCGGCGCCAACGAAGAAGTGCTCAAGATGCTCGACGAGATCGGCTCCAAGGCGAACGTGCCGGCTTACATCGAGCGCGTCAAGAAGGGCGAGCTGAAGCTGATGGGCTTTGGCCACCGGATCTACAAGAACTACGATCCGCGCGCCCGCATCATCAAGTGGGCCGCCGACCAGGTGTTCGAGGTCACCGGCAAGAATCCGAAACTGGAGATCGCGCTCGAGCTGGAGAAGATCGCGCTCGAAGACGAGTACTTCGTGAAGCGCAAGCTCTACCCGAACGTGGACTTCTACTCGGGCATCATCTACCAGGCGATGGGCTTCAAGCCCGCCGTGTTCACCGTGCTGTTCGCCATCCCGCGCACCGTCGGCTGGCTGGCCCAGTGGGAGGAGCTCCTGCTCGACCCCGAACAGAAGATCGCCCGCCCGCGCCAGGTCTACGTCGGCTACGGCGAGCGCCACCTGCCACCCAAGGAAGTGGCGGTGGAAAAGGCCGCGCCCGTCGCCTAGCCTTCAGCCACATCACGCGGCACGCGCCGCGAATCATCGCACCCGAAAGCCGGCGGCGGCAGCCTTTGTTGAAAACATTGGGGTGGTTCGCCCACTTTGTGGAGAAGCTGTATCACGCGCCGGATGACTTGATCCTCGCCGGGGCGGGCCAGGCGCCGCGGCCCGCCCCGGCGATCCCATCGCGTAGAATGAAAAGGTCACACGATGTCGGGGCGTAGCGCAGCCTGGTAGCGCACCTGCCTTGGGCGCAGGGGGTCGGGCGTTCAAATCGCCCCGCCCCGACCAATCAAATCAGCACATTCGGCCATTGCCAGCTACCCCCAGAATCCGCGGGGGATAATCCCGTAGGTGCGAGTTTCGGTCACGGCTGCCATTTGGCGGTCACGGCGTCCAGGGGAGGCAGTGTTCTCAGCAGACCACGGTCCGGTTGTCTGTACAAAAGGTAGGTGCGCGCAGTGCGAGCGAGATCAGCCATCTGCCGATTTGGCGAGGCTGATCGACGGCACTCGATTGTTCGATGGGCGGCCAACTATGAGGACTTCCAAACCGCCAACGAGCCTCGCCTTCGAGCTTTGCAGGACAAATGCCCGCCACTCGGGTGAATCCCCGGCATCGAAACGGTCAGCGACAGGCCTCGCGGCGATGGCGGACTCGACGGACCTGGATGACGTCATCGCCTGACAGGTCGAAGAGCAGCCGGTAATCGCCGATTCGCAACCGCAGTTCCTCTCCGTCACCCTGAAGAGCCTCAACGTCACCCGCCCCCGATTCCGCCAACCGGCGCAGGGCGGACAGTATGCGCATCGTGGAGTTGCCGTCTCTCGTTGGCTGGATCGCCGGCCATTTGCTCTCGCTTGAATGCCCGCGTTGTATCGCTCCATCGCTCTTCCAATCGTCCTCCACAAATCAGACTCGAACGTCCCGATTGAATGTATACTGGAGACGCCGGGTTCCGATTCCGGAGTTTACGGCAGGATCATCGGCAACCTGCGCACCATTACGGTCTCGGGAGGGCGTCTATGCGATTTCCGGCGGTCTTTCTCATCGGTCTCGGGGTGCTGAGCTGCGCAACGGCCCCCGCCGCCGACTGGCCGCAGTTCCGCGGACCGGCCCGCGACGGCATCTCCCGCGAAACCGGCCTGCTCCGCGCCTGGCCCGCCGCGGGCCCCAAGGTCCTCTGGACCGTCCCCGTCGCCCAAGGCTACGCCGGCGCGGCGATCGTCGCCGGCCGCGTCTATCACAACGACTACGACGAGGCGAAGTCGGAGTGGCTCGTGATCGCCCGCGAACTTGCCACCGGCAAGCAGATCTGGCGATTCTCGGAAGTCCGCAAAATAAGGCCCAACCACGCCATCACGCGCACCGTCCCCGCGGTGGACGGCAAGTACGTCTTCTCGATGGACCCCAAGTGCGGCCTGCACGCCTTCGATGCCCGCACCGGCAAGCGCCTCTGGTACAAGGACCTCGTCGCCGCGTACAAAACCCGCATCCCGCCCTGGTACAACGGCCAGAATCCGCTCCTCGAGCCGGACCGCGTCATCATCGCCACCGGCGGCGACGCGATCCTGGTCGCGCTCGACAAGGCGTCCGGCAAAGAGATCTGGCGCACACCCAACACTGAAAAGGTGATCCTGTCGCACGTCTCGGTGATGCCGGCCACTCTCGCCGGCGTCAGGCAATATCTTTACGGAACCCTGGAAGGACTCTACGGCGTGGCCGCGCGCGACGGCAAGCTCCTTTGGTCGTATCCGCGGAAGTTCAACGTCGCCGCCGCGCCCTCGCCGCTCGCCGTCGACGGCGAGCGCGTCTTCGCCACCGGACCCTACGACGCCGGCAGCATCATGATCCGCGTCCGCGCCGCGGGCGGCGCCTTCAAAGCGGAGCCCGTCTTCGACATGAAAAACAACGAGTGGAACTCCGAGGTCCACACGCCCATCGTCTTCAACGGCCACATGTTCGGCGTCGGCAAGAAGCAGCGCGGCCTGTTCACCTGCCTCAACCTCGACGGCCAGAAAGTGTGGGACAGCGCCGGCAAAGCCGCTTTCGAACTGGGCAGCTTCCTGCTCGCCGACGGCATGTTCTTCGTCCTTGAGGGCAAGACCGGCATGTTGCGACTGCTCGAAGCCAACACCACCGGCTACAAGGAGCTCGCCAAGGCGCAGGTGCTCAGCGGTATCGACGTCTGGGGCCCGATGGCGTTGTCGGACGGCAGGCTCGTCCTGCGCGACCTCTCGAAGATGGTCTGCCTGGACGTACGCGGCAAATAGGAGGGCCTATGCGATTTCGCCAGGCGCGAATCATCGCGTGCAACGCAAGGGCGCTCTGCGCCGGCGCCCAGAATCTGCTCTGGGCGGCGTCCGGCAGTGAGCTGCTCGCCTACAACGCCGAAGGCGCCGTGGTCCGCCGCCTGCGTGCGTCGAGGCCCGTGAGTGCTGTCGCGGCCGCTCCAGACGGCCGCATCTTCGCCGGCCAGCAGGGACAGGTGGAGATCTTCGACCGTGCCGGCAAGCTCGCGCGCACCTGGACCGACGGCGAACGCCTTGGCCACGTCACCGCGATCGGTTTCACCGGCGACGATATCCTGATCGCAGACGCCAAGGACCGCTGCCTGCGCCGCTACGGACCCGCGCTCAACTTCCTCCACAACATCGGCAAGGACAACCGCATGAACGGCTTCCTGATCCCCAACGGAAGCCTCGATTTCGACATCGACGCGCGCGGCCTCATTCACGCCTGCAATCCGGGCAAGCACCGCGTCGAGCGCTACTCGCTCGACGGCAAACTGCTCGGCCACATCGGCCGCTTCGACGGCATCGACCCCGAGGGCTTCAACGGCTGCTGCAATCCCACCAACGCCGCCGTGGACGCGCAGGGCCGCGTCTTCGTCACGGAAAAGGCCGACCCTCGCGCGAAAGTTCTCAGTCCCGAGGGAAAACTCCTCGCAGTCATTTCCACTGACTTCAATCCCGCCGCGAAGAACATGGCCATCACCGTTGACCGGCGGGGCCGCGTCTCTGTGGCCGACGCGGCGGGCGGCAAGATCCTCGTCTTCGAGGAGGTCTCATGAGCGAACCCATCTCCCGCCGCAAGACCCTGAAGAACCTCGCCCGCGGCGCGGCCCTTGCCGGCATGGGCGGCGCCGCGGCCTACCTCGTGCAAAAAGCCGAGGGCCAGGTGGTCTGGCAGATCGACGCCGCGAAATGCTTGAACAGCCGACTGGGCGAGGTCGGCGTCAAGGCCTGCGATCTCTGCCTCAAGGAGTGCGTCGTCACCAACTCGGCCGTCCGCGCGGTCAACGAGTATGCGAAGTGCGGCCGCTGTTACATCTGCCCCGCGTACTACAACGTGAAGAGCGCCGTCACCCGCGAGGGCCTGCCCAGCGAAAAGCTCTGCCCGCGCGACGCCATCGAGCGCAAGCCAATCGGCGAAGCGGACCCCGCCGACCCCGCCAACAACTTCTACGAGTACGTCATCGACGAAAAAAAGTGCGACGGCTGCGGCAAGTGCGTGATGGCCTGCAAGGAGCCCGCCGGGCTGGGCTCGATCCGCCTCAAGGTGCGCCACAACCTCTGCGTCGACTGCAACCTCTGCACGATCTCGACGGCCTGCCCGAAAGACGCGCTCTTTCAGTGGGCCATCCCGAAAGCAATCCTCGAGTGGGAGGATCTGCCGCACGCATGAAGTCGCTCGTCCAGGCGATCCTTCTCGTATGCGTCCTCTCGACCGCTCTGGCGGGCCAGGCCATCCCCTACGAGCGCCCGGTTGACACCGCGCCCTCTGAGAAATCCATCGGCGGCGCCTACAAGACGCCGCCCGTGCAGAAACCTCTCCCGCGCGGCGCCTGGCACGAGATCTTCGATGTTGTCCTGATGACGGCGGCGATGGGCGCCGCCGTGTGGATCGTCGTCGCACGCCGCAATCGCCGCTGGCTCGTCGCGCTCACCATCGGCTCAGTGGCCTACTTCGGCTTCTACCGTAAGGGCTGCGTCTGCCCCATCGGCTCCATCCAGAACGTCGCCGTGGCTCTGACCGACCCCGGCGCGCGCATTCCCATCGTGGTCATCGCCACGTTCTTCTTGCCGTTGCTGGTCGCGGTCTTTTTCGGACGCGCCTTCTGCGGGGGCGTCTGCCCACTGGGCGGCGTGCAGGAGTTGGTCCTGATCAAGCCGGTCGAGATTCCGCGCCGGCTCGACCAGGCGCTGGGGCTGCTCAAGTACGTCTACCTCGGTCTCGCGCTGTGGTTCGCAGTGCTTCCGCTCGCCCAGCGCGATTTCCTCATCTGCCGCTTCGATCCCTTTGTCGGCTTCTTTCGCCGCTCCGGATTCGCGCACATGATGGCGATCGGCGGCGGGATGCTCGTCCTCGCGATGTTCGTGGGCCGGCCGTATTGCCGCTACCTCTGTCCCTACGGCGGGCTGCTGGCGTGGTGCTCGCGGCTCGCGGGCCGCGGCGTCACCATCACCCCGAACAAGGAGCTGGACTGCGGTCTCTGCGCGAAGGCCTGCCCCTACGGCGCCATCGAGGAGATGCGCGCGGTGCGCAAGGACTGCCTCTACTGCGCGCGCTGCTACGCCGCGTGCCCGCGCGAGGGACGGCGATGATCCGCCGCACGGCCTACATCTCCGCGGCTGTCATCCTGGCTTGCGTCGCCGCGCTCGCCATCGACTACGCCGTCGCCCGCAGCCGCCAGCCCGCGCACGACAAGCTCGTCGAAGAGCTCCAGGCCAAGGTGCGCGAGGACGCATCGTACGCGCCCCAACTCGAGGCCGTGCAGAAGCGGATGGCGGCGGCCATCCTCGCGCGCAAGAGGCGCGTCGATTGGTTCGCTGTCGTACTCATCGCCGCCTCCGCTGTCTACATCGCCTCCGCCAAGCGGCTCGTGAAACCGCAGCCGCCGCCGCAGCCGCCGGAGCGCCTGATCCACATCGCCGCTCGAGCCCCTGCAAAACCCCTCGCGCGCCCTCCCGCTCAAGCCCTCGATCTCGCCGAAGTAGACGCAATCGTCGGTCGCGAAGGCCGCACTGCGGAGTCGGTCATCCCGATCCTCCAGGCGATCCAGGCGCATTACCGCTACCTGCCGGACGACGCGCTGCGCCGCGTGGCAGAGCTCACCGGCATTCCGCCGGCGCTGCTCGCCGGAACGTCGTCCTTCTACTCGCGCTTCCGCCGCTCGCCCGTCGGCGAGCACATCGTCCGCGTCTGTCACGGAACGGCCTGCCACGTCGCCGGCGCGCGCCAGATCAGCGACGAACTGCGCCGCGCGCTCGAGATTCCCGACGGCGCCGACACCGACCCCTCGCGCACGTTCACCCTCGAAGAGGTCGCCTGCCTCGGCTGTTGCAGCCTCGCGCCCGTGCTCATGGTGGATGAGCGCACCGCGGGCAAGCTCACTCCGGCGACCGCGTGCGACGCGCTCGAGGCGGCACACCCACGGGAGCCCGCATGACGCGCGCCGCCGAAATCCGCATCGGCCTCAGCTCCTGCGGCGTCGCCAGCGGGGCGGAGGCCGTGCGCGACGTTCTCGAGCAAGCCGCGCGCGCGGCCGGCAGGAAAGGTCTGGTCAAGGCCGTCGGCTGCAACGGCATGTGCCATTCGGAGCCCATCGTGCAGGTGCTGACGCGCGACGGGCGCACGCTTCACTACGGCCACGTCACGCCTGCGTCCGCCCGCGAGATCGCCCGCCGCCACATCCGCTTCGGATTCCGCCGCCAGGCTGAGCTTGAGCCTCTCGCGGCCGGCTTTGGCAAGCAGACGCGCATCGTGCTCGAAAACTGCGGCCACATCGATCCGCATAACATCGACGACTACATCGCCCGCGACGGCTACCGCGCACTCAGGCAGTGCCTGACTGCGTCTTCCCCCGAAGATGTCATCCGCGCCATCAAAGAGTCCGGACTCCGCGGCCGCGGCGGCGCAGGCTTCCCCACCGGCCACAAGTGGGCGATCGCCCGCGCCCAGCCCGAAGGGCCGCGCTACGTCATCTGCAACGGCGACGAAGGCGATCCCGGCGCGTTCATGGACCGCCTGGTTCTTGAAGCCGACCCGCACCGCGTTCTCGAAGGACTTGCGATCGCGGCCTTCGCCATCGGCGCCTCCCAAGGCTTCCTTTACATCCGCGCCGAGTACCCGCTCGCCGTCCGCAACGTGCGTCACGCCATTCGCCAGGCGGAAGAGCGCGGTCTCCTCGGGAGCCTGCGCCTGGAAGTGCGCGAGGGCGCGGGCGCCTTCGTCTGCGGCGAGGAGACCGCGCTCATCGTCTCGCTTGAAGGGCGCCGCGGCATGCCGCGGCTGCGCCCGCCCTATCCCGTGGAGAAAGGCTTTCGCGGCCGTCCGACGCTGATCAACAACGTCGAAACGCTCGCCTGCGTGCCTTGGATTATCCGGCACGGCGCGGCCGAGTTCGCCAGGCTCGGGACCGCCTCCAGCAAGGGCACGAAGGTCTTCGCGCTCGCCGGCAAGATCCGGCGCGGCGGTCTGATCGAAGTGCCGATGGGCATCACGATCCGCGAGATCGTCGAAGAGATCGGCGGCGGCATCCAGAATGGCCGGCCGTTCAAAGCAGTGCAGATCGGCGGTCCCTCGGGCGGCTGTATTCCTGCGAGCCTTGCGGACACGCCGGTGGACTACGAGGCGATCCCCGCCACCGGCGCCATCATGGGCTCGGGCGGCCTCGTGGTGCTCGACGACCGCGACTGCATGGTCGATATCGCGCGCTTCTTTCTGCGCTTCACACAGGCCGAGTCCTGCGGCAAGTGCACTTTCTGCCGCATCGGCACGAAACGCATGCTCGAAATCCTGGATCGCCTTTGCGCAGGCCGCGGCCTTCCCGATGACCTCGACAAGCTCGAAGAGCTCGCCGCGTTCGTCAGCCGCGGCTCGCTCTGCGGGCTCGGCCAGACCGCGCCCAATCCCGTCATCACGACGCTCCGCTATTTCCGCGAAGAGTACGAAGCCCACCTCGAAAAACGCTGCCCCGCGGGCCGCTGCGTCGCGCTGATTCGCTATCGCATCAACGACCGCTGCATCGGCTGCACGCTGTGCGCCCAGGCGTGCCCGGCCGGCGCCATCGCGTTTCAGCCGTACGAAAAGCACACCATCGACGAAGCGCTCTGCACGCGCTGCGACGAATGCCGCAAGGTGTGCCAGGACGACGCCGTGGAGGTCCTCTCGTGATCGCGCTGACCATCGACGGCCGCGAAGTCCGTGTTCCACCGGGCACGACCATTCTCGACGCAGCGCGCTGGCTCGGCATTCGCATCCCCACGCTGTGCCACGTCGAAGGGATCGAACCCGCCGCTTCGTGCTTTCTCTGCGCTGTCGAGATTGTAGGCCGCCGCCATCTTGCACCGGCCTGCGCGATGCCTGTCGCCGAGGGGATGGCGGTCATCACCAACAGCGAAGAGGTGCGCGCCGCACGCCGCGTCGCGCTCGAGCTGCTGCTGTCCGATCACGCCGGCGACTGCATCGCACCGTGCGCGGCAACCTGTCCCGCCGGCCTCGGTATTCCTCAGTTCGTCAACGAGATCGCCGCACAGGATACGGATCGCGCGCTGGGGATCATCTCCGAGCGCCTGGCGCTGCCCGGCGCGCTCGGACGCATCTGCCCGCGCCTCTGCGAACAGCAGTGCCGCCGCTGCGATCACGACCAGGGCCTGGCGATCGGTGCGCTGCATCGTTACGCGGCCGACCACTCGCAGTGGCTGCCGGCAAAGCCCGCGGACTCCGGGAAGTCAGTCGCCGTCATCGGCGCCGGTCCGGCAGGTCTCGCCGCGGCGTGGTTCCTGTTGCGCAGGGGCCACCGCGCCGTTCTCTACGAAGCGAAGCCGCAGGCCGGAGGAATGCTGCGCTACGGCATCCCCGGCCACCGCCTGCCCAAAGACGCGCTCGACGCCGAGATCAACGCCATTGGCGCGCTGGGCGCGGAGTTCCATTTCAACCAGCGCTGGGGCGTGGACTTCACGCTCGCCCAACTGCGCGCGAGCCACGACGCCATCTTCATCGCCATCGGCGCTCAGCACTCGCAGGATCTGCGCTGCGAAGGCGAAGAGCTGGCGCTGTCCGCCGTCGAGTTCCTGGAGTGCGTGGCCACCGGGAACCCCCCGTCATTGGGCGAGGACGTGATCGTGCTTGGAGGGGGCAATACCGCCATGGACTGCGCGCGCGCCGCCGTGCGCCTCGGCGCGCGCAGCGTCCGCCTGTTCTACCGCCGCACGCGCGAAGAGATGCCCGCCCTGCTCTCGGAAGCTGAGGAGACGGAGAACGAAGGCGTCGAGTTCGTCTTCCTCACCGCCCCCGTGCAGCTTGAGGGCAACGGGCATCATAGGGTCCTGCTCACCTGCCGCCGCATGCAGCTCGGCGAGCCCGATCGCTCCGGCCGCCGCCGCCCCGTGCCCATCGAAGGCTCGGAGTTCACCGTCACCTGCTCCACGGTGATCGCGGCGCTGGGCCAAACCGTGGACCGCTCCGTCGCCGAGCATGAAGGGCTCAAGGTGACAAGCTGGGGCGTTTACGCCGATGAGCGAACCTGCGCGACAAATCTCCCCGGAGTCTTCGCCGGAGGCGACGCGGTCCTGGGAGCCGACCTCGCCGTTCGCGCCGTCGCCGCCGGCCGCCGCGCCGCTTACAGCATTGACCAGCTTCTGCGAGGTGAACCCGTCACCGGGGAGCCGGTGCAGGCCGCGGTCAACCTCAAACCGATGGACGACCTCGAGCGCGCCGCACTCTTCCGCGAGATCGAAAAGTCGGCCCGCGTGCGCATGCCCGAGATCCCCCGCGAGCGCCGCCTGCACACGTTTGACGAGATCGAGCTCGGCCTCACTGCGGAAGACGCGCAGCGCGAGGCCCGCCGCTGCCTCACCTGCGGCTGCCAGAAGTGCGACTGCTGCTCCGTGCGCGCCCTCGCCACCGAGTACGGCGCCGATCCGTATCGCTTCCAGGGCGCGCGCCGCCGCTTCGCCCGCGACGATTCCCACCCGGAGATCGTCTACGAGCCGGGCAAGTGCATCATGTGCGACGCCTGCGTCCGCATCGCCGCGCAGGCCGGAGAGCCGCTGGGCCTCACCGCCATCGGCCGCGGCTTCGACGTCGCCATTGCCGCGCCTTTCGGCCAACCGCTCTCCGACGCGCTTGTGAAAGCCGCCCGCCAATGCGCCGAAGCCTGCCCCACCGCCGCGCTCTCGCTCCGCGGCGCGCGCGCCTGCCTGTGAGCCCGGTCATCGCCGGCCTGACATTTTGAAGGTCGATGAGGCGTGTAGTTATGAAACTCATCGTCCGCTTCGCCATCATGACGGGAATCATGGTGCATCTCTCTTTGTAAGCGAGCCCGCTGGGACTGGAGGAACGGCTGGGCGTTGGTGATTTGCACCCTCGGCGGCAGCGGCTTCACATCCTGTGTGCTTGCGCGTCACGATCCTGATCTGATCGCGGAGCGCGCCAAGGGTTTCAAGGGCGGCAAGAACCGGGACAAGGTTCTCAGCCCGTTGATCGCCATCGTGAGCCCCCTTGCGATGTGGATCTCCGCCGGGATCGATGTGCGATATCACGGGCCGGCGCAGATGCCGGCAGCCGCTGCCGCCGCCGGTTGGATTCCGGCAATCCCCGGAGCGGCACTGAACTACTGGGCGATGCGCCGCAACCGCTTTTTCGCCGCCGTGGTTCGCATCCGGTCCGAGCGCCGCCATGCGGTGCAGTCTGGCGGCCCGTATGCATTTGTGCGCCATCCCGGCTATGTTGGAGCCTCGGCCTGCACTCTCGGCACACCGTTGATTCTCAACTCCCCGTGGACGTTCGTGCCCTCGCTGCTCACCAGCGGGATCACAATCCTGCGCACCGCCCTCGAGGACCGGACCCTGCAACGTGAGCTTGAAGGCTGCTCAGCTTGGGCCGGGCGCGTTCGATACAGGCTTGTGCGCGGCATCTGGCAGGCGGCGGGCAATCTCCGACTACCGCACCTCCACCTCGCTCACGTCGTACCACCCGTCCGGCTGCCGCCCTTCGATCGCGAGTTTCACCGCCGGCTCGCCCGTGCGCGGATCGAGCAGCGCCAGGCGCACTTTGTACTTTCTTGGCGTCAGGCGGTCGTCCACATAGAGAGTGCCCTCGTAAATAGAATCGCCGGGCAGCCACCTGCGCACGTCAGTAGGAACCGTCACACGCGCGCTGCCCCCGGCCGAACGCAGCTCCATCGCCAGCGTGAACTCACGATACACAGGCGCCACGCCTGCGTTGAACCACCACATCGACACCGGCATCATCGATCCGGCGCGCACCCGCTGCGGGTGCTCCAGCCGGCGCAGCGCGAAACGGTAGCCGATCTTCTTCTGGAACTCCTCGAACGCAGCCTTCCACTCCGCCGGGATCGCCGTCGATTTGATGTTCACCGTCGACACGTGCCACCGCAGCGCCTGCTCGAAGATCGGCTTCAGATCGAAGCCCCACTGCTTCCAGGACGCCGGCACCGCGCACGATTCCAACGACACCGGACCGCGCCTCCACGCCTCATGCAGATCGCCTCGCGCGAGCTGCTGCGGATAGACGTCCAGCATGTGCGACCACCCCTTCTTGGACGGCCGCCCCATGTCGCCCCAACAGTCCAGCCGCCACCCCGCGCCGCGCCCTGCCGCATACGCCAGCGCTTCCAAAAGATCGAAATTCACCATCAGCGGCGTGCGCTTGAACGCGTCGAAGTAGACGTCGATCAGCTCCTTGTGCACAGGCCATGGCGGCAGGTGCGGGCCCCAGCCTTCGCCCCAGTAGCCGGCGCTCGAGATGTCCACAGCGTCCAGATACGGATGCCCGTCGTAGCGCTTGCCCGCCTCCAGCACGAGCGCGCGCCAGCGCTCGATGTACAGAGGGTCCGACGCGTCAGGCGACCACACCTTGCCGTCGGCGTCCTCCGGCTTGTTCGCCCGCCGCGCTCCCGATTTGCGATACCACTCAGGCATCGCGTTCGACTGGTCATACGGCATCAGCCGGATGTTCAGCGTCTGGCCGTGCTTGCGCGCCTCGTCGAGCGCGGTGTCCAGGATCTCCCAACGGTACCTGCCGCGCTCGGGCTCAATCTGATGCCAGAACCAGCGAAGGTAGGCTACCGACGACGCCGGGAAGTCCACCGGCCCCTGCGCATCCGGCGCCGCCTTTTCCGGACCCGCTTCAGACCAGCGCGTCCCAGGATAGATCGGTTGCCCCGCATACCGCTGAAACGTCTGAATCCCCATGCCGGGATTGACGAGCACGTCATCGATCTCTTTCGGCCGGACGATTGTCGTCTGTGCGGACGCCGTCAGCGCGCATGCGGTGATCATCGCCACTCGCTTGAACATGCGTCTATCATACGTAGCGCAGCCTTCAGGCTGTGGCCCGCAACAGAGCCTCCAGGCTGTGTGCAGGCGGAATATGATGTCACTGAGGTCACGTCTTGAATCGTTTCGCGCCCGTCCTCCTTTGCACGCTCGCGTTTGCCGCCGCGAAACCGCCCGAGCGCCTTGGCCGCGGACCCGTCGCCGTCCGCGCCACCGGCGATTCCGTCTTCTTCTCCTGGCGCCTGCTCGCCACCGACTCTGCGAACATCGCCTTCAACGTCTACCGCTTTACGCCTCCCGGACCCGCCGTCCTGCTCACTCCGAGGCCCCTCGCCGGCCCCACGCACCACATCGACACGCAGGCCGACCTCACCCGCGACAACTACTACATCGTCCGCGCCGTGGTGAACGGAGAAGAGACGAACGAGAACCCGTTCACGTTGCTCCCCGCCAATTCGCCAGTGCGCCAGTATCTCTCCATCCCGCTCGTGCCCCCGGCGTCCGACGTCACGCCCGACGGCGTGGCCTACACCTACTCGCCCAACGACGCTTCGGCGGCCGATCTCGACGGCGACGGCGAGTACGAGATCGTTCTCAAGTGGGACCCGTCGAACTCGAAGGACAACTCGCAGTCCGGCTTCACCGGCGACGTCTACCTCGATGCGTACAGGCTGGACGGCCACCGTCTCTGGCGCATCAATCTCGGCCGCAACATCCGCGCCGGCGCGCATTACACGCAGTTCATGGCATTCGACCTTGACGGAGACGGCCGCGCCGAGGTCGCGTGCAAAACCGCGCCCGGAACGAGCGACGGGACAGGCCGCTTCATCGCCACCGACGCCAACAAGTTCATCGGGGTGATGCCGCCGTTCGCCCTCGATGTCGACTACCGTAACTCCGCCGGTTACGTCCTCACCGGCCCCGAGTTCTTCACTATCTTCGACGGCGTCACTGGAGCCGAGCTCGTCACCACGTACTACGAGCCGCCGCGCAACAACGACCCGGCGAGCCCCAACGTCTCCGCGTGGGGCGACAACTACGGCAACCGCGTGGACCGCTTCCTGGCCGCTGTCGCCTACCTCGACGGCGAGCGCCCCTCGCTCATCCTGAGCCGCGGCTACTACACCCGCGCGGTCATCACCGCCTGGAACTGGCGCGACGGCCGTCTGACAAAAGCGTGGACTTTTGATTCCGACGACGGCACGCCCGGCAACGCCGCCTACCGCGGCCAGGGCAATCACAACATCGCCGTCGCCGACGTGGACGCCGACGGACGCGACGAGATCATCTTCGGCGCAGCAGCCATCGACGACGACGGGCGCGGCCTCTACTCGACCGGCCGCGGTCACGGCGACGCGCTCCACGTGGCCGACATGGACCCCGGGCGGCCCGGCCTCGAAGCATTCCAGCCCCATGAGACGCCGTCTCTGTACAAATTCAACGGTCTCGACTACAAGGACGCGCGCACCGGCGAGCCCATCTGCGGCGTCGAAGGGGGCGGAGACATCGGCCGCGGCATGGCCGCCGACATCGATCCGCGCTATCCGGGTTTCGAATTCTGGGGCGCCGGACCCACGGGTGGTCTCTACAACGTTCGAGTCTGCGATCCCGATCCGGAAAAAGGTCCGCGCGCCCGCGAGATCTCCTCAGTGAAGCCCCGCCAGATCAACTTCGCCGTTTGGTGGGACGCCGATCTGTTGCGCGAGATCCTCGACGGCACAACCATCTCGAAGTGGGACTGGGAAGCCTCTACCTCGCGGACTCTTCTTTCCCCGCCCGACGTCGCCTCGAACAACGGCACCAAGGCGACGCCGGTCCTCTCTGCGGACATCCTGGGCGATTGGCGCGAAGAGGTGATCTGGCGCACATCAGACAACACCGAGCTGCGCATCTTCACGACCACGATTCCGACCGAACATCGCCTGCCCACGCTGATGCACGACCGCACGTACCGCCTCGCCATCGCCTGGCAAAACGTCGCCTACAACCAACCCCCGCACCCAGGCTTCTATTTAGGCCAGTAACATAGCCTTCAGGCTGTGTGTGTTCCTCTTCACCGCGCCGCCGAGACGTTCATCGTCGCCCCATCGGGCGTCTTCGCCGTTCCCCTCATCGACGCTCCGGAAACAGTGAACTCCAGAGCGAACGCCCCGTTGTCCGTCGGAACTTTGAACGAGAGCTTGTCACCGGCCACCTGCACATCCGCCAGCGGAATCGCCGCCCCTTCCTGCGTCACCACCGTGCCGGACCACTTCCCCGCCTCTTCCTTGAACTCCAGATCCGCCTTGACTTCGTTCCCGTTCGGCGTGGTCGCGGTGAGCTTCCACTTGCCCGCCACGCTCGCGGCGGCCTCGCGCTGCGCTTCCAGCGGGCCCGTGTCGCCGGCATCGGACGTGTAGCTGCCTTTCATCGTGTCGCCGGTCACAGTCGTCTTGATCGTCAACGGGATGTCGCCCCACATCAGCTTGACAGTCAGCGTGTCGCCGTCCAGCTTCGCGTCCATCAGCGGGATCTTACGCTCTCCGGCGATGACCTCGCCCGACAGCTTGCCGCCTTCTTCGCGCAGCGTCATTTGCGATCGGATCACCTGGCCCTCGGGGTCCTTGGCGGTGACGTTCCACTTTCCGGCGACATTCGCGCCAAACACGGAAGAACACAG
>CAYYNC010000009.1:0-128779 GCA_964472745.1 uncultured Solibacteraceae bacterium
TCCGGCCCAGCCCGGTCTGTTCAGTCCGTCAGTTCCCCAAAACCGTTAAGCACCCATCCCCAACCCGTTATTCCCGCGCCCGGCCAGGATACCGGTGACATGCGTGCCGTGCCCGCGGCCGTCCCACGGCTCGTTGTCGTCGCCAACGTAATCCCACCCATCGAGGATCCTGCCCTGCACCTCCTCATGCAGCATGTCCAGCCCGCTGTCGACCACACCGACCTTCACCCCGCCCCGCGCGATCGTCCACGCCCGGCGCACGCGCGCGTTCTCGAGCGCGTACTGCTGGCCCAGCAGCGGATCGTTCGGCGTCGTCGCCTCCTCGGTGGTCGAGATCCCGTTCGGCTCCGCACTCTGCACGCGCGGCTGCCGCGCAATGACCGCCATTTTCGCCTTGAAGCTGTTCCAGTCGCGCGGCCGCTCGCTGAGGCGGAGCTGATAGATGCCGATCTCCGGCAGCGCGCCCGCGATGGTCGCCCCCGACAGCCGCGCCGCCTCGAGCATCTCGCGCTCCGTGGTGCGCCGTTTGAACTCCACCAGGACCTCGTCCGCGATCAGCCGGTTCCCCTCCTCGTCAGTCAGCAGATGCGCTTCATTCGGCGGCGCGAACGTAGCCGGAAGATTCGATGCGCAAACCTGCGCTGGAGCCGATACTGTCCGTCCTGCCGCCGCCTCGAACTCCAGGCACTCCCCAACCGCCAGCCCCGCCGTTGAGACCCCCGCCGAGCCCGCGAAGCTGCCGTCGGGCTCCGCCGCATCGCCTGAAGCGTTTTCGAGTTGCAGGTGGAACGGATGCCCCGCGCCGCGCACGATCACCCGGCCATCCCAATCTTCAGGCGCCCCGCCCGTCCTGATCGCGAACTTCACAAGCCCGCCCGAGTTCGGCGGCAGCACCGCCGGATCAGCCTGCAAGGCGAACAAAACCGGTTGCCGCGGTCCCGAGGGCAGGATCGTCACCTCGATCTCATGCAGCGCGGACAAGCCCGCGATCTCCGCCCGCAGCCGGATTTTGTGTTCGCCCGGACCCAGCGCCTCCAGCGTCTGCGTGTACTCCAACGTTCCATTCCCGCCCAGCGCCACCGACCCCGGCAGCGCCGGGCTGACGCTCATCGCCACCGCGGATTCCAGCGTTTGCGAAAGCCTCACCTCCACCCCGCGCCCGCCCGTTCCCGCGACCACCACTGACCAGGCGAGCCCCGTGCTCTCGCCCTGCTTCAATTCAACCCGTTCGATCGCAACGATCGAGACGCTCTGGCCCGCGGCAGTCATGCCCCCGGCGGCGAGGCCGCACACGAGCGCGAACACTTTTCCTGACATTCTTTAATCCCCTCCCAGGGCCGCCCCATCGGCATTCCATATTCAGAAACGGAAACCGGGCGCGAGAACGATCAAAACCCGCGAAGAGAAGTTTCCCAGCCCGCGCTCGTGATTCCCGGACGGCTCCTCCCCCTGAGGTGGTCTTCAGGCGAACATCTCCTCCACAGGCACGACTCGGACGTCGGCACGCCCCAGCCCAATCGCTCGCCTCGCCACCACCTCGTCTTCGGCGATCACCTCAGCCGGCTTCGGAGCGTTGTAGACGAGCGGCGAAGGCGCATCGGACGCCAGCGCCTCGCCCAATCCCGCCATCCCCTCCCCCACTGCGACGATCTTGAGGCGGTCCGCCCGCAAATGCCGCCTCGCCGCCGCATTCACATCCTCCAGCGCCAACCCCGCGAGAGCCTCGCGCAAATACTCTGCATACGGCCCGGTTCCGTAGAAATCGCTGTCGATCAGATAACCCAGTTCCGCGCCCCGCGTCTTCATCAGCAGGTTTACGTATTTCGAAAGGAACACCCGCGTCCGCGTAAACTCCTCCTCGCTCAATCCCTCCTCCACCAGCCTTTCCAGCTCATGCACCGCCAGCCGCAAGGCAAAGTGCGCCCGCCCGCGCTCCACGGGCCTGATCCAGATCTCGAAGATCTGCCGCCGCCGCGCCACGTTCGCCGGCGGCTCCATCAGAAACATCCCCGCTGGAAAATGTTCAATATAGGCGTAGTCGCCGTAGTTCAGCCCGCGCCACTCCCGCATCCTCCTGAAGAGCCGCCCCGATGACATTCTGTGCTGGCCCAGGCACGACGCCGCCACAAGCAGCGCCGGATAATCCGGATGGCCGCGCCGCACCTCGATCGGGAACCCCAGCGAGATCGCCACCGACCTCGCCGGCTTCTCGATCAGCAACGCGCTCGACCGCCGCACATCCTGCGGCAGTGGGACCTCGGGGACCGCCGCTCCTCCCTCCGCCAAACCCGCAAAATCGGACTCCAGCCGCGCCGCAAACCCAGCCGGATAGCCGCCCCCAATCCCGATCGTGACATTGTCCCGCCGCAGCCAGGCGCGATAAAACGTGCGCAGATCCCCCATCGCCAGCTTCTCCAACGAGCTGACCGTTCCTGCGTTGTGCGCCTCGTAAGGATGCCCCGCGAAGATCTGCTGGACCAGCGCCTCCTTGGCCAGTTCTTCATCGTTCTGGCCGCGCATCGTCACCGCCAAAAAGTTGATCGCATCGTCGCGCAGTCTCTCCAGATCCTCCTCGCGCCAGCCGGGATCGAGCAGCATCTCGCTGAACAGCTCGTAGAACCCTTCGAAGTTGTCGGCGTGCGTTTCGGCGGTGAAACAGATCATCTCCTTGTCCACGCCCGCATAGACGTTCACGCCCATCGGGAAGAACGCTTCCAGCAGCTCCGCGTAAGAATGCCGCCGCGACCCTCCCATCGCCAGCATGTGCGCTGTCAGCCATGCCGCGCCCGCCTTCCCTGGCGCATCGCACACCGCGCCGGCGCGAAACACCACCCGCATCGCGATCAGCGGAGTCGCATCGCGCAGTTCGATGATCCTCACCTCCCGCCCGCTCCTTCCCCGCTCTGCAAAGTCACCGTCGTCCGCCCCGCCTCGGTGAAATAGCGCTGCGCGACCCGCTGGATGTCCTGCGGCGTCAGCGCCTCATACACGCGATGCAGCCGGTTGATCGTCTCCGGCGTTCTGCGCAGAGCGACAAAATGCGCCACCGCCTCCGCGATCGACTCGCTGTTGTTCAACCCCAGCAGAAACCTGTACCGCAAGTGCCGCTTCACCGCCTCGAGCCGCGCCTCGTCCACGCGCGACTCCGCAAATCCCGCGAACGTCGCCTGTATCTCCTCCTGCACTCGCGGCAGCTCCGCGCTGTCCTTCACCCGCGCCAGCACCGTGAACAGGTAAGGGTCCACGTGGTCGGTGTTCGCCCCCAGCAGCATGTCGGCCACCTGCTCATCGATGACCAGCTTCTGATACAGCGGCGAACTCTCCGAGAAGCCCAGGTAGCTGATCAGGTCCAGGGCGGCGCAGTCCTTGTCCGTGTCCGTGTACGCCGCCGAGCGGTAAGCCGTCAGCAGGTACGGCAGCGTCTCCACCGGCCAAGCAATCGACGCCTCCTTCGGACCCCGCGGCGCCGGCTCCTGCGGCACAACGCAGACGTGCGACCCGCGCCGCCACGTCCCCCAATGCCGCTCCACCATCTCCCGCACTTCGTCCGCTCGGACATCGCCCACCACGATCACCGTCGTCCACTCCGGCCGGTAAAACCGCTCGAAGAACTGCCGGCTGTAGTCGTACATCTCAGGCATGCGCTCGATGTCGCGCAGGAACCCCATCGTCGTGTGCTTGTACGTGTGCCGCTCGAACGCGTTGTCTCTCAGCACCTCCGCCAGCTTGTTCGCCGGCTCCGCCGAGTCTTTGTTGTACTCGCCCAGCACCGCCAGCGCCTCGGTCCGGAAGTCGTCCACCGAATATTCGAGGTGCATGAAGCGGTCCGCCTCCATCGCCAGCACCCGCTCGATATCCTCGCGCGAAACCGTCGCGTGATACGCCGTGTGATCGTCGTCGGTGTATGCGTTCGACGCCGCCCCGGCCTCCTGCAACACCGCCTCATACCGCTCCGGCGGATACTCCGGCGTGCCACGGAACATCATGTGCTCGAAGAAATGCGCGAAACCGCTGCGCCCCTCCTCCACCTCGTTGCGCGACCCCGCATGCACCACGATGTAGAGCGAAACGACATGCGGAAACGGCGTGGGGGCTGTGATCAGCCGCAGCCCGTTGGCGAAATCGCACTGGTCGTAATCGTAAGGGAACACGCTCCTGTCCGGCATCGTCGTCAAGCGAACTCCGGCGGCGCCTCGAATACCCCCCGCGCCTCCTCGAACCGCACGGCAAGATCGAGCACAAGCTCATCTTCATACGGCGCGCCGGCGAATTGCACGCCCGCCGGCAAGCCGTTGTCCGCCACCACCACCGGAACCGTCATCGAAGGCAGACCCAGCAGGTTGACAAAGGTGCCCACGCTCGCAGCATCGAGCAGCTCGATCTCCCCCTGCGGCGTCGCAAACCGCCGTTTCCTGAACGGAAACGCCTGCACCCCGAACGCCGGCGCAAGAATCACCGGAGTTCTTTCCAGCGCCTCCACCAGCCGCGCCCGCATCGCGTCGCGCTCCGCCAGCGTGGCGCAAAGCTGCTCGCCGGTTACCGGCGCCTGCTCCTTCACGCGGCCGATCAGCTCCGTGCCCGTCCAATGCGTCTCGGTCTCGCGCCCCGCGATCATCGCGCGCAGCATCGGCGCCGGAACCTCGGCGAACAGCCGCCACCACAGCTCGTGCGCGTTGCCAATCGAGGCGCCGTCGAACTCCTCCACCTCGTGCCCCATCTCCATCAACAGCGCCGCCGCCCGGGCCACCGCCTCGCGCATGCGCGGCGTCACCGGGACATCGCCGTACTGCGTCATCACCGCCACGCGCGCTCCCCGCGAATCCGACGGCCACGCCGGCACGGGCGCCGAGAACGGATCGCGGCCGTCATAGCCCGCCAGCACGTGGAACAACAGCCGTGTGTCCGCGGCCGTCCGCGCCATCGGACCCGCCACTCCCATGAACCCCGCCGGATACCCGATCAGTGGCCAGTGTCCCGTCGCCGGCACGCGGCCCGGCGTCGGCTTCAATCCGCAGATCCCGCAGAAATGCGCCGGCTCCCGGATCGATCCGCCCCCGTCGCTGCCCACGCCTCCGGGCGAGCAGAACGCCGCGATAGCCGCCGCTTCACCGCCCGACGACCCGCCCGCCGTCAGATCCCGGTTCCACGGGTTGCGCGCCGGACCCACATAGTGGTTGTCTGTCTCGAAGTTGTACAAAAACTCCGGCGTCGACGTCTTACCCAGCAGGATCGCGCCCGCCCCGCGCAGCCGCGCCGCCGCCCACGAGTCCTCCCTCGCCACTTCGTCGCGGCGCAGCAGGCTCCCCGTCCGCGTCGCGCGCCCGGCGACGTCGAACGAGTCCTTGATACTCGCAGGAACGCCAAACAACGCCCCAGCTACCGGACCGCGCGCCAGCGCCTCGTCCGCCCGCCCCGCCTCGCGCCGCGCCTCCTCCTCGAACACTTCAACAAACGCATTCAGACGCGGATTCGCCGCCGCGATCCTTCGCAAATGCGCCTCCACCAGCTCCGTGCTCGAAACACTCCGATTCCGCACCCCCCCGGCCATGGCCGTAAGCGTCATCCGCGCCAGCATCGCCCCACTGTACCAACTACCAACGCCTTCAGGCTGTGCGCTGTGTGTGTTCAGTAACATAGCCTTCAGGCTGTGTCTTCCGTGTGGCACAGCCTTCAGGCTGTCCGGCGCGTCACTCCCGCCGCAAAAACTCCCGCGCCGCCAACATCGCCGGACGCGCCCCCTCCGCCCGCTCCGTCAATTTCAGCAGCGTCGTGTAATATTCCTTGGCCCTGCCGCGTTGCCCCGCCGCCGAGGCCGCCTGCGCCGCCCCAGCCACCGCATTCAGCCGCCCCGGCGACGTCCCCAGCACCGCCTCATACTCCGCCAGCGCCTCCCCCGCCTTCCCTGTTTCTCTTAACACGTCAGCCAGAATCTCCCGCACCGGCAGAATCGCCCCCGGAGTCACCGGATGCTTGTCGATCGCATCCTCCCGCGCCGCCGCGGCCCGCAACCTCCCGATCCCCTCCTCCTTCCTGCCTTCGGCGAATGCCAGCAGCGCCGAAGCCGCGTCGTACTGCGTCCCCACGGCCCCCGACCAGTCGTAGTCCCGCGAGTGCGGCAGCGTATCGCGAATCCGCCCGAGCCTCTGCACGGCCGCGCGCGCGATCTCCAACTCTCCGCCCCGCGCCGCGCCGATCGCCCGCGCGTACAGAAGCATCGCCTCCATGTTGGGGAATCTCTTCCACTCGAACCACTCCGGCTTCAACTCCAGCCGCGCCGCGGCCTTCCAATCCTGCCTCTCCAGCGCATACCGCGCCGGCGCCGCCACAAACGCGTACGCCGCGGCGAACTGCTGCTCGTCCAGCCGCGTAATCCCCGCCATCTCGTCCAGCACCCGCCGCGCCGCACTGTCCCGCCCCTGCTGCAAATATGCGTACACCAGGTAATCCATCGCGTGAAGCTGGTCGAACGCTCCCACTCCGCCGGCGCGATCCACGCGCGTCACTGCCGCCGCCGCCGACGCGATGTTCGACGCGATCGACTCGTCCCACAGCGCCAGCCGCGTGAAGATGTGCGACGGCATGTGCAGCGCGTGCGGCGCGTCCGGCGCGATCTTGGCGTAGCTCCGCGCCGCCGTCAGCCCCAGCGGAGCCAGCGACGGGAAGTCCGTGCTGTGGATGATGTAGTGCGCCACCCCTGGATGCCGTTCGTTCCGCGGCAGCACCTGCCGCAGAATCTCCGCCGCCTGCTTGTGTTTGGCGTAGGTCTTGTCCGACAGATCCAGATAGCCGAGCGCCAGAATCTGAAGCGCATGGAAGATCGCCGCCTCGTCGTCGTCCGGATACTTCACCCGGACCTTGGCCATCGCCGCCTCGTACGCTGCCGCGCGTGCACGATGCGGAATCGGCTGCCAGTTGTTATAGAACACCGCCAGCGCTTCAATGTAGTCGCGCTCGCGAGCGCTCTTTGACGGCGTGCCCGCCGCGCGTTCAATCGCCGCCGCCCCCTGCTTCAGCTCCTCCGGATTCGGCGGCGCCCACACCGGGTGATACCACGTCATCGCCTCCCCCCAGTGCGCCATCGCGCACTCTGCATCCGCCTTCGCCGCCTCCCGGAACGAAGTGCGCGCCTCCGCGTACCCAAACGAGTGCACCAGCGCAACTCCGCGCGCAAAGTGCTTTTGCGCCGCTTCCGAGCAGGTTGTTGGAAAACTCACCGTGCCCAGACCGGCAACGGTGTGAACCTGGCGCACATGCTGCTGTCCCCAGACTACGGCGCCCGCGAAAAGACACGTGTAAGCCAATCGCATCCCAGCACCTCCAATAGCCTTATTAGACCACTCCGCCACGCGCTCGGCCACGCGGCGTTCAGTCCCGCTCGCCCGCCCCTACTGCGTCGTCACGCTCGCCGCGTTCCAGCACCCCAAGCCTCCGCCCGCATTCCGCGCCTTCACGCGATAGCAGTACGCCGTCCTCCGTTCCACGGGGTCATCCCGGCAACTGGTGTTGTTCGCCCCCGTCGCCGCTCAATCACTTCAGCGGCGACAGGCTCGGCCCCTGCGCCAACAACTCCCGCCGCGAATACGCCGGTTCCGCATGCGAGTCTCTTCTGATTTCCTCCGGCGCAGATCGCATTTTGCGATCATCGGGTTGGATGACCTTCAATCCCCAACATTCGCCCGCTCACCGCCGGTACAACTTGAACTGCCCGTAATACCCTGTCGTCGCCGGCATCGTCCGGCTCCACATCAGGCCAAACTCCCGCCCCGAGTACCGCACATTCGTCGTCGTCCCCAGCTCATAATCGGTGAGCGTCACGAACGGATCGAACCACTTCGTCGCCCCGGGCAGCGCATCTTCCGGCAACTGCGCCTTCCGCATCTCGAGCGCCAGCAGTCCCGGCACCCTCACCCATGCGCTCGCCGCCTCGACATCGAACTCCATCGGCGCCGCCCGCACAGCCAGCACCGTCCCCAGAAACCCCGCATACCGCTCGCGTATCAAAGCCTCCGCCGCTCGCCTCTGCATGGGCGTCGCTCCTTCGCTGATCATCAAAACGCTCTGCCGCGGAGCCGTGCCGATGCTCAAGGTGCTGTCCCCGCGCACCACCGCGATGATCCCCACCCCCGCCAGGTCCACCCCTGCATAGGCGCCCGAACGAATCCGCCACGCCAGCACCGCTTCCCTGCCCCCCGTAATCGACTCCCCCGACCACTCGCAGTAGCACCCATGCACGTGATTCGACCTGTCCTCGAGGTAGTCCCCGACGATGACAGCCTCCCCCTGCCCCCGCAGCACCACCGCGCACGCCAGCCCCAGCACGACGATCCAGATCACCCTCATCTCGATCACCTCGCCTTCCAGTATTTTCACACGTTCCTCTCCGAAATGCCAGCCGTCCCGCGGGCCTCACCGCGCCGGCGTCAGAAACTGCATCCCCGCCGCCGGCCGCCCGTGCAGCGCAGCCGCGCGCTCCGTTGCCCGAACCACGGCCTCACACGCCACGTTCGGATTCCCCAGCCCCCCGTTATACGCCGCCACCGCCGGCGGCGCGTCCCCCTCGAAGCGGTCCAGCAGACCGCGAAAGAGCAGCCGCGCACACGTCGTCAGCGCCTCCGGCGGCACGTCGTTGAGATCGATCTCCTTCGGCGGCCTCAGATGCTCCGGCAACTGCGAGTAGCCGCGAGTATCCTTCTGATTCAGCCGGTGCGCATGCCGCAATGTCTCGCGCTTGTACGTCAGCCACGCCCGGCATCCGTCCCGCGCAGCCAGGCAGGTCGCGAAGATACCCGAACCTCAGGTACGCCATCAGCTCGTCGTCGAACTCCGCCGCGTCCGCGACCAGCGTTCGCCAGGGCGCTCGAACTGCCGCTCCCTGCGCCGTGGATTCCACCACCGGCGCCGGCGGCTTCACCGGCGGAAGCTCCAGCAGACGCGGCCAGTAATGGACGCCCCCAGCCGCCCAGGACCGCTACCAGCCCGCCCATCGCAGCCAGCCACGCGCGCATCCGCCGCACCCATCCTCATTTACCACACCCGCGCGCCCGAGTCTTTATAATCCTTAGAGAATGGAACTGCCGCGGCCGGCCCTGCGCACCCGCATCGAGCGCCTGCTGGCCGTCGACCAGGAATCAAAACCCAAGGTCTACCTCCAGGTCTTCGATTCCGCTGAGATCTTCAGCCTCAACTACGCCCTCGAGCTCCTCCTCTCCGCCGGCATCGCCACCTTCGGCCTCGTCCTCGACAGCCCCGCCGTCGTCATCGGCGCCATGCTGATCTCCCCCCTCATGGGACCCATCCTCGCCGGCGGACTCGCCCTCGCCGCCGCCGACATCTACCTCGGCCTCAAGTCGCTGCTGAGCGTCGTCATCAGCTCCATCTGCGCCATCCTCTTCGCCGCCTTCCTCGTCTGGCTGCTGCCGTTCCACGCCCCCACCGGCGAAATCCTCGCCCGCACCCACCCCAATCTCCTGGACCTCGGCGTCGCGCTCTTCTCAGGACTCGCCGGCTCCATCGTCGTCTGCCGCGGCGGCGGTGGCGGCGGCGTCACGGCCCTGCCCGGCGTCGCCATCGCCGTCGCGCTGATGCCCCCGCTCTGTACCGTCGGCTTCGGCGTCGGCAGCGGCTTCTCCTGGCCCATCATCAGCGGCGCCGGACTCCTCTTCCTCACCAACCTCGCCGCCATCACCGCCAGCGCCTTCATCGCCTTCTACGCCATCCGCATGGACGCCCCCGAGCTGCGCATGAAGATCGACTACGCCATCCTCGAGCACGCCGCCACCGACCGCCTCTACCGCGTCCTGACGAACACCCGCCTCGCCCGCTCCTTCGGCGACATAGGCAAGCTCCGTTGGCGCGTCACGATGCTGGTGGTCACCCTCGTCGCCCTCTTCATCCCTCTCCGCCAGTCCCTCTATCAGCTTCGCGAGGAGACCATCGCGCGCACCGCCGCCAATGAAGCCGTCCGCATGCTCGCCTCTCCCGACATGATCGTCACCCAGCAGCTCGACTTCTCCCGCGAGCGCCTCAGCCTCAGCATGATTGTCACCGAAACCGTGCCCGAGGAGAGGATCCGCGCCGCCGAGAACCTCCTCCTTCGCCGCACCGGAAAGGAAGTCTCCGTCTCCGTCCGCAAGGTCGCCAGCGAAGAAGAGCTCGCCCTCCTCCGCGAGCGTTTCCGCGCCCCCCAGCCCCCGCCCCCGCCGCGCGACCTCAACTCCATGCGCGCCGACCTGCTCAGCCGCCTCGAGCAACCCCTGAAAGAAATCTGGCCCGCCGAGACCGCCCCGCTCCTCTCCTACGAGCTCGGCTTCACCCCCGAAGACATCGTCCTCCGCGCCCGCTATAAATCCGAAAAGCCCCTCGACCCCACCGCCGCATCCATGCTCCTCAAGGTCCTCCAGACCCGCCTCAACGCCCCCAAGCTCCGCCTCCTCCTGGAGCACGAACCGCCGCCCCGCCGCGCCCGGTGATGCGCCCATCCGTGTCTCAGAATCCCGTGTGGAGGTGCAGTCATCGGTGGCCGAATTTGTTTTATACCCACCGACAGCGCACACCCTGTTCGGCAACCCGATGGGCGCGCGCAAGAGCACCAACCCCAAGAACAAAGGCAAGCAGAGCTGCCAGCCGATTCTGACGTTTGTGGCGGAGACCAAGGCGTTCGTGGCCGGTGCGCTGCGCACGGGCGGCCGGCCGAGCGGCAAGGCGATCGCGGCGCATCTGGCGAGCGTGGATGCGGCCATGCCCCCAGGGGTGAAGACGGTCTGTGCGCGAGTCGATTCGGGCTTCTACTGCCGGGAGGCGGTGGAGGCTTACGACAGCAGGGGTTGGCAGTTCATGTTTGCGCGCAAGACCGCCCGGCTTGTGAACGAATTGAAAGCCGCAATCTGGAAGCGCTCGCCGGGCGCCGATGCCGGCGCGCGGTGCGAATTCTCCTGTCAGCCGGAGGGATTGGGCAAAGCCTGTCGGTTTCTGGCGCTGCGGTATCTGAAGGAGCCGGAGGTGGAAGCCACGGACCGGCCGGAGCAGTACCGGTTGTTCGACACCCCCGAGTACACCTGTCGGGTCTTCGTGACGAACATGAGCGATCCGCTTGCGTACTTGGTGTGGTTTTACAACCAGCGGGCGGGCGCAGAGAACCTGCTCAAGGAGGCCAACAACGATGCGCGGCTGGCGGCGCCCCCCGTCCAAGCGCTGGATGATGAACGCCAACTGGTTCCAGTTCGTGATGTCGGCCCACAACCTGAACTGCTGGCTGCGACTGTTCAACCGCGAGGAGGGCGTCCGGGTCGAGCAGATGCAGCACACCACCTTGGCGGCGGCGCGCTTGCGGTTTTTGTTTTTGGCGGCCAAGTTCTGGCGGCATGCCGGGCGCGTGGGCGCCAGCTACAGCGACCGCTACAAGGAGAAAACGGTGTTTGATCGCCTGGTGAGTCGGTTGCGCACGATGACGGCCTCAGCCGGCCGGTTCGCGCCTGCGATTGCCACTGCCTGCGCTGCTGATTCCCTCGTGCATGAGAAGTTATGCGCAACCGCCCCTGCGTAGTCAATGAGTTACGAAGAAAAGGGGTGAACCGGAAAAGACGAGGGTTCCGCCGGAAGGCCGCGCCGTGAAGGAGCCGCCTCGACAGGCGACAGCTTCTCCGCCCGGCGATGGAAAGGGGTTGATGACATGGCTCATCGGGCAGTAGGCACGGCCGCACCCTCGATCAGGAGCGCCCGGCGACCTCCCCGCAAGGCGAGGGAGCGGACTGGAGCCCCGCGCCCGAGGCAGTGGGCGAGAGCACCGAAGGCGGACCTCACGGAGGAGGAGTTTCGCCCGGAGGAGATTGCCGGGCGCGGGGCTCGCGGAGGGGGAGCGCTCAGTCGTCCCCGGCTCTCTGGATTTCGAAGCACCGTTTACGCCCGCTGGCCACGATGCGCCCGCGGTACTGCAACCGCCCATTCAGCAGCAGGTCCACCGGACGCCGTGTCGGGAAGTCAAACGCGAGAACGTCGCCGGGCTTGAGCCGCATCATGTCAGCGAGGCTCAGACTGGGACCCTGGATGCGGGCGTCCATACGCAGCGTGGATGAGGCGAGCAGGCCGGCCATCCGCCGCTGGTCCACCTCGCTCGATTCCGGCTTGCGCACCGGCCACTGCCGGTCGAACTTCTGGCGCAACATCTTGATGATGATCGAGGGGATGCCGATGTTCAGCATCCCGGCGGTCTCGCCGGCGCGGATCTCGATGCCGACGGACGCCACGGCTTCGCCGGGCGCGGGGATCTGAAGCGACTGCGGCTCGGCCTCGTGCGTTTCCACGGTGAACCGGATCGGGGTGATTGGCGCCCAAGCCTCTTGCAGATCGTGCAGGATGATACGGAAGATGCCGTCGAGAATAGTCTGCTCGATCTCGGTGATCTCGCGCTCCACCTTCACCTGCCCGCGGCCCGTGCCCCCCAAAAGCATTTCGAGGATGGGGAAGACGATGTTCTGGTTCAGCTCCAGCACCGCGTTGCCGTCGAACGGTTTCATGCCCAGAGAAACGATGCAGGTCGGCGAAGGCAGACACTGTGAGAACTCCAGGAACGAGAGCTGCTCCACCGAAATGAGGTTCACGACGACGTATGCGCGCAGATAGGCCGACAGGCTGGAGGCGAGGCTGCGCGCGAAGTTGTCATGCAGGAGGTGGATGGCGCGGAGCTGCTCCTTGGCGATGCGATCCGGCCGGCGGAAGTCGTAGGGCTGCGCGCGCAGCGCGGGGTCGTCCTCGGACCTCCGGTTCTGAAGGTTCCGGAATACGCTGTCGATCTCCTCCTGGCTGAGGACGCGGTCGAGTGACATCCAACTGACTATCGGCGGGAAGTAGCCCGGAGAGTAGAGGTTAAACTGAAGGAAGTGAGGAAGTTCCACATCCAGAACTTCGGCTGCCGGGCCACGCAGGCCGACGGGGCGGCCATCGAGGGACTGCTCGAAAAGCAGGGCCTCGCGGCGGCGCCCGACGCGCGCTCGGCGGACGTGGTCATCCTCAACACCTGCACTGTCACCGCGGCGGCCGACGAGGATGTGCGCAAGAGCATTCACCGCGTGCACCGCGAGAATCCGGGAGCGCGCATACTGGTAACCGGATGTTACGCACAGCGCGCCCCCGAGGAGCTGAGCCGGATGCCGGGGGTCGAATGGGTGGTAGGCAACTCGCACAAGACCCAAATCCCCGACATTGTGGCCGGCCGGCAGGCCGAAGCCGCCCCCTATCACGGCCAGGTCTTCGTCGGCGACATCTTCGCGCCGGCGGAGTTCCTCTCCGCGCCGGTGGACGACGCCTTCGGCGACCGCACGCGGCCCAATTTGAAGATCCAGGACGGGTGCGGGAACCTGTGTACGTTCTGCATAATCCCCTCGGTCCGCGGGCGCAGCCGGAGCATGCCCGTGGAGCGCGTGCTGGACGAGGTCCGGACCCTGGCGGCGCATTACGTCGAGGTTGTGTTAACGGGAATCAACCTGGGCCGCTGGGGGCGGGAGCGCGGCTTCCAGCCGGACAACCGGATGCGCCTGGCGGATGCGCTGCGCCGCATCCTCGACGAGACGCCGGTGAAACGTCTGAGGCTCAGCTCGGTGGAACCGATGGACTTCAGCGACGAACTGCTGGCCGTCATGGCTTCCACGCCGCGCATCTGCCGGCACGTCCACGCGCCGCTGCAATCGGGCTCCGACGCCGTGCTGAAGCGCATGAAACGGCGCTATCGCGCGAGGCATTACGCGGACCGCATCCTGAATGCGTACGCGCTGATGCCCGATGCGGCCTTGGGCGCGGACGTGATGACGGGCTTCCCCGGCGAGACTGAAGCCGAATTTCGTGAAACCTACGAATTGGTGGAGCGGCTGCCATTCACCTATCTGCATGTGTTCACCTATTCCGCGCGGCCCGGGACGCCGGCGGCGGAGATGGGGGGGCAGGCGCCGCGTGAGGTCTGCAAGGAACGCACGAGGGCGCTCAGAGAGCTGTCCGCGCGCAAGAACCTCGAGTTCCGCCGCCGCATGGCTGGCCGGACGCTGAGCGCGGTCACGCTCGAAAACGGCACGGCGCTGACGACGAATTACATCAAGGTGCAGTTGTCGGCGCACAGGCCCGGCAATCGGTTGGTGGAGCTGGCCATGGGCGCAGTCACGCGCGACGGATTGGCGGAGGCTGGCGCGCTGCCTGTGCTGGCGGGCTGACCGGCTCGTCAAGCCTTCGCCGCCAGGACCACGACGCGCGGTGAGTTTGAGGGCGGAGCGGTGAGGTTCTCAGATTCGGCATCGCAGGCGCAAATCGCCCGGAGTCCGTGAGAATCGAGACAGTCGAAGATCGGTCCAGCTTCATAGAGCCGCTCCAGGTGGCGCTCGATCAGTGCAGTACGGCCGGGACGCTGAAGAATCACTTTGACCGACAGAAGCCTGGATGCCGGGCTCCAGCGCAGCATCTGGGTGAGGCGACAACCCGGCGCGCGAGCCGACAGCGCCAGCGGCCGGCCGGGCGGGAAACGCTGGCATGGCGTCAGGAAATCGAAGAAGAACTTCCCGCCGGGGCGAAGGTGGGACGCCACGCGCGCAATGAGAGAGCGCACATCGCCGGGGCGCGTCAGGTGGTTGAGCGTATCGAAGTTGCACGCGATCAGGTCGGCCCTGAAGGGCATGCGGAGGCGTGCGATATCGCCGCGGAAGAGCCGTACCGGGAGACCTTGGCAATTGCGCGCGGCAATGCGCAGCATGTGCGGCGAGAGGTCCACTCCCGCAACCGGGACGCCCCAACGGGCGGCCAGATAGCGGCAGAACAGCCCTGTTCCGCAGCCGAGATCGATGGCGTCGCGGAAGCGCAGTTGGAATCGCCGCGCGAGTTTCTCAAAAAGGGAGCGCGTTCGCGCGAAAACCGGCCGGCCTATGGTCGCGTCGTAGGCCGATGCGAGCGCGGCATACCGAGGCGCGACCAGGCTCATCGCGTCGTCGGGATCGCGGGGGTGCGGGCCGCGGCGCGTACGGCAGCCTCGATCGCCTCGCGCGTTTCCCCGCGGATGCCCAACCGGCCGAGAACCTCGTTCAGCACAGCCGTGGAGCCCCTGCTGAGCGCGGAACGGGCGGCGTCCAGGATGGGCTTCTGAAGCCGCGGCGGGACGTTGAGCCTCCGCAGGACCGATGCCACGGCCTCGTCCAGCCGCCGCAAGATGAGATCGCTAAGCGACCGCCTCGGGGCCGGAGCAGGCGGGGGCGTGCGCAGCATCCGCTGGAGGTCGCAGTTGATGCGCTCCTCTTCGGTGAGCGGGCACAGGCAGATGTCCACGGCGCGAGCGGTCCGGCAATCGATCCGCGGCGGAAAGAGGGCCGGGGGCTTGGCGCGCGGCGGCTCCTCTCCAAAGCCGCCGGGGAGATAGCTCTCGCCGAACCCGCCGCCGGAACAAGCGCCGCGACCGCAGCCGCAACGGCGCCGGACGCCGCAGGCGCGCGGTCCGCAATCCTCGAATGAAGCGGTTGAAAAGTACGCCATCGTCCACCTCGGGTCGAACTCGATTACCCTTGCGGCCTCAGCCGCACCATGCGCCAGGCTTCGGCGTCGCGGTTGAGGATTTCAACGCCGCCCGGCTCGAGCACCCACTGCCGGCGGTTGCGCAGCTCCGGGCGGTCCCCGGCATCGAACGGCAGCGCGCGGATGAGATTCTGGCGGCGGAGGCGCTCGAAGGACTCCTCCGGCAGCGTCACCAGAACCAGGGCCGGATCGCCCTCGCGCGGAGAGCGCTGGCTGGTCCGAATCGCGAACAGCCGCGCCAGGTCGCGATTCGCCGGACCGAGGACGAAGAACGTCCGCTGCGCCGACATCGCCTGCCGCTCGACGATGGCCCGGGCGCGCGGAAACGTGGTCCCGTGAAGCAGGAGCACTTTGCGCTCACGCTCCGCCGGCGGGGGCCCGGGCGCGCGCTGCTCGAGCGTAGCCTGCACGACAATCGGACGCTCGGCGAGAGGCCGCGGCAACGGCGGCGGCCGCCTCGCCGGCCGCGCGAGCGGCGCCCGCCCGCGGCGCGGCGCCAATCCGATGTAGGCCATGGCGGCCCTCAAGCCGCGGACGCCGCGCCGCCCTTCTTCGGCGGAGGCGTCTGCGCCGGCGGCCACGCCGCTCCGCTGTCGAACTTCTCCAGCCACTGCCGGATCTCGTTCAGGCGCTTCTGGAGCGCGGCCGCCTGGTCGCTGCTCTTCCCGATCTGCTCGCGGATGCGGCTCTCCTCCGCGACCAGGACCTGCTTGAAGGCGGGCGACTTCTCCTCGATGGCGCGCTGGAGTGATTGCCGGATTTTCTCCTCGACTTCAGCCAGCGCGGCGAGCTGAGCTTCGAAGTTGGCGTCCTGCTGTTTCCATGCCGTCAGGGCGTTGAGGACCTGGACGCCGTCGAAATTTCCGGCCAGCAGCGATGCGAGGAACTGCGCCTCGGCGTCGCGCCGGCGGGCGGTCACCTGATCGCGGGAGGCGGCGATTTTGTCGAGCGCGTCGAAACTCTTCTGAATGCGATCCAAGGCTGCCGGGTCGGCAGCCGGGGCTGATGCGGTGGTTGTGGCCATGGAACGATCTCCCAGGGTTTGAATGCGGACGGGCTAGAGCGCCTTGCGCCGCCAGAAGATCTGCCACTCCTCGAGCATCGTGTCGGCCTTGTAGCCGCAGGCTGCGAGCAGTTGGGAGACCCACTGGAGGGCATCGGGATTGTGGAACGCGCAGGCCGGCGGACGCACGGCCCAGAGCTGGTCTTCGGGCGAACGGCCCTGCAAGAGCGCCTGCCAGCGGCGCAGCTCGGCGGGCGCGCGCAGCCGGCGGCGGATTCGCGCCCAGAGCGCGCCGAGGCCCTTGCGGTTCCGCTCCTCGCGCATATCGTAGAGGACCTCTTCGCGCGAGAGCCGGAACTCCCAGGGCTTCAGGTAGCGCTCGGGAATGGCGGTGCGGGGCTCGGCCGGGCGCGGCGGCGGGGCCGCGGCGCGCGCTGGCGCTGTCGGGTCGTCGAGGACCGTGAGATGCAAATATCGAATGGCCGAGTGGTTCGGGCGCGGAGGGAGCTTGGAGGTCAATTGCAGCCGCTCGGCGAGCGCCCGCGTGAGAACAGTGAACTGTCCCTCGGGCCGGCTGCGGCCGAAAACCGCGGCGTGAAGCTGCGCCGGCTGGAGCGGCCGCGGCGCGGCGTAGACCTGGATGGCGCAGGTGACTTCCGCGGAATCCGGCAGCGACTCCGGGCGCTTCAACTGCGGCTCGAGCAGGCGCCGGAACTCGCCGTAGGACAACTGCCGGACCAAGTTGCCCGGCAGCATGGGCTCGACCGGGCTCGGCGCGGGCTGCGGCACGTCAACGAACTCGGCGTCGGCGACGTCGTCCACGGGGCAATCGGGAGCGCGCGGGATCGCCATGCGCGCCGGGACGCCGCTCAATTCGCCGGGGCGCGGGCCGCTGCGCCTCATCTCGAACCATGCGCCGTGGGGCATGGCGCCCGCCATGAGAGCGGTTTGCAGGATGTCCATCGGACCCGCGGCAAAGACCACGGGCGGAGGGGCTTCCCGCTGGATGCTGACGAATACGATGCGCGGCTGTCCGGCGCCCTGCTCGGCGAGAATTTGCGGCTCGTAGTAATGCATGGGGAAGCGGGCGGGGTTCACGGCTGGGTCCTCCTTATTTGGCGAGATGGATGTGGTCCCGGTGCGCGTCGAGCAGCCGGTCGCTGATGTGTTTCCAGGGCCCTTCGGCGCGCGTCCAGGGACCGAAGAGCTGAATGGGATAGCCGTAGGGCTGAGCCCAGCGGCCGTAGATTTGCAGGGCCTTGTAGAGCCGCCAGCCGAGATTGGTCATGTGCTGGCGGTTGAGCAGAATAAGGCGCTCGCGCGGATCGGCGGAAGCCGCGGCGCGGCGCTGCGCGGCGTCCCAGGCCGCCTTCCAACGGCCGATTCCCACGTTGCCGACCGCGTAGATGTCCGCCGCGCGGCCCACCTGGTGATGGCCGAAGATCCCGCGGAGGAACTCGATGGCGACGGGATTCGCGCGCGTGAAGCCGGATTCGGCGGCGAAGCGGCCGAGCACGCGCGCCAATTCGGCGGCCAGCTCCGGGGTCACCAGCGCCTCCGCGGGCGGCGAGGCGACGCGGTAGTTTTCTCCGGACGGGACGGGCGTCAGGCATCGCTCAGAACCTCTTGCGGACGGGGTCGCCATAAACGGGGTTGTACCAGTAGCGGCCCAGGATTCTGGCGCCGATGCGGGTGATGCAGGGTCCTCCCGAGGCGGTGCGGCCGCGGACGGCGAACTCGAGGGTCGCGCCCTCTTCGAGGCGGATGTTGACGGGGAAGCTGCCGAAGCCCCACGGATTGAGGATCCACGTGAATCCGACGTACGGATAAAGGGGCCTGCCATTGACGGCTATGAGCCATTCGAGCTGCGGGGTCTCAACAGCGGAAGCATCGCGCGCGAAGGCGTCGGTGAACTGCGAGAAGTACTCGAGGACCCCGCAGTATTGGGGCGGCAGCGCGAAGCGCGCGAGGATGACGCGGTCGCCGGCGCCGGGCGCGGGCGCGAAGCCGGACTCGTCGAAGTGCTGCGAGTCCAGCGGGGCGCCGCAATTGACGCAGATTGTCTCTGTCGGGCTGAATGCTGCGCGGGTCATCTCCGGCGCCTCCCCGATGCCGGACCGCCACCGGCGGAAGCGGTCGGCGTACCGGCGCCGCCCAGCACTTTGTAGCCGTGCAAGGAAACGTGCAACGTTCCTTTCGTCGTCTGAAGCTCGGTGACTTCCATTCGAATGGTGGCGCGCGGCTCGAAGGTGATGGGAACGGCGAACTGGCGGAAGGGCCGCACGCCGCGCGGGTCGCCGAGGCCGGCGGTGTTGAGGATGGGCGCGCTTTGAAACTCGCGGCCCGTGCCGGGGTCGGAGATGGTGTAAAGGAACTGGATGTCCTCGGGCGGCGGGCCGACGACCTCGAACAGGCGCGGCAAGAGAGAATCGTCGATGCTGCTCAGAGATCCGCCCAACAAAACCTGGCGGGCGATCTCAGGGTTGAGGCGGAAACCCGCTTCGAGGACCGACGCAGTCTGCGCGCCGATGCCGCCGCGCGCGCGCTCCTGCTGTTCGCCGAAGCGCTTGGCGGCGAGATTCAGCACGGACTGAAAACTGATGCGGTCCAGAGCGACGGGACCGAACAGGGAGGCCGATTCGATCTCGATCGGAACGCCAAACTCGTTGCGCGCGCCTCCAAACACAACCGGCTCGACTCGAGGCCTGAAGCCGTAGCCGATCGCGGTGGCGATGAACGACGCCTCGACGCTCACTACGACCGTGGAGACCACGATCCGCTCGAGAACGCCCTCGAGCTCGAAGGTGAAGCTGTAGTCGAACGGGATCGTGCGGCGCGTGGCGGCGGAGGGCTGCGGGAATGGGTAGGGAAGAGCGGCCATGACTCAGCCTCGCGATCCGATGGTCTTGTACCCGTGAAAGACGATATACAGGCGTCCGCGGCCGTTGCGCTCCTCGACGTCCACGCGGAGCGTGGTGCGCGGGACCGCGCGGTAGGGGCGGGTGAGGATGCGGAAGGGACGGCTGCCGTCGGCGATGCCAAGCCCCGCGATGTTGTTGATGGGTTCGTTCTGCAAATCGCGGCCGCGGGCGGCGTCGTGGATGCGGTAGCGGAACGAGATGTCCTCGGGGCGGTTCAGGCGCTCGAAAATTCTTCCCGCCAATGCCACGGGAAGTTCCGCGTTGAGCAGAGACGGGGACTGAAACGCCACGCGCAACATCGAGGGCCGGATGCGGACGCCGTCGCGCAGCGCGTCGGGCGTGAAGATGCGCAGGCGCTGGGCGCCGAGGTTCAGCGGCCTGTTGGGCTGGACTTCGAGCTGCCGCGGCTCGACGCCGATGGGAGGCAGCGCCACGCCGTAGCCGATCGAGGTCGCGATGTAGGCGCCTTCGACGTTGATCGCGATCTCGTCGCTGATGATGTTGCCCGGCCGGCCCGTCAGATCGAACGTTGTGACGTAGTCGAACGGGATCACGGGGCCGGGCGGCAACGATTCCGGCGCGGGCGCGGCGGTGTGGGACGCGATCAGGCGCGCCTGCTCTTCCGTCAGCCCCGTCGCGCCGATGATCATGTAGCCGGAGAGCACGATGGACAGCACGCCGATGGAATCGAGGCTCTGCTCGATCACCTGGAGGCGCAGGTTCGAGCGGGGCAGGAAGGAGACGGGGCGCGCGAGCTGGCGGAACGGGCGGTCGCCCGTGGCGATGCCGAGCGAGGCGATGTTGTGGACCGGATTGTCCTGCATTTCGCGGCCGGTGCCGGTGTCGACGAAGTTGAACAGGAACGAGAGCGGGCCGGGGGAGCGCAGTTTCTGAAAGAGGTTCGCGCTGAAATCGGCCGGGACTCCTTGGAGGGGCAGCCCGGACCCCGCCGCCGGGGGCGAGGCGAAGTCCCCGTTGGAGGGAAAGACCAGGTGATCCAGCTTCGGATTGGCGCGGAAGCCTTCAATCAACGCGTCCACCGGCAGCTCGGAGAGCCGGATGTCGCCGGGGAAGACGAGCGTCCCGCTGTTGGGCGAGAACGTCTTGCCGATATCGGCGGTGGCTCGCTCCGGCTCGAAGCCGTAGCTGATCGCGGTGGCCACGAAGACCCCGTCGGGGCCGACGTTGATGACGTCCTGCACGAGGTTGCCGGGGCGTCCGGTGAGATTGAACGTCGCGGCGTACTCGTACGGGATCAGGGCCGCGGCGGGCGGGGCGCCCGCAGGTCGGGCGCCCCGCGCCGCCGGCGCGGCCGCCGTGGAGCCTGGTCGTCGTCTCCTTCGGCCGATCACCATGGCGATGCACCAGTGCGCGATTACTGGACGTCGCGCGTCATGAACCCGTCGAGAACCACCCAGATGTTGAGCGGCCCGTAGGTCTTCTGAAGGTCCTTGAGCACATCCGAGTCGGGGATCTCGATCTCGACGCGGAAGTTTTGCTGCTTGTCGATGAAGATCGGCTCGGCGAAACGGAAGGTCGCCAGCGGCGACGGCTCGCCGTGGGTCACGGCCTTGTCGGTTTCCGAGAACGGCCCTGCGCCCGCGGGGAAGAACCAGGTGGGCATCTGGATCATCACCTTTTCGCCGACGAAGAAAGTGGTGACTGTGCTGTAAATGAACTTCGAGATCAGGTTGCCTGCGCCGTTGCTGGGCCGGATCTGATGCTTGGGCGGCGACTTCTTGCCAATGCCCTCAATCGCCGCTTCCAGGTCCGTCACGGAGAGCGAGATGGCGCCGCCGCCATCGACGATCTTTTTCCTGTTTGCGGCCGTGACTTCGAGCTCGTCGCCGTCCGCGTTGACCAGCTCGACGCCTTCGTCGTCCGGCCCCAGCTCGGCGTCCTCTTCGCTTTCGCGCGCCTCCGCAAGCATCTCCATCAGATCCTTGAGCGGAAGGGTTACCTTGGCGAAGACCTTCGCCGCGGTTGATCCCGCTGTTCCTTCCAGGTTGCCGTCGGCAAGAAACTGCTTGCCGTCCGCGTTCAGCACGGGGATCGGGTCCTCGGTCTGGCCGTCGGCGTCCTTGTCGGTGAACTCCGGGGGCAGGTCGCTGATCACCACGCGCATCGCGCGGGCCTCGAACGTGTTGTAGTGCGGCAGCAGCGACGCCGACTGGAGATTCGTTTGCAGCTTCGTTTTGCCCTGCACGTTCACGAAGAACTTCAGAGTGCTTGAAGACTCGACATCACGAAGCTGCTGCTCCGGCTCGACGTTCACGCTGTCGTAGATCGGCAGATGTACTTTTTCTCTTACGCCTTGGACTCTCGCCATGATTCAACCTCCAAAACAGTTCTCATTGGGCGCCGCCTACCACAGCGGCCGCAAAGTATCGGGCAGCCGCCCGCCTCTCCCGGAGGGCGGGTAGAACGTCGGGCAGACTGGATTGATGCGGCGCGGCGGCTCGTAGCCGGCCAGATCGGTCTCGTCGTAGCCGTTTAGCGTCCAGCAGCCGACGCGCGCGTTGAACGGCGGAATCCGCCGCGCCGGAACGTATCCGGCAAAGCCTGGATGCCCGTAGTAACCGTAGCCCGCGAGCGGCTCGTATTCGCCGTAGCCGACCATCTCGGGTTCGGCGTAGTAGCCGTAGGGATCTTCGCCGTAGTAGCCGTACAGATCTTCACCGTACGGATCTTCGCCGTAGTAGCCGTAAAGATCCTCGCCATAGGGATCCTCGCCGTAGTAGCCGTAAAGATCTTCGGCATATGCGCCGTAAGGGTCCTCGGCATAGCCGGCGTAGTAGCCGACCGGCTCGAACTCCCCGTAGACGTCTTCGCCGTAGGGATCCTCGGCGTAGTAACCGTAAGGATCTTCGCCGTAGGGGCCTTCGGAGATGATGTCCTCGCCGTAGGGATCTTCGGCCATCATCTCTTCGCCATAGGGATCTTCACCGTAGGGGTCCTCGCCGTAGGGGTCCTCGGCGTACGGTTCCTCTCCATATGGGTCTTCGGCGATCATCTCCTCTGCCAGCACGTCCTCGCCGTATGGATCCTCGCCGTATGAATCCTCGCCATACGGGTCTTGGGCGACGGGGCTGGCGAAGGGATCTTCAGAGTAGCCTGCAAATCCAGGGTTCATGCGCCTTGCTCCTTTGTCATTCAAGGGGTCGCTCGGGTTGACGATCAGAACTTCGTCGAAGCCCGGTTTGTTGTTCTTCATCGGATCATCTCCCCGTCACCCTTCGATGCCGAAGGGCGTCACCCGAAAACTGCCGCCCAATATGAAGAGACGGCGGCCCTGCGGGTCTGAGGCGAGCGCCGGCGGGTCCTGCATGAGGTGGACAAACGTTCGCGGGCAGCCTGGCCGTCCTCGATCGGAGGAGTAGACCAGGGCCTTGAGCTCGCCCAACCGGACCAGGACTTTCGGCACGGTGCGCTCGCACGGCTGGCAGATGATCCTGGATGGCTTGAATCGGTGGAAACCCCTGAACAGCGTTTCCGCGGCCTCCAGGTCCCGCCGCGCGGAAGCCGGTGGGGCCGGTGCGATGCTGGAGTTGCGCCTGCATAGGTAACTCACGGTTCAAGCCATCTCCGGGGTTCGACGGTTCCTCGGTCAGCGGCGGCGCCTCCCTCTTCTGCGGCGTCCGCCCATCATGGCGGCGGCGGCCTGAGCCGCCTGCGCGGCCGCGGGAGCGGCGCCCGGCAGCGCCTGCGCCACCCCCTGCGCCAGCGGCCTGAGGAACGGCGGCGGTCCCTGTCTCTGCCACCACGGCCGGGCCCAGGGCGGAGGCGGGGGCGGAGGCCAGGGGAACGGCGGCCGCGGGAAGGGCAGCGGGAAACGCGGGAACGGCGGGAACGGAGGCCGGGGGAATGGCAGCGGCGGGAAGGGTCCGCCCGCCGGCGGAATCGGAAGCTGCCGCAATACCTGGGCGCCCCTTTGCGCCAGTCCGGGAAGCCGCCCGGCGATGCGGGTCAGCCCGCCCGCGGCGCGCTGAAGGAGGCCGCCGGCGCGCTGGGCCAGACCGGGCAGCGCCCCGGCCACGCGGGGGATGATCCTCGAGGCGAGCCCTGGCAGCAGGCTCCCCGCCGCCTTGGCCGCGAACGGCAGCGCGGCGGCGAGAATGGGAAGTCCCACGGGGTTGCCAAAGCCGTCGTAAATCACCCCGTCGGCTTCATAGAGTTGGTCCTCACCCACGTCGTGGATGTAACCTAGACCGTCTTGCACGAGCATTGAATACCCTCCTTGGTCAGTTCACAGATTCGTTTCCATAAGGCCGGCGGGGCAAAGCCCATCGGACGGGTTCTCACGGTGGCGTCGATCGGGATCCAGCGCCCGTTGACGTTCACTTCGGGATAGATGTGCGAATACGAGTGCGGCTTTTCGGGACGGAAGCCGGCCAGCGCCAGCCGCACGGGATGTCCCGTCGAGAGCAGCATGGCGCCCAGCAAAATCGTCATGTCGTCGCAGTCGCCCGCGCGCAGCTCGAGCATCCGGCGCGCGGTGTGCAGCAGCTCGACGCGAAAGATGTCGCGCGTGTAGCGGATGTTGCGCCGCACCCAGTCGAACAGCGCGCAGACCTCGCCGAAGCGGTCCTTCGGCGGAACGCCGTATTCGCGAAAGATGCGGATCGCCGACTGACGCACGTAGAAGTCCTTCGCGCCCTCGAGAATCAGGCGGCCGATCATGTGCGCCGTCCTCAGCGTGCCGCGCGGCCCGCGCGGAACCTTGAGCCGGAGGATTCTCGGCACAACCAGGCGCGGGGCGAATCTCATCGTCGTTTCTCATGCTCTTGCCGTTGCAGATCCAATGCCTCGATGCTTTTCAGCGCGACGAGGACCGGCGGCTGGTCCGGCTTCACGCGCACCATCAGGTACGGGCCGCCGTCCAGCCCTTCCTCGACGAAGTACTCGCAGACCCCCTCGAGGACGAAGTCCTGACAGAACAGGTCGTGAACGGTTGCCGGGTCCGGATGCACAACCGATCGCACCCGAAAGGAGACTCGATGACCACGCAGATCCACGTTTCATCGCTTTCGTGGGAGGCCCACTCGCACACGGCGGGCCAATCGCCAAGCCGTTGAGAATTCAGCGCGGCGCGTTCTGTCACCTGGAAGCCGCTTTCCGGCGCCCGGAAACACGTTTCCGGAAATCGCTTTCCACCGGCGATCGGTTAACTCGCCAGGCGGTGCTTGCGGATCTTGTTGTAGATGCTGCGCGGCGTGAGACCCACCAGCCGCGCGGCCTTGGTTTGGTTGCCGCCGGAGCGCAACAAGGCCGCTTCGAGCAACTGCCGCTCGCAAAAACCAAGCGACCGTGAAAGACTCCCATCGAACTGCGTCAGCAGCTCTTCAAAGAAGCGCCGCTCCGGCGCAGCGGCGGTTTCGGACGCCGCCGGCGCGCGCGCCAACCCCGCCCACACTTCACGCGGAAGGTCGGGGAGCCGGAGCGGTCCGGCCTCCTCTTTGTTCGCCAGCGACCAGCGCACGAGGTTCTCCAACTGCCGGACGTTGCCCGGCAGCTCGTGCCGCGCCAGAGCCTCGATGTACTCCGGCGACGCCCCTCGCGCCCGGCCGCCGGAGACGTTCGCATGTTTCCGCAGGAAGTGCTCGATCAAAGGCGGGATATCTTCACGGCGCTCGCGCAGCGGCGGAATGCGGATGGCGAGCACGTTCAGCCTGTGATACAGGTCCGCGCGGAACGCCCCGCCACGCACCAGTTCCGGCAGGTCGCGATTACTGGCCGCGATCAGCCGGAAATCCACCGCCAGGCTCTCCTCTTCCCCCAGCGCCGTCACGCGCGAATCCTGGAGGACTCGCAAGAGCTTGGTCTGCATCGCCGCGTCGAGTTCGCTCACTTCGTCGAGAAACAGCGTGCCGCGGTCCGCCGCCCGCAACAGCCCTTTCCGCGCCTGCTCGGCGCCCGTGAAGGCGCCCTTGCGGTGGCCGAACAGCTCGCTCTCGGCCAGCGTCGCCGGGATCGCCCCGCAGTTCACCGCGATCAGGGGCCCGCTCGAGCGGCGCGGGTCCAAACGGTGGATCGCAGCGGCGATCACCTCCTTCCCCGTGCCCGTCTCGCCCGAAAGCAGCACCGGCAGCTCGCTCAACTGACTCGCCCTCAGGACGAACTGGAAGATCTCGACCATCGCCTGGCTTTCGCCGGCAACTCCCAAAGCCTCCATGCTGGCCTTCGCCCGGCTCTCTGCCGCTGACCGCTCGCGTTCCTGCTTCACCACGCGGCCGACATGCCCGGCAAGTTCCGCTGCAAAGCCTTCGTCGCCGGAATCCAGCACGGCGATGGCGCCCCCCAACAGGTATTCGCACCGCCGGCCCACCGGCCATGCACCAGCGCCTGCTGCATAGACCAGGTATCGCAACGGCTGCGCGCGACCGGCGCTCGCCGGCTCCGCGGCAATCCCTCTCCCGCCGCAGTCCAGGGACACCAGCGCCATGCACGCATCGCGCGGGACTCGCGGCAGCCCTCCCGCCCAAGGTCGAGCCACGCAGCCCAGCCCTTCGACAATGCGCGCCACAAGCGCGAGCCGCGCCGGTTCGCTCTCTGCGATCAAGATCTCCGGCCTGAACGGTCTCTCTTCCAGCGGCGGCTGATCAGGGTCCTCGCTCCGGATCGACATCCTGGTCCCCCCAAAGGCCAGTCGAAAGTCACCGGGTGCTGGTCAAAATGTGTCAGTCGGGATACCGCCCCCTCCTGAAAAACGCGGATTTATGGACAGAATATCTCAAAACCCGCGCGGAATACAGCATAAAATCAAACAAAACTCAATCCCCATCGGGACGCTCAAGATCCGCCGCACGGCGCTCAGCCCGGGCGCCTCCCACTGGCAGTACACTGAATCTAGTCAGAGGAGATCCCGTGTCGGACATAGCACCCATTGCCCTGGAATCCGCAGCCGCCGAAGCCCGCGAGCGTCTCGACGTCTGGACCCGCGAAATCGTGCGCTGGCACTTCAGCCCCGAAACCGGCTGCCCGTTCTGGCTCGAATGGGCCGCAACGGCGGGCTGGGACCCGCGTGAAGAGATCCGGTCTTACGCCGACCTGGACAGGTTCGGCAACTTTCAGGACGAGTGGCTCCGCGGCGGACCCGTGCGCCGCTGGGTCCCGCGCGCGCTCGACGGGCAGCCCATCTACGTCTTCGAAACCGGCGGCTCCACCGGCGTGCCCAAGTCGCGCATCTCGAGCGAGGACTTCCGCATCGACTACGAGCTGTTCTCGCACACCCTCCCCGACGATGCGTTCCCCAAAGGCGCCGACTGGCTCCACGTCGGACCCAGCGGTCCGCGCCGCCTGCGCCTCGCCGTCGAGCACCTCGCCCAGCACCGCGGCGGCATCTGCTTCTCAGTCGATCTCGACCCGCGCTGGGTGATCAAGCTTCTCAAGATGGGCAACATGGAGCAGGTGGAGCTGTACAAGCGCCACGTCATCGACCAGGCGCTGACCGTCCTCAAGGCCCACGACAACATCAAGTGCCTCTTCATCACGCCGAAGCTCCTCGAAGCGCTGTGCGAGAAGATCTCGCTGCGCAAGGCCGGCATCACGGGAATCTTTTGCGGCGGCACGGAGATGACCCCGCAGTGGTGCCGCTTCGCCATCGAGGAGTTGCTGGAAGGCGTCTACTTCGCTCCCACCTACGGCAACACGCTGATGGGCCTCGCCACGCACCGCCCCGTGCGCGCTGAAGACGGCTACGCCATCGTCTACTACCCGCCCTCGCCGCGCGCGATGATCGAGATCGTCGATCCCGACAACCCCACGCGCGTCGTCGAATACGGCCAGACGGGCCGCGTCCGCCTCACCACGCTCACGCGCGAGTTCTTCATGCCGCGATTCCTGGAGCGTGACGAGGCCGAGCGCGAGCCCCCGTACGAGAAATATCCCTGGGACGGCGTGAAAAACGTGCGTCCGTTCCGGCAACTCGAGAAATCCGTGGTCGAAGGAGTCTACTGATGCTGCATTTGCCGATTCTGCGGCACGGCCGTCCGTACCGCTCCATGGACGTCGCCGTCGCGCGCCACTTCCTCAACGGCGAGCCCATCGCCGAAGTCAGCCAGGCCAACGTCGGGCTGATCCGCCGCGACCTCTCCCTTCATCAGGCGTCCGCGCGCGAGACGCTGGCGGCCTTCACGACGCGCGAGCTGATCGACGTGTGCCGCCGCGCGGGCGACTACTTCCTGAATGCGGCGCTTCCTCTGGGCGATTCCGCGCAGACGCCCGAAGACTACGTCCTTCAGACCTCCGCCACCACCGGCATGCCGCACGCGCTGGTGCGCCGCAACATGCAGAAGATCCACTCGATGTGCACGAGCATGGAGAGCGTGCTGGCCGGCCTCACGCGCAACCTCGACTTCGAGATCCTCGACCGCGGCTACGCCGCCGGCGCGCAGTCCGTCAGCTTCTTCCCGCGCACACCTTCGCTAGGCGTCGTGCTGCCATCGAACTCGCCCGCCGTGCACTCGCTCTGGATTCCGTCGGTCGCGCTCAAGACGCCGCTGGTGCTCAAGCCCGGCAGCTCCGAGCCGTGGACGCCGTACCGCATCATCCAGGCCTTCCTCGCCGCCGGCTGCCCGCCGGACGCGTTCTGCTATTACCCCGCCGACCACGCCGGCGCGAACGAGATCCTGCGCTCCACCGGGCGCGGCATGCTGTTCGGCGACGTCGGCGCGATGCAGGCGTGGGCCAAAGACCCGCGCATCGAGCTTCACGGTCCCGGCTATTCGAAGGTGGTCATCGGACCCGATTGGGCCGATCGCTGGCCCGAGTTCATCGAGCTGATTGCGCGCTCCATTTACGAGAACGGCGGCCGCTCGTGCATCAACGCGAGCGGGGTCTGGGTGACCGCTCACGCGGACGAGATCGCCGAAGCGCTCGCGAAGCGTCTTGCCGAGATCGTACCGCGCGCCGCTGACGACCCCGAAGCGCAGCTTGCGCCCTTCGCCAACCGCGACGTCGCGGGGCGCATCAACGGCATGGTGGAACAGGGCATCGCCGAAGGCGGCGCCGCCGACATCACCGCGAAGTACCGCTCCACCCCGCGCCTGTATGAATGGAACGGCTGCGCGTATCTCCAGCCCACGATCGTGCGCGTCGATTCGCCGTCGCACACGCTCGCCAACAAGGAGTTCCTCTTCCCGTTCGCTGCCGTCGTCCAGGCGCGCCCTGACGAGCTGCCCGCCGCGATGGGCTCGACGCTCGTTGTCACTGCGTTGACCGAGGACCGCGCGCTGCTCAACCGGCTGCTGAACTCACCGCACGTCGGCCGCTTGAACATCGGCCCCGTGCAGACCAACGTGATCCAGTGGGACCAGCCGCACGAAGGCAATCTCTTCGACCACCTTTACGCGCGGCGCGCCTTTCAACTCGTCACCGCATGAGAATCCTCTCGCTCACCGCCGGCGCGGCGCAGATGTACTGCGGGAGCTGCCTGCGCGACAACGCGCTGGCGCGCGAGTTGCGGCGCATGGGCCACGACGTTGTGCTGATGCCGGTCTACACGCCCACGCGCACCGACGAGCCGAACGAAAGCTCACGGGAGGGCGTGCTGTTCGGCGGCATCAGCGTGTGGTTGCAGCAGCACTCCGCGCTGTTCCGCCATACGCCGCGCTTCCTCGACAGGCTGTGGGATTCGCGCTGGGCGCTGAAGGCCGCGGCGAAACGCTCCATCGCCGTCGATCCGCGCGAGCTCGGCGCGCTCACCGTGGCGATGCTTGAAGGCGTGAGCGGTCCGCTGCGCAAAGAGTTTCTGAAACTCGAGGAGTGGCTGCGCGCGCTGCCGCGGCCGGACATAGTGAACCTGCCGAACACGATGTTGCTCGCGATGGCGCCCGTCATCCGGCGCGTCTTCGATTGCCCCATTGTTTGCACGATGCAGGGCGAGGACCTCTTTCTCGACGGCTTGCTGGAGCCATGGCGGTCGCAGTCTCTTGCCCTGATCGCGCGCCACGCCGCCGCGTGCGAAGGCTTTATCGCCATCAGCGGATTCTACGCGGACCTGATGGCGAGCTACCTCTCGATCGCACGTGAGAAGATCCAGGTTGTGCCGGTGGGCGTCGATCCGGCGGATTTCGAGCCGCGCGCAGCCGGCAGAGGCGAGGTCTTCCGCATCGGCTACCTCGCGCGCGTCGCTCCGGAGAAAGGCCTTCAGCATCTCGCGGAGGCGTACGGGATCTTCCGGGCGCAGTACGGCGGCCCCTCCAGCGTCGAAGCAGCCGGTTACCTCGCGCCCGAACACCAGGCGTATCTCGACGGCGTCCGCTCGCGCTGCCCCGAGCTCCTCTGGCGCGGCGAGCTCGACCGCGCGGCGAAGGTTCGCTATCTCTCTTCGCTCGACGCATTCTGCGTGCCCGCCGCCTACGAAGAGCCCAAGGGGCTCTATCTGCTTGAAGCGCTCGCGAGCGGAGTACCCGCGGTCGCGCCCGCCCGCGGCGCGTTGAAAGAGATCGCTGCGCGCTGCGGCGGAGTTTCGCTCGCAAAACCCGACGACCCTGCTTCACTCGCCGAAGCGCTCCTGGACCTCGCCCGCGATCCCGGGAAAGCCGCTGCTCTCGGCCGGCAGGGCCGCGAGGGGGTCCTGCGCACATCCACGGTGAGCCACATGGCCCTGGCGGCGATCGAGGTGTATCATTCGCTCGGAGTCCCCGCATGATCGTCCTCTGCCTGCTGCTTCAGCTCGCCTGGCCGCAATGGCGCGGCCCGCATCGCGACGGCCACGCCGGGCACTTCGAGACGCCCGCGCAGTGGCCCAAAGAACTGAAGTTCCAGTGGAGCTACGAGCCCGGCGAAGGCTACTCCGCGCCGGTTGCCGCCGCGAAGCTGGTCTGCATTCATGGCCGCAAAGCGGCCGAGGAAGTCGTCGCCTGTCTCGACCGCGCCACCGGCAAACCCCTCTGGCAGGACCGCTACGCCGCGCCGTTCAGGAAGAACACGTACGCGCAGAGCGTGCACCCAGGCCCGTTCGCTACGCCGCTGATCGCCGGCGATACGCTCTACGCCTTCGGCGTGAACGGGGTGCTCACGGCCTACGATCTCGCATCAGGCAAACAGAAGTGGCGCCGCGCCCCCGCGCGCGCGCCGTCGACTGCGGGCAACTTCACTGGCACGGCGGCGTCGCCGCTGCTGGACAGCGGCCGCCTCGTCATCTTCTGGGGAGATGACAGCGCCGGCGAGCTTCTCGCCCTCGACCCCGCCACCGGCAAAACCCTCTGGTCGCACCGTGACGACCGCCCCGCGTACGCCTCCCCGGTCGCCGCGGTGATCGCCGGCGCGCGCCAATACGTGCTGCTCGCGAAAGACGTGGCGTTTGGTGTCGACGCCGCGAGCGGGCGCCTGCTGTGGCGCATCCCGCGCCCCGACCAGTGGGGCGAGAACATCGTCACGCCCGTCGTCTGGAACGACCTTGTGATCCTCGCCGGAGTGAGGAGCGAAACGAACGCCTACCAGATCGTGAAAACCGGAGCGGCCTTCGAAGCGCGAAAGGAATGGACGGCGGCCGGTCTGCCGATGTATATGAGTTCGCCCGTCGCAGACGGCAAAACGCTCTACGGCTTCAGCAGCCGCGACAAAGGCAAGCCTTTCGCGATCGACATCGAAACCGGCAAAACGCTGTGGACCGGAGAAGGCCGCTACGCCGATCACGCTTCGGTGGTTCTCGCGGGCCGCAATCTGCTCATCATGACTTCGGCCGGGGATCTCGCCGTCAACGATACCTCGGCCGGCCGCCTCCGCGAGCTCGCGCGCTACAAGCTCGCGCAGTCCGCCGTGATGGCGCATCCCGCGCTCGCCGGACGCCAGCTCTTCATCCGCGACGACGCGTCGCTGCGGGCGTACACGCTACCATAGCTTTTCAGCCGTGCTCGAAGTCCGCGATCTGCATAAACACTACGACGCACCCGGTGGCGCTCTGCGCATTCTCGATGGCGTCTCATTCACGCTCGAGCAAGGGGGCGCGCTCGCCGTCATGGGCCCGAGCGGCTGCGGGAAATCGACGCTGCTGCAAATCCTCGGAGCCCTCGACACGCCCACCTCGGGCGAGGTCGCGCTGGACGGAGTGAGCCCCTTCAAGCTCGACGCCGCGGCGCAGGCCCGCTTCCGCAACGCGCGCGTCGGTTTTGTCTTCCAGGACCACTGCCTGCTCCCGCAATTGAACGTGTTCGAAAACGTGATGACGCCGCTGCTGGTGGGCGAAGCCGACCCCGCCGCTCCCGGGCGCGCCCGCCGCCTCCTCGACGAAGTCGGCCTGCTCACGCGCTTGAACCACCGCCCCGCCGAGCTCTCCGGCGGCGAGAAGCAGCGCGCGGCGCTCGCCCGCGCGCTGGTGCGCCAGCCCGCGCTGCTGCTCTGCGACGAGCCTACCGGCAACCTCGATGAAGCCTCCGCCGCGGCTGTCGCCGACCTGCTCTGCCAGATCCGCGCCGAACACAAGACCAGCCTCGTCATCGTCACGCACAGCGCTCAGCTCGCCGCCCGCTTCCCCGTTCTGGCGAGACTGCACGCCGGCAAGCTCGAATTCAACCACGCATGACGATCTCGCGCTACCTGTTCCGGTCGCTCGCGTGGTTCTGGCGCACGCATCTGGCCGCCGCGCTCGGAGCCGCCACGGCCACCGCTGTTCTCACCGGCGCGCTCATCACCGGCTCATCCGTCCGCGCCTCGCTGCGCACGCTGGCCATCGAGCGTCTCGGAGCGACAGAGCGCGTTCTCTCCTCGCGCGGCACGTTCACCCTGGACCTCGCGCGCTCGTTGGAACCGCCCGTGCGCTCCGCGCCTCTGTTCGCCATCGAAGGCATGGCGGTGTCGGACCGCACCTCCGCCCGCGCCGGCGGCGTCGATATCTACGGCATCGACGACGGCTTCTTCGCCTTTCACGGCGCGCCCGGCGCGAAAGCCCCGCAAAGCCGCGAGATCCTGCTCAGTCCTTCGCTCGCCTCCGAGCTGGGAGCGGAAGCGGGCGACTCCATTCTGCTGCGCTTCGAAGAGCCCTCCGCCATCCCGCGCGAGTTCCTCCACGGCCGCAAAGAGTCCACCTCGCGCACGCTGCGTTGCCGCGTCGCCGAGACGATCACTCCGCCCGCCGTGCCTGAATTCTCTCTCCGCCCGCGTCAGGGCGCGATCCGCGCCGCGTTCGTCTCGCTCGACCGCCTGACGCGCGACCTCCAGCTCGCCGGCCGCGTCAACACCGTGCTGCTCGCCGGCGCCCCGGGCATCGATGTCGTGCGCCGCGTCCGCGAGAGGTTTCAGCTCGCCGACCTCGGCCTCCGAATGCGCAAGCTGCCCGGCGACGCCGGCCTTTCGCTCGAGCATGAATCGACGCTGCTCGACGACCGCACCGCGGAGATCGCCCTCGAAGCCGCGCGCCAATCCGGCATTCTCGCCCGCCCCTTCCATACCTGGCTCGCCAACAAAATCAGCACCCTCACGCGAACGGTTCCTTATTCACTGGTGGCCGGCGCCGATAACGAAACGCTGGCCGAAGTGATGGGCGACAAGCCGCTCATTCCGACGGGCATCCCGCCCATCGTGCTCAACGACTGGGCCGCCGCCGACCTCAACGTGCGCCCCGGCGCGACAATTACTCTCGAGTATTTCGTCTGGACCTCCAACGGCGAGCTGAATACCGAAAAGAGCGACTTCACCCTGGCCGGCATCGCTCCCTTGCGCGGCCTCGCCGCCGACCGCTACATCGCGCCCGAATATCCCGGCATCTCCGACCAGGACTCGCTCTCCGGCTGGGACCCGCCCTTCCCCATCAACCTCAAGCTCGTGCGCCCGCGTGACGAAGACTACTGGCGCACGTACCGCGCGACGCCCAAGGCCTGGGTGCGGCTCGAAACCGCGCAAAAGCTCTGGGGCACTCGCTTCGGCTCGCTCACCTCCGTCCGCTTCGCCGGCGGGGACCCCGGTCCCGCGCTGCGCGCCGCGCTCGATCCGTTCGTGTCGCAGCTCAGCATTTTGCCCGTGCGCGAGCAGGCGCTGGAAGCCTCGTCCGGCTCCACCGACTTCGGCCAGTACTTCCTCTACTTCAGTTTCTTCGTGATCGTCTCCGCGTTGCTCCTGATGGGCCTGTTCTTCCGTTTCGGCGTCGAGCAGCGCCGCCGCGAGATCGGCCTGCTCGCTTCGCTCGGCTTCCAGGCGCACGAGATCCGGCGGCTCTTTCTCGCGGAGTCGCTGGCCGTCGGCGGAGCGGGCGCGCTCGTGGGCGGACCCGCCGGCCTCGCCTACGCCGCGCTGGTGCTACACGGGCTCCGCACGTGGTGGCGCGACGCGACGCAGTCCTCGCGCATCGCGCTGAGCGTCGATTGGACGGCGCTCGCGGCGGGCTGCGCCGCCGGCATCGCCGTGTGTGCATTCGCGGTCTGGCTCACGCTGCGGCGCTACGAAGGACTTACGCCGCGCGCGGCGTCGTCGTCCAGGCTGGCGGGCGCGCCCGCCAGGCGCATGTTCATCGCCGCCGCCGCGTCCCTTCTCGCGGCCGCGGCGCTTCTCGCATCGTCGGCGGCAAAGCTCGTCCCGGCGGAAGGCGGCTTCTTCGGAGCGGGATTCCTGCTGCTTGTCTCAGTCCTTCTCTCTTCGCTCGGCTGGCTGAGAGGCGCCTCGACACCGCTCCTCTTCGTTCCCGGACGCCGCGCGCTGTGGCGTCTCGGTTTGCGCAATCTCGCCTGGCGCCCCGGACGCGCCGCGCTCTGTCTCGCGCTGATCGCCTCGGCGGCGTTCATCATCGTCTCGCTCGAATCGTTCCGCCGCGACCCCGCCGCCGCGAGCAACCGCAAGGACTCCGGTTCGGGCGGCTTCGCCATCTACGCCGAAAGCCTCTCGCCGATCGTCCACGACCCCCAGACCGCGGCCGGCCGCGAAGCCCTCAATTTGCAAAACGAACCCAATTTACGTTGGGCTTCGTTCCGCCTGCGCCCGGGCGACGACGTCAGTTGCCTGAACCTCTACGAGCCGCGCAACCCGCGCATTCTCGGCGTGCCCTACGAGTTCATCCGCGAGAACCGCTTCCGCTTCGCCGGCTCGACGGCGGCGTCCATCGAGACGCGCGAGAACCCGTGGCTGCTGCTCGAGCAGCAATTAAGCGGCGACGCGATCCCCGCGATTGTCGATCAGAACTCGATGCAGTACGTGCTGCACAAGCGATTGGGCGATGACGTCGTCATCGAGCTCGAAGGCGCCGATCCCCTGCGGTTCAAGCTGGTGGCCGCATTGCAGGGCTCTCTCTTTCAGAGCGAGCTGCTCATCAGCGAGAAGGTCTTCCGGCGCGTTTTCCCGAACCTCGCAGGCAAACGCGTCTTCCTGATCGACGGCCCCGTCGCCGCGATCGAGCCGCTCGAAGAAGCGCTCTCCGACTACGGCTTCGACGCGCAGCCCGCGCCGGCGCGCCTGGCGTCGTTCCTGAGAGTGGAAAATACCTGGCTCTCGACGTTCCAGGCGCTGGGCGCCCTCGGACTTCTGTTAGGCTCGCTCGGACTCGGAGCCGTGCTCGCGCGCAACGCCCTGGAGCGCCGCCGCGACCTCGCTCTGCTTGAAGCCATCGGCCTGCCCCCCGCGGGCCTGGCGCGTCTGCTGCAATACGAGAACGCCTGCCTCCTCACCGCCGGCCTCGCCGGAGGCTTCCTCTGCGCGCTGGTCGCGGCGTCCCCCGCCGTGGCCGCCCGAGGCACGGCGCTCCCCGTGCTCCGTCTCGCCGCCCTGATGGCCGCCATCTACCTCTGCGGCTACCTCGCCACCCGCCTCGGCGTCGCCGCCGCCCTCCGCACCCCCCGCACCGCCGCCCTGAGGTCCGAGTAACACAAGCCTTCAGCCACATCACGCGGCGCGTGCCGCGAATCATTGCACCCGAAAGCCGGTGGCGGCAGCCTTTGTTGAAACCATTGGGTTGTTCGCCGACTTTCTGGAGAGTCTGCCGCGCCCCGGCTCAAACTCCCGCTATCGGCGTCGATAGCCCGATGATCGTCCCTTCCGGAGCGCGCAAATACGCCACCGTCGCCCCCCAGGGCATCACCTTCGGAGCCGCAATCGCCGCCGCCCCCTCCGCAACGGCCTTCTCAAACGCTCCCTGCACATCCTCCGTGAAGAACGCGACCTCGGCCCCAACCGGCTTCCCATCCGGCATCCGATGATACCTTCCCGGCATGAGAAACTCCCCCGCCTCGTGCGAGCCGAAGGCCAGCAGCGACCCGCCCGTCTCCAACTCCCCATACCCCAACTTCTCGTCGTAGAAGCGCGTCTCCATCCCAAAAGCGCGCAGGTAGAAATCGAGCGCCGCCGCGACATCGTCCACATAAATCGCCGTCCCCGCGTATTTCATTGCAGCTTCCCTGTAACTTCTCAATCCAATCTACAATCTATGCATGGGGATGCAGCGCTCACTCTCATTTCTTCTCCTCGCGGCTTCCATCGCCTGCGCCGAAAACTGGCCCCAATGGCGCGGGCCGCGCCTCGACGGCACCAGCTCTGAAAAAGGCCTCCCCGTCAAGTGGACCACGGAGGAGAACATCGCCTGGAAACTGCCACTGCCCGACCGCAGCGGAGCCACCCCCATCATTTGGCAAAACCACATCTTCTTGAACGTCGCCGAAGCGGGCAAGCTCTACCTCTGGGCAGTCGACCGCCGCAACGGCGCGGTCCTCTGGAAGCGCCACCTCTCCGACGGCGACGTCCGCATGAGGAAGCAAAACATGAGCTCGCCCTCGCCCGTCACCGACGGCAATCTCGTCTGGGTGATGACCGGCACCGGCATCCTCAAGTGCTTCGACTTCGAGGGCAATGAAAAATGGATGCGCGACATCCAGAAAGACTACGGCCGCTTCGGCCTCAACTGGGGCTATGCCTCTTCCCCGCTCCTGCTCGACGATTCGCTTTACGTCCAGGTGCTCCACGGCATGAGAACCGACGAGCCCTCCTACGTGCTGCGCATCGACAAGGCGACGGGCAAGACGCGCTGGCGCGTGGAGCGCCCCACCGAAGCGATCCATGAATCGCCCGACTCCTACACAACGCCGACCCTGGTGACTGCCGGCGGGCGCCGCGAGCTCGTCGTTACCGGCGGCGACGTAATCACCGGCCATGATCTCGAGACCGGCAAGGAGCTGTGGCGCGGCGGCGGATTCAATCCGGGCAACAATCCCGCCCACCGCATCATCGCCTCTCCGGTCGCGTCCGGCGATGTCGTCTATGCGCCGACGCGCGTACGTCCCCTGATCGCCTACCGCGGCGGCGGCAAGGGCGACGTGACCGGCACACACCAGCTTTGGCAGTTCCAGAATGGTCCGGACGTGCCTACGCCGGTGATCGACGACCAGTACATGTACTCGGTCAACGACCGCGGCATCGTTTACTGCGTCGACCGCAAGACGGGCCAGGAGGTCTATTCCGGACAGCGCCTCCGGCCCGGCACCTACTCCGCCTCGCCTATCCTCGCCGACGGCAAGATCTACATCACCAGCGAAGAAGGGGTCACTTCCGTCTTCAAGGCAGGTCCGAAATTCGAGCTGCTTGCAGAGAACGACATGGCCGAGTACACGCTCTCTTCCGTTGCCATCAGCGGCGGGCAGATTTTCCTGCGCACGGAAAAGCAGCTCTACGCCATCGGCAAGCGCTGATCCCCCGCCAAACTTTTTACATCTCTTCCTTGCCGGCCTGCACCTGAACTTGTGAAGGCAGGAACGCCATCAAGTTCCAAACCAGCAAGGAGAATCTCAAGCATGAAGTCCTGGATGTTGAATCTGGCCGCTGTGGCCGTACTGGGCGCGGGTCTCGCGTCGGCTCAGGCGGGCAACGGATATGTGCGGGTGGTGCACGCATCGCCCGACGCGCCCGCAGTGGATATTTACGTCGAGAGCAACATCGTTCTCGAAGCACTGCCTTTCCGCGAGTACAGCGACTACCTCGCCGTCCCCGCCGGAACCTACACAGTCTCGATCAAGGTGAGCGGCACCGACACCACCGTGAAGTCCTTCCCGGTGACGCTTGCCGCGGGCAAGTATTACAGCGCCATCGCCGTCGGCTATGCCACGGGCGGCAAGCAGCCCGGCTTCGACGTCCTCGCACTGGAAGACGATCTGGCTCTGCCCGCCAACAACGGAGTGAAGTTGCGCGTCATCCACGGCGCTCCGGGCGCCCCGGCGGTCGACGTCTACGTGACGACGCCCTTTGAAACCCTGATGGGCAAGACGGCTGCACTCACCAAAGTCCCATTTAAGGCTTATTCCCCGTACGTGACCGTGCCGGTGGGAACCTACCAGGCGCGCGTCGCGGTCGCCGACACCAAGACAGTCGCCATCGACTCCGGTCGCCTGATCACCTGGAACAACATGATCCGCACCGTGATCGCGGTTGACACCAAGGGCGGCGGCGCGCCGTTCGACATCATCATCCTCCCCGACCGTAACTAACCTGCCCCGTCCCCGGCCTCCGGCGGATTTTCTTCGGCCTGCCCGGCTCCACTCAAGGAGCGCGTCACCGGCAGGCCGGATTTTTATCTGGAGAGGGCCAGTTGGCGCTCTTCGTCTGCGAGAGCTTGGTCCGCGGTAACCTGCACCGTGATCCGGTAACGTAAAAACCCGAATCGTTCGCGCAGGTGCGAGCACGCCTCTGTCCTTGATTCGTCGAAACTTCTTGTTCGCCGTTGCCGTCTTCATGATTTCGTGGGCGCGAAATCACCGCCGAGGGACGACGTCTGGCAAGCGGCTGAGCGGAAAGTCCGCGCCTCTCGAAGCGGGAGGACGTGTCTGTTGCGGCCGCTACGGATTGTCGCTGGGATTCTTCTTTGCGCGGAAGTCGTGTGCGGACAACGGACCTCGTTTGGGTTCGTCGGCGGCTCCAATCTGACGCGGGACTTTCCCACCACCAGGCAGCTCTTCTTCGACCCGGAGCGCCCGGAGGGCCTCACCGCCTTCGACCTGTTCTCCGACTCCCACAGCTTCATCGCCGGCTTTTCCTTCGAGCTGGATCTCGCGAAAGGCCTCTCGCTGGAAGCCAATGCCCTCCACCGCGGCCTTAAGCAGCGGGCGCAATACATCTTTCCGAGTGGGCTCCGGCAGGACGCCTTCCAATCGGCCGTGAGCAACTGGCAGTGGCCGATCCTGCTCAAGTATCGTTTGCCTTTCCCGGGTTCCATTCGGCCCTTCATCGAGGCGGGGCCTTCGTTCCGCACGCGGCATAATCCGGCCCCCGCCGAGCCGTCGCACCACGGAGGCACTGTCGGCGCCGGCGCGGAGTTCGGATGGGGGCGCTTCCGCCTCGCGCCCGCGCTGCGCTACACCCGGTGGCAGTATGACGGCGACTTTCCGCGGCTCGCCACCAAGCGCGATCAGATCGAGTTGCTCGCCGGCATCAGCTATGCGACCTCGGTGCCGTCCTGGGAATTTGGCGGGAGAAAGCTGCATTTCGGCGTCATCGGCGGGACACCGTTCACCGGCGGGCTCAGGAGGGCCGAGAACGAGTTGCAGGGATACATCGCGGGACTGGCCATCGGGGTGGAGTGGAACAGGCGGCTCTCGTTCGAGTTGAACGGTCTCTACCGGCCGCTTCGTGTCGGCGGCGACCCCGCTCTTGAGTATACGGTTCTGATGTGGCAATTCCCCGTTCTGGCGAAGTATCGGTTCCGTCCAGCAACGCACCTTCGGCCTGTGCTGGAAGCCGGGCCGTCGTTCCGCCTCTCGGGCAATCTGAATAGCTACGACCCGTCGCGGTTCGGCGTCACCGCCGGCGCCGGCTTTGAAACGAATTACAGGGCGCTGAGAATCGGCCCCGTGCTCCGCTACACCCGGTGGGCTCGCGACTCCGGGCGGCTCACCATTCTGCGAAGCGGTCCGTATACAGCGCAGAACCAGGTCGAGTTCCTGGTGTCACTCACCTTCTAAACATCGCACCGCCTGAAGGCGGTGGGTTTGTTTCTACCAAGAACGCGAGTGGGGATTTAAGCTCTGAATGTTCTGGCCCGATTGCGCTGTGTTTCCTTCTCGCCCAACCCGGGCCGGCGATCCCATGGTTCGATTCGTCCCGCCATGCAACTCAACGCGCGGTCGCCGCACTCCTACTATCCTGCCCTCTGATGAAATTCGCGACCGCGTCCGATTTCCGGCGCATCGCACTCGGCCTGCCCGGCGCCACCGAAGGCGCGCACCACGGGCAGGCCGATTTTCGTGTGGGAGGACGGATCTTCGCTACGCTCGCCTACGAAAGCAAGGGCTGCGGAGTGCTGCTGTTGACTCCCGAGGAGCAGCACGGGATGGTGTCCGACGGATCCGAGATCTTCTCGCCGGTTCCAGGCGGCTGGGGCCGCAAAGGCGCGACGCTCGTGCGTCTCGACAAAGTCCCGCTCGATCTTCTCGAAGCAGCCCTGCGCGCGGCGTGGAGCTTGAAGGCGCGGCGCGCGAATCCTACTTCTTCTTCCTCCCCTTCTGCGACGCCAGGATCGTCTCGTAGCGGCGGATATAATCCTGCACCGAAATCGCGCCGATGACGTCGCCGATGACGTCGAGCGGAAGATCCTCGACTTTCTTGAACCGGATACAGCACTTCCCCATGTCGAGCTTCTTCCCACTCGACTTGAACCCGTCCTGAGCCGCGCCTCCACGTCGGGGTTGAAATACACCGACATGAGGTAGAGAGCCATGTAGTGCTTCTGTGACGCCAGGCCCGCGAACGGCAGCGGCTGAGCCGGATCGCAGTGGTATCCCGGCGGGTACACCTTGTGAGGCACCACGTAGCCGATCATCCCCTGCATCTCCTCGGCGATCCCCTTCGGCATGTGCTTGCGGATCACGCTCCGCACCTTCGAAATCGCGGCCCGCCGGTCGTCCGGAAGCCCCGCGAGATAGTCTTCAACACTCCCAGCCTTGCTCTGCATAATGGTGATCAGAATACCCCACCTCGACCTCCGGTGTCTCACCTTCACCCCTGTGACTCACTCAAATGGAACGGAGGTAGAAAGCCTCTTGCGGCGGACGGCTCCGGCCCGACCACTCGCAGGCGACTGGCTGTTCCGCAAAATCCAGGCTGGTTGAGAGATACGACACTCAGCGCCACCGGCGTTTACGGGGTGGCAAGTTGGATTGGCGCTGGGGCTTTTTCAAACTGGATTCTGTCTCGTAGCGAAGATGCTCGGCGACCCCCGCCGCGAGACACGCCCGTACGATCGCCAGCGGCACGGCGCTCTGGCCATGCTGAATCGTTGGATGCTCACGGACGATCTGGAGGAAGGCCCCTTCAATGTCCATTTTGCTGCTGACCGGCAAACCGGCCCCGCCCGTCATCCAGTACTCGCCGAGAGGCAAGGTCCGGGTAGCAATTGCACCACCCTCAACCGAAGCGTTGCGGCTAAGCCCCAGGTCCATCACGAATAGCTCTTCGGCATTGAGTGTGTCCCGGCAGTAGACGCCGGCATTCGGGATCACCGACTCAAGCAACAAGACTCCATACCTGGCCCGGACCATTGCCTGCAAAAGAAAGCTTTCGTCGCTGCCCGGCTCCGCGGGGTGCGCCTCCGCGTATAGTTGGACCAGATTCTTGCCGTCCCGGCGCCAATCGTAGAGGAGGCAATCCATCATCACACTGGTCTCGTCTTCGCTGTCGAAGAAGAGCACCCCGTCGCGCATGATGCCCAGTGCGCGCCCGATGTCATCATAGGCTTCGCGTGGCGCCGTTTTGATGAGCTTACTGTTCAGAGCCCTCGAGATCGCCCGCATTCTCCGGTATCGCTCGATGTCTTCTTGGGTGGGGACGAACGAGATCGCCATGAATCTTCATTCTTGCGAAACGAGGCGGACGGCTCAAGCGTAGGCGCTCCCGGCTTCTCTTCTCCTCCCTGCGCGCTGCCAACTCCTTCTGTCCTCGATTCGCCGTGTACCGTACGCGAGCTTCCTCCTCCGCCCCGCATGCAGGACTCCAACCTGCGCTGACTCCGAGGGCCCGGATCGAACGCCGCCCAACGCGTTCAAGCCGGACGGTGCAATGCGCTCTTCAATGACGCGGCATCCCCCCAGATGCCGTCTCATCCCGGTGTCATCGAACAACCACGAAGGCGCGCCGGCGGTTCGGGCCAAAGCGATAGATCGCAAAGTCGTCGTCCCAAGAGGCCACCCGTTCAATGCCCAGGCGCAGCATGACTGCGAAACTTGTGCGATCAACGATCGAAAAGTCCTGGTCGCGATAGTCGGCGCCAATGTGCCAGGCCGCTTCGAGATCCGCTGGCCCCACGGGTTCGATGAGCGAGACGCCGTCGCGCAAGCTTCGCCAAAATCGTTCGGCCGCATGGCGTCCAATGCGGTGGCGGATCAGGGACCAGGTTTCAACCAGCAGATGATCGGTGGTGACGAGCGGTTCGCCTCCCTTCAGAATCGTCTTCGCCCGGGTATTGTTGGTATCCCCCGAGTCGGCCGCGGCATACCAGGCTGAGGTGTCCACGAAGAGACTCATCTCCGGACTCTCCGCCGCCGGGCCATCTTGTCGCTCGCGGCGAACGCCTCGGCGATCATGGCGTCCTTATTCCGGGCGATGTCGGAGCTGCCGGAGTTTCCCAGGTCGAATATGGCCGAGGGGTCCGCCACTGGTCGAACCCCCCGAAGATCCCGTTCTACCAGCCGCCTCACATACTCCGCGAGAGACACCCCCATCTCGCCCGCTCGCCGGCGGGCATCCCGGTGAATCTCAGGATCGAGCGTGATCTGCGTCCTTGCCATCATGATGGCACCATTATACTGTGCACGCTCGACTGGCGCCAGCCGCGGAAACAGCATTCAGATGAGTGGCGCCTTCCAGCCATTTGTTATGCTGAATGTTTCCCCCGATGACGCCGGCCGTCCCCGATATCCTTGCCCGCATTGTCGAACACAAGCGCGCGGAAGTCGCCGAGAAAGCGAAGTTCCGGCGCGGGCTCGAGCAGAACGCTGAGTTCCAGCTCTCGCAGCGCCGCGACTTCGAGGCAGCGCTGCGCGCGCGCCGGCCCGCGATCATCGCCGAGATCAAGAAGGCGTCGCCCAGCAAAGGACTGCTCTCTTCGGACTTCAACCCCGCCCTGCTCGCGCAGCAGTACTTCGCCGGCGGGGCCGCAGCGCTGTCTGTGCTCACGGACCGGCGGTTCTTCCAGGGCTCCCTCAGCGACCTGCGCACAGCGCGAGCCGTCGCGCATATCCCGGTCCTGCGCAAGGACTTCACCATCGACGAGATTGACGTCATCGAGGCCGCAGCCTCCGGCGCCGACGCCATTCTCCTCATCACCGCCATCCTCACGCGCGGCGAGATGGAAAGCCTGCGCAAACTCGCCGAGAAGTACCGCCTGGCTGCGCTCGTCGAGGTGCACGACGACGCCGAGCTCGACCGCGCGCTCGAATCCGGCGCCCGTATCGTCGGCGTCAACAACCGCGACTTGCGTACCTTCGAGGTGACGCTCGAAACATCGCTGCGGCTCGCCGCGCGAATCCCCGCCGGCGCCCTGCGCGTCAGCGAAAGCGGCATTCACTCGCGCGACGACATCGCGCGCCTCGCCGATGCGGGCTTCCACGCGTTCCTGGTCGGCGAGCACTTGATGAAATCCCCTGACCCCGCCGCCGCGCTGCGCGCGCTGATCGGATGAGCGCCGTGCTGGTGAAGATCTGCGGCATCACGAATCCCGACGACGCCCTCGCCGCGGCCGAAGACGGCGCGGGCGCGCTCGGCTTCAACTTCTGGCCGCAAAGCCCGCGCTACATCACGCCCGACGCCGCGCGCGAGATCGCCGCGCGTTTGCCGCGCGGCATCCTCAAAGCCGGCGTATTCGTCGATGAGCCCCTGGGCAATATCAGAGAGGTGATGAAACACGCGGGCCTGGACGTCGCGCAGATCCATGGCGATCCCGGCGCTGCCCCCGATTTCGACTTCTGGATCGCCCTCTCCGCCGGCGCTCCCGATCTCCGCGCCAGCATCGAACACTGGAACACCGCCTCGGCTTTTCTGATCGATACTCCGGCCGGCGCGCAGCGCGGAGGCACCGGCCGCACATTCGACTGGTCGCTGGCCGCCGGACTCGGCGTCCGCACCATCCTCGCCGGCGGGCTCGGCCCTGACAACGTCGCCGCCGCCATCCGCGCCGTCAAGCCCTTCGGCGTCGATGCCTGCTCGCGGCTCGAATCCTCTCCAGGAAGAAAAGACCGCAGGAAGGTGAGAGACTTCATACAAGCAGCCCTTTCCGCAGAATCATGAGCACCGCCCCGCAGTTGCCCGACGCGCGCGGCCATTTCGGCCCGTACGGCGGGCGTTTTGTGCCCGAAACTCTCATGGCCCCGCTCGAAGAGCTCGAGCGGGCGTACGCCGAGGCCCGCCAGGACCCCGCGTTCCAGGCCGAGCTCGACGACCTCTTGCGCAACTTCGCCGGCCGGCCGACGCCCCTCTACGAATGCAAACGGCTCAGCGCGCAGCTCGGCGGCGCGCGCATCTTCCTCAAGCGCGAAGATCTGCTTCACACAGGCGCGCACAAGATCAACAACTGCCTCGGCCAGGCCCTGCTTGCCCGCCGCATGGGAAAGCGCCGCATCATCGCCGAGACCGGCGCCGGCCAGCACGGCGTCGCCACGGCCACCGTCTGCGCGCTGTTCGGCATGGAGTGCGTCGTCTACATGGGCGAAGAGGACATGCGGCGCCAGGAGCTCAACGTCTTCCGCATGCGCCTGCTCGGCGCGAAAGTGGTGGGCGTCTCGACCGGCAGCCGCACATTGAAAGACGCCATCAGCGAGGCGATGCGCGACTGGGTGACGAATGTCGAGTCGACGCACTACCTGCTTGGCTCGGCGCTGGGCGCGCACCCCTACCCGATGATGGTCCGCGACTTCCACCGCCCGATCGGCGAAGAAGCGCGCGCGCAGATGATCGAGCGCGTGGGCCGGCTGCCCGACGCCGTGTTCGCCTGCGTCGGCGGCGGATCGAACGCCATCGGCATCTTCGCCGCGTTCATTCCCGACGCCGCGGTGAAGCTCGTCGGCGTCGAGGCCGGCGGCCGCGGCCTCTCGATCGGCGACCACGCCGCGCGCTTCGCCGGCGGCGCGCCCGGGGTGCTGCACGGATCATACAGCTACCTGCTCCAGGACGACGAAGGCCAGGTGTCGCTCACTCACTCCGTCTCGGCCGGGCTCGACTACGCGATGATCGGCCCCGAACACGCCTGGCTCCACGACCAGGGCCGCGCCGAGTACGTCTCCGCAAGCGACGCCGAGGCGCTCGCCGCCGCGCGCACCCTGGCGCACACCGAGGGCATTATCCCGGCCCTCGAATCGTCGCACGGCCTCGCCGAGGCGATGCGCCGCGCGCCCGCCGCGAAGGACGCCATCTTCCTTGTCAACCTCTCCGGCCGCGGGGACAAGGACACGGGCATCTACCGCGAGAACATGCCGGAGCTCGACAGCCCGGCCGATTAGAGACTTCGCACGATGGAAAGCAGTCAACGTATCGCGCACCGCTTCGCGCGGCGCAAAGCCGAAGGAAAGCCCGCGCTGGTCGCCTATCTCACCGCCGGCGATCCGACGCCCGCCGCTTCCCCCTCACTCGCGCTTGCGCTCGAGCGCGGCGGCGCGGATATTCTGGAGCTCGGGGTTCCCTTCTCCGACCCTGTGGCCGACGGCCCTGTCATCCAGGCCGCCTCCGGCCGCGCCATCCGCGCCGGCACGAACGTCGCCCGCGTGCTTGAGATCGCGCGCGAGATCCGCGCCAAAAGCGAGATCCCGGTCGTCCTCTTCAGCTACATGAACCCACTGCTGCGCTACGGCTTCGAGCGCCTGGCGCGCGACGCGCGCGAAGCCGGAGTGGACGGCTGCCTGCTCACCGACCTCAGCGTCGAAGAGGCCGCGGAGCCCGTCGCCACGCTGCGCGCCCACGGCATCGACACCGTGTTCCTGGCCGCGCCCACGAGCACCGAGCGCAGGCTGCGGCTGGTCGCCGAGTACTCGACGGGCTTCGTCTACGTCGTATCGCGCACGGGCGTCACCGGCGAGCGCGACGCGCTCGCCGCGTCGGCCCAGGCGCTCTGCGCGAAGCTGCGCGCGCTGACGGATAAGCCGCTCGCCGTGGGCTTCGGCATCTCGCGCCCCGAGCACGTCGCGGCCGTCGCATCGTACGCCGACGGCGCCGTCGTCGGCAGCGCTATCATGCGCATCATTGAGGAGCACGGCGCGGATTCCGCGCGCCTCGAGGACTTCGCGCGCACGCTCACTTCCGGGGGACCTCGCCCGTGACGATGGACGAAGCGCTCCGCGCACTCGCCGAGCACCGCGACGCGATCGACAAGCTCGACCTCGACATCCTCCACTTGCTCAACGAACGCGCGAAGATCGTCGACTGCATCGGAGCCATCAAGCGCGAGATGAAGATGGCCATCTACGAGCCGCGCCGCGAAGACGAAGTCTTCCGCAACGTCACCGGCGGCAACGGCGGTCCGCTCTCGGAGGCCGCCGTGCGCCGCCTCTTCGAGCGCATCATCGACGAGATGCGAACCCTTCAGCGAGAACGCATGGAACGGGAGAACCAATCATGATCGTCGTCATGGAGCAAGGCGCAAGCGAGAAGCAGATCGAGCAGGTGATCGACAAGCTGGTCTTCTACGGCTTCTCCGTCCACCGCTCGACAGGCGCCGTTCACACGGTTCTCGGCGGCGTCGGGCCGACCGAGACGTGCGACCCGGCCGAGTTCGAAGTGCTTGACGGCGTCAAGGAATGCCACCGCGTGATGTCGCCTTACAAGCTGGCCGCGCGGCCTTTCAAGCCCGAGGGCACGGTGGTGCGCTTCGGCGACGTCGCCATCGGCGGCGCCGAGGTCGTGATGATGGCCGGCCCGTGCAGCGTCGAGAGCGAAGAGCAGATCGAGCGCTCGGCCGACATCGTCGCCGCGTCGGGAGCGAAGTTCATCCGCGGCGGCGCGTTCAAGCCGCGCAGCTCGCCGTACAGCTTTCAGGGACTCGGCGAAGAGGGCCTCAAATTGATCCGCCGCGCGGCCGACCGGCGCAAGCTGCTCGTCGTCAGCGAAGTGATGGACCACACGCAGATCGCGATGATGGAGGCCTACGCCGACCTGCTGCAAGTGGGCGCGCGCAACATGCAGAACTTCAACCTGCTGCGCGAACTAGGCAAGTCGCGCCGTCCCGTTCTGCTCAAGCGGGGCATCTCGGCCACGATCGAAGAGCTGCTGCTCTCGGCCGAGTACATCCTCTCCGGCGGCAACTACAACGTCGTCCTCTGCGAGCGCGGCATCCGCACGTTCGAGACTTACACGCGCAACACCATGGACATCGCCGCGATCCCCGTGGTGCATAAACTGTCGCACCTGCCGATCATCGCCGACCCTTCGCACGGCACCGGCCGCCGCGACAAGGTGATGCCGATGGCTCGCGCCGCGCTCGCCGCCGGAGCCGACGGGCTCATCGTCGAGGTCCATCCTGATCCCGACCGCGCTCTCAGCGACGGTGCGCAGTCGCTCAACGCTGAGCAGTTCGCCGAGCTGATGGGGCAGTTGAGGATCATCGCCCCGGCCGTCGGCCGCACTCTGTGAGCGCGCGATGCAGAGTGTCGCCATCGCCGGTGTGGGCCTCATCGGGGGCTCGTTCGGTCTCGCGCTGAGAGCCTCCGGATTCAAAGGACCCATCATTGGCGTAAGCTCCGCGCGATCCATCGATGAAGGACTTCGCGCGGGCTGTATCGACCGCGGCGCGCCGCTTGAAGAAGCCTGCGCCGAGGCGGACCTCGTCTTCCTCGCGCAGCCGATCAGCGGAATCCTCGAAACGCTCGAGCGCCTCGATCCGCTGGTGAAGCCCGGCGCGCTTGTCACCGACGCCGGCAGCACAAAGCGCGCGATCGTCGCGCGCGCGGCGCAACGCCTGCGCCGGGCGCGCTTCCTCGGCGGGCATCCGATGGCCGGCAAGGAGTCGCGCGGCGCGGCGTGCGCCGAGGCGGAGCTGTTCCGCGATCGTCCGTGGCTGCTCACGCCTTCGTGCGGTGACGACCTCTCGCGCGCGAGCGAGTTCATCTCCTACCTCGACGCCTTCGGCGCAATGGTTCGCACGATGACGCCGGAGGATCACGACCGCGCCGTGGCGCGCTCGTCGCATCTTCCTCAAATGCTCTCCACCGCGCTGGCGTCGTATCTCGAGTCGCTCAACGATCCGGCGGTCGCCGCCGCAGCGGGTCCGGGCCTGATGGACATGACCCGGCTCGCGCTGTCCTCGCACGACATCTGGCGCGACATCCTCGCCACCAACGGCGACTTCATCGCCGAGGAGCTGGCCGCGTATCGCGAGCGCCTCGCCGCGCTGCCCGTGTCGGCGGAGGCGGAGTTCGCCGCGGCCAACGCCTTCGCCTCGCTGCTGCGCCGCCTATGAGCGCGTGACGAGCGTGGAGGCCATCATGTCGTGCAAGCCCTGCTTGCGCTCGGTGAAGGCGACCATGATGTAGCCGATGCAGAGGGTGAGGCTGGAGACCATCTTGGCGAAGTAGCGGCCCGTGGCGCGGGCGAAGGTGATGCGGCGGCCCTCGATGTCGGTCACCTTGAGGCCCAGCGCCATCTTGCCGAGCGTGCCTTGCTTCTCGGAGCTTTCGAGCCAGGCATAGTAGAGCCATTTGAGAGCGAACACGAGGGGGATCAGCAGCATAACCCGCGTGATGAAGGCGATGAAACGGGCATGGTCGATCCCGGAGAGGTCCTCCCACGAGCCGCGGCCGAAGAACCAGACGTCCATGGGAACGAGGGCGAGGAAGATGATCGTTCCCGCGGCGTTGAGGATAAAGCTGTCGATGACAGTCGCCAGCGCCCTGATCCAGAAGCCGCCGTACCGTTGCCGGACCGGAGTTGCGGCTTGCGGCGACGCTCCGCAGGCCGGACAGAAGACTGAGCCCTCGGGCATCGCGCTGCCGCACTTGGTGCAGAAGACCATGGGTCACCTCGCTCCATCCAAGCTACACCAACGGGCGGGTGCCGATTGCCCGTCGCGGAGCCGATCCGGGACAATAGAGGAGAGGGACCCGCCATCAGCAAGACCGTCGAGTATCGCATCCAGGGAATGGACTGCGCCGAAGAGGTGGCGCTGTTGCGCTCCGCGCTGAGCCGCTGCCACGGCGTGGACGAGCTCGCCTTCGACGTGGTGCGGGCGCGCATGCGCGTGGACTACGATCCGGCGCGGATCTCGCCGGCGAAGATCGAGAGGGCGGTGGCGTCGACAGGCATGCGCTGCGAGCCGTGGCAGGCGAAGGAGCGGCCGCGCGGGCGTTGGGACCTGAAGACCGTGCTCACCGCGGCGAGCGGTGCGGCGGTTGTCGCTGGGATGACGGTGCAGGGGCTGCGCGCGAGCAACCCCATCGAGAGCCTTCTGGCGCATCACCACGAGCGTCACGACCTGCCGTTGCCGGCGCTGGTTCTCTTCTGGATCGCCATGGTGTGCGGGGCGATCCCGGCGCTGCCGAAAGCCGCGGCATCGCTGCGCAGGCTGAGGCCGGACATGAACGCGCTGGTGGTGCTGTCGCTCATCGGCGCGTCGGCGCTGGGCGAGTGGACGGAGGCGGCGACGCTCAGCTTTCTGTTCGCGCTCGCCGGGCTGATCGAGGCGTGGAGCCTGTCGCGCGCGCGAGTGGCGATCTCGAGGCTGCTGGAGATCACGCCGCAGCAGGCCACGGTGATGCACGCGGGCACGGCGCACGGTCGCGACGATCACGGCGAGCACGAGCATCGCGTGCCGGTGGAGGAAGTACGCCGCGGCGCGGTGGTGCGCGTGCGGCCGGGCGAGCGCGTGCCGTTCGACGGCGAAGTGCTGCGCGGGACGTCGTACGTCAACCAGGCGCTGATCACGGGCGAGCCGGTGGCCGTGGAGAAGCGGCCCGGCGACAGTGTGTACGCGGGCACGATGAACGAGAACGGGTTGCTCGACGTGCTCACGACTCGCGAAGCCTTCGACACCACGCTGGCCCGGATGGTGCGCATGGTGGAGGAGTCGCAGAAGCGGCGCGCCCCGAGCGAGCAGTTCGTCGAGAGATTTACGCGCTACTACACGCCACTGGTGTTCCTGCTGGCGTTCAGCGTCGCGGTTCTGCCGCCTCTGCTCAGGGGCGGCGATTGGGGCCAGTGGTTCTATCAAGGCATGGTGGTATTGCTCATTTCGTGCCCGTGCGCGCTGGTCATCTCGACGCCAGTGAGCATTGTCGCGGCGCTGGCGGCGGCGGCGCGGCACGGCGTGCTGATCAAGGGCGGGGCGTTCCTGGAAGAAGCGGCGCGCATCCGCGCCGTCGCTCTCGACAAGACAGGCGTGCTGACGCGCGGCGAGCCGGTGGTGCGCGACTTCGTGCCGCTGAACGGGCGAACGCGCGAGGAGGTGCTCGAGCGGCTGGCGAAGCTGGAGGTCTCAAGCGAGCATCCGCTGGCGCGCGCGATCCTGCGCTACGCGCACGACCAGGGCATCCACGTGATGCCGTCGGCGGGGTTCCGCGCGCTGCAAGGGCGCGGAGCGGAGGTGATCGAGGAGGGCCATCGTTTCTGGGTAGGCAGCACGCGCATGCTGCGCGAGCTGGGCATCGACGGCCAGGCCGTGCACATGCTGGAGGAGCTGGCTCACGACGGGCGCACGGTGATCGCGTGCGGGCAGGACTTCGACGTGTGGGCGCTGGCATCCCTCGAAGACCCGCTGCACGACGACACGGCGCGCGTGCTCGATGAACTGCGCAAGGAAGGCGTGGGCCGCATGGTGGTGCTGACCGGCGACAGCAGGGCGTCGGCGCTGGGTATGGCGAAGAGAGCGGGGCTGGAAGAGGTCCATGCCGAGCTGCTGCCGCAGGAGAAGGCGATCCATGTCATCGACCTGCTGCGCGAGCACAAGCACGTGGCGATGGTCGGCGACGGGGTGAACGACGCGCAGGCGCTGAGCTACGCGTCGCTGGGCATCAGCCTGGGGCGCGACGGCGCGGACATCGCCAACGAGACGGCCGACGTGGTGCTGATGGGCAACGATCTCAGGCAGCTTCCGTTCCTCATCCGGCACGGCCGGCGCGCGCTGCGCATCATCAAGCAGAACATCACCTTCGCGCTGGCGACCAAGGCGCTGTTCCTGGCCGCGGCGATGACGGGCGTGGCGACGCTGTGGATGGCGGTGGCGGCCGACATGGGTGCGACGTTTGCGGTGACGCTCAACGGGCTGCGGCTGTTGCGCATCCGGCCGGAGGAGAGATGACGAGGCGGGTCTTCCTCCATCTGTGTGCGCTCGCCGCGCTGGCGCAGAAGCGCGAGAGCGTGCGCGGGCGATTGATCCAGGAAGAGGGCAAGCCTCCGCGGATACGGGCCGCGGACGGCATGGTCATCGAGCTCGAAGGCGACGCGGCGACCGTGGCGGTGCTGTTTGACCAGCGTCTCAAGACCGAGGACTTCGAGGCGCTGGGCGAGTTCAAGGGTCCGGACCGGTTCGCCGTGCTGCCGATTCACGAGCGGGCGTTGTTCGTGTGGCGCATGGGCAGGAAGCTGGTGATCACCTACTGGTGCGAGGTGTGCGCGATCCGCAGCTACTCGCCGGGGCCGTGCCAGTGCTGCCAGGAGTGGACCGCGCTCGACCCGCGCGATCCGGCTCTGAAGGACACAGACCCGGCGCGCTGAAGTGTAAGACAATATCGAAGCATGAGGCATCGCCTGCTGCTCGCTATCAGTCTTCCATTCATGACGCAAGCCGCGAACTACTCCATCGCCAGGTCCGCCGAGGGCGGCGTCGAGATCTACATCCTGCGCGACGCCACGCGCGAGACCGAGGTGCGCGTGGCCCCGGCGATCGGCAACAACAGCTACGACATGCGCGTGAAAGGCAAGCGCGTGTTCTGGTCGCCGTATCAGAGCGCGGCCGAGATGGCGGCAAAGCCGGCGATGTCGGGCAATCCCTTCCTGTGGCCGTGGGCGAACCGCATCGACGGGATGTCGTATTACGTCAACGGCAAAAAGTACAACCTGAACCCAGACCTCGGCAACGTGCGGGGCGGGCAGAACAACACGCCCATTCACGGCCTGCTGCTGTTTGCGAAGCAGTGGAAGGTGGTGCAGGCGGAGGCGGCCACGGAGGGCGCGGTGCTGACATCGCGTTTCGAGTACTCGCGGTATCCGGAGCTGATGGCGCAGTTCCCGTTCGCTCACGCGGTGGAGATGACGTACCGCTTGAGGGACGGCGTACTCGAAGTGGAGACGGCGCTCGACAACCAGAGCGCGGAGGCGATGCCGGTGTCGCTGGGTTTCCACCCTTACTTCCAGGTGAACGACGCTCCGCGCGATGAATGGCGCGTGCGGCTGGCGGCGAAAGAACGCTTCAAGTTGTCGCCGCGGCTGATTCCGACTGGGGAGATGGAGGCGAACCCATATGGGGAGGAGGTTTCGCTGAAGACCACCGGTTTGGATGACGTCTTCGGCGGACTGGTTCGAGATGCGGACGGCTTTGCGCGGTTTTCGGTAACGGGAAAGTCGGAGAAGATTACCGTGGAGTATGGGCCGCAGTATCCGGTGGCGGTGGTTTACGCTCCGCCGGGGCGGGGGTTCATCTGCTTTGAACCGATGGCGGCGCCGACGAACGCTTTCAATGCGGCCCATGCTGGGTGGTACAAGGGGCTGCAAAGCGTCGCGCCAGGCGGGGCCTGGCGCGGGGTGTTTCGCGTCGTGGCGAGCGGGTACTGAACAGAAGCACAGCCTGAAGGCTGTGCTACTTAATCACTCCGGGCTTTTTGGCGGCGGGGGCCGGCGGCGCCAGGGGCTTTGCGGCGGGGGTTGAGGCCGCGGGCGCGCTGGACGCCGGGGCGCCGGCGGCTCCGAATTTCTTATCGTAGAGCTCGACGATCGCGTTGGTGAGGTCGATGCCGTTGGCGGCCCAAAGCACCGGGCTGGTCTGGCCGCTGACGTCGAGGATGAGCGTGTAGCTGTTGGCCTTGGCGTGCTCGTCGATGATCTGGATCATGCGCTGCCCGATCTCGTTGACGAGCTTCTGCTCTTCCTGCTGGATCTCGTTCTGGAGATCTTCGGAGTCCCACTGGAGGCGCTTCTGCTTGTCGTCGATTTCGCGGGAGAGCTTTTCGCGGGCTTCGGCGGACATGGTGTTGGCGCCCTTGTTGAACTGCTCGCGAAGCTTGTTGATCTCGCCGTTGCGGGCGTCGACGTCCTTGAGGCGCGACTCGAACTTGGCGCGGATGCTCTCGCGGGCCTTCTCGCCGTCCTTTGTGGCGAGGATGGCGCCCTGGATGTTGATGATGCCCACTTTCGCGGACGACTGGGCGGGGGCCGGAGACGCCAGCAGGGCCAGAGCCAGCAGCGGCAGGCTCCGCTTCATGGTTGCAATTTTCACTTTGATCAAACTCCCTGAATCTACAAATTTTAGCATGGCGGCGGATGGGCATAGCCTGAAGGCCGAGGAACACCGCCTGAAGGCTTTGTTAGGCGGCACAGCCTGAAGGCGACCGAACACGGCCTGAAGGCTGTGCCACTAGAAGGTGCGGCTGATGGTGAAGCGGAACATCGTGCGCCTTTCGAAATAGGGTGAGGGGCGGAGGAAGTCCTGCGCGGCCCTGAGGTAGGTGGCCTGGTTGGGGAACATCGACGGGTCGACGGCGACGGGGGGCAGGAAGACGTCGCGGACCAGCGTCGGGTTGTAGGCCCAATACAGACGGAACGGGGCGTTGACGACGGGCATCATGATCTGGAACTCGACGCCGGTGGAGGTGCGGATCTTCTGCGTGGAAGTGATGACGCGGGTCTTGTTCTCGAAGCCAGCGGCCGTGAACTCGGTGTTGAGGCCGGCGACGCGGCTTGCGTTGAGGCGCAACTGGTTCTTGAGCGAGACGCGATTCACGCCGGCGTCGAAGAAGAGCGCGAGGGTGAGAGGTCCGACGATAGGGATGCGGTATTCAAAGTTCGCGATGCCTTGCGTATCGCCTCCGGGGAAGACCAACTGGTAGATGGGGAGGCGCTGGGTGACGGGGAGCTCCTGGACCGCGCCGTCGACGATCACCTTTTGCAGGCGGGCGGAGCCGTCGTCGTTGAGCACGGGAACAGTGGATTCGCTGGGGATGTAAGCGAAGGGGCCGATGCCCCAGATCTCGAAGCCGCGGACATCCTGTTCGCCGCCCATGAAGACGCGGTTGAAGGGCGGCGCAGTGCGGCCGCCGTAACCCGAGATGAAACGGCTGAGCACCCGCCAACCGATCACGTGGCCGCGCTTGAAGCCGGGGACGAAGTGCGTGTAGGAGACCGTGGGCTCGATGAGGTTGACGTTGCCGCCGAGGGGCCCGCCGGCGAACGAGGTGGAGACGAAGAAGCTCTTGCCGCGCGAAGGAGTGATGGGGTGGTCGATGGTGTTGTAGGTATAGGCGGGGATGATGCGGCTGGTGAGAATGCCGGTGAGCGAGTTGGGGCCGTCGAAGTTGAGGAAGTTGGAGAAAGAGAAGTAGGAGTTCGATGACGTATTCAGGGGAGTGATGTCAGAACGGTCGATGCCGTAGGTGAGGCTGACGCGGGCGAAGGTGCGGCGGAGCGGGTAGCTGACGAAGACGGTTGCGCCGTAGCCGTTGCTGACGTAATTGAGGAGGTTTTCGCGGCCGAGGGCGTCGTAGAGCGGGATCAGATTGCGGCCGGAGAAGAGCGAGACTTCGCGCGCCTGGTCGTAATTGAAGCGTTGCGTGTAGACGGTGAAGCCGAGCTGGATGGGGCGATCGAGGAAGTATGGCTCGGTGAAGCCGAAAGTGACCGAGCGCATGCGGTCGCCGAGCTCGGAGTTGATGCTCAACGTCTCGCCGAGGCCGAGGAAGTTGTTGGTGGCGTAGCCGAAGCCGATGAAACTGCCGGCGATGCCGGAGACGCCGCCGTTGAGGCTGACGGAGTTCTTGCCGCGCTCTTTCACCTTGAGGGTGATGTCCACGGTGTTGTTCTTGGTGTCGCGCGTGATGGTGGCGGCTTCCTCTTCCTTGAGGGCCTCGAAGTAACCGAGCTGGTTGAGGCGCAGCAGGCTGAGCTCCCAGAGGCGCGTATTATAGAGGTCGCCTTCATCGATGAGAATCTCGCGGCGGATGACCTTGTCGCGGGTGGTCGTGTTGCCCTGGAAGTCGATGCGGCGAACGAAGAACTGCTTGCCCTCGTCGACGTTGATGGTGAGATCGATCTTGCCGTCCGGAGTGGGGACGGGCTCGGGCTCGGGGACGGCGTCGATGTGGCCGAATTCGCCGTAGAGCTTGGTGAGCTGCTTGAGGCCCTTGCCGAGTTTTTCGGTGGAAAAGATGTCGCCTTCGCCCATGCCGAAGACAGGCCGCATGAGAGCGTCCGGCGTGCGGAAGAGTTTCACACCCACGAAGTTGATTTTGCCGAGGCGGTACTGGCGGCCCTCTTCGACGGTGATGCGGACATCCGCGCGCTTGCCCGGCTTGTTCATGTAGAAGAGCGGGACGCGGAACTTGCCGCCGCCGACGTCGCGGATTTTGACGTCGTGGTCGACGGCGCGGGCGGTGAAATAGCCACGCTGCTGGTAGTAGACGCGGATGCGGTCCTTGTCTTCCTCGAGCTTGGTGGAGTCGTAGGTCTTGGAGAAGATGCCCTCGAGGAAGATGGAGCGCGGGATGCCGATGGGGTGGAGGTTCTTCATTGCGCGGATGACGGCGCGGTCTCCCAAGATCTTGTTGTTCTCAATGTTGATGTCGCCGACCTTGACCTTCATGCCTTCGGCGATCTTGAAGGTGACTTCGACGGAGGAGGGCGGGACCTGGCGGACTTCCGGGGTGACGGTGGCGAACTGGCGCCCGCGCTCGGCGAGGAACTCTTTGAGGACGATGGAGGCGCGATTGACGCGGGCCTGCTCATACTGCTGTTCGACGGAGAGGCCGACGCGGCGCTCTTTGAAGCGGTCGAGGATCTCCGAGACCGTGATGGACTTGTTGCCCTCGTACTTGATGGAGCGGACGACGCGGCGCTCGGTGACGAGGAAGCGGACGATCCAGCCGGAGGCGCCGGGCTCGCGCTCCATGATGATGTCGTCGAAGCGGCCGGTGTTCCAGAGCGCCATAAAGTCGCGGTGGAGGGCGTCGGTGTCGTAACGGTCGCCTTTCTTGGTGAAGATGAGGGCGCGGAGGGTGTCTTGAGGAACGCGGCGCGCGCCGCGGAATTCAATGGCTTCCACCACGTCGGGGACAGCGCGGGGGGCCGCGGGCTCGCCGGGCTTGGCCGGTTCGGCGGGCTTGGGCTCTTCTTTGACTTGGGGAACTGTTTCGAAGGGTCCGGGCTTTTTGGGCTCAGCGGGTTTGGGGGGAGGTGCGTCCTGGGAAGGGGCTACTGGCTCGAAAGGACTTTGCTTCCTGGTCTCGGCAGGTTTAGGCGGCGGGGCCGCCGGGGTCTGAGCGGAGAGGATGCGGGCTGCGCCGGAGAAGAGGAGGAACGCCGAGCACAACAAGAGGGCGTTCAGGCTCCTCAGCCTGTAATTCATCGGTGGCAGTCAAGATCCTTTCTAAGGTGCGCCCTCGGACAGACGTATGGGAGTCGGAACTCGTTTCACGGTGTGCTCCCGGTCCTCTGGCTCAAAGTTCTCATTCTACAAGATGCCGGAGGCGTACAACAACGCCTTGTCCGGCTTGGGGTTGGCGGGGGTGTTGGGTTCGTTTCGCGGGGCGGATCGCAGGTTAGGGGCAGCGGATGGGAATGAAGGGTGTTCCGTTGGGTTGGGTTCGTTTTGCGGGGTAAGGCTGGTTTCGGGGCGGAGCCGGGGTTGGGGGCTGTTGTTGGGGGTTGGGTTCGTTTCGGGGGGTGGCGGGGGAGCCTAGTTCACATGACGATGGGACGGGCGCGAGGGGGGATGAAGGGGCTTCGGCGACCATTCCCGGCACAGTCTCCGGGGGGACTGCGGCACAGCCTGAAGGAAGTTCTACCGCACAGCCGGAAGGCTCAGTGCCGCCTGGAGCCAGGATGGCAAGACGCTGGCCTCCGCGAGTGAGGACCCGCCGATCCGCCTGTGGGAGCCAGCGGGCAGCCGTTGTTGCGCACGGTCCAAGGCCATCAACTCCCCGTGCGCGGCGTCGCCTGGCGCCCGGACGGAGAGGCGCTGGCCTCCGCGAGTTACGACCGGACGATCCGCCTGTGGCCCGGCGCCGTTTTCCGTTTAATTGACCAGGGCCGGGCCGCATTCGCCTGTTCTCCCTCTCCAAAGAAGACTGTCAGCGCTATTTCGATTCGGGGAGTTGTCCGCCGGTCCGTTGCCAGCGTCTTAACGAGAATCACGCAATCGACGGCATGGGGGTTCCACAAACGGGTGCGAAGTCGCCCGCTCGCAGAGGAAACCGAATCGCGATGAGGGGATGAGGGAACGACTCGTCGCAACCAACGATCTGGCAGAAGGCCGCGGCCCGCGGCGACTCGATTCCTCAGCCGACCGCTTTCCTGACGAGTGCGCCGATCTTCGCCTCTTCGGCCGGGGTCAGCTCCTTGAGCGCGAAGGCGGTGGGCCACATGCGGCCTTCGTCGAGGTTCGCTTGATCGCTGAAGCCGAGCGTAGCGTATCTCGTTTTGAACTTGTGCGCACTTTGGAAGAAGCAGACCACTTTGCCTTCCTTGGCGTAGGCGGGCATTCCGTACCAGGTTTTCGGCGAGAGGGCCGGCGCGTTGGCTTTGATGATCGCATGGAGCCGCTCGGCCATGGCCCGATCCGGCTGCGGCAGCGCGGCGATCTTCTCGAGCACGGCGCTTTCCTCGTCCGCCCTGCCCGTGCGCGAGCCGCGGCGCGCCTCGGCTTCCACCTCTTGGAGGCGCTCCCTCATCGCGACTCGTTCCTCGTCGGTGAATCCCGCGGTCTTTTTTCCAGCCGCCGTCGTGCTCCGGGGAGACTTCTGCGCGCCCTTCTTTGGAGGTTTCATAGCGCTTCCAGCGCCAACCAGGGTATCAAGGCCGCCGTGGGTTACGCACGGGGGGTGGTTCAAAGCCGGTGCGTATTGCGGAGTGAGATGGGGGGCGCGGCGGAATGCGGCGATCCAGGTCGAGCGTCCGGCGTCAACCGCCCGGCCCGCTCGAGGGGAAGGCCCGAACTCACTCCCGCCTGCGGGGTTCTGCCTGCCCCGCCAATTGGCTGCGAGAGGGACCGAGGCGCCACCGAGCACCAGGGCGGTGAGCGCGACTGGAGTCGCCACGCCGCCGGCGCCGGGAAGGGCGGCCCCTCCAAGGACGCCAAACATCCCGGAACCAACGGCAATGAGAAGCGCCAGGGAGAGGTAATAGCCGATCCTTGGGATCGCGCGGCGCTGAAGCCTTTGGCCGGGCGGGAACCGATCAGGCGGTTTTTCTGGCAGGGCCCGTAAGGGCGCGGCGCGCGGCTCCATGTCGGGGATTTGACTTGCGCCGCGAGCATCGCGGCGCCTCCCGGCTCCGCCGCCATCGTGTGGCCTGTCACTCCTGGCGGAGCGCGATCATCGGGTCGACTCGGGTGGCCCGCAGCGCAGGGATCAGGCTGGCGACCGCGGCGACCACCATCAGGAACAGCGCGGCGCCCACGATGCTGACAGGGTCCGCCGGATCGACACGGTACAGCAGAGGGCCGATCCGCGGGGTGGCTGCCAGAGCGAGAGCGAGTCCAGCGGCGATCCCGGTCAGGGCCAGGAGCAGGCCTCGCCGCACGACCATCCGGAGCACCCCCTGGGGACCGGCCCCGAGCGCGATTCGGATGCCGATTTCCCGAGTCCGCCGGCTGACCGAGTAAGCCATCACTCCGTACAGGCCCACACCGGCGAGCAGCATGGAAATGACGCCGAGGACTCCGAGAATCAACGCGGCGAGCCGGGGCGCGAACCAGGCAGCCGAGATGTACTCCGACAGCGGCATGGCCGTGAGTCCGGCCGAGTCCGGATCGATGGCCGACATCTCGCGGCGGAGGACAGGGACGAATCCGCGGGCGTCGCCGGCGGTCCGGACATAGAGGGCCACTCCGTTCTCGCCGCTGCCGCCATGGACCTGGTCGAAAGACATGTAGAAGTAGGGTTGGGGCGCTTCAGACAAGCTGAGGTACTTGCTGTCCTTCACCAACCCCACGATCGTGAACGAAGCGCCATGAATCCGCACCTTGCGCCCCACGGGATCGCGTCCGGCGAAAAAGCGCCGGGCGAAGGACTCGTTGACGATCACGACGCGGGGAGCGCCCTCGCTGTCTGCGGGCCTGAAATCGCGTCCGGAGAGAAGCGGCACCCGCAGCAGGCCGAAGTAGCCGGGCGACACCGAGGCGTGGTGCACGTCCAGGTTTTCGCCAGGCCCCGGCGCATATCCTTCCACCGTCACGCCGGCCCACTTTCCGAGTCCAAAGCCGAGCGGAATCGAGTCTGAATATGCGGCGTCCACCACCCCTGGCGCAGCGAGCAGCCGCTCGCGGAGCCGCCGTGAAAACCTCTGCTCTTCGAAGGCGGTGTAGTTGTTCGTCACAAGGAACAACCGGCACACCGTCACGTCGCGGTGATCGAAACCGGCCGGAGTGTTCCGCAATCCGTGGAGGCTCCGGAGAAACAGCCCGAGCGTCACGAGAGCCGCCAGCGCCAACCCGACCTGGGATACCACCAGCAGCCCGGAGATGCGCCGGGAGTACCCGCCCTGCGTATTGCCTCTTCCTCCCTGCCTGAGGACGGCCACCAGCCCGCGCCGCACCGATTGAAAGGCGGGCGGCAGACCGGAAATCAGGGCGGACCCCAGGCAGACCACAGCGGCAAAGAGGAAGACCCGAGCGCCCGGGCGGACATCGAAGTACAACGGCAGTCCGGTCGGCGGCACGAGATATTCAAGCACGTTCTGGCACCACAGAGCGAGAGGCAGGCCCGCCAGCGTCGCCAGAGCCGCGAGAAGAAAACTCTCGGAAACCAACTGCCGGCTCAACCGGCCCGGACCGGCGCCGAGGGCGGCGCGGATGCCGAACTCCGTCTGCCGGGCCGCGGAGCGAGCCAATAGAAGGTTGGCGACATTCGCACACGCAATCAGAAGCACGAGACCGCAGGCCGCGCCAAGGATGGCCAGCGGCGCCGCCAGAATGCCCGACGCCCCCGACTGCGCCTTCCAGATCGGCACGATGCGGGCGCCGATCCCCTCGTTGGTTTTCGGAAAGGCTCGCGCGAGGCGCGCGGCAACCGTTGCCGCTTCGGCGTTCGCCTCGGACACGCCAACGCCGGGTTTGAGCCTGACGACGGCCCTGAAAACCCGCGCGCCGCGCTCGCCGGTCAGCGGCGCCGGAACCCAGCCGTCGAAGCCGATCCCTGGAATATCGCCGCGAAACTCCGGAGGCGCCACGCCGATGATGGTGACCGGATGGCGGTTGATGCGGACGGTGTGGCCGAGAATGGAAGGATCTCCCCGGAAATACTGCCGCCACAGCCGGTAGCTGATGACCGCCGTAAACGCCTTGGCTCTGTCGCCGTATTCCTCGCGGGCGAACGTGCGGCCCAGAACCGGCTTCACGCCCAGCACGTCGAAATAATTTCCTGAGACCAGCTCGAACCAGGCGGAATAGGCGCTGTCGCCTGCGCCGACGGAGGCGGGGACCTGCTGGGTGAGCGCCAGTCCGGAGATGCTCTGGAGGCTCTCCTGAAAGTCCCGGCAGTCGGCATATGAGACGTTCGGATCCTCGATGCCGTTGGCGCGGACGGCCTCGAGAACGGCGAGCCGGCCGTCGTCCGTGGCGCCGCGGAACGGGTGGAGGACCATCCCGTCGATCCACCCAAAGACGGTGGTGGCGGCGGCAATGCCGAGGGCCAAAGTGAGCACTGCGACCGCGGTCAGGGCCGGAGTCCGGCGGAGGACGCGCGCCGCGTACTGGAGGTCTTCATGGATGGCTCGCATGGGGCGCCAATCCTCAGATGCAATTTTGCTTCTGAATTAAGTATTTGATTCTATTCGATGGCGAGGCCGGCCGGTTTTCAATTTCGGGGAGCAATGTCCGAAAATGGGACACCTTGTCGTCATAGTCTCATGCCGATCGCAAGGTGTGCCTTCCGATGGGGAATTCCGATGCCGAACATGGAGGGGCGCTGCTGCGTGGCCGCTCCGGGAGCGCAGGCGGCGATCGCCTGGCAGACGAACGAGATGATGTCCAGGAGGGCGTTTTCCCGGTTCCAGAGAGTCCTCGTGCGACAGAAGGCCGACGCCCAGCGACCGGCGCCGGCGCACGCCGTGGCGGTTCCGCGCAATCGGGAGACTTCCGGCATGCGAGCTCGCGTTTGATCCGGCGGCCCGATTGCGGGCGGGAAGCCATGTTATCGCCAGGGATAGGTGGCGGCGGAGATCCCGATGTGAGGGGGATGACAGTTCTGCCAGTGGGCGGCGACGCGCAATCGGGTATCAGAGCGCCACTCTCCGGGTTTCCGGTGAGGCCAGCAAGCAGCAGACGGGCTGTGCGCCCGGCCTGCGCGCGCCAGTCGTTTCCACCGGCGTCCGCACGCCGCGGGGGGCGTCTTCCATCTCTTCCGCAGTGAAGCGGCCGCGCCGCTCTTCCCAACCGGACCGGCATGCGGGCTGCCGGCGCGGCGGCGCTCAGCGCCTGCGTTTTTCCACCGCCTCTTTCAAATAGCCGGTGAACGCCTCCAGGGCTTTCGACAGGTAGCGGCGCTCGAGGCGGATGTAGCCGACGCGGCGGATGGCCTTCGGCTCGAGCTCGATGAGCTTGCAGCCCTGGCTCAGGCTGCGCGCCATCTCCGGCACGATGCTGACGCCGAAGCCGGCGCGGATCAGCTCGAAGATCGTCAGGAACTGGTCGGCTTCGACCTGCCCCGCGAAGCGGGCCCGCGCCCGGTCGCAGACGGCCAGCGTCTCATCCCGCAGGCAGTGGCCGTCTTTCAGAATGAGGAGCCGCTCGGCGGACAGGCGGCGCAGTTGCACTTTCTCCTCGGAGGCCAGCGGGTGGCCGTCCGGAACCGCGAGGTAGAGGGACTCGCGGAACAACTCCTTCATCACCAGCCCGGCGCCCTCCACCGGCAGGCTCAGCACGGCGAGGTCAATCATCCCATCGAGCACCTGTTCGACCAATTCCGCCGTCGTGCCCTCGCGAACGTGCAGATCGACGTCCCGGCAGCGATCCATGAATCCTTTGAGCAGCGGCGCAAGGAAGTAGGGCAGGATGGTCGGGATGGCGCCCACGCGCAGCGGACCGTGTACGCCTTCCCTGGCCCGCTCGAAATAGTCGGGCAACGCGGCGGCGTCCTCGAGCAGCGCCTGCGCCTTGCCCAGAATCGCTTCGCCCAGCGGGGTCAGCTCGATACGCCTGTTCAGCCTTTCGAACAGCGCCGCGCCGAGGGTCTGCTCGAGCCTCGCGATCTGCTCGGAAAGCGACGGCTGGGCGATGCCCAGATCTTCGGCGGCCCTGGTGAAACTGCCTGTTCGCGCGACCGCGCAGAAGTACTCCAGTTGCCGCAGATCGAAGCCCCTCACCCGGGTTCTTTGAGCCATAGGATTATCCGATCAGCATGATAGTCTCAATCGAGTTGACCTATGTCAAGGCGCCGCCCTACACTTGGCCATATGAAGAAAACCCTGAAGCAGCTACTCACCGTCTTCGCGGTTGCCGCCGCGCCGTTCGTGTGGACGGAAGCAGCCAGCGCTCAGCAGCCCAAGCCGAACCAGTTCTGGTGGCCTGAGACGCTTGACCTTTCACCGCTGCGGCAGCACTCCGCCGAGTCCAACCCGCTGGGCAAAGAGTTCGATTACGCCAAGGCGTTTGCGAGCCTCGACCTCAAGGCCGTCAAGCAGGACATACAGAAGGCGCTCACCACGTCGCAGGACTGGTGGCCGGCCGACTACGGAAACTACGGTCCCCTGTTCATCCGGATGGCGTGGCACAGCGCGGGCACTTACCGTGTCCTGGACGGCCGAGGCGGCGCCGACGGCGGCCAGCAGCGATTCGATCCGCTCAACAGTTGGCCGGATAACGCCAACCTCGACAAGGCGCGGCGTCTGCTCTGGCCGGTGAAGCAGAAATACGGCCGGAAGATCTCGTGGGGCGACCTGATGGTCCTCGCAGGCAACGTCGCGCTGGAATCGATGGGCTTCAAGACCTTCGGCTTCGCCGGCGGGCGCGCCGACGACTGGGAACCGGACCTCGTCTACTGGGGGCCGGAGAAGAAGATGCTTGCCGACGAGCGATATAGCGCCGGCAGAAACCTGCAAAAGCCCCTGGCGGCAGTGCAGATGGGCCTGATTTACGTGAATCCCGAGGGTCCGAACGGCAAGCCCGATCCGCTGGCAGCCGCGAAGGACATCCGCGATACCTTCGGCCGCATGGCAATGAACGATGAAGAGACGGTGGCTCTGATCGCGGGGGGCCACACGTTCGGCAAGGCGCATGGCGCCCAAGCTCCGGATAAGTGCGTGGGGCCCGATCCTGCGGGGGCCGGCATTGAGCAGCAGGGTCTCGGCTGGGAGAACAAGTGCGGCAAGGGCAACGCCGGCGACACGGTGACCAGCGGGCTGGAAGGCGCATGGAGCGCAAGCCCGGTGAAGTGGTCGACGCAGTACCTCGACAACCTGTTTTCCTTCGACTGGGTGCAAACCAAGAGCCCGGCGGGCGCCGTCCAGTGGATTCCCGCGAAGAACCAGGCGACTAATCTCGTTCCTGACGCGCACGACCCGTCCAAGCGGCATGCGCCGATCATGTTCACCACGGACCTCGCGCTGAAGTTCGACCCGAGCTACAAGAAGATTGCGATGCGGTTCCGGGAGAATCCGGAGGAGTTCAGGCTCGCCTTCGCCAAGGCGTGGTTCAAGCTGACCCATCGCGACCTGGGTCCGCGTTCCCGCTATATCGGCGAGGAGGTTCCGAGCGAGGAGCTGCCGTGGCAGGATCCGCTGCCGAAGGCCAATCATGCGCTGGTGAACGAGAAGGACATCGCGGAGTTGAAGTCGAAGATCCTCGCGTCGGGCCTGACCGTGCCCGAACTGGTCCGGACGGCCTGGGCATCGGCCGCTTCGTTCCGCGGCAGCGACATGCGCGGGGGCGCCAACGGGGCGCGCATCCGTCTTGCGCCGCAGAAGGACTGGGCGGTGAACAATCCGGCCGAGCTTGCCAAGGTGTTGCCGCGCCTGGAGAGCATCCAGCAGAGCTTCAACCGCGCGCAGTCCGGCGGCAAGAAGATTTCGCTGGCCGACCTGATCGTTCTGGGCGGCGTCGCAGCGGTCGAGCAGGCGGCCAAAAACGCAGGGCACACCGTGGAGGTTCCCTTTGCGCCGGGACGCACTGACGCCACGCAGGCGCAGACCGACGTGGAGTCGTTCGCCGTGCTGGAGCCGGCCGCGGACGGTTTCCGCAACTACTACCGCGCCGGCCAGAGCCTGTCGCCGGCGGAGATGCTGGTGGATCGGGCGAACATGCTGAAGCTCACCGTTCCGGAAATGACCGTCCTGGTGGGCGGCATGCGCGCGCTGAATGCCAATACGGGTCAAGCCGCGCACGGGGTTTTCACCAGCCGGCCCGGGACTCTGACCAACGACTTCTTCGTGAACCTGCTCGACATGTCCACCAAGTGGAGCAAGTCTTCGTCGTCCGAAGGCGTTTACGAAGGACGCGATCGCAAGAACGGGAATGTGAAGTGGACCGCGACCCCTGTCGACCTGATCTTCGGCTCGAATTCGGAGCTGCGCGCGGTGGCCGAGGTCTATGCGGCCGCCGACGGGCAGGAGAAGTTCGTGCAGGATTTCGCGAAGGCTTGGGCGAAGGTGATGAACCTCGACCGCTTCGATCTGCGCTGAGCGTGAGAGCGGGCGGCCTTGAGGGGCCGCCGCGGGCCAATGGGCCTGCCCCACAGTCCTCCTTCATCGAACGGTGGCGCCCGGCGGATTCGGTTTGATGTATGCTGGCGGAATCCGGCGGGCGTGACAGACGACGGTAGCCCGTTGGAGAGACTAACCGAAGGTTCCTTCCATGAAGACCACGAGGCGCTCCACGAGGCGCACATTCATTTCCGGCGCGGGCGCCGCGGCCACGATGTTCCATATCGTGCCCGCGCGGGCGCTGGGGTTGCAGGGGCAGGCTCCGCCCAGCGACACCGTCAACTTCGGGCATATCGGCATCGGCGGGCGCGGGCGCGTGTTCCTGCGTCTGGAGGCCAACAGCGGCAAAGCCGTGCCCGCCCCGTCCAACCTGGGCGGCGACGGGTCGCGGATCATGCGGCCGGGCCAATCGGTGGCGCTGTGCGACGTGGACACGGGGCGGCTGGACAAGGCGGCGTCGATGGTCGGCGGGAGGCCGAAGCTCTACAAGGACTTCAGGCGGCTGCTCGAGGACAAGGATGTCGATGCCGTCTACATCGCTTCGCCGGACCACTGGCACGCGCTGCACACGATTATGAGCTGCCAGGCGGGCAAGGACGTGTATTGCGAGAAGCCGGCGTGCAACACGATCGAGGAAGGCCGCGCGATGGTGAACGCGGCGGAGCGCTACGGGCGCGTGGTGCAGATCGGCTCGCAGGGCCGGTCGCAGATGGGCGCGTGGATGGCGCACAACTACATCAAGGGCGGGCGCATAGGAACGGTGCGCAAGGTGCTGTGCTGGCACTACGCGAGTCCCGAGGGCGACTGGACCCCGGACGCCGCGCCGCCGCCGGAGCTGGACTACGACATGTGGCTGGGGCCGTCGCGCGCGATCCCCTATAACGTGAAGCGGACACACGGGGCGTTCCGCTGGATGATCGACTGGGGCGGCGGGCAGATCCGCGACCGCGGCGCGCACGTGATGAGCATCGCGAACTGGATCATGGACTGCGACTATAAAGGTCCGGTGAGCGTCGAGGCGACGGGCGAGCCGCCGCGGGACGGGATGTACGATTCGGCGGTGACGATGGAGGTCACCTACGAGTTCAAGAATCCGGACTGGACGCTGGTGTGGGCGCAGCCGGGCGTGCCGTCGACGACGCTGGACGCGCGCTACGGGGCGGTCTACTGGGGCGACACCGGCAACGTCACCGTGACGCTCGGCGACGGCGCGGGGACGCGCACGGATCAGAAGGCGGTCGACTACAGCATGCAGTGCGATTGCGGGAAGGCGTTCAAGAGTCCGGGGCACAGCGAAAACTGGGAGGACTGCATCCGCACGCGCGAGAAACCGATCATGCACATGGAGGCGGCGCACCGCGTGGCGTCGCTGTGCATTCTGGGCAACGTCTCGTTCCAGCTCCAGCGCAAGCTCGAGTGGGACGCTGTGAACGAGCGCGTGAACAACGACGACGAGGCGAACCGGCTGCTGAGCCGGCCGGGCCGGAGCGTGTGGCACCTGTAAGGGAAGGCGGACGTCATGATCGACGCACAGAAGTTTCTCGACGATTTGAAGAGCAGCGATAAGGATGTGCGGTTCGCCGCGTGGCGCAAGGCGGGTGAAGCGCCGGCCTCGACGATTCCGGAGCTGGGGCGATTGATGGGCGGGCGCGATCCCGGGGTGGCCAAGGCGGCCAAGGAAGCGCTGACGACGATGGCGCACTCGGTGGGCAAGGAGACGAGCGCTGCGAACCGCGCGGCTGTCGTGCAGGGGCTGATCGGGCTGGCGCAGGGCGCGGGTCCGGTGGCGGTGCGCGCACATGCGGTGTGGCTGCTGTCGCATGTCGGCGGCGACGAGAGCGTGCCGGCGGCGGCGAAGCTGCTCCTGGACGCCGCGCTGCGCGAAGAGGCGGCGTTCTGTCTGGAGCGGATTCCGGGGGCAGCGCCGGAGAAGGCCCTGTTGGCGGCCTACAAGAGCGTGCCCGACGATTTCAAGCCGCGCATCCTGTATGCGCTCGGCCACCGGCGGGTGAAGGAAGCGGCGGCGCTGTGCCGCGACGCCGCGCAGTCGAAGGATAAGAACATCGCGCTGGCGGCGCTGCGCGCCTATGGCCGGATCGGTGAGAAGGTCGCGCCGGTCCCCGCTTTCGCCGATCCGGCCGGGATGACCGGTTACGACAAGTTCGATGCGCTGGATTCGCTGCTCAGGTTCGCCGATGCGCGGGCGGCTCAGGGGGACACAGCGGAGGCGATGCGAATTTACAGGATCGCTCTCGCGCGGCCCGAAGAGCACATGCAGTGCGCGGCCGTGATCGGGCTCGCGAAGCTGGGCGCCGAGGAGGCAGCCGCGGCTTTGATGCCGGCGTTGAAGAGCGGGAACAGGCGTGTGCGGATCACGGCGCAGCAGGCGTGGAAGCGGATGGCGGGTTAGAACGGTTGGAAAGCTGGCGCGGCTGCGGAGTCGAGAAGACGCTACGATTTCTGGAATGATGACTCGCCGGAGGGCTGTGTCTGTCTTTGCGGCGCCTCTTGCCGGGAGAGGTGCTATGCGGGGATTCGACGATAACTTTGGCTCCGCGCTGGACGCCGCGGCGGCAATTCGCGCGCGAAAGATCTCATCGGTCGAGCTGACGCGGCATATATTCGAGCGGATCGACCGTTTTCAACCGAAGCTGAACGCCTTCGTCTACCTGATGCGTGAGGAGGCGCTGGCCGCGGCGCGCAGGGTGGATGAAGCGCTGGCGCGGAGCCAGAAGCTGGGCCCGTTTGCGGGCGTCCCGGTTGTGGTGAAAGAGAGTTTCGCGGTCGCGGGGTGACCGTGCACGTGGGGGATTCCGGGACTGGATAAAGACGCGCGCGCCGGCGAATGCGTCCACAGTTCAGCGATTGGTGGACGCGGGCGCCGTGGTCGTTGGTGCGACGAACGTGCCGTTCCAGCTTTCCGACGGCCAGAGCTACAACGCGATCTACGGCACGACGAGCAATCCTTGGGACGTGACGCGGACGCCGGGCGGCTCGTCGGGCGGGACGGCGGCGGGAGCATCCGCTCGCCCGCGCACTGCTGCGGTGTGTAGGGGCACAAGCCGACACTGGACGTGGTCGACCAGCGCGGGCATTCGCCCGGCGGCGTGACCCAAGCACCCGGCCTTTCATCTCTGCTGGCCGTGTCCGGACCGATGGCGCGGACGGCGCAGGATCTGGAGGCGGCGATGCGTGTTCTGGGCGGTCCGGAGCCGCCGGAGTCGGTGGCCTACTCGTGGCGGATGCCGGCGCCGCGGCACGAGCGGCTGCGGGACTTCCGCATTGGGTACGTGCTGGAAGACCCTGCGGCGGGGGTGTCGTCGGAGATCAAGCCGGCGCTGGAGTCGGCTGTGCGCGCTCTCGAAAAGGCAGGCGCGAAGATGCTACCGGGGTGGCCCAGGGGTGTTTCCTACGCGGAGTTGTTCTCGACCTATTCCGCGATGCTGTGGTCGTTCCTGTTCAGCGTCGCGCCGCCCGAAGAGCAGGAGAGGCAGCGGCGGCTGTTCGCGGGCAGGAAGGATTCACCGGACGCGATGGGCGCTTCTCTCGACTTCGCCGGGTGGCAGCGGCACAATCTGCGCCGGCTCGCCTTTCGCGCTGCGTGGCAAGAGTATTTCAAGGACTTGGATTCGTTTCTGTTACCGGCGCTTCCCGTGGCGGCATTCCCGCATGACCACAGTCCTCCGCATCAGCGCATGCCGGCGACGCTGGAAGGTCCGATCCCCTATCTGCAAGGATTGCTGAGCTATGCGAGCGTGACGACCCTCACCGGGCGCCCGGCGACGGTGGCTCCGGCGGAGAAGACGCAAAGCGGCCTGCCGGCCGGCATCCAGATCATGGGGCCGTATCTCGAGGACGCGACGCCGATCCGGCTGGCGGCGCTGTTGGCTGGGGAAAACGGCGGGTTCACTCCGCCTGCTGGGTATTGAGACCCGATCGGCGATCGGGGGCCAAACCGGCGATCTGCCCCACAACGCCGTCAGAGCTTGGACTTGAGCTCGGTGGTCCAATTGAGGACGACGTTGATGCGGGCGGGGGCGACTTCGTCGTGCTTGATCATGAGGAAGCGGCTGCCGTCGGGTGTGACGTCGTAGTTGGAGGAGGTGGTCCCGGGAGGGCCGCAGGCGGAGCCCAGGCCGTGGGCGTAGCGGCCGGTCCAGAGAAGTCTCGGGCGGGAGGCTCGGAAGGCGCCGGCGGTGTTTACGTCGACGACCATCATCTTGTCGCCGCTGCGGTAGTAGAGCTCGCCGCCCTTGGCTCTCCAGACGGCGTCGGTGCCGCCTTCGGTGGAGATCTGGATTTTGGCGCCGGGTCCGGGGTAGGCCTGGACGTAGATCTCGTTGCGGCCGGATTCGTTGGAGGCGTAGGCGATCCAACGTCCGTCAGGGGAGAAACGGGGCGAGCCTTCGGAGAACCTGGTGTCGGCGAAGGGCCGCGGGATGCGGTTGGAGGCGATCTCCATGACAAACACGTCAGGGCCGGTGTTTGGGTTCACTTGAGTGAACGCGACGACGCGGCCGTCGGGGGACCAGGAGGCGGCGCTCTGCATGCGGCCGATGTCGGTGAGGCGCTCGGGGGGCGCGCTGCGGTCGGCGGGCATCCACCACATGGAGAACGCGCCGCCGAGCCAGCGGCGGTAAGTGATGCGGGCGCCATCGGGTGTCCAGAGGGGCCAGTGGCTGGAGCCTTCGGTGGTGACCTTGCTCATGATGCCGCGCTCGATGTCGTAGGACCAGAAGTCGTGGACGGGGCCTTCCATTTCGACCGCGATCATTTTGAGGTTGGGCGAGATGCGCGGGTGCAGGTAGGGCTTCTGCGGGAGGGGGATGGGCTCTTCCCTGCCCTGGCGGTCGACCCAGACGAGCTCGCGGCGCCCGCCGAGGATGACGCCGGGGGCATAGGCGAGCGTCCCGGAGGGGGAGAGGCTGTAATGCGCCGCGCCCGTGTTGACGCACATGAAGACGCCCTCGAGAACAACCACCGGCTTGCCAGTCACTATGAGGCGATCTTCGTCGAAGGGCACGGCCAGGAGCTGTCCGTCGCGGGCGTAGATGATGTGGCCGGTGGGCGAGTATTGCGGGCTCATTCCGCCTTCGATAATGGTCTTCCTTTCCCCGGTTTCGAGCGATTGCACGGCGATGCGGGCGTCGTCATAAGTTTCCATTCCAGCGGCGGCGATATGAAAAAGGATGGCTTTGCCCTTAGGCAGTACGAAGACGCGAGTGTGCAGGCGCTCTTCGGCCTTTTCATCGAGAGTTGTCACGGGCGCGGGCGCTCCTCCTTTTGTCGGAACGCGCACCACGCCTCCGGGATAGCTGAGGTTGAGCAGCAGATCGCCGGCTCGCGTCCACGCCGGGCCGCTGGAGGATTCGATGGGGCAGACGGTGACGGGCGCACCGCCGCCGAGTCCGATGGTGCGGAGAGTGCGGCTGGCGCTGTGCGGGAAAGCGAGAGAGTTGCCATCGGGCGAGAAAGAAGGCGATGAGGCGCCGGCGGCTCCCTCCACCTTGGAGGATTCGAGCCGATCGAGCGCACGGGTGTAGACCTGAGTGCGGCCCGCGGCATCGACGGCGACCCAGGCGAGGCGGCGGCCGTCGGGAGAGAGGCGGACCGACTGGCCGAGTGGGTGCAGGGTCTCGTCCGGGCCGAGCGGGATGGAGAAGCGGGTCACGGGCGAGGGCTGGGGAGCGGGTTTGAAGACGATGAAGCCGAGCGCCACGCCTGTGGCTCCAAGGGCGAGGCCGCCGAGGGCGGCGAGGGCGAATCGTGATTTCCTTTGAAGGGCTTCCTGCGGCGATTCCGGCACGGCGAGGGCTTCGTCGATTTCGAGGCCTGCGTCGCCGATGTCCCTCAACCGCAGTTGGGGGTCTTTTTCGAGACAGCGGCGGAGGAGCTTGCAGATGCTGGAGGGGGTTGCAGCGGGCAGCGCCTTCCAATCGGGCTCCTGTGTAAGGATCGCGGCGATGAAGTCGGACGTGGTGCGCGCACCGGAGAAGAGGCGGCGGTGCGCGAGCAACTCATAGAGGACACAGCCGAAGGCCCAGATATCGGTCCTTTTATCCACAATCAGGCCGCGAACCTGCTCGGGGCTCATGTAGGCGGGTGTGCCGATGACGACGCCCTCCTGCGTCTGGCTGACGGTGACGGTGGCCATCGTTTCGCTGGAGGCGGTGGCGGCGGCCTCAAAGGCCTTGGCGAGGCCGAAGTCGAGAACCTTCACCGCGCCGGCGGGGGTGATTTTGACGTTGCCGGGCTTGAGGTCGCGGTGGATGACTCCGTTTTCGTGCGCCGCTTCGACGGCCGCCGCGATCTGGCGCGCGATGCGAAGGGCGTCTTTAACAGCCGGAGGCTTCCGCGAGACCAACTCATCGAGAGATTCGCCGGGGACGAACTCGAGCACGAGAAAACACTGTTGATCGTGCTCTTCGTAGTCGTGGACGGCGGCGATGTTCTGGTGGTTCAGCGAGGCCAGCAGCCGCGCTTCGCGCGAGAAGCGGCTGCGCCGCTCGGGGCTGGCGGCGCATTCGGCGGGAAGCACTTTGATGGCGACCTGGCGATTGAGGTTGAGGTCTGTGGCGCGATAGACGACGCCCATGCCTCCAGCTCCGATTCTCTCTTCGATGCGGTAGTGGCCGAGGGTCCTGCCGACCATGAGAACCTCCTCTCGGCGACGATTTGCCCAGATCGAGTATACCTCCAGGGCTCTGGCATGAGAAGAGGGCCACAGCCCTCGGGTTGCGGCCAGAGAACACCACAGCCTCTCCAGAAAGTCGGAGAACAACCCCAATGTTTTCAACAAAGTCTGCCGCCGCCGACTTTCGGGTGCAATGATTCGCGGCACGTGCCGCGTGATGTGCCTGAAGGCTGTGTTACTTGACGGCGATGTGGGCGGCAGTTCCGGGGATCCAGGCCGCTGTGAGCTGGAGCGCGGCGTGGCCGGGGGCGACGCCTCCGGGGACCTGGATGTCCACCCGGTAGACGTCTTTCTCGCCGGGCCAGCCGATTTTGCTGAGGACTCGCGCGGTTTGGCCGCCGAGGGTGGCTTCGATGGGGGAATTCAATTCGGCGGGCGGGTCGGGGAAGGGGTCGATGCCAGGTGGCGTTGTGCCTGGCGCCAGCGGGCCGAGGCCGCTGGCGCGGAGGATCAGGGTCTCTCCAGCCTGGGCGGGGTGTTCCGCGGTGACTGGGGTGAAGTCGGCGTGATAGACGGCGTGGACTGCCGGCCGATAGAGCGGGATGATCTGGAACAAAATGCGGCTGGTACCTCCTCCGAGCGCGCGGCGGAGGCTGGGGTCTTCGGACATGGAGGCGACGCGGACGGGCCGGGGATTGGGCGGATTGCCTCCGCCGGTCATCTGGCCTCGGGCGCCGTAAAAGATTCCCGCTCCGCCGGTGACGGCGTGGGGGAAGAGCCCGCTGTCGGCCAGCGCGCCGATGAAGCGGCCGTCCGCGTCGAGGAATTCCCATTTGCATTCGGCGATGGTGCCGCGGGCGACGTCGGAGACGGCAAAGCCGGGGGCGGGACTGGGGTTGAAGTTCATGAGGAACTGGCGGCTGGTCCAGAGGCCGCGGGCGGGCTTGCCGTTGACGGCGACGATGTCGCCGATGAAGAGTACGTCGGTGAACGCGCGGGCGGGACCGGCCGTCGTGGCCGCGGCGTCGGCGCCGCGGCGCGCGGGGTCGGCGATGTCGGAGCGGTATTGGACGGCGTTCTCGACGTCCACCAGCAGGGTCACGGGCCCAGGCTCCTGGGCGAAAGCGGCAACAGCGAACAGCGCAGATGTCAGTACTCGAAGGCGGTACATAAATCCTCCCTGACCCATACATGCGGAAACGGGCTCGATTTGCTGTAAGGGCAAGGGAAGTTCGCGTATACTTTTCCGTGATGGCGAGGGGCTCCGAAGAGAGCATCACCGAGTTGCTGGCGGCCTGGAGCGCTGGCGACCGCGCGGCGCTGGCCCGGCTGGTCCCGCTGGTGGAGGCGGAGCTGCGGCGGACGGCGCGGGCGTACCTGGGGCGGGAGCGGCAGGAGTCGCAGCTTCAGACCACGGCGGCGATTAACGAGGTCTTCGTGCGGCTGATGGGGGCGGACCGCGCGAGGTGGAGCGATCGCACGCATTTTTATGCGATCTGCGCGCGGCTGATGCGGCAGATGCTGGTGGACCGGGCGCGGACGCGCCGGGCGGCGAAGCGGGGCGGAGGCGCGAGGCAGGTCCCTCTGATTGAGGCGAGCTTGGTGTCGCCGGCGATTACGACGGACATTCTGGCGATCGACGCGGCGCTGGACGCACTCGCGAAGAGCGATCCGCGCAAGGCGCAAGTGGTGGAACTGCGATTCTTCGGAGGTCTGACGGTGGAGGAGACGGCGGAGGCGCTGAAGATCTCCTCTGAGAGTGTGCTGCGGGATTGGAAGCTGGCCAAGGTCTGGCTGCTGCGGGAGTTGAGCGGCGGGGCGCAACCAGCATGAGCGGCGAGCGGCGCGCGTTGATCGAGCGGTTGCTGGAGACGGCGGAGATGCTGCCGCCGGAGCAACGGGCCGCACTGCTCGATGCCGAGTGTGGCGGGGATGCCGGATTGCGGTCGGAAGTACAGCGGTTGCTTCAACTGGGCGTCGGGGCCGGAAGTTTTCTGGAGCGGCCGGCGGTTGTCCTTGCGGCGGAGTCGGGGGACTGGCTGGAAGAAGCGGCGGGATTCGCGGAGGGGAGCCGAATCGGCCGCTACGAGGTGATCGAGGCGCTGGGCGCGGGCGGGATGGGGGAGGTCTACCGGGCGCGGGACACGCGTTTGGGGCGGGATGTCGCGCTGAAGTTTCTGCCGCGGCGGTTGTCGCAGGATGCGGCGGCGCTGGAGCGCTTCCAGCGCGAGGCGCGGGCGGCGTCGGCGCTGAACCATCCGAACATCTGCGCGCTTTACGACATCGGCGAGCACGAGGGGCAACCCTACTTCGTCATGGAGCTGCTGGAGGGAAGGACGCTGAAGCAGCGGCTGGCGGAGGGGCCGCTGGGAGCGCGCGAGCTGGCGGACATCGCCGCGCAAGCGGCCGCGGCGCTGGAGGCGGCGCACGGAAAAGGCATCGTCCATCGCGACGTCAAACCGGCGAATATCTTTTTGACCGCCGGCGGCGCGGTAAAGATCCTCGATTTCGGGGTGGCGAAAGCCATGGGCGAGCCGGCTCAGGATGCGGGAGGGCAGGAGGATCGCGGCGGGGACACGCTCACACGAACGGGGGTGCTGCCGGGCACCGCGGCCTACATGTCGCCGGAGCAGATCCGGGGCGAAGAGGTGGATGCGCGGAGCGACCTGTTCGCGCTGGGGATCACGCTGTACCAGGCGGCGACGGGCGAGCTGCCATTCAAAGGGAACGGGTGGGCGGAGATTCGCGAGGCGATCCTGAGCGCTGTTCCGCCGGCGCCTCGGAAGTTGAATGCAGCGCTTCCGCGCGAGATGGAACGCATCATCCTGAGATTGCTCGAGCGGGACGCAGGGCGGCGCCAGCAGAGCGCGCGGGAGGTGGCCTGGGAACTGGCGCGGTGGAGGGCGCCGGGCACAAGGAAGAAGTGGGCTTGGGCGGCGGTGTTGCTTGCCGGGGTGGTCGCGGCTCTGCTGCGGCTGGGCAACGGAATCGCGGAGACGCATCGGGTTGTGGTGCTGCCGCTGAGAAATCTCACAGGCGACGCGTCGCAGGACCCGTTGCTGGACGCAATCCGGGACGCGATTGCGGGGGACCTGGCAAAGCTGAGCTCACTGCGCGTGATTTCGCGGGCGTCGGCGCAGCAGTACAGGGAGACGGCGAAGACCGCACAAGAGGTGGGGAGCGAGCTGAAGGTGGATCTCGTAGTCGCCGGCAACGCATGGCGAGAGGGAGACCGGGTGAGAGTGCGGCTCCGGTTGATCCGCGGCGCGAGCGGGGAAACGCTTTGGGAGAAGAGCTTCGGCGTCGATGTGGATTCGATCTCGCGGCTGCAAGGCGAAACGGCCCGGGCGGCGGCGCGGGCCATCCGGCTGCGGCTGCCGGAGGCGGAGGAGGCGCGGCTGGCGCGGGCGGGGACGAGCAGCCGCGAGGCCTTCGAGAACTACGTGCGTGGCCGGCACTACTGGTCGAAGCGCACCGATGGCGACATCGAGCGGGCGGTGGCGTTCTTCCGCGCGGCGATCGACGCTGATCCCCTGTACGCGGCGGCCTATGCGGCGCTGGCGGATTGTTACAACCAGTTCGGGACCGTGGCCGTGGGACGATCGCCGAGGGAATACCGCCCGCTGGCGATTGCCGCGGCGAAGAAGGCGATCGAGATCGACGATGAGAACGCGGAGGCCCACGCGGCGCTGGGGTTTGCGAGGCTCTATGACTGGGACTGGCCTGGAGCGAAGCTGGAGCTGGACCGCGCGTTGGAGCTGAATCCCAGCTATGCATCGGCGCACGTGTGGCGCGCATCGTGGTTCGTGATCCAACACCGCTATGAAGAAGCGGTGGCGGAGGTGGAAGCGGCGCGCGACCTCGATCCTCTTTCGCTGATCACGCAGACGCAGGTTGGCTGGATCTACCAGTTCGCGGGGAGAGAGGAAGATGCGATCGCGGTGTTCCGGCGCGTGCTGGCGGTGGATCCGAACTTCATGTGGGCGCTGTGGCGGCTGGGCGACTCGCTGGCCGAGACGGAGCGCTTGGGCGAGGCGATCAAAGTCCTTGAACATGCGCAGGCCGTTCACGGGGAGAGCCCCGCGATCCTGGCGCGCCTGGGCCGGGCGTATGCGCAGTCCGGGCGGAAAGCGGATGCGAAACGGCTGCTTGAAAAGCTCGATGCGCTGGAGCGCACCCGGTACGTCACGCCGCACGCGCGCGGGGAGATCTGCATAGGACTGGAGGATTGGGATTGTTATTTCGCGGCGCAGGAAGAGGGCTTCCGGCAGCGCACGAACGCGATGGCGTACATGGGGGTTGAGCGGCGTGTCAGGCGGAACCCGGCCTTGGTGGGCAATCCGCGGTTTCAGAGCCTGATGCAGAGGATGGGGCTTCGTGTGGTGCGCTGAGGCCGGAATATTCGTGGGCGGCGAGCCCGGAGAGGACGGCGAAGATCGCGGGGGGCGGGAGAAGAAATAAGGCCGCGGGGCACTCTATGAGTGATGGGGACTTCCCTGATCGAGCTGTTGAAATCGCACGCGGAGCTGCGGGGCGCGGTCCGCCTGGCCGCGGCGATGCTGCGGCGGGTGAAGGCGGGCGAGGCGGTGGATGTGCGGGATGCGGTGTCGATCCTGGAGCGGACGGTGGAGTCGGCGCACCTTGCGGAGATTCAGGCGCGCAATGAGGCGGCGCTGCTGGCGCGGGCGCGGCAGCCGGGGCGCGGCGATTGATGCGCGCGGCCGGCGCTATGGGATTTTCTTCAGGATTTCCGCGAACTCGGGCATGGTGAAGGCGCGCAGCGTGGCCGTTCGAATGTTGCCGCGGGAGGCTATGGCAAGAGCCGCCGCGGTGGCGCTTTCGTCGTTTGGGCCCTCGGTGACGACCACCATGTCGTAGTCGCCGAGAGTGCCGTAGCCGGCGATGATGCGGCCTCCCATTGATTGAATGACCTCGCCGGCGGCCTGGAAGCGGGCGGGGAGGTCCTTGATTGTGCGAATGCCCTGATCGGTGAATTTGACCAGGGTGACGTATGTAGGCATATTGTTCCTCCACTCTGCCGGGACGCCCGAGCCGCCCACGCCGGGCGTTGCGGCACGAGTGCAGGGTAGCTCCGGGGGGGGCGGAGTGCAATGGGCATGTTTGGGGGCCTTCCGGCGGCCTGACTGGGAACGAGGGTCGCGAGCTCTCGTCGTAAACCGTACACGCGGTGAGAACTCCATGCTTGCGATCTCTTGCCTCCTGTTGGGATCGGTCGCGATCGCGATGAGTACGCCGGCTGCCGGGGCAGACAGCGCCGCGCGGTTCGCTGGTTCCCGGAAGCTGATCTCGTATGAGGTGCGTTTTCGATCGGGAGTGTTCCAGACGCCTTTTGGCGATCGTCCCGTAGGACGGATTTTGCACCATAGGAACGGACAGATGTCCGCGCAATTGATGCGGCTTTCAACGGCTCCGTTCGCGAACGCCGATCCGTTCGAGGGTCGGCCTGAAGAGGCCAACCCGGCCTGGCCAACTATATCGGGTATTGAGGGACCTTCACTGTCGATGGGAAGGCCGGAATCGTGGTCCATTCGATCGAGGGCGGGCGGTTTCCGAATTGGACCGGGCACAAGCAGTTCCGCACGTTTCGCTTCTCCGGCGATGAGCTGATGCTGGAAGCGGCCGCGTGGCGCCCCACTTTGAGGTGGCGGCGGGTGGAGTGAGGGGCCGCTGTGAGAGAATGGGAGTTCGCGCTCTGATACCACCCACGTGAAGGAATCCTATGACTGAAATCGTTGAAATCCGTGCGCGCGAAATCCTCGATTCGCGCGGCAATCCGACAGTTGAAGCAGACGTTTTTCTTTCCGACGGCAGCATGGGCCGGGCGGCCGTGCCGAGCGGCGCGTCGACCGGCGAAAACGAGGCCGTCGAGCTGCGCGACGACGACAAGTCGCGCTATCTCGGCAAGGGCACGCTGAAGGCGGTCTCGAACATTCGTGAAGAGATCGAGCCGGCGCTGATGGGCATGGACGCCACCCGCCAGCAGGAGATCGATCAGAAGATGATCGATCTGGACGGCACGCCCAACAAGGGCCGGCTGGGGGCGAACGCGATCCTCGCGGTCTCGCTGGCCAACGCGCGGGCGGCGGCGAACGCGCTGATGACGCCGCTCTACCGCTACCTGGGCGGGGTCCACGCCAACATCCTGCCGGTGCCGATGATGAACATCATCAATGGCGGCGCCCACGCGGACAACAGCGTCGATCCGCAGGAGTTCATGATCGCGCCGCACGGCGCCGACTCGTTCGCCAACGCGATCCGCATGGGCGCCGAGGTGTTCCACAACCTGAAGTCGGTGCTGAAGAAGCGCGGCTATTCGACGTCGGTGGGCGACGAGGGCGGTTTTGCGCCGAATCTGAAGTCGAATGAAGAGGCTGTGGAGGTGATCCTGGAGGCGATCGGGAAGGCCGGCTACAAGGCGGGCGAGCAGATCTCGATCGCGTTGGACCCGGCGGCGAGCGAGTTCTACGACCGCGACAAGAAGAAGTACGTCTTTAAGAAGTCCGACAAGCGCGAGCTGACCACCGATGAGATGATCGCGTTTTGGGCGGAGTGGGTTGCGAAGTATCCGATCATCTCGATTGAAGACGGCATGGCCGAGTTCGATTGGGACGGCTGGAAGAAGATGACCGACCAGCTTGGCGGGAAGATCCAGCTTGTCGGAGACGACCTGTTCGTGACGAATCCGGCGATTCTCAAGAGGGGCATCGACCTCGGGATCGCGAATTCGATTCTGATCAAGGTGAACCAGATCGGCACGTTGACCGAGACGCTGGACGCCATGCGCATGGCGGCGCAGGCGAACTACACGTCGATGACGTCGCACCGCTCCGGCGAGACCGAGGATACTTTCATCGCGGACCTGGCGGTGGCGACGGGCTGCGGTCAGATCAAGACGGGCTCGGCGAGCCGCACCGACCGCCTGGCGAAGTACAACCAGCTCATCCGCATCGAGCAGGAGCTGGGAGCGGCGGCGCGTTACGCGGGACGCAAGGCGTTCAAACAATAAGGGGAGCGCATGTACAAACTGGTTCTGGTGCGCCACGGCGAAAGCACGTGGAACAAGGAAAACCGCTTCACCGGCTGGACCGATGTCGACCTCAGCGAGAAGGGCGTCCAGGAGGCGATTGAGGGCGGCCAGGTGTTGAAACGCGAGGGGTACACGTTCGACCTCGGCTACACGTCGGTGCTGAAGCGCGCGATCAAGACGTACAACATCGTCACCGAGGAGCTGGACCAGATGTGGATCCCGGTGATCCGCTCGTGGCGGCTCAACGAGCGCCACTACGGGGCGCTGCAAGGTCTGAACAAAGCGGAGACCGCGGCGAAGTTCGGCGAGGACCAGGTGAAGATCTGGCGCCGCAGCTACGACATCCCGCCGCCGGCGCTGACGCCGGACGATCCGCGCTATCCGGGAAACGATCCGCGCTACGCGGACTTGAAGCCCGAGGAGCTGCCGTTGACCGAGTGCCTGAAAGACACGGTGGCGCGGTTCCTGCCGCTGTGGCACGAGTCGATCGCGCCGAACATCAAGGCGGGCCGCAAGATCCTGATCGGCGCGCACGGCAACAGCCTGCGCGCGCTGGTGAAGTACCTGGACAACGTTAGCGACGAGGACATCGTCGAGCTGAACATCCCCACCGGGATGCCGCTGGTGTACGAACTGGACGCGGGCCTGAGACCCATCCGCAGCTACTATCTCGGAGATCCGGAAAAGGTGAAAGCGGCGATGGCGGCCGTGGCGGCGCAGGGCAAGAGGCAGACGTAGCCGCGATCAGATACAGGCAAAGACGCCCCGCCTGGCCGGTTACGATGACAGCAGAGGAAACAGCGCACGGCAACCAGCACGGGGCTCATCACTGTTGAACAACTCCGCCAACCGCCGGAGACGGGACCCTTCCACTACGAGTTGCGCCACGGATAACTCGTTCAGGTGACCAGACCCGAATTCAAACATCACGCAATTCAGGGCCGGTTACGCGACCTGCTGAAGTCGCTGGCGCCTCCGGGCGCATATGTGGAGTACGAGGCCGCTTTCCGCGCCCTTCCGGAATACGAATTGCGGATAGCCGACGCCGCCTATCTCCCGGCAGAACGGCTGGACGAGGTGGATCCAGACGACAATATCGGCGGGGCGCCAGACCTTGTGGTTGAAGTTCTCTCGCCGTCCAACACCGCGGCGGAGCTCAATGACAAGGAGAAACTCTGCCTGGAGAACGGCGCACGGCAGTTCTGGGTCGTTGATCCGAATCTGCGCCAGGTGAAGGTCTCCACGCCGGACGGCATCACCACCACATACCGGCCCGGACAGGAGATTCCGCTTCGCCTCTTCGGCGGCGGCTCGCTGAAAGCCGGTGACATCTTCGCCTGACTTGGCAGGCGATCAGCGGCTGCGAATTCTCGAAGTCAATGGACCACCGCCTGCAAGGCGGTGGCTTGCCCTGACGGACTGTAAGTCCCACTTCCGGCTCAAGCCGGCTGAAGCACTCCCGCACCAAGCGGGCTGAAAGAAGTAGAGGGACTCAACCCTCGACTTTGAAATCGTCGTCCCGGTTGTCCGCTTGGTTGGCAATGTAGTCGGCGATCATCTCGTCCGTCACGTTCCCCGTGCTGCGGGAGAACTACCCTCGCGCCCACATGTGCTGGCCCCAGCAGCGCTTCTTCACGTGCGGGTACTCCATCATCACCTTGTGCGTCGTCTTCCCCTTCAGATACTCCATCAGCTTGCTGATCGTCACCTGTGGCGGAATCGACACCAGCAGGTGCACATGGTCTTTCGATACGTGCCCTTTCATGATCTTCACGTCGTGGTCCCCGCAGATCCCACGAATCAGGTCCCGCACCCGCGCCGGAACCTCCCCGTCAGCACTGGCTTTCGGTATTTCGCCGTCCACCACAGGTGCATGTGGATCTCGAATGCTGTGTGCGCGCCGCGTCGGTACTCCCTCATCCCTCAAGACTACCCCGCGGCGCTCCTCGCTGAAGCCGTCGCCTGAAGGCGAGGGCTTGACCCCTCCCAGATTGAGACAGTCAAGCAAGCCCTCCGCGGCGAAGAGACCGGCGGGTCGCCGTGTAGTCGATGGGCTTTCAGGCGGCTACTTTCGTGGGGCGTACTTGCAGGCGGCGTTGTCGGGCTTGACGTAATACGCCTTGTAGTTGGCGGCTTTGGGGTCCATGCAGCCGACGAGCTCGAGGAGCTCCACCTTGCGGAACTCGACGGGGTGGCTTTCACTCTGAAGAGAGATGTAGCCCTCGCTCAGGAGCTTGCCGTCCTGCTTGACGGCGGGGTCGAAGTCCGAAACGCTGCCCCCGCCGATCTGAGGCTTTTCGTAAGAGAGGACCTTCTCGCCGTCGACGTAGTGCGTGATGGTGGCGTCGCCAAGGACTTCGACTTCTGCGCGGACCCACTGGTCGCCGTCGTAAGTCTTCGACGTCGAGTTAGTGCAGTGGCGGGTGAGGAGCTCGCCGTTCATGACGACGTTTGTACCGGGCGTGCAGAGGTTCGCGGTGGTGCGCTGGACGCCGGGTTTGCCGGGGCCGCCGAGCAACTGGACCTCGATGGAGATGGGAAAGTCCTGGCCTTTGCGCATTGTCTCGGGCGGCTGGCAGTGGAGCATGATGCCGCTGTTACGGAAAGCCCACGCGGGGCCTTCCGGCGCCTGCTCGCCGACGAAGCGGTATTCGACCGCGATGCGGTAGTAGCCGAATTTCCGCTTGTAGAACATGTGGCCGAATCGGTTGGCGAACTTGTCGTACTTGTCGTAGGCGACTTTGATGACGCCGTTCTCGACGCGGAAAGTATTGCCGAAGTTGTCGTTGAGATCGTAGCCGGTGATTTTGACTGCCCAGTCGTTGAGGTCCTTGCCGTTGAAGAGCTGGATCCAGTCTTTGCGGTTGGGGTCGTTCTGAGCGGGGGCGGAGAACGAGAGGGCGAGGAGGCAGGCGGTTGCGCGCAGGATCATGTTCAACAGGGTAACGCGAGCCAGGGCGGCGGGAGCGGATGGTAGACTGCTGAGGTACTTTGATGCACGAGGCATTGCGGATCCGGCGCACGCGCGCGTTTGGCGCAATCTTCGCGGCGGCCGTTGTCGCACGTTTCGCCGCATTTTGGCCGGCCTATTCAAACGACGATTTCGCTTTTCTGCACACGCCTGTCACGTGGGATGCATTTTGGACGATCCTGGGACCGAACGGGAGGCCGGGCGCGGCGCTGTTGCTCTATCTGTTGGCGAAACTTGGCGGGGCGCAGCCGCACGCGTTCATCCCGCTGGCCGCCGCGGCGACGGCGCTGATGGCGTACTGCGGGTACCTGGTGGCGCATCGGCTCCTGGAGATGGAGGACGAGCGCGCGATTGCGCTGGTGGGAACGCTGTTCGCTATCTACCCTTACTTTGCCGAGATCTTCACATTCAGAATCACGGCGGGTCTCTACGCGCTTGGGCTCTCGATGGCGTTGGCGGCGGTGGTGTGCGCCGCGCCGTCGCGGCGGAGGGTGGCGGCGAGCGCCGCGCTGCTCGCCGCGGCGATGACGATCAACCAGTCGGTGGTGTCGGTGGTGTTCTCACTGTTGCTGCTGGCCGCGGCCTGTCAGTTCGGCAGGCACACTCGCGCGTGGAAGCGGCTATTCGCGGGATTCGCGGCAATCGCGCTGGCGCTGGCGTTCTATGCGGGGGTGGCGAAGCTGATCGCGTTGGGGGCGCAGGTTTCGCTGTCAACGCGCACGGAGATGCTCGGCGTGAGCGAGATTCCGCTGCGGCTGAGGCAGATCTGGGCTCTCGCGGTGCGCGTTTACGCCGGGCCTGAGCCGGTGATCCCTGCCGCGGCCAAGGCGATTCCGCTCGTGTTGTGGGCGCTGCTGGCAGCCGTTTCAATCCGGCGCAGCGTTCGCGACGCCGCGGGGCTGGGCGCGGTGGCGGCGGCCATGTCGATCTCGGTGGCGGGCATCGTGACCGTGACGCGGGAATGGCACACGCCGCCGCGCGTGCTGGCGCAGTCGGTCTGTCTGCTGCTGGTTCCCTTTTGCGTCCTGCTCACGGCGCCTGGTGTTTGGCTGCGAAGAATGGCGACGATTTGCGCGTTTGTGCTGGCGTTTTCATATGCCTTGAGCAGCAGCCGCGTTCTCCAGGACCAGTCGAGGCTCAACGAAAAGGACCGCGCGCTGGCGACGCGGATCATCGCGCGCATTGAGGCGTTGCCCGAGTTTGGCGGCGCACGGCGGATGGCGATCGTGAATTCGCGCTGGAACTATCCCGACGACAACATCGTGCTCTGGGGCGACATGAACACTTCGGCGCTCTATTCGCCTTTCGCGTCCGCGCTGTTCGTGAGAGAGCTGGCGGGCTGGACGATCTCTCCCGCCTATGGCCCGGCGGACGCGGACACGGCGCAGCGGTATTGCCGTGAGCACGAGAGCTGGCCGGCGCCGGAGAGCGTCACAATCATCGGAGACCTGGCGGTTGTGTGCGCGACGCATTAGCGGCGCCGCTGTCCTCGACGATGATGTAGGGCGGCAGCTCGCGCACCCAGTCGTGGATGCGGCCAAGGTACTCCCCCATGAGGCCGAGCACGAGCAAGATCGCCGAGCCCACCAGGGAGATCAAGGCAACGAGCGTAGGGTAGCCGGGGACATAGCGGCCGCGGCTCCACTCGTACAGAACCACGGCGAGGTAAGCGAACAAGAACACAATGACGGCCAGGCCCATGTAGAGCGAGAGACGGAGCGGCTTGCGGGAGAGGCTGGTGATGACATCCCAGGAGAGGCGGAAGAGGCCCGCCAGATTGAACTTCGATGCCCCGGCCGCGCGGGCCGGGGCGTCGAAAGGCACGCTGGCGGAAGGCAGGCCGAGCCACTGGACCATGCCGCGATAGAAGGCGTGGCGCCGAGTGGCGGCGAGCAGCAGATCCACAGCCTGGCGGTCCAGCAGCAGGAAATCGCCGGCCGGGTACTGGAGCTGGACATCGCTGATCGCGCGGAGCATGCGGTTGAATGCCGAAGAAGCGAAGCGGCGCAGCAGGCCCGCGTCTTGATTGGACATTCGCAGCGCCTGCACCACGGGGAAGCCCTTGCGCCAGGCGTCCACCAGGCTGGGAATGACCGCGGGCGGATGCTGAAGATCGCAATCCATGGTGATGACGGCTGCGCCCGCGGCCGCGCGCAGTCCGGCGATGAGCGCAGGCTGGTTGCCGAAGTTGCGGGCGAAGCGGATCAGGCGGACGGCGGAATCGGACTGGCGGAGCGAACGCACCGCATCGGCGGTGGAATCCGAGGAGCCGTCGTCGACGAAGATCATCTCGTATTCGGCGTCGAGCGAGCGCAACACGGCGGCGGTTTCGGCGTGAACACGCCGGACATTGTCCTGTTCGTTGTAGGAAGGGATCACAACGCTGATCAGCGGACGCGAAGAGTTCATGGCATCAACAGCCCTCGAAATAGGTATACAGGCTGGCATGCAGGCTTGGCAGCGGGAATCTCGCCTTGTGTTTCAGGGTGAAGTAGTGCCGGAACAGCAATTCGATTTCCCTGGCGGAGTTGATGTGCTCGTGCCGCATCAGCGGCGAGTAAGGGAGGCCGGTCGAGAGGCGATACGAAATCGAGGTGGTAAGCCTCCAGGCGAGTCCCCAGAGAAGCCCGCCTTCGGAGGGAATAGCCGTTTGAACGATGCCGCCAGGGGCGAGGAGCGCGCGGCACGCCGCCAGAACTCGGGGCAGGTCCTCCACATGTTCGAGCACCGCGATGGAGATAATGCGGTCGTACTTTCTGGCGGCGGGCACATCGTGAATTGAGGGGTAGAATTCACGGACCCTCGCGCGGTGGGGGCTGGCGCGCCATAGATCGGCGAAGGGCTCGACGACATCGTAGGCGGTGGCGGCGTGTTCATAGATCACGTGGTTCAGGGTGCCCGCACCGATCTCCAGGATGCTGCCGGGCCGCGCGCGCCGCGCCACCTGTTTATGCATCCACGCTTCGAGTGCGAGCTTGGCGCGATTGACGAGCGAGGCTCGGTCTTCGCGATTCGCAACATAGTCTTGCAGGTAGCGCGCCGCGTGCGCCGCGGGGAGCGGCGGCCGGCTACGCGGGTAGGAGTTGAGCAGGCGCCGGAGCGAGTCGGATTCGGTCATGCGGGAGGAGGGATATGCATTCATGATATCCGGCGGACGGCTAAAGGAGCGGCGAGGCGAATCCGGTAGAATCAGGACGGGCCCCGCGCGGGCCCAGGGGTCCGGGGAGGGACCGTGCTCATGATTCGTTCGATTGCGCTTGTTGCGTTGCTGTTGGTGGGCTTCATAGCGGCTCCGGCCCAGGAGCTGACGCTCGATCAGATCATTCAGAAAAACACGGAGGCCGTCGGAGGGGCCGACGCCGTGAAGGCTGTTCAATCGCTTTCCATCACCGGAAAAATGGTGATGGGCGGCGGGCAGTTGGAGATGCCCGTGACGATCAAGATGAAGCGGCCGTCGATGTCGCGGCTGGACGCGGAGCTCCAGGGACGCACGATGACGCGCGCGTTCGACGGCGCGACCGCGTGGCAGGTAATGCCGATGATGGGGTCCACAGACCCGCAGAAGATGGGCGAGAAAGAGACCCAGGACGTCAGCGAGGCCGACCTCGATTCGCAGATTGGATTGCTCTCGGCATCGCGCGCGAAGGCGCAGTCGATGGAGCTGATCGGCAAGGAAGAGCTGGAAGGCAGCCAGTCGTACAAGATCAAGGTGACGCGGAAAAGCGGAAACGTGGTTTACATGTGGCTGGATGCCGCAACGTTCCTGCCCATCAGGTCGAGCGCGAAGGTGAGCCAGATGGGCCAGCAGATCGAGGTCGACAGCTATCCGACCAACTACAAGAAAGTGGGCGGAGTGGTGATGGCGCATTCCAGCGAGCAGAAGGTGGGCGGGCGCGCGATGATGCAAATGATCTTCGAAAAGGTGGAAGTGAATCCGCCAATTGACGATGGAATCTTCAAGATGCCGGCGCCCGCGCCCCAGCCGGAAGCGAAGAAACCCGAGGAAAAGAAGAACTGAGAGGTCTCCGATGAAGACCGGGACGCTCGCCCTTGCGGCCTGCGCGGCGGCCGTGTGCGCGGGGCAGGTGAAGATCGATTCGGCCGCGTTCGGGCAGATCGAGGCGCGGGCGATCGGGCCGGCAGTGATGAGCGGACGAATTACATCGATCGCAGGGAATCCAAGAAATCCGATGGTCCTCTACGTGGGTTCGGCGGGCGGCGGCCTTTGGAAGACCACCAATGGCGGCACGACGTTTCGGCCTGTTTTTGACCGCTACGACCAGTCGATCGGCGCTGTGGCGCTGGACCCGTCGAATCCGGAGACTGTTTGGGTGGGAACGGGCGAGCCGTGGGTGAGGAACAGCGTCAGCGTGGGCAGTGGCATCTACCGCTCCGCCGACGGCGGCGACAACTGGCAGTTCGTGGGATTGCCTGAGTCGGAGCGCATCGCGAGGATCATCGTCAACCCGAAGGACTCGAAGAGCGTGTATGCCTGCGTGCTGGGCAAGCTGTGGAGCGACAGCGCAGAGCGCGGGCTTTACAGGACCACCGACGGCGGCAAGACGTGGACGAAGGCGCTGTATGTGAACGAGCGCACGGGCTGCGCCGACATCGACATCGATCCGCAAGAGACGCAGGTGGTGTACGCGGCGATGTGGGAGTTCCGGCGCAAGCCCTGGACGTTCAAGTCGGGCGGGCCGGGGAGCGGGCTGCATCGTTCGTCCGACGGCGGCAAGACGTGGGAGAAGGTGACGGCCGGGATGCCGGAGGGCGAACTGGGGCGGATCGCGATCGCGGTCTCCCCCGCGCGGCCGAGCACCGTTTACGCGCTGGCCGAGGCGAAAAAGACTGCGTTGCTGAGGTCCGACGACACCGGGAAGACGTGGGCCTCGGTGAATACGTCGGGCACGATAGGCGAGCGGCCGTTCTACTTCAGCCTGCTGGTGGCGGATCCGAAGGACTACAAGCGCCTCTACAAGCCCGGGCTGCTGCTCTACGCCTCTGAGGACGGCGGCAAATCCTTCTCGACGCTGGGGGCCAGCACGTTCAGCATCCCGTATCACCCCGACACGCACGCGCTGTGGATCGATCCGAACCAGACGTCGACGCTGTACGTGGGGACGGACGGCGGAGTCTACAAGTCGCTCGACACCGGCGCGACATGGCAGCAGTTGCGCAACCTGCCGGTGTCGCAGTTCTATCACGCGACCTTCGACATGGAGCGGCCGTTCAACGTGTACGGCGGTTTGCAGGACAACGGAAGCTGGGCCGGACCGAGCGAGGCCGCGGGCGGCGTGCGCAACCGCGACTGGCGCAACGTCGGATTCGGCGACGGCTTCTACGTCTTCCCGCACCCTGCCGACGGGAACGTCGTCTACTCGCAGTACCAGGGCGGGAAGTTCCTGCGGTTTCACAAGGCGACGGGCGAGATCAAGTCCATCGCGCCGCACGCAAAGCCGGGCGAGCCGAAACTGAGGTTCAACTGGAACGCGGCGGCGGCGCTGAGCAAATCGAACCCGGACTGGCTGTATGTGGGCGCGCAGTCCGTTTTCCGCTCGAAGGACCGCGGCGAAAGCTGGGAGCGGATCTCGCCGGACCTGACGACGAACGATCCAGAGAAGCAGAAGCAGGCCGAGTCCGGCGGCCTGACGATCGACAACTCCGCCGCGGAGAATCACACGACGATCTACGCGATCGCGGAGTCGCCGCTCGATGCGAAGGTGATCTGGGCGGTGACCGATGACGGCAACGTGCAGGTCACGCGCGACGCAGGAAAGAGCTGGAAGAACGTCGCGGGCAATCTGCCGGGCGCGCCGAAGTTCGCGCTGCTATCGTCGGTGGAGGCGAGCCGGCACGCGGCGGCAGCGGCCTACGTGACGGTGGACGCGCACATGTTCGGGGACATGAGGCCGTACGTGTATCGCACGAGGGATTACGGCGCAACTTGGGAGGCGCTGGCCGCGGAGCCGATGAAGGGTTACGCGCACGTCGTGCGCGAGGACGTGGTGAAGCCGGATCTTCTGTTCGTTGGAACGGAGCTCGGCCTGTGGGTGACGATCGACGGCGGAAAGCAGTGGGCGCAGTTCACGGGCAATCTGCCGAACGTGGCGGTGCGCGACATCGCTATCCACCCGCGCGATCATGCAGCGGTGGTGGCCACGCATGGCCGCGGGATTTATCTCATCGACGATCTCACGGCGCTGCGGCAGTTGACGCAGGAGGTGCTGGAGTCCAAGTTCCGCGTGCTCGAGAGTGCGCCCGCGCCGGTGAGGACCGCCGTGCCGCCGCAATCCTACGGCGGCGGCGACGAGTTCGTGGGGCTGAATCCGCAGGAGGCTGCGCATGTCGTCTACTGGCTAAAGGAACGGCACATGATCGGCGACTTCAAAATCGAAGTCCTGGGGCCGTCGGGGGAAGTGATTACGAGCTTGTCGCCGGGGACGCGGCGCGGCGTGAATCGCGTGGCGTGGCCGATGCGGCTGCGGCCTCCGCGCGTGCCGCGAAGCGGGACGCTGCTGGGAGGGTTGCTGACAGGGCCGGCGGCGCCAGAGGGGACGTACACGGCGCGGCTGACGAAGGACGGGGAAATGCTGACAGCGCAGTTGCGGCTGGTGGCGGACCCGCGGTCGCCGCACACGGAGATTGATCGCAAGCTCCAGCAGAAGACAGTGAACGCGCTCTACCAGATGGTGGAGCGGCTGGCGTATATATCGGCGGCGGCAACCGAACTGCGCGACCAGGCTCGCGAACGCGCGGGCCAGGCTCCCGACGCAGTGAAGAAGGACCTCGAGGGATTCGCGAGCGCGCTGGAGGAGCTCTCAAAAACTCTTGCCGCGCAGCGCGAAGGCGGCATCACTGGCGAAGAGAAGCTGCGCGAGATGGCCGGGACGCTGTATGGTGAAGTGCTGAGATTCGGAGGGCGGCCCACGCAGTCGCAGATCGATCGCGCCGCGGCGCTGGAAAAGGAGGTGGCGAACGCGCTCGCGTCCTTCGACGCAATCTCCGGCGCGCGGCTGGAGGACATGAATGGCAAGCTGAAGACAGCGGGGCTGGTCCCGCTGAGAAAGCTGACTCGCGAAGAGTTCGACAAGCGTTCGAGATAAGGGGGCGCGATGAGGAAATGGGTAGCGGCGGCGCTGCTGTGCGCGGCGGCGGTCTGGGCGCAGGACGGCTGGAAGGCGGGCGCGCCTCGCGAAGAGATCCGGCCGAAGATGAGGTTCGAGCCGGCCGGCGGACGCGGCGGCAAGCTCGCGCTGATTCTGGAAGCCGACGGGCTTGAAGGGCAGGACGGGTACTGGTGGAAGGAGTTCCCTGTCGAGGGAGGGCAGTACTATCGTTTCTCGGCGTGGAAGAAAACGCTGGGCGTCCCAACGACACAGCAGAGCGCGATCGCGCGCATCGTGTGGAGCGACTCCGAGGGCAAGCGCGTGCTGGACGACCGTCCGCTGGTGAAGGGATATCTTGAGGGCTTCACGGCATGGTGCCCGCCGGAATATCCGCAGGACGGGCGCACCGACGCGCAGGGTTGGACCGAGGTCAGCGGAGTCTACCAGGCGCCTACGGGGGCGAGGAAGGCGGCGATTGAGCTGCACTTGCAGTGGGCGCCGGCGGGCCGCGTGGATTGGAGCGCCGTGGAATTCGCGCGGACCGAGGCGCCGCCTGCCCGCAAGGTGCGCCTGGCCGCGGTCCACTACAAGCCGCAGGGCAAGACGACGCCGGAAGAGAACCGGCGCAATTACGCTCCGCTCATCGCGGAAGCGGCGCGGCAGCGGGCGGACCTCGTGGTGCTGGGCGAGACGCTGACCTACATCGGCACGGGAAAGAGCTTTGCGGAGGTGGCCGAGCCCGTGCCGGGCCCTTCCACGAATTACTTCGGCGCGCTGGCGAAGCAGCACAATCTGTACATCGTCGCGGGCCTCGTGGAGCGCGCGGCGCACCTCATCTTCAACGTGGCGGTGCTGGTCGGGCCGGACGGCAAGATCGCCGGCAAATACCGCAAGGTGACGCTGCCGGACGGCGAGGTGATGAGCGGAATCGCGCCGGGACGGGAATATCCGGTGTTCGAAACGCGATTTGGAAAAGTAGGGATGATGATCTGCTACGACGGGTTCTTTCCGGAAGTGGCGCGCCAGTTGACCCTGAACGGCGCCGAGGTGATCGCCTGGCCGGTGTGGGGCTGCAACCCGCTGCTGGCGCGGGCCCGCGCGGCGGAGAATCATGTTTACCTGGTGAGCAGCACGTACGAAGGCGTGGAACGCAACTGGATGCTGTCGGCGGTGTGGGGCCATACGGGCGACACGCTGGCGGCGGCGAAGGATTGGGGAACGGTGGTGGTGGCCGAGGTGGACCTGTCGCAAAAGACCCGCTGGCCCAGCCTGGGGGATTTTCAGTCCAAGGTCCAACGCCACAGACCTCTTCCGGCGAAGGCAGCAAAATAGTCTAAGTCTCTTGAGGGGGCGATTTGTCTGGCAATGGGACGCGGGGCGCGATCGCCGCGACGGCGGCAGTCGTGCCGGAGCACGTGGTGACGAAGGACGAGGTGAAGGCTTACATGGGGAAAGTCTTCGATCTCGACCCGCGGCGTCTGGCGCTGATGATGGGCGTGGTGGACAACGCCCGCGTGGAGCAACGGCGCCTCGTCTTTCCGCTCGACTACACGATCACGCCACGTCCGCTTTCGAAGACCACCGAGGAGTACCAGCGGTGGTCGATTGCGCTGGGCGAGCGCGCGGCGGCTGATGCATTGAGGGCCGCCGGGATCGAGGCGCGCGATGTCGACCTGCTGATCACGGTGTCGTGCACGGGCTTCATGATCCCCTCGCTCGACGCTCACCTGATCAACTCGCTGGGCTTTCGTTCCAACGTGAAGCGCTTGCCCATCACGGAGCTTGGGTGCGCGGCGGGCGCGGCGTCGCTGGCTCGCGCCGCGGATTACATCCGCGCGTTCCCGGATGCAACAGCGCTGGTGGTGGCCGTGGAGATTCCGTCGCTGACGTTCCAGCGGCACGACTCGTCGGCGGCGCACCTGATCTCGTGCGTGCTGTTCGGAGACGGCGCGGGCGCGGCCGTCGTGACGGGGAAGGGCGCAAAGGGGGCGCGAATCATCGACACGGATAGCTTCCTGTTTCCGAATTCGATCGGCGCGATGGGCTTTGACCTGAAAGACACCGGCTTTCACATCGTGCTGTCAAAGGACGTGCCGCAGTTGATCCGCTCGCGGATTGCAGCCCTGGTCGGAAATCTGCTGGAGCGGCATTCGCTGCGGCGCGAGGATCTGGGATTCTTCCTGCTCCACCCGGGCGGCCAGAAGCTGCTGTCGTTCATCGAGCAGGAGCTGGGACTGACGGCCGAAGATACCGCGTCGTCTTGGGACGTTCTCGCGCGATACGGAAACCTGTCGAGCGCGACGGTGCTCTTCATCCTGCACGAGTACCTGAAGCGCAGGACGCCGGCAACGGGCGAGCGCGGGCTGATGGCGGCGTTCGGGCCCGGCTTCAGTGCGGAGATGCTGCTTCTCGAATGGAACTGAGCGCGCAGCTCTACCTGGCGCTTTTGGGCGTGGTGGGCGCCGGAAGGCTGTTCGAGCTGCGCCTTTCGAAGTTGAATCAGCGTCGGATGGCGGAACGCGGCGCGCGGCGCGTGGAGGAACCAGGGTACCCCTGGATGGTCGCGTTGCATGCCAGCCTGCTGCTGGGCGCGGCGGCTGAAGTCGCATTCCTGGAGCGGCCGTTGATTCCGTGGCTGGGGGCGGCGGCTTCCACGGCGTGGGTTCTGGCGAATGTGATGCGCTGGTGGGTGATCCGCACGCTGGCCCTGCACTGGAACGTGCAGGTGGTGGCTTCGACGCCCCTGGGCATTGTCACAGGCGGCCCGTACCGCTGGGTGCGGCATCCCAACTACACGGCGGTGTTCGTCGAGATGCTGGCGCTGCCGCTGATCCACACGGCGTGGGCGACGGCGGCGATCGGAACGCTGTTCCATGTCTGGGTGCTGGCGGCGCGGGTGACGCTGGAGGAGCGTGTGCTGTCGGCGGACCCCGCCTACCGCGCCGCGATGGGCGCCAAGCCGCGCTTCCTGCCGCGGCTGAGATCGAGGGAAGCGCGGTGACGGATGTCGTCATTGTGGGCGGCGGGGTGGCCGGGTCCGCCCTGGCGTTGCTCCTGGGACGCCAGGGACTGGAGGTGGAGCTGTTGGAGAAAGGCGCTTTCCCGCGCGAAAAGGCGTGCGGGGAAGGAGTGATGCCGGCCGGCGCGGCGGCGCTGGCGCGGATGGGCGTCGAGGTGGAGGGCGCTCCTTTCCAAGGCGTCCGCTACCATGCGGGCCCGATCGTGGCGGCGGGGCGGTTTACGAAGGCGCACGGAATCGGGTTGCGGCGCAGAGTGTTGGACGAAGCGCTGTTTCGCGCGGCGGCGCGTCATGCGCGGGCGGTGTGCGGAGTGAAGGTGGACGGGCCGCTCGTGGCAAACGGCCGCGTCGTGGGTGTTCTCGCGAGCGGCGCGGAACACAGGGCGCGATTGGTGGTCGCCGCCGACGGCGTTCACTCCACGTTGCGGCGCAAGCTTGGGTTGAACGGCGCGGTCCCGCGGCGGCGCGCGGGCGCGCGCGCGCACTTTCGTCTCGCCAAGGGAGCGCCTCCGTCGCGGTGGGTGGATATCTTTCTGGGCGGAGACGCGGAGGCGTATGTCACTCCCCTGCCCCGGGGCGAGCTGCTCGTCGCGTTGCTCGGCGACGAGACGGTGTTGCGGCGGGACTCCTTCCTGCGCACGGTCCGATCCCATCCCGCGCTCGCCGAGCGGATGGAGGGCGCGGAGCAGATCAGCGAGATGGCCGGGATGTCCCCTCTCGTTGTGCGGCCGGTGAAGCGCATCGTGCCGGGGCTGGCGCTGATCGGCGACGCCGCGGGCTCCACCGATCCAATTACCGGCGGCGGCATTTCGCAGGCCCTGCTGTCCGCCGAGCTGCTGGCGTCTCACATCGCTCGGAGCTTTCCCATGGAGGCGGCGGACCTCGATCGGTTCGCCCGCGCGCGAGAGAGAATGGTGGCGGAGTTCCGCCAGTTGACTGCGATGGCGTTATTGATGGCCGGGCGCCCGGCCCTTGCGCGGCTTGTGGTACGGGCTCTGCGAGCCTTTCCGGCGGCGTTTTCCCGCCTGCTCGGATTCTCGGGAGGCTTGGGCTGGACGGAGGCATGAAACATCGAACCGCATTCTTGTTTTTTCTGTGCGCGGCCGCTTGGGCCGGCGATTTGGAGAGCGGATTCACGCTGATGTACAACCTGCGATTCGGCGAGGCGCGCGCCCTTTTCGCGAAGTGGCAGAAGGAGAACCCCGCCGACCCGCTCGGACCGGCCGCCGAGGCGGCGTCATACATGTTCGAGGAGTTCGAGCGCCACGGCGTGTTGACGTCGGAGTTCTTCCTGGACGACGACCTGCTGCTGGGCGGCGTGAAGGACAAGCCGGACGAAGCGACGCTGCGCGCGTTCCACGCGGCGAGCGCGCGCGCCGGTCAAATCGCGCGGAGAGCGCTGGCCGGAAACGCGAAGGACGCGCGGGCATTGTTCGCCCTCGTGATGGTGACGGGGATGGAGGCGGACGCCGCAAGCCTGTTCGAGAAAAAGCATTTCCGAAGCCTGAAGCTGGTGCGCGAGGCGGAATCGTTAGGTCGGCGCCTGTTGGATGCTGCGCCGGGGATGGAGGACGCGTATGTCGCGCTCGGCGCGGCCAACTACATCATCTCGTGCCTTCCTGCCTACAAGCGCGCGTTGCTTTGGGTCGGGGGCGTGCGCTGGGACCGGCGGAAGGGAATGCAGCAGCTCGCGGCGGCCGCGCGCAACGGCAATTACCTGCGTCCTTACGCGAAGATGATGCTGGCTTTGGCGCACCTGCGCGAGAAACAGCCGGACATGGCGCGAGCCCTGGTGCGCGAGCTTGTGGCGGAGTTCCCAGCGAACCCGATCTTCCTGAAGGAGTACCAGAAACTGGAGCGGTAGGGCGCTCCGGCCAGGTCGCGGGTTCACGCAACTTTTCGGTTGCATTTGACGCCGGGCCGGGATAATGTGCAACCTGGAGGTTGCTCATGAACCCGGCTGAACTGAGCAGGAGCGGCAGGACGATCGAGATCGAAGCGACGCCCGAGCGGGTGGGGCGGGCGCTGACCGGCGCAGCGGAGCTGCCGGCGTGGTTTCAGGTGACGATCGAGGGAGAGGTCGCCGCCGGGAAGGAGGTCTGGATGACCTCGCTGAGCGAGGGATGCCGCGGGCAGCGATTCCGGGTTCTGTTCTTGGAGTTGACGCCGACGAGGCGGTTTGTCTGGCAATGGCATCCGGGGGCCGCGGAAGAGAACGTGGATTATTCGAAGGAGCCCCGCACCACAGTGACATTCACGCTCGCGCCGTCGGGTAGTGGAACGCGGCTGACAGTGGCCGAGACGGGTTTCGACGCGGTCTCGCCGGGGCGCCGCGCGAAGGTGTACGGGGAGAACACGCAGGGTTGGACCGAGGTTCTCGTTTGGCTCAAGGGATATGCAGAAGCATCGTCTTAGGAAGGGGACCGCGAGCGCGGCGCTGCTGTTCGCGGCGCTCGGCGACGAGACGAGGCTGGCGCTCGTCCAGCGCGTGGCCGCGGGCGGGCCGGCGTCCATCACGGAGTTGTCGGAGCGGTTCAGCGTGTCGAGGCAGGCTGTCACGAAACATTTGCGATTCCTCGCCAAGGCGGGGCTTATGAAGAGCCGGCGCGAAGGCCGGGAGTGCATCTGGGAATTGAAGGCCGATCGCCTGGCCGGCGCCCATCGCTGGCTGGACCGGATTTCCCGGGGCTGGGACAGCGCGTTGGGCCGCTTGAAAGCGCATGTCGAGCGGGGCGCATAAGCGCGGGCGGGTCAGGTGGGTGATTCGGATGCCGGCGGCGGCGAGTCGGGCAGATCGATCTCCCGGGGCTCCGCGCCGGATTCGGGGGCGGGTTCGATGAAGACCCCGGCGATGGCCTGGAAGCGGCCGGCAAAGCGGCTCAGCAGCAGGCCGAACACCAGATGTCCCGCGAGCATGGAGTACGGCGGGAAGTAGGGCGGGGCGAAGGGGTTCACCCAGCGCCACAGGAAGCGATGCGCCACCAGGTGCCAGGCCATCGCGACCAGCGTGGCAAGGACCAGATTGCGCGCGAATCCGCGCGTCCTGGCAACCAGCCCGTACAGCGCGCCGAGCGCGGAATAGACCACGAGGAAAAGCGCGACGCCGGCGATCGTGGCGCGGCTCGCGCCCATGCCGAAAACCGCGTCGCCGAAAAAGACCGACGCCGCAACGTTGAACTTCGCCCACCAGAACTCGCCGCGAAGGAGAGAGTGCAGCGTGAGCCAGCCGGCGAGCGCGACGGCGCCCCACAAGCCGCACTCCAGCCCGGCCCAGATGCGGCAGAGCGCGATGGAGAGGCCCTTGGACACCGGATCGTTACTCGGGCTTCGAATAGTAGTAGGAGTGGTAGTAGCTGTACTTGCTGTAGAGCTCGGTCTTATTGGCGCCGTTCACCACGATGCCGAGGATGTTGTTCTGGCAGAGGGAGCCGATGGCGCGCGTCACGGCGTCGATCGTGGTGTTGCCGATGCGAACCACCATCACGAGGCCGTGGCAGAGCGTCGAGAGCAGGTTGGCGTCGGCGGCGAACAGCAGCGGCGGCGTGTCGAGGATGATCCAGTTGAACAGCGCCGGAAGCTGATCGAGCATCGTCTTTACCTCGGCGAGGTTGAGCAGCTCGAGCGGATTCAGCACGGCCTCGCCGGCGGGAATAATAAAGAGGTTCGAACCCTCCACCCGCTTGATGATCTCCTCCAGCGTCGCCTTGCCTTGCAAGTAGTCTGTGATCCCGGGGCTGCGCGGTATCTGGAAAAGGTTATGCATGACGGGCCGGCGGAAGTCGAAGTCCGCCAGCAGCGTCAGGTTGCCCTCGAGGTGCGACTGCGCCAGCGCGAGGTTGGCCGCGGTGAACGACTTGCCTTCAGCGGGCGAAGCCGAGGTGACCACCAGGGTGTGAATGGGCTGAAGGCTCTGGAGGTGATTCAGCCGCGTGCGCAAACTACGGAACTCTTCGGCCGGCGCCTCACTGGGCCGCGTGGCGTCGAGCAGCGAGGCGTCGGGGGACGGCGTAAACGGGATCGTCTGGATTCTGTCGAGGAGGCCCTGAAGATCCGGCGCCGCCACATGTCCGGCGGCGGGACGGAAGGCGGCGGCCGGCGGCCCGCTCCTTCCGAGGGCGGCTGTATCGACCCGGCGCAATGCGTCGTGAACTCGGCTCATTCGGTCTTCCTTACGCTTTCGAAGTGTAGTAGTAAATGATGGAACCGGCCATCATCAGGACGCCCAGCAGAAATGCAGCCGACCAGGCCAGCCACGCCATGCGGCGGCGGCGGCGCACGACGAAATCGTTTTCGAGGAAAGGAATGCTGCCGAGCACGGTAAGCCGCGTATAGGCGCGCACGTCCTTCAGGTTCTTGAGCGATGTGTCTTTCAGCTCGCGGCCGGCGGCGAGCGCGATGCCGATGGCGATGCCGGCGCCCAGCCCGCCGAAGACGATCAGCTCACGCTTGGGCGCATAAGGCTCCTCGGGCATCACGGGTTGCTCCAGGATTTCGAGGGTCTCGCCCTGCCGGCGGTTTTCGAGGTCGCTCGACAACGACGACTGCTGGAACTTTTCAGTGAGCTCCTGGAGGCGCTTGTCGATCATTGCGCGGTCGCGCAGAAGCTGAAGGTACGCCTGCTGCGCGACAGGCGAACCCTCCAACATGCCTTGCAGAGAGCGTGCGCGCGCCCCGGCGTCGTTCATCGCTTTCTGGAGCCGCTCGACTTCGAGGTCCTTGGATTGAATGGCGGTCTCCAGTTGCGCGATTGCGGCCGAAAGCTGGCGCTGCTCGCGGGATGGGCCCGTGGGACGAACAACGCGCTGCGGCGTCTCGGCGCGAGCGGTCTCCACCTCCTGGAGGATCTGGTCCTTCTGGCGCTTCTTGACGTTCAGATAGCCGAGCACGCGCTGCACGTCGGGGTGGTTCTCGCGATAGTTCTCCCGCAGGCCGGCGAGCTGATTCTCGAGCGCCTGGATCTCGCGCTCCACCACCGCCAGCCGCTCGCTGCCGGCGCGCGCGGCCGGGGCTTCAACGACCGCCTGCTGCGCCGGCGCATTGGCAAGCTGGTCCCTGAGGACACGCAGTTGCGTCTCAAGCTGGAGCTTGTCCTGCTGCACGCGCGAGATCATGGAGTTGGCGATCTGAGCCGAGTTCTCGAGCGTGTTGATGCGGCTGAGCATCACCTGCGCCTGCTCAGGTATGCCGGCGAGGTTCTTCGCCTTGAACTCGGCGATCTTCTGGTCGACTTCGTCGAGCTCGCGGCGAGCCTGGTCCACCTGGCTCTTGAAGAACTCCGTCGTCAGCAGCGACTGCGATGAACGGCTGCGCACGCTCTCATCGATGAAGCGGCTGATGATGTCCTGGCAGATGCGCTGGGCGAGACGGCGGTCCGAGTACGAGAAACTCACCGAGAACGCCGCGCCGCGGTTCTGCCGGACGTTCGGGTTGCCGCTGTTGAGGTCGCGCAACGGACTCATCTGGATGTCCTTGCGCATGGTCTCGATGACGTCCTGGAGCGGGTAGCGCTTGCGATCCTCAGGGTAGAGGTTATACGACTGGATCAGGTTGGTGAGGCTCTGGCGGCTGAGAATCTGCTGGTAGATGGCCGTAATGCGCTGCGTCAGCTCCTCGCTGGCGCTGGTCTGCACAAGCCGCGAGGAGACCTGCGGCGGCGTGACGCGGATCATCCCGCTGGCGAGGTAGGAGTCCGGCCAGAGAAACGCCGTCACAACGCCGGCGACCAGCCCGAGAAAGGCCGGGCCGAGAATCCACGAACGGTGGCGCCGCATGATATCGACGTAATCCTCGATATCGAGCGGCCGGCGTTGAATTGAGAGCGGTTGTTCCTGGACAAGTGGCTGCGGCTGCATGGGTCCCTCCGAGAATGCCATGCTCAGGGCACGTAAATGTGATCGCCGTCCTGAAGGTAAATGTTCTGTTCGAGCTTTTTCCCTTTGATGACGTCGTTGTAGTTGAACTTAAAGCGCTGGCTGCCGCGCATGATGACGATCTTGCTCTTCTTGGCCCACTCGCGGAAGCCCGCCAGGCTGAGGGCCTGGAGCACCGTGGTCGGCGTGACCAGCGGCACTGGCCCCGAGCGTCCGACTTCGCCCGAGATGTAGTATTTCTTGCTGCGGACCTCCAGCACGGAGACGATCACCTCCGGCTTGTTCAAGATGGCGGACAGCGCCTCCACGACGCGCTCGCGAAACTGCTCAGGGGTGAGGCCGGCGGCCTGCACATCGCCGACCAGGGCGAGCGTGACTTTGCCGTCGGGGCGGACAACGACGTTGCCGCTCATCTCCGGTTCGCGCCAGACGCGGACCAGCAGAATGTCTTCGGCGCCGATGATGTAGGTCTTGGGATCCACGGGGGCGGCCGCCGTGGCCGTTGCGGGCTTGGATTCGGCGGCGGGCTGGGCCGGCTGCTGCGTCGCCGGCTGCGGCGCGGCGGGCGGCTGCGCCGACCACGGGGCCGCCACCAGGCTGACTGCGACAAAACAGCACAGAATGTTTCGAACGGACGTGGAAACCATCAACAGTTCTCCGTCGATCTTGCGAGGTGTCCGGACGGGGCCGTAAGCCCGGCCAGGGAGCGCGTCCCGCGAATCGACCCTAGGCCCAATTGTACAACACCCCTCATGCCTTATCGGCCCGCTTCCGTACCAGAAACCGTTGATAGCATGGGATTAGGTGATTTCACTGAGACCCTGAGAAAAAGGAACTGGAACCTTGGCCTGCTTTCTGGCGAAGACCGACCCGGCAACCTACGACATCGCCCGGCTGGAGGCAGAAAAGACCACCGTTTGGGACGGGGTGACCAACCCCCAGGCGGTCAACAGTATCAAGAACATGAAGAGGGGCGACACCGTGCTCATCTACCACAGCGGCGGGGAGTCGGCCATCGTGGGGGTGGCGAAGGTGACCTCCGCGCCCCGCCCCGACCCGAAAACGCCGAAGTCCTGGGTGGTGGATTTCAGTTATGCCGGCCGCGTGGAGCCGCCGGTGACCCTGGCCGAAATCAAGGCGGCGGGGGAGTTCGACGACTGGGCGCTGATCCGGCAGGGGCGGCTCTCCACGATGCCCGTGCCGGAGAAGTTCGTCGAGTGGATGAGGAAGGTTCGGAGCCGGGTTAAGCTTTAGCCGGCCATGCCGGGCTCGAATCTTAACCCGGCTTGGGCGGCGCGGCCCCGCCGCGTTGAGGCCAGGCTCCCTGACGAAGCAGCAAATTGGATCCCCTTCAAGAGTGTCAGGCGACTGTGGGCAGACCTGGGTATTTCGCTGTCCCCAGGGGAGATCGAAGAGAATCAGCGCGACATGTGGCGGGACTTGCCCAGGAAAGATACCTGCTGCATGCGGTTGTGGTGGATACACGCACCGTTGTCTGGTACCTGTCGGCTGAATCCCGGCTATCGGCAAATGCGGCTGACGCTCTCGATTCCGCGACCGCTGCCGGGGTGCGCATTCATGCGCCCTCGATTTGTCTCGTGGAGCTAACCGTCCTGGTCGAGAAGGGCCGTCTGCCTATCGCGGCGCGTGATCGGGGGTGCCGTGCATTGGACGACCCGGCATCTCCCTGTTTATTAGCGCCACCAGACCGGATGGCCGCTGATGCCCTTGCGTTGATGAGCCGCTCAGAGGTTCCGGATCTGGCGTAGCGGATTGTGGCAGTCACCGCGGTCGCCCTTCGAGCGCCCCTCGTCAGTTGCGACAGGAAGATCCTGGCATCCCAAGTTCGTACGCTCCGGTAGCGCAGTAGTGCCGGTCTGGGGTCATGGGGAATGGGCTTCCAGTTACGATAAGTGACGGTGAGTCGCGAAGCGTGGAGTTATTCGAGTGCTGCCGCCTGCCATCTTCCGCGCGACTCCAAGGACCGGCCCCGGAACCGGTTGGCGGATTCCCGGGGCGGTGCAAAAAGCTCTCAGCGAGAAGCGGTCAGCTTTTATCCTGGAAAGGATACCCGATGGCTCGCAGCATGCGATAGACACGCGCGACGGGCAGCCCGACGACGTTGAAGTAGCAGCCCTCGATGCGGTCGATGAACTTCGACGCCAGGCCCTGGATGGCATACGCGCCCGCTTTGTCCATCGGCTCTCCGCTGGCGGCGTAAGCGTCAATCTCAGCCTGCGTGAGCGGCAGGAAGCTCACTTGCGTGATCTCAACCGCGCTCCACTCATGCCCGGCGTGGCGCAGGCATACGCCCGTCATCACGCTGTGCACCTGGCCGCTCAGAATCCCGATCATGCGCGCGGCGTCCGCGACGGAAGCGGGCTTCTCGAGGATGCGGCCGTCGATGACGACGATGGTGTCCGCCGCGAGGATATACTCCTCGGGCGCTGCCTCGACGGCGCGGGCCTTGTCGAGCGCCAGCCGGCTGACGTAAGACTCCGGCGACTCCCCTGGCTCCGGCGCCTCCTCGATTCCGGAGGGGCGAGCCACACACTCGATCCCGGCGTTGGCCAGGAGCTGCCGCCGGCGCGGCGATTGCGAAGCGAGAACCAGCATTCAGCGCTCAGGCTAACACGGCCGGGGCGCACGGGCGCGCGTGCTACAATGACGTTCCGAGCGAGATGGAGCGGGCCGGCCGATTGCTTTCGAAGTTGAAACCGGCGCAGCGCGCGCTGACGCGGGAGCAGATGGCCGCCGCGGCGTGGACCGCTGCTGTGGGCAAGCGGCTGGCCAACCGCACACGCCCCGCAGGCATGGTGCGCGACCGTCTCGTGGTCGAGGTCGAAGACTCCCTCTGGCAGCGCAACCTGCACGCGCTGCGCGGGCAGATCCTGACGAGGCTCGAAGAGCTGCTGGAGGACAATGCGCCTCGCGAGATCGAATTCAGAATCGGCGTGCCGCGGCGTCCTGCGCAGAGCGCCGCCACGGCGCGTCCGGCGGCCGCGCTCGACGAAGCGGACCGCATCGCCGACCCGGTGATGAGCTACATCTACCGGCAGTCGCGCAGAAAGGTCGGCGCTTGAAGATCACCGAACAGGAGGTTCGCGGCGTGGCTGCGCTGGCGAACCTCGCGCTCACCGAGGAGGAGGTGGCGCGCATGACGCGCGACCTCGACGAGATCCTGACCCACGTCGACAAGCTCAACGAGCTGGACACGGCGGGCGTGGAGCCGATGGCCCAGGTTCTCTACGAAGCCGAGGAGACCGCGACGTTACGCGAGGACCGTGCGGGCGACCCGCTGGGGAGCGAGGTCGCGCTGGCCAACGCCCCGCTCGCCGGCGCCGGGTATTTCAAGGTACCGAAGGTGATCGAGAGGTAGGACGGCGGCGCCGGAAATGAGAATCGCGCAACTCACGATCGGAATGATCCGGCGAGGACTCCTTGCGCGGGAGTTCGGCGCAGCCGAGCTGGCCGCGGAGGCGCTGAAAGTCGCTGAAGCGGAGAACTCGAAGATCAACGCTTACCTGACATTCTGTCCCGAACGCGCCCTGGACGCCGCGCGGCGCGTGGACGAGCGGATCGCTGCGGGCGAAGATCCGGGCGCACTCGGCGGAATTCCCGTGGCTGTGAAGGATGTCATCGTCACGCGCGGCGTGCGCACCACGTGCGGGTCGAAGCTGCTGGAGCATTACATCCCGCCCTACGACGCGACGGCGGTGGAGAAGCTGGAGGCCGCCGGCGGCATCATCGTGGGCAAGACCAATTGCGACGAGTTCGCCATGGGGTCCTCCAACGAAAACTCCGCCTTCGGGCCGGTGCGAAACCCGGTTGCGCCGGACCGCGTCCCCGGCGGTTCGAGCGGCGGTTCCGCCGCAGTGGTCGCTCAAGGCACGGCCGTGGTGTCGCTGGGGTCGGACACCGGCGGCTCGATCCGCCAGCCGGCGAGCTTTTGCGGCGTCGTGGGCGTGACGCCGACTTACGGCCGCGTCTCGCGCTACGGGTTGGTGGCGTTCGCCAGCTCTCTGGACCACATCGGCCCGTTCGCCCGCAATGTCGGCGACGCGGCAACGCTGCTCGGAGTCATCGCCGGACGCGACCCGCGCGATTCCACCAGCGCCCTCGCGCCCGTCCCCGACTACACGGAAGCGATGAAACAGGACCTCAAGGGCCTGCGCATCGGCCTGCCGCGCGAGTATTTCGCTGGCCTGGCGAACGACACCGGGGACCAGATCCGCAAGGGCGTCGAGCTGCTGCGCAAATCGGGCTGCGAGATCGTCGACGTCTCCATGCCGCACACCGAATACGCCATCGCGGCTTACTACATCATTTGCACGGCAGAAGCCAGCTCCAACCTCGCCCGCTACGACGGCGTACGTTACACGGCGCGGTCCAAGCGCGCCAAAACGCTGTCCGAGATGTACCGCCTCTCGCGTGGCGAAGGTTTCGGCCCGGAATGCAAGCGCCGCATCATGCTCGGCACCTACGTGCTGAGCGCCGGCTATTATGACGCGTACTACCTGAAAGCCCAGAAAGTGCGCGCCCTGATCGCAAGAGATTTCGCCCAGGCCTTCGAGATGGTGGACGCGCTGGTGACCCCTGTCTCGCCGTTCCCGGCCTTCAAGCTGGGCGAAAAACTGGAAGACCCGCTGGAGATGTACCTGTCCGACATCTACACGATCACGGGAAGCCTGGCGGGTGTTCCGTGCATGAGCGTCCCGTGCGGGACGACTCGAGAGGGACTGCCCGTGGGGATGCAGATCCTCACGCGGCACTTCGACGAAGCGGGGATGTTCCGCATCGCCGCCGGATTTGAGCGCGCCGGGGGGTTCGAGGTCTGACCGGCCTCAATCCGCTGCAACTTTCTCGAACCCGGCACATCAACGAATAAAGGAGGATAGAGAATGCCATTTACACTTCCCTCGCTCCCCTACGCGGCCGACGCGCTGGAGCCCTACATCGACAAGATGACGATGGAGATCCACCACGGCAAGCATCATGGGGCCTATGTCACCAACGTCAACAAGGCGCTGGAGTCCGCGCCGGATCTGGCCAACAAGAGCCTGGAAGATCTGTTGAAGGGCGGCGTCGCGGCGGTTCCTGAATCGATCCGCACGGCGGTCCGCAACAACGGCGGCGGCCACTGGAACCACACGCTGTTCTGGGAGATCATGGGGCCGAACAAGGGCGGCGAGCCCATCGGCAGCCTGGCGAAGGCGATCAACGCCAAGTACGGCGACTTCGCCCACTTCAAAGAGGTCTTCCACAACGCCGGCATGACTCGCTTCGGCTCCGGCTGGGCCTGGCTCATCGCGGCCAAGGACGGCAGCGTGGACGTGATGTCGACGCCCAACCAGGACAACCCGCTGATGGAAGGCAAGCATGCCGTCATCGGGCTTGACGTCTGGGAGCACGCGTATTACCTGAAGTATCAGAACCGCCGTGCGGACTACATCCAGGCCTGGTGGAACGTCGTCAACTGGGCCAAGGCCGAGGAGAGATACGGCGCCCGCTGAGCCTGGCCCAGAGGCGCCATCCATGTACAGTCAGTTCCTGCGCCGCGCCGTGGAGTTGGCATGTGAGAATGTCCGCTGCGGGCGCGGCGGCCCTTTTGGCGCGGTGATCGTGCGGGACGGCGAGGTGATCGCCGAAGGGGTGAATCTCGTGACATCGAGCCACGACCCCACGGCGCACGCTGAAGTCTGCGCCATCCGCTCGGCATGCGCCAGCCTGGGGGTGTTCGACTTGCGCGGTTGCGAGATCTACTCGAGCTGCGAGCCCTGCCCCATGTGCCTGGGCGCGATCTACTGGGCGCGCCTCGACGCGCTCTACTACGCCGCGACGCGCGAGGACGCCGCCGCGGCGGGCTTCGACGACTCCTTCATCCACGACGAAGTGCGGCTGCCCGACGAGCGCCGGTCGATCCTGGTGCGCAACGCCCTGCGCGAGGAAGGCGCGGAGCCGTTTGCGCTCTGGCGGGCCAGTGCGGATAAAATCCCTTACTGAGGCTGACTCATGCTCATCACCACAACAGCCACGCTCCAGGGCAAGGAGATCAAGCAGTATCTCGGCCTGGTGAGCGGAGAGGCCATCCTCGGCGCGAATATCTTCAAGGATTTCTTCGCGGGAATCCGCGACATCGTCGGCGGCCGCTCTGCCGCCTACGAGGGCGAGCTGCGCAAGGCGAAGGAGCTCGCCATTCAGGAGATGACCGAGGAGGCCCAGAGAAAGGGCGCCAACGCCATCATCGGCGTGGATCTCGACTACGAGTCGCTGAACACCTCCCACGGCGGCGGGATGCTGATGGTGACAGCGAGCGGCACCGCCGTGGTCGTCGTCTGAGCGCTACGCCGCCGGCTGCTTTCGCGGCCCTTCCGGATAGTTCTTCCCGTCGCCTTCGTACATCGGGCGCTTCGCCGCGGTCTTGATGCGCTTGCGCGTAGCCGGATCGAACAGCTTGAGCTGCCCCTCGCGATAGCTCTCGCACGCGAGCCCGATCGCCGTCATGATCTGGTGCGCCAGCTCCGGCCCCAGCACGGGCGTCTTGCGCGTACGCATGCAGGAGAAGAAGTTGTCGGTGTGCAGGCGGTTGTTGTTGCGGGCGCCTTCGGGGAACTCGAACACCTGCTCACCCGCGCCGTTGCCGGGCGCTCGCCGGTCCAGCCGCTCGGGATAAACGACGACGCGTGTCGGCTCCACGACAATCGTGCCCGTGTGCCCGTAGATCGCTTCCGGCATGAAGCGGTTCGCCGCGGCGTTCGCCATCGACCCCGCGATCACCACGCTGCACTTCTCGTATTCGATCGTGTTGATGAAGGTGTCGGGGACCTCGCGGTCCTTCTGGATGTAGATCCCGCCCGCGCCGGTGACGCGCGTCGGATACTGCCCGCCGATGGCGAACAGAATCGGACCGAGCCGGTGATAGTAGAGGTCAGACGAAACGCCGTTGGAATAGGCCCAGTACTTGCGCCAGCGGAAGAACCGCTCGCCGCTGAAGGGGACTTTCGGCGCGGGCCCCAGCCAGCGTTTCCAGTCCACCGTCTCCGGCGTGCACTCCTCGTCGACGTAGTAGTTCCACTCGCCGGACTTCGAGTTGCGGCTGTAGGTGGTCTGCGCCCACAGAACATCGCCGATAGCCCCGCTCTGGATGAGCTCGCGCGCCTTGTGCCAGCGCGGGTCCGAGAGAAACTGGCTGCCCACCTGGAGCACGCGCCCGTGCCTGGCGCAGGCTGCGACCACCTGCGCGCTTTCCTCGACGGTGAGGGTGATCGGCTTTTGCAGATACACATCCTTACCCGCGGCGAAGGCGTCGATCGCCATCTGCGCATGCCAGTGATCGGGCGTCGCGATCAGCACGCAGTCGATGTCGTCGCGCTGGAGGATCTCGCGGTAATCGACGACGATGTGCTTGTCGTCAAGGTTGGTGATGGCCTTGGCGCGGTCGCGGTGCCGCTTGTAGACGTCGGCGACCGCGGCGACCTCGATGTCCTTGTCCTGTTGCTGCTGCTGGACAAAGCTGCGCAGGTGGCCGGCGCCCATGATGCCGACGCCGATCATGCCGACGCGGATCCTGTCATTCGCGCTCACCGGCCGCGCGGCCTTGCGCACGGGAAGGGATGGCCGGATCTCGGCCGCGGCCAGCGGCACGGACGCGGCAGAGGCCAGAAACCGCCGCCGTGTTGCTGTCAAATCACTCATCGGGGGAACTCCTATATCTCCATGATGCGGGATGCGGAGTTTCCCCGCACGCACGACGAACCGGTGGAAGTGCGCTAACATTTCGATGAACACGATTCATGGCGCACGTTCTGGAGCTGAGGTCGCTCTCGAAGCGCTTCACCAACCACACCGCCGTCGAAGGGCTGACGCTGGAGATCCCCGAAGGGGAGTTGTTCTCGCTGCTCGGCCCCTCGGGCTGCGGCAAGACCACGACGCTGCGCCTGATCGCCGGCTTTGAAGAGCCCACCGAAGGCGAGATCCTGCTGCGTGGAGAACGCATCAACCACCGCCGCCCTTACGAGCGCAACGTCAGCACGGTCTTCCAGAGCTACGCCCTGTTCCCGCACCTCACGGTGCGCGAAAACATCGAGTTCGGGCTTCGCCACCGCGCGGGCGGATCCCCTCCGGACAGCGCCAGGCGCGTGCGCGGCGCCATCGACATGCTTCAGCTCGGCGGCAGGGAGGACCGCCTGCCCGCGCAATTGAGCGGCGGCGAGAAACAGCGCGTGGCGCTGGCGCGCTCGCTCGTCACGCACCCCGACGTGCTGCTGCTCGACGAGCCGCTCTCCGCGCTCGACCCGAACCTGCGCAAGCAGGTCCGCGCCGAGCTGCGCGCCTTGCAGCGGCGCGTCGGCATCACGTTTCTCTTCGTCACACACGACCAGGAGGAAGCGCTCTCGATCTCCGACCGCATCGCGATCCTCAACCAGGGCCGGCTGGAGCAAACCGGCGCACCGGAAGAGGTCTACCTGCGGCCGCGCACGCGCTTCGCGGCGTCGTTCCTCGGGCCGGTGAACTGGATCGACGGCGTTGGCATCCGCCCCGAGGCCACGTGCATCTCGCACGAGCGCCCGCTGAACGGCCGCAGCGTCGCGGCGCGCATCGAAAGCACGCTCTTCCTCGGCAACTGCCTGCACGTCGAGGCGCGCCTGGCGAACGGCGACCGCGTCCTCGCCGAAGTCTCGCGCTTCAACGGCGCCTTCCGCGCCGGCGATCAGGTCCACCTCTGGTGGAACGGCCACGACGAGATGCCCCTGCCACCGGCATGAGCCGCCTGCGCGCCATCTTCCTCGCGCCCACGGCGGCGTTCATGGCTCTGCTGTTCGGCGTGCCGCTTTGCATCCTGCTTGCTTATTCGCTCCTCGCCCGCGGCGCATACGGCGGCGTCGGTGGTCCCTGGACCGCGGAGAACTGGCTGCGGCTGGCCGACCCGCTCTACGCGGGAATCTTCGCGCGCTCGTTCGCGGTCGCCGCGGTCTCGACGCTGATCTGCCTCGTGCTCGGCTTCCCGCTCGCGCTCTTCATCGCGCGCTCCGGAACGCGCAAGAACCTCTACCTGAGCCTCGTCATCCTGCCCTTCTGGACCAGCTTCCTGGTGCGCACCTACGCCTGGATGTTTCTGCTGCGCGACACCGGCCTCTTCAACTCCGCGCTGCTGGGCATCGGCGTCATCCGCGAGCCGCTGCCGCTGCTCTACAACTACGGCGCAGTCATCCTGGGCCTCGTCTATGGCTACCTGCCTTTCATGGTATTGCCGCTTTACGCCGCGCTGGAGCGGCTGGACCCGGCGCTGGAAGAGGCCGCCGCCGACCTCGGCGCAAGGCCGCGGACCGCGCTCTGGCGTGTCATCATCCCGCTGTGCGCTCCCGGCATTCGCGCCGGCGCGATCCTTGTCTTCATTCCCTGCCTCGGGGCCTATCTCACGCCCGACCTTCTCGGCGGCGGCAAGACGATCCTGGTCGGCACGCTGATCCAGAACCAGTTCACCAGCGCCCGCGACTGGCCCTTCGGCGCGGCCGCCTCGCTCGCGCTCACCGCCGTGGTCATGGCGCTGCTGATGTTCATAACGCGACGCAAAGGAGAGACGCTGCTGTGACGCGCGTGCCGGGCCTCTACGCCGCTGCCGCTTATCTCTTCCTGCACCTGCCTCTGCTTGTGCTCGCGGCGTTCAGCTTCAACCGCTCGCGCTTTACGCTCTGGGAGGCGTTCTCACTGCACTGGTACCAGGCCGCGCTCAAGGACGCGCAATTAAGGGAGGCCGCTTGGAACAGCCTGCTGATCGCATTCGCGGCCACGGCGGGCGCAACCGTCATCGGTACGATGTGCGCCTACGGCCTCTGGAAGCGCGATACGAAGTGGATCACCATGCCGCTCGCGCTGTCGCTGGTGACGCCCGAGATCGTGATGGGCGTCTCGCTGCTCGCGCTCTTCCAGTGGGCCTTCCGCTTTCTCGATCTCCGCCTGGGAATGCACAGCGTGATCCTCGCGCACTTGCTGTTCTCGATCGCCTACGTCGTCATCGTCGTGCTGGCGCGGCTGCGCACGATGGACCGCTCTCTCGAAGAAGCCGCGATGGACCTCGGCGCCAACGAATGGCAGGCCTTTGCCCGCGTCACGCTGCCCGCGCTCAAGCCCGGCGTGGCGGCCGCCGCGCTGCTGGCCTTCACCATCTCGTTCGACGATTACGTCATCACCAGCATGGTGGCCGGCGTGGACAGCGAAACGCTGCCGATGGTCCTCTACGCGATGGCCCGCCGCGGCGCGAACCCCGTCGTCAATTCGATCTCAACCATGATCGTGATGGGGCTGGGCGCTGTGATTCTGCTCTCCGAGAGGCTGCGCGAGAAATGAAGCGCCGCACTTTCTTCATGTCGCTCGCCGGGCTCGCCGGCTGCACGCCCGCGCGGAGGCGGCTGAACATCTTCAACTGGTCGAACTACATGGGCGAGACCACGCTTGCGCGGTTCGAACAGGAAACCGGCATCCACGTGCGCTACGCAATCTACGAAAGCAACGAAGAGATGCTGGCCCGCGTAATGACCGGTAATTCCGGCTGGGACGTCGTCTTTCCTTCGCACTACTTCGTTGCGCCGATGCGCGAGATGAATCTCATCGCCGCTCTCGACCGCGCGCGCTTCACCCAACTCGCCAATCTCGATGCGCAGTTCGCCCGCCCCGATTGGGACCCCGATCTCCGCTGGTGCGTCCCCTTCCTGTGGGGCGCGAGCGGAATCCTCTACGACAGCGAGCGTGTCAAGCCCGCGCCGTCGGCCTGGGCCGACCTCTGGGACGACCGTTTCCGCGGCCGCATCACGATGCTCGACGACCCCGGCGAAGTCTTCGGCGCGGCCCTCAAGAAGCTCGGCCTCTCGATCAACACAGTCTCGGAGCCCGACCTGCGCCGCGCACAGGCCGAGGCCCTGAAGCAGAAGCCGCTGCTGCGCGCCTACCTGAACGCGGAGGTGCGCGACCAGGCCGTCGCCGGCGACGTCCTCGCCTGCCAGATGTGGACTACCACCGCCCAGCAGGCCATCGACGCCGCGCCGCGCCTCAAGTGGGTCTACCCGCGCGAGGGCTTCACGCTCTACACCGACTGCGCGGTCATCCTGCGCGAGAGCCGCCGCCGCGATCTGGCCCACCGCTTCCTCGACTTCATCCTCCGGCCGGACATTGCCGCCGGCATCCTTGGCGTGGCGCGCACCGCCACCGCCAACCGCGCCGCGCGCGAGCTGATGCCCCGCGAACACCGCGAGTCGCCCGTTCTCTACCCCGATGCGGCGACGATGGCGCGCGGCGAATGGTTCGCCACCCTCCCAGCCGCCACGCAGCGCCTCCGCGACCGCCTCTGGACCGAAATCAAATCCGCCTGAAAGCGCCATTGCCTTCCGGCTGTGCCACGTAACATAGCCTTCAGGCTGTGCCACGTAACATAGCCTTCAGGCTGTGCCAGTGTGCTACTCCTCACCGCGCAACGCCGCCGCCCGCCGCCACCCCGAATACTCCGACTCCACTTGCCGGTGCACGCTCTTCACCAGCAGCACGCGCGCATCCACGCGCACGACCTGCTTCGCCAAAAACCACTGCCCCGCCCCAAGCCGCGCCTGCCTGAAATCAAACCGCGTTCCCTTCTCGATCTTGGCCAGGAACCCGCCCACGCTCACGTCGTCGAAGACTTCGCCCTCCATGCGGATGAACTGGCCTTCCTCGCGGTCGATCCAGATGCGCCCGCGAACCTTGCGGTACACATTCCCCTGCATCGTGCGCGGGCTGTAGCCGGGCCGCGGTGAAAACGCGAACACCAGCGCAGGCCGCTCATCCACCACCTCCCCCGGCAGCGGTTGGAACACAAGCGCCTCGGGGAACTCCCTGAGGTACTCGAGCTCCTTGTTCTGCTTCGACCGCCCCTGTTCAGTGATCTTCCGGCGCTCTTCCGGCGGTTTCCGTTTCCACTCCGCCGCGCTGTTGCGGAGCGACTTCTCGATGCGCGCGCGCTCCGCGTCGTCCAGCGGCTTGTCGTCGCGCCGGGTCGTCCAGCTCATCCGCACCCCGTCCACCCAGTCCACTGTGTTTGTCCAGACCGCGCGCGACTTCACCGAGCCCCCGGGCTCGAATTCCGTGCGCACGGTTCGCCTCTCGAAACTGAAGTCCTGCAACCGGGCTGAGTTCTCGAAAAAGCCATGAACCGCGCGGCGCATGAGCGCGGCAGCGTCGCCGGGCGCTGGTGCGGCCTGAAGCGCGGCGGCGAACAGCAGTGTCGTCAGCATCCCCGGATACCCTCGGCTTCCCATTCTGACGCAGCCGCGCGCCAATAGTTGCGCAAAATGTCTGGAAATCATTGAGACCTTTCGGCTTCGCGCTAAACTGAAGGGTCGGGCCGCCCGCCCGGCCAAAACATATGTGGCCTGTCGTGCTCATGAAGGAAACCCTGTCCCGCCTCACCGTGACGGCAGTGCTGGACATCCTTCTCGTGGCGGTGCTTATTTACCAGGCCGTGATCATCATCCGCGGCCGCCGCGCGGCGCACGTCCTGGCCGGCATTGGCGTCGTCCTGATCGTCTACGTCATCTCGATCATTGGGCAGCTTGGATTGCTCCGCTCGATTCTGGAGGCCCTGGCGCCTTACACGGCCTTCGCACTCATCGTGATGTTCCAGAGCGAGATCCGGCGCGTGCTGGCGCGCATCGGCGAGCAGCGCTGGGTGGGCTTTGGCAGCCGATTCGAGTCACGCGAAGTCGCCGACGAGATCCTGCTGGCGGTGCAGCACCTGGCGCAGCAAAAGATCGGCGCCATCATCGTCGTCGAGCGGGAAATCGGCCTGCGTACCTTCATCGAAAGCGGCGTCCCCGTGGAGGCCCGGCTCACGCGCGACCTGCTGCTGGCAATCTTCCAGCCCGGCGGCGCGCTCCACGACGGAGCCGTCATCGTCCAGGGCGGGCGCGTCGCGGCGGCTGCCTGCTTCCTGCCGTTGACCATGAACCCCGAGCTGTCGCGCATCCTCGGCACGCGCCACCGCGCCGCAATCGGCGTCACTGAAGAGGCTGATTGCATCGCCATCGTGGTCAGCGAAGAGCGCGGCGTCGTCTCCGTTGCGGCTCGCGGGCGCCTGGAATCCGAGGTCGACATGGACCGCCTTTCCGAGTGGCTGCGCGAGAAGACCCCGCTCCCACCGCTGCCCGGGTCACAGAGCGCCGCCCAGGAGGGCGCCCGGCCATGATGCGCAGCCTCACCAAGGACCTCGGCTGGAAACTCGTTTCGCTCGCCGTCGCCTTCATCCTCTGGATGGTGATGGTCGGCACGCGCGAGCTCACCACCTCGGTGCCGGTGCCGGTGCAATATCGCAACGTGCCGCCTCACCTCGAGATCAGCTCCGACTTCGTGGAAACCGTCCACCTGATCCTGCGCGGCCCCTCGGCCACGCTCTCGCGCATCTCCGCGAGCCCGCCTCCGCTCATTATCGACCTCGCCCCTGTCAATCAGCCCGGCGAGAAGACCTTCCCCATCTCGCGCGCGCAATTCGACCTCCCCAGCGGAGTGGATCTCGACCGCGCCATCCCCGCCCAGATCCGCATGCGGCTTGAGCTGCGCGTGGAGAAGGAAGTGCCGGTGGAGGTCCGCATCAGCCACGTACCGGAAGGCATGCGCGTGGCGAAGATCGAATCCACGCCCGCAGCCATGCGCATCGTCGGTCCGGAGAGCCGTGTCAGGGCCATCGAGCGCGTCGAGACCGATCCGGTCGACCTGCGCGCGCTCGGACCGGACGGCGAGGCTGTCGCCAATGTCTACCCCGGGCATGCCCAGGTGACTTGTAAGACTTCGCCCGCCGTGCGCGTCCGCGCCGTGCTGGAGCCGGTGAAAGATTGAGACTCTAAGAACAAGCATGTCGCGAACGCTCTTCGGGACCGATGGAATCCGTGGTGTGGCCGGCGAGCCGCCGCTCGATCCGGAAACGGTGACCGCTTTCGGCGTCGCTTTAGGCGAATGGGCCGTTCAGGCGGCCGCCGCGCGGGGAGCCAGCCGCGCCGCCGTGCTGATCGGCATGGACACCCGCGAGTCGGGCCCCTGGCTCGCCGGACATCTCGCCGCCGGACTCGCGCGCGGAGGCGCCGAAGTCCACTTCGCGGGCCTCACCACCACGCCGGGCGTCGCCTTCCTCACGCGCGCCGAGGACTTCATCGCCGGCGTGATGATCTCCGCCTCGCACAACCTCTACTTCGACAACGGTCTGAAGGCCTTCGACCACTCCGGCTTCAAGCTGGCCGACGCTACGGAGAGGCGCATCGAGCGGCGCATCTTCGAGATCCTCAAGCAGGGCGATGGCGCCGCGACGGCCGATCTCGTCGCCGAGCGCAAGCTCGATGCCGATTACGCCGATTACCTCGCCGCGACTTTCAACGGATCTCTCAAGGGCCGCCGCATCGTGCTCGACTGCGCCAACGGCGCGGCATCGGAATTGGGGCCCGAAGTCCTCGAGCGCCTCGGCGCGCACGTGATTCGCTACGCCTGCGAGCCGGACGGCCGCAACATCAACCTCGATTGCGGAGCGCTGCACACGCATCACCTTCAGCGGCTGGTCGCGGAGCACGAGGCCGATTTCGGCGCCGCATTCGACGGCGATGCCGACCGGTGCATCATGGCCGGCGCGTCGGGAAAGCTCATCGACGGCGATCACATCCTGTTGATCGCGGCCCGCGATCTGCACGCGCGCGGCGCACTGCACAATGGCGCGACCGGGCCGGCTGTCGTCGCCACGGTGATGTCGAACCTCGGCCTCGAGCGCGCTCTCGCGAGAGACGGCATCCGCCTGATCCGCACAGCGGTCGGTGACAGGTATGTGCTCGAAGAGCTTTTGCGCCTCGGCCTGCCGCTGGGCGGAGAGCAGTCCGGCCACGTCATCTTTCGCGAGTACTCCACTACCGGCGACGGCCTGCTGACGGCGCTGCGCGTGGCCGAGCTGCTCCTGCGCACCGGCAGCACCCTCGAGGAGCTGACGGCGGACTTCCAGGTCTACCCGCAGCGCCTCGTGAATGTCCGCTTCGCGGTGAAGCGGCCCCTCGAAGAACTGCCGGACGTGCAGGCTGAGATCCGCGCCGCCGAAACAGAGTTCGGCGCCGCGGGCCGCGTCCTGGTGCGCTTCTCGGGTACCGAGCCGCTGGCCCGCGTGATGGTCGAGGGGCCCGACATCGAGCGCGTCGACTTCCGCGCCAACCGCATCGCCGGAGCCATCGCTTCCGCCCTGGGCGCCTAAACCGATATGCTGTTCCATATGCTCCGAGCTTTACTTCTCTCCGTCGCATTCCTCTCCCTCGCCGCCGCGCAGCGCCCCAGGGGCCCACGGCCACCCGGCGAGGACTGGGTGCAGTTGTTCAACGGCAAGGACCTCACAGGCTGGAATAACGTCGGCAAGGAGGAGTGGGTGATCGAGCCGGGCGGCGTGCTGCGCGGGCGCGCCATCTCGAAGGAGTACGGCTACCTTGAAACCGAGAAAACCTACAAGGACTTCACCCTCTCGCTGCGCTTCAAGTGCGAAGGCTCCGGCAATAGCGGCGTTTACTTCCACACCAAGTTCAAGCCCGGCACCGCCGACGTCACCGAGGGCGCGCAGTTCGAGATCGACTGCACCATCGGCCGCCACACCGGCGGCGTCTACGGCTTCGGCCGCGCCTGGATCGTCTGGCCCGCCCCCGAAAACGAAACCGTCGTGCGCCAGGGCGACTGGAACGAAATGACAGTCACCGTCATCGGCAACCGCTACATCTCGCGGCTCAACGGCGTCCCGATGGTCGACTTCACCGACCCGCGCGCCCCATTCCTGGAAGGCACGATCGCCCTCCAGCTCCACTCCGGAGGCGAGGGCAACATGCTCTTCAAGGACATCTGGGTCCGCGACCTCACGAAAAAGTAACATAGCCTTCAGGCTGTGTGTTTTTGAGCAGCACAACCTTCAGGCTGTGCCCGCGTGCGCCCCACACTCTACTACTGCGACCACCACGCCATCGAACTCCCCCCGGGACACAAGTTCCCGATGAGGAAGTACGCGATGGTGAGAGAGCGCCTGTCAAGAACCGGCCTCTTCGAGCTGACTCCGGCGCCCCTGGCGAATCCGGACGACCTGGCAAGAGCCCACGACCCCATCTACGTAGCCCGCTTCCTCGAAGGAACCCTGGACGAGCGATCTCTCCGCCGCATAGGCTTCCCCTGGTCCGAAGCCTTGGTGCGCCGCACGTTGGCCTCGGTCGGCGGCACACTCGCCGCATCGGCGGAGGCCCTCGATCGAGGCTGGAGCGGCAACCTTGCCGGAGGCACCCACCACGCTTTCAAAAGCGAAGGCTCCGGCTACTGCGTCTTCAACGACATCGCCGTAGCCATAGAAAACCTGCGCACGGCGGGCCGCGCGACCCGCTTCGCCGTCATCGACCTTGACGTCCACCAGGGCGACGGCACGGCCAGCATCTTCGAACACGACCCCGCGGTCCTCACCCTCTCCCTCCACGGCGAAAACAACTTCCCCTTCCGCAAGCAGACCAGCAGGATCGACGTAGCCCTCCCCGACGGAACCGGCGACCAAGAGTACCTGCAAGCCCTCGCCGCCATTCTCCCGGAGGTCTTCAAATGGCATCCCCAAATCGTCTTTTATCAAAGCGGAGTCGACCCGCTCGCCAAAGACACGCTCGGCCGCCTGTCCCTCACCCTCGAAGGCCTCATGAAGCGCGATCGCATGGTGCTGGAGGCGGTGCGCCGCCACGGCGTGCCCATCGTCATCACCCTCGGAGGAGGCTACTCAAACCCGCCCGACCTCACCGCCGAGGCCCACGCCAACACCTACCTCACCGCCGCGGCGGTCTTCGCCTGACCCCTACGGCCGGTTCAGCTCCCGCCATAGCGCGCGATACCACCGCAAAAACCGCTCCGGCTCCTTGCTCTCCTGCGCCTCGCACAGCGTGTAGCGGTCATACCCCGACTGCCGCAGCAAAAGGAAGAGCTCGCGCCACGGATAGCGGTCGTCGGCCAGCTCCGTGATGTGGCAGTTCTTCACCCAAGGCCGCAACAGGTCGAAGCTCTGCTTGATGCTGCCGTTCACGATGTCGGTGGGATTCGAATTCCAGCACAGCCCGACGGAGTCGTGGCCCGTCGCTTTCATGATAGCCGCGCAAACCGGAGGCAACTGCGTCTCCCGCCCATGGACTTCGAGCCAGATCTCGACGCCGCGCACCTTGGCGTAATCCCCCAGCTCTTTGAGGCACAGCCCGATGTTCCTGATCGTCTCTTCCTTCGGCACGTTCGGCGGAAAGCCGTTCGGCCGCACCTTGACGCCCAGCGCCCCCGTGTCGCGCGCCAGATCGACGAAGCTCTTCGCCTCTTCCACGTTTTTCCGCCGCACCGCAGGATCGGGCGAATGAAACTCCGCCGTCGAGCCGTAACTGAGCAGCCGGACCTTGCTCGCCGCGAACCGGGTCTTCACTTTCGCTCGCTCTTCAACGCCGAGCGATGGCTCCACGCCGTGCTTGTGGCCGGTGCGCAACTCGACCGCCTCGAATCCCGCCTGCTCGAGTTTGGTGATGACTGTCTCCAGATCCCAGTCCTTCAGCACGTTGTAGGTGACAGCGCCAAGCTTCATGAGTCCTGTCCTTTCTCCGCGGCAGTCCCCGCCACGCCCCTCATGTTAACGTAACTGGATGAAGGTCAAGGCGCTGTACCTGGTTCTGATCGCGCTCGCTGTCGCCGCGGCCGCGTTGGTATTCGGACTCGCTCCCGGCGTGCAGCTCGCCACGAGATGGCTCGCCATCGCCGCCCTCGGCTTCTGGACCTGGCATCGCAAATCCCTCACCGCCTGGATCCTCTTCAGCATGGTCGTCGGCGCCGAGATCGGCCACGACCTGCCCGACTTCGCCGTCAAGCTGCGCCTGCTCAGCATGATCTTCCTGCGCCTGATCAAGACGATCATCGCGCCGCTCCTGTTCGCCACCCTCGTCGTCGGCATCGCCGGACACAGCGATCTCAAGAAGGTCGGCCGCATGGGCGTCAAGGCGCTGATCTACTTCGAGGTGGTGACGACGCTGGCCCTCGTCATCGGCTTGATCGCGATCAACATCTCGCGCGCCGGAGTCGGCATCACTTTGCCGCCGGCGACCGCCACCGAGAAGCTTGAGGCAAAGAAGCAAACCGCCTCCGACGTCATCCTCCACGTCTTCCCGGAGAACTTCGCCAAGTCGGTTGTCGAGGGCGAGGTCCTCCAGATTGTGGTGTTCAGCATCGTCTTCGGAATCGCGCTGGCGTTGCTCAAGGACGACAAGCGCCTCCCGCTGCTCCACTTCTGCGAGAGCTTGGCGGAGACGATGTTCAAGTTCACCAACATCATCATGTACTACGCCCCCATCGGCGTCGGCGCCGCCATCGCTTACACCGTGGGACACATGGGCCTCGGCATTCTCGTCAACCTCTTCCAGTTGCTGGCGACGCTCTACGTGGCGTTGACCTTCTTCCTGCTCGGCGTTCTTCTCCCCGTCGCCAAGCTATTCCGGGTGCCACTCAAGAAGTTCATCAGCGCTATCGCCGAGCCGGTCTCCATCGCCTTCGCCACCACCAGCTCCGAAGCCGCGCTGCCGCGCGCGATGGAAGCCATGGAGGCCATCGGCGTCCCGCGCCGTATCGTCGCGTTCGTCATGCCCACCGGCTACAGCTTCAACCTCGACGGAACGACTCTCTACCTTTCGCTCGCCTCGATCTTCGTCGCCCAGGCCGCCGGCATTCACTTGAGCGTCGGACAGCAGATCGTGATGATGCTGACGCTGATGCTCACCAGCAAGGGGGTCGCCGGCGTCCCCCGCGCATCGCTGGTTATCCTGCTCGGCACTGCCGCGTCATTCAACCTGCCCGTCGAGCCGATCTTCATCATCCTCGGCATCGACGAGTTGATGGACATGGCCCGCACGTCGGTGAACGTGATCGGCAACTGCCTCGCCACCTGCGTCATCGCGCGCTGGGAAGGCGACTTCGGCAAGGAAGAGCCGTCGGCGGTGGTTCAGGAGTCAATGGCCGGCTGATCCTGTGGCGGAGCCGCGATCTCCGCCCGCGCCACCCCCATGCTTGTCCATCCCTGGCCCAATCTGGCTTTTCAGTCTTTCGCGGTGAATGCTCCCGCTCCGCCCCTACCTCTCCCCCCACTTCAGCTTCTGCCGCAGCACATCAAAAAAAAGCATCCGCGGCGGCCGGATGAGGTGCAGCGAATTCGGCGAGCTCTTGCACACCACCCTGTCCTGTTCCTTCAGCGGCTCTCCGACCTGGCCGTCGATGGTCAGGTAAGCCACCTCGTCTTCCGCCAGGTTCACGATCTGGATCACGCTTGAGTCAGAAACGATCACGGGCCTGTTGGTGAGTGTGTGCGGGCAGATCGGCGTAATGCAAAGCGCGCTCACCGACGGAAATACGATGGGCCCGCCGGCCGACAGCGAATACGCCGTGGACCCCGTCGGAGTCGACACAATCAACCCGTCCGACTTATAGCGGCACACGAAGTGCGCGTCCACGTGACAGACCAGGTCGATCATGCGCGCAATGTGCGCCTTCGTGATGACGACGTCGTTCAGCGCCTCGTAGGACGACACCAAGTCCCCGCCCCTGTGCACTTCGCACGCCAGCATCCTGCGCTTCGCCACGCGATGCTCGTTGCGCAGCGCGCGCTCCAGCTCCGGATACAGCTCGTCGATCGTGATCGCCGTGAGAAACCCCAGCCCTCCCAGATTCACCGCGAATAGCGGAATCGGCCGCCCGGCAATCGCGCGCGCCGCCGACAGCAATGTCCCGTCGCCGCCCAGCACGATAACGAGCTGGCATCCGTCCGGCGTTTGCTCGCGCGGCAGTCCCGCGCCGCGGCCCGCGTACCGCGCCGTCTCCACGTCCAGCCGGCAAACGATGCCGCGCTTTTCGAGCCACTCCACCAGCCCGGGCACCACCTGGGCGGCGGCGCTCACATCAGGCTTCGAGATGATCCCGACCGTGTTGACCGGTTCCATATAGCAGGAATTCCTTGTTGCCTTCCGCGCCCGCGATCGGGCTCTCGATCAGGTCCGTCGCGAAGCCCAGAGACTCCGCTGCGCGCCGCACTTTCTCGCACGCCTGCCGGTGCAGCTCGGGCTCGCGCACAATGCCGCCTTTGCCCACCTGCTTGCGTCCCACTTCGAACTGCGGCTTCACAAGCACAATGAATTCGTAAGGTTCCGCCAGCAGCCGGGCGAGCACTGGGAGAATGAGTGTAACAGATATGAAACTGACATCGCAGACCGCGAGCTGCACCCGCTCGCCCAGCTCTTTCTCATCCAGGTAGCGCGCGTTCACCCCTTCATGTAGAACCACGCGCTCGTCCTGCCGCAGCTTCCAATGTAGTTGCCCCTTGCCCACATCCACGCAATGAACGCGCGCCGCGCCGCGCTGCAACAGGCAATCGGTGAACCCCCCGGTGGACGACCCCACATCCGCGCACACCCTTCCGCCGACGTCGATCCCCCAATGATCGAGCGCCGCCGCCAGCTTGTACCCGCCGCGGCTCACCCACGGCATCGTCTGCGCCACTTCGATCCCGGCGTCCACCGCCACCGCCGTGCCGGCCTTTTCCACGCGCTGACCGGCCACGCGAACCTGCCCCGCCATGATCAGAGCCTGCGCTTTCTCGCGCGTCTCGGCCAGCCCCCGCTCCACCAGGAGCCGGTCGATGCGCTGGCGCGGCGTCTTCATGCGTTGCGGTCGACGACCAGGTCCGCCAGATCCCTCAGCCGCGCGGCCCGCTCGCCGAAACGCTCCAGCGCCGCGTGCGCCGCCTGCCGCTGTTCTCCGGCCATGCGCCTCGAAACCTCCAAACCATAAACGGCCGGAAATGTGATTTTCTTCTGCGCGGCGTCCTTGCCCGCCGTCTTGCCGAGCCGCTCTGAAGTCTGCTCGACATCAAGGATGTCATCGACGATCTGGAACGCCAGCCCGATGTGCTCGCCGTAGCGCGTGATCGCGTCGAGGTCGCCCGTCGACGCCCCAGCGTAAAGGGCGCCAAGTCTCACGCTCGCCCTCAACAGCGCGCCCGTCTTGGCGCGATGAATCCGCTCCAGCAGCTCCTCGGTCGGCCTCTGACCTTCGCCCTCGATGTCGTGCACCTGCCCGGCGATCATCCCGCCGACGGTTCCAGACGCCGCCGCCAGCTCGCGCACCAGCCGCGCGTCGCCGCACCGCCCGAGCACTTCGAACGCCAGCGTCAGAAGCGCGTCGCCGGCCAGAATCGCCATCGCCTCGCCGAACACCTTGTGGCACGTCGGCCGCCCGCGCCGCAGGTCGTCGTTGTCGAGCGCCGGCAGGTCGTCGTGGATCAGCGAGTAAGTGTGGATCAGCTCCAGCGGGCACGCCACCTGCTCGATCCCCGCAACTTCGCCGCCCGCGACAGCCCGCGCCGCCTCCATGCACAGCACCGGCCGCACGCGTTTCCCGCCCGCGAACAAACTGTATCTCATCGCGCGATGAATGGTCTCGGGCGGCGTGTCCTCGCTCGGAGCCAATTGATCCAGTTCCGCGTCGATCCGGCGGACCTGTTCCGCGAGGTATTCAGTAAAGGTCATTGGGCCGCTGTCAGAAAGGAACATCATCATCTGCCGGTTTACCGAACGGAGCCGGAGTCACCGCCTCCCCGCGCTTCAATAGCACCTCCACGCGCGTCTCCGCCTCCGCGAGCTGCTTGCGGCAGATCTCGCTGAGCTGCATCCCCCGCTCGAACAGCTCCAGCGACTTCTCCAACGGCAGTTCGCTCCCCTCCAACTGTTTGACAATGGCCTCCAGCTCGCCCAGGCTCTGCTCGAACGAAGGCTGCTGCTCGGCCTGCCGTGGTTCTTTGCTCATAGATCCCTCAGTATACCGGACCGCCGATCGCACCTCATCCATTCATCTGAATCCGTCCGGAAGTTCTGACGCATCAGGCTCAGCAAGCCAGTCCGCGTGGGGAATCGCGAGCCAGCCAGCTCCACCAGGCACCGCTGGCGCAGAAGCGCGGCCGCACATTTCCTGACTCATCAAAACTGAAGAAACGGCGCTTTTGGCACGAAATGTTCGCGCGAATTTATTGTTTGACAGAGGTTTTTTCTTGCGCTATCATCTGCCCATCGAGAACCTCGATTCGTAGGAGAATAAGATGAACCAGTCTACATCAATTCTTTCTGCAACTCTGATCGCCTTTCTTTTTGTTCCCCAAGCCTTCGCCCAGGGAGTTCAAGTCCCGCCCACAAAGATGATTCACGGCTCCGTCGACCCATCCAGAATTCCCGATTCCCTCGCATGGTGGATGTTATTCCAGGCCCTGGCGGATAGACCGGGCGCTCTACCCGAGGAAACGCGGCGAGCGTTTCTCCAAAACTCAGGGTTTACGGACTTGGAGAAAAACCGCATTTTTATGGCGGCCAACGAGGCCAACGCCCGTTGTCAATCCATGTTGCGGGAAACGACGGCCCGGATGGCGGGATCGCCGGAGGACCAGGTGACTGACGTGTTGCGCGCCGATCGCGAGCGGATCCTGCGAGAGGTTGTTGACGCCCTCAAGCAACGCCTGGGGCCGGAGGGAGCGGAGCGTTTCCGGCGGCACGTGGACGAACGAGTGAAACCCAGAATTCGTACCGCAGCCGTGCCGGAGCAGCGGTAGTAGGAGATGGCCGGAAAAACCATGCGCATTTTTAAATCCTTCGCCGGCGCGTGGATCGTTGCATCCGCGCTCCTGGCGCCAGCTGCGGCGCAAAACGCCTCGTACTTCGTCGATATCGTGGAAGACGGGACCAGCATGGCGGCCATCGCTGTCACCGACACGAACTATGCCATGGCGGGCAATCACACGGCTTACGCCACATTGACATTGAGAAGCCCGACCGGACGCTCCCAGACTTTGACCGCCTTCCAGGCGCCGTATGTTACGGTGCAACTGATCATGCCTATCGACATCGACGATGGGTATTGGATCGCCACGAATGAGCCTTCGGAATGGTGTCCCGTGGGTAACGTGTATTACTACTACCCGCAAGAGGCCGAAGGCCGGACTGTAAACCCGTTCGTTGAGTTGCTGCCCGTCGGCCCCTGGAATCCCAGCACGGTCGATGCCGGGAGTTCTTCCTCTCTCTCTGCCACAGTGCAGTCCTCACGAAATGCAGCTCAAAACACGCAGGTGCAACTTTGCGTCATGCGCGCATATTCGTCGCCTCTGTTGCAGCAGCAGACCACCTTCTCGCCCTCCTCGGCCTGTCACAACCTCATCGTGGGGCAAGGCGGCGGCCAAACCGGTTCCTTCACTCTCTTTAACCACGCCACCCAGTCCGAGAACGGCAGCCTGATCGCGACTCCCTATATCCACTCGGTCAACCCCAGTGCGGATATCAAGGAACCGCCGGCCTTGCAAACAACTCAGACCCTGACAATCAGGAAGAAGCCGTAAGCCGGAGTCCTGCGCGAGGCAGATTGAGCGCTTTGCCAGGGCGACATGAACGGGTTGCTGAAACGTTCACCGCACGTCGCCCATCATCCGCTCCACCGGCCGCGCGATCAACGCCACGAGCACCGCCACCGCGATCCCGAACGCCCCCGTGATCGTGAACAGCGTTGGAATCGGCAGCTCGCCGTACAGCGACGCCAGCCGCCCGCCCAGATAATTCCCCACGCTGATCGACACGAACCACACACCCATCATGAACCCCGCCACCCGCTCCGGCGCCAGCTTCGTCATCGCGCTCAGCCCCACCGGGCTCAAACACAGCTCCCCCACCGTGTGGAAAAAGTAAGTGCCAATCAGAAAGAACATGCTCACGCGCGCGCCCCCTTCCGCCATCAGCGCTCCCGGAATCAACACAGCGTACCCCAGCCCCGCGCACAACAAACCGAGCGCGAACTTCGCCGGGCTCGAGGGCTGCCGTTCGCCCAGACGAAGCCAGATCCACGAAATCACCGGCGCCAGCGCCACAATGAAAAACGCGTTCATCGACTGGAACCAGCTCGCCGGAAACTCCCACCCGAAGATGCGGTTGTCCGTGCTCCGCTGCGCAAACAGGTTCAGCGACGACCCCGCCTGCTCGAACAACGACCAGAACAGCGAAGCCGCCAGAAACAGCACGAGGATCACGTACAGCCGCCGCCGCTCCTCCGCAGTCCATCCTTTCCCAAGCAGCATCCATCCGAAAATCGCCGCGACGATTGCGAACAGCATGATGCCCGCCAGGTTCACCAGCGCCAGAGCGGAGACTTCATACACCCCCGACGCCTCGACGCCCGCCAGCACGAGGGGCAACAACACAAGCGACCAAATCAACGCTCTCAGATTGCGCCGCTGCCGCGCCGCCTGAACTTCGTTCTCCGCCGGCACTGGATGCAGACCTGCGTCCCCCAAATGCCGCCGCCCGGCCCAAAACTGAATCACACCGAACGCCATCCCGATCCCAGACAGCGCAAAACCCAGATGCCAGTTGATCCGCTGACCCGCATACCCGCAAATCAGCGGCGCGAGGAACGCCCCCAGGTTGATCCCCATGTAGAAAATCGAAAATCCCGCGTCGCGCCGCGGGTCGCCCGGGGCATAGATCTGCCCGACAATCGTGCTGATGTTCGGCTTCAGCAGCCCCGTTCCGATCACCACCACGCACAGTCCCGCATAGAACACTCGCACGTCAGGCGCCGCCAGCATCAGGTACCCCAGCGAGATCACCATTCCGCCGTACAGCACAGCGCGCCGCTGCCCGAGAAACCGGTCCGCCACCCACCCGCCCGGCAAACTCACCAGGTACACCATACCTGTATACAGCCCATAAATCGACCCCGCCTTCGCGACGTCGAAGCCCAGCCCGCCGCTCGCCGCCGGCGCGGTCATGAACAGAATGAGCAACGCCCGCATCCCGTAATATCCAAACCGCTCCCACATCTCTGTGAAGAACAGAGTGGACAATCCCCGGGGATGCCCAAGAAACCGCGTGTCTTGTGTGCTGCCTGCCGATCTCCGACCGGCGCCTTCTTCGATCATCGAGTCAAACCCCGGGCTTCTTCAGAATCGGATTCAACAGCCTGTCAATCTCGGGCTTCGACAGATCCCCCTTGGTCACAACGATCCCCGGAAGATCGATCCGCCGCGGAGGCTCCTCCCCGTTGAGCTTCCGCGTCAGCGTCCGCACCGCCTCAAGTCCCAGACGATACGGATTCTGCACCACCATCGCATCCATCACCCCGCTTTTGAGATCGTCGATCATCTCCTGGCTGGAATCGAACCCCACGAACCGCACCTTCCCTGCCAGGCCGCGCGCCTTCAGCGCCAGCGAAATCCCCATCGAGCTCGGCTCGGTGGACGCAAAGAACCCCCGTAAATCCGGATGCGCCGAGAGAATGTTCTCCGCCCCGGCGCGAGCCTTCGCCCGATCTCCCACGCCAAATTGAGAACCCGCCAGCGTCATCCCGGGAAATTCCGCCTTCAAGACTTCGCGGAACCCCCGCTCTCGCTCCATCGTCGAGTAGCTCCCCGGAGCGTGATCGATAACAGCCACCCTGCCCTTCCCGCCCAGCAACTCAGCCAGTTTTCGTCCCCCCATCTTCCCGGCCTCGTAGTTATCCGTCGAAACGAACGAAGTGTAGTTGTCCGAATCCACGCCCGAATCGAACACCGTCACCGGAATCCCTGCCGCCATCGCCCGGTCGATCGCGGCGACGATCGCCTTCCTCTCCGCCGCTGCAATGGCGATCCCGTCCACCCGCTGCGCCACCATCGAGTCCACGATCTGAATCTGGCGGCTGACATCGCTCTCCGTGGCCGGGCCATTCCACAGAATCTCAGCGTCGGATTCCGCGGCCGCCGCCCGCGCCCCCGCCTCGACGGAGATCCAAAACAGGTGCGCCGTCGACTTCGGAATCACCGCGATCCGCTTCTTCCCTCCCCGCGCGCACCCGGCAAAAGCGATAGCCCCCAACGCCAGCCACGCGCGCCGCCTCATTGCGCCAGCCAACCTCCATCGATCACGATGTCGCTGCCCGTCATGAACGCCGCCGCCTCCGAGCAGATGTACGCCGCCAGCGACCCGATATCCTCTGGCCGCCCCCATTTGCCCACCGGAATCTTCGCCAGAAACTGCGCATTCGCCGCGGGGTCGTTCAGAATCGCCGTGTTGATCTCCGTCGCGAAAGGCCCCGGACTGATCCCCACCACGGTGATGCACTCGCCGGCCAGCTCCATCGCCAGCGCCCGCGTCAGTCCCAACAAGCCCGCCTTGCTCGACGAATACGCAGCCCGCCCCGGCAGCGACACATGGCTCATGATCGAGGTCATGTTAATGATGCGCCCGTAGCCCGTTCCCTTCATCTGCGGCACGAAACTGCGGCACATCAGAAACGCGCTTGTGAGGTTCGAATCCAGAACCCAACGCCATTCCTCCAGCGTGAACTCCGTCACCGGCTTGCGCAGATTCACCCCCGCGTTGTTCACCAGGATCTGCGCCGGGCCGAGCCGCGACTTGACGTTGTGCGCCAAAGCCGCCACCTGGTCCTCGTCGGTGACGTCGGCCTTGAACGGCACCGCCTCGCCGCCGCGCGCGCGAATCGCCGCTTCCGTTTCAGCCAGCTTCGCTTCATCCCGCCCGGTGAGCGCCACCCGCACGCCCTCCCCGGCGAGCGCCACCGCGATCGCGCGACCCAGCCCGCGGCTCGCGCCCGTCACCACCGCGACCTTGTCCTTCAGGAATTCGCTCATCTCGTTCCCGCTTGCCGCGACGCTTCAAGAACCGCGTCCGCGACGCTTTGAGGCCGGTCCACGTCCGCCATCTCGATCCGCCCATCCTCGGCCGCCGTCACAAACACGATCGTCCCCGTATTCCACAGCCTCTGCGCCAGCGACCGCTCCACCCGCACGTCAAGCAGTTTGCTCAAATCCATCGACCGCGTCTCCGTACTCACCAACCCCCGCTCGAACCGCAGCACGCCATTTGAAAGCGTGGTCTTCGTCTTCAGCACCTCGATGAACGACACCAGCGGCACCAGAAACGGGATCGCACCCGCCAGCAGCACCAGCGGACTCCACTCCGGCGCATACGCCTGCCACAGGGACACGAGACACAACAGCAGCACCAGCGCCAGAACGAGCCCCGCCAGCGTTCGCTTCTTCGACGGCCGTATGACCAGTTCGGTTGACATCTTTCGATTCCAGCCCGGATTGCCTATTGTAGAACAGCCCACAATCCTCTACGCTGGATCGGAAAGGGAAGCACTCGTGAAACCACCATTCGCTGTGACACTCGCTTGCGGACTACTGCTTTGCACCGCCGCCCGCGCCGATTTCAGCTACCAGTCCACCTCCACGATGACCGGAGGAAGCCTGCTCAAAATGACGCGCTTCCTGCCCGGCATGGGTAAGCTCCGCGAGCCCCAGACCAGTACTGTCATGTTAAGGGGCAACCGCCTGGCCATGGCGGATCCCAAGCAGATCACCGTCTACGACCTCGATAAGCAGACGATGACCAGCATCGATCTCGAAAAGAAGACGTACGCCGTTATCACCTTCCAGGAGTTCCGCCAGGCCATGGAGGCGGTTCAGCGCAAGATGGCGAAAGCCCGCAGCCAGGGCAAGGATGCCCCGCAGTTCTCCTTCAAAGTCGATGTGAAGGAAAGCGGCCAGTCGAAAGTCATGAATGGAATTAGCGCGCGCGAGTTCATCCTGCGCATGGCGATGGAGCTTCAGAACCAGCAGCAGGCCCAGCCCGGCGGCGCGATGTCGATGGATTCCAACATGTGGATGGCATCCGACATCGCGGGCTACGACCAGATCCGCGACTTCTACATCCGCATGGGCCAGATGATGAACTGGGCGCCGGGCACATTGAACCTCAGCGGACTGAGCGCCATGCAGCCCGGCATGGGCGAGGGCATGGCCGAGATGATGAAGCAGATGCAGAAGATCAAGGGGGTTCCCGTCCACTCCGTCACCCGCATGAAGGGCGTGGGAATGATGGGCGCCGGCCCAGGAGCATCCGGAGGCGGCGGGCAAGGTCCCGACGTCGGCGGAGCGGTCGCTGATGAGGCCAGGCGCACTGCCGAACGCGAGGCGGCCAACGAAACCTACAGGCGCTCCGGCGGGCGGCTCGGCGGGGTGGCCGGCGCCGCCGCGGGCGGCGCAGTCGGCGGCATCCTCGGAGGGTTCCGCAAAAAGAAGCAGGAGGAGAAACCCGCCCAGGCGCCGCCTTCACAGGCCCCCGAGCAAGCCGCGGCCCAGGACTCCGTTCTGCTGGAGATCACCACCGACTACTCGAACTTCTCCACCGCCGCCGTCGATGCCACGAAGTTCGACGTCCCCGCCGGCTTCAAGCAGGTCGAGCACGACATGAAGAAAGCCCTCCGCGACATTGAAGAATAAGCAGTCTCCAAACGCACAAAGGGCGCTTCCCAGTGGGGGAAGCGCCCCTCGCTATCTCAATAGTGGGGCAGGACCGTGTCCTGCGGCGGGCTCTCAGCCCGCCCGCCCCGCGCTCAGTCCATGTCCCTCGATCTCTTCTTCCGGTTCCTCTTCCGCGCCAGCGCCTGCTTGATTCGCATCTTCTCGCCCGGTTTGAGGTAATAGGAGTGCTTCTTGATCTCCTTGATGATGTCTTCCTGTTGGACCTTCCGCTTAAAGCGCCGCAACGCGCTCTCCAGCGTCTCGCCCTCTTGAATTACCACCTCGGCCATCCCGAATCACCTCCTTCCGGCCTGAATTGCGCCCTTGGACGCTCCTACCATCCTACCTCACCGCGTCAAATGATTTCCGCGCCGCGCCGCCGCTCGATCTTCGCCGGCTTGCGCTTGCTCTCGAGCATCTTCTCCACCTGCTCCTCGGGAATCTCCAGCGAGAACGTCAATGACGTCCCCGAAGTCGAAATCCGCAGCGACTCCGCGACCTTCAGCGCATCTTCCATCCCCGGCTTCGCGTTCAGCCGGATCATGCTCACCACGAACCGGAAGACGTCGCCCAGCGCCTCGGCGTCCTTCTCCGACCGCGCCATGAAGTCGCCGCTCACTTCGATCATGCTCCCGAACCGCACCCCCGCCGCCGCCTGCCGGATCGCGTCAAAGTTCAGCCCGCCCGGCATGATCGCGTTCTTCCCGCCCTTGCCGATCCCCATCTCGTTGAACGATGCCGCGCTGACAAACCACGCGTCCGCCTTCCCGCTCCACTCCGCCACCCGCGACGCCATCTCCCCGCTCAACTGGCTCGCGTTCGCCCCACGCCGGTCGATCGCCTCCTTCACCGCCGCCTCGCGACCGAATACCGCCAGCGTGTCGCTCAGGAACGCGAAGACATCGTCCGCCCGCCTGCCCTTCCCGGTGCTCCACAGTTCGATGCCCCGGTAAGAGTCCTGCTTCGCTCCCTCGCTCTTGAGCCACGACGCAATCTTGCCCGTGTTGAAGTCGCCCTTCACCACCATCATCGACCGCGCGTTCGCTCCATCCCCGTCCGAAGCCAGCAGCACCTCGCGCAAGTCCCGCCGCGGATCGAACCCCGTCGAGGAGACGAACTTCTGGAAGCCCGGATCCTCCTCCTTCATCTCGCTGAGAATCTTCTGCCCGAACGGTGAGTTCTTCGCCCGGTCTACGTCCACACCCGCCACCATCCGCGGGTCTTTCATCACCAGGTTCACCAGCGCCGGGTCCGCCGCCGCGGCAATCGCCGTGGCCAGAAAGATCCCGAGTAATGAGCGTCGCACGTACATGAGGATAGTGCCTCCTGTAATCCCCATACGCGCCGCGGCCCCCCTTTGTTCCGTCACCTCACCGGAGTTTGCTCCACAATCTCGATCCCGAAGCCCTCCAGCCCCACCACCTTCCGCGGGTGGTTCGTCAGCAGCCTGATCCGCCGCAGTCCCAGGTCGCTCAGAATCTGGGCCCCGATCCCGGTCTCGTGCTGCAACAGGCGCTGACCCGCCGGCGAAGCGTAGTGAAAGTGCTCCCGCGTGTGCGACATCAGCTTCGGCAGCCCGCCCTCCTCTGGCCGGATCTGACGGATCCCCGGACCCGTCTGGTGCAGGTACACCACCACCCCCGCCCCTTCCTCCACGATCCTCTCCATCGCTCGCCGCAGAATCCCCCGGCAGTCGCACTCGATCGATCCGAAGACATCGCCGTAAGTGCACCGCGAGTGCATCCGCACGAGCGCCGTCTCCTGCGCCGCCAAATCGCCGTACACCAGCGCGATATGCGTCTCCGGATCGATCGTGCTCGCGTAGGAGATCGTCCGGAACTCCCCGATATCGGTCTTCAGCAGCCCCTCCGCCGCGCGGTGGATCGTCCGCTCGTGCTCCATCCGGTACCGGATCAGTTCCGCGACGGAGATCATCTTCAGCCCGTGCCGCTCGCAGAACTCCACCAACTGCGGCACCCGTGCCATCGTCCCGTCGTCGTTCATGATCTCGCAGATCACGCCGCCCGGCCTCAATCCTGCCAGCCGCGCCAGGTCCACTGCCGCCTCGGTCTGTCCCGACCTCACCAGCACGCCGCCCTCCCGCGCCCGCAGCGGAAACATGTGCCCCGGACGCGCGAAATCCGATGGCTTCGCATCCGGCCGCATCGCCACTCGAATCGTGTGCGCGCGGTCCGCCGCCGAGATCCCCGTCGAGACGCCCTCCACCGCGTCGATCGCCTCGCAGAACGCCGTCCCGAACCGCGACGTGTTGTGCTGCGTCATCATGCGAAGTCCAAGCTGCTCGCAGATCTCCGGCGCCAGCGCCAGGCACACCAAACCCCGGCCGTGCAGCGCCATGAAGTTGATGATCTCCGGCGTGATGCGCTCCGCCGCGACCGTCAGGTCGCCCTCGTTCTCCCGGTCTTCGTCGTCGACCACTACCAGCATCCGGCCGGCGCGAAACTCCTCGATCGCCTCCGGAATCGAAATAAACGCCATATTGTGCCCTGAAACACCATTATCCGTGACCGCGCCCCCTCCGTCGCTATACAATCATGGAATCCGTTCGTTCGTGAGGAGATCCATTCATGGCCGACACAGTCAGCACCGTCATCTATCACACCATCACCATCGCCAACAAGGCCGGAGAGGGCGCCAAGGTCCTCGGCGCGCTCAAGGACGCCGGCATCGACCTCGCCGGACTCTGGGGCTACCCGCTCAAAGGCAAGAAAGCCGCCCTCGACATCGTCCCCGCCGACGCCAAGGCGTTCCTCAAGGCCGCCAAGAAACTGAAGCTCGAAGTGAGCCCGAAGAAGTCCTCCTTCTTTGTCACCGGCGAAGACCGCCCAGGCGCCCTCGCCGAGAACCTCGCCAGGCTCGCCGCCGCCGGCGTCAACGTCCACGCCGTCCAATGCGGCCGCGCCGCCGCCGGACTCTTCGGCGCCTTCATCCAGGTCGCCGCAGACGACCTCAAAAAAGCCAAAAAAGCCCTCGGCGCGTAACACAGCCTTCAGCCACATCACGCGGCCCGTGCCGCGAATCATTGCGCCCGAAAGTCGGCGGAGGCAGCCCTGGTTGAAAGCATTGGGGTTGTTCGCCGGCTTTCGGGAGAGGCTGTGCGTTTTCAGTGAACTGGACCCGTCGGCCGCTGTCCATTCTCGCGTGCCAGATGTCCCGCCCGTCATCGTATTTCTTCGCGCGCAGCAAAGGATAGCGGAGGTCTCGGAGCAGCAGGCTGCTCTGTTTGTCAAAGGCTTCCCGGACTTTTGCGGGAGCGGTGCTGTACTGGAGCAGAAATCGTCGCGAGTAGCGCAGAATCATGCGGCTGATCGTTTGGGCCTCTTCGCGCGCCACCTTCGTGCCTCCGCAAGCAGAGAGGTCAAGAACGCCTCATGGGCCGCGAACGGGCCGTAGCATCGCCCTTGCTTGAAGTCTTCGAGGCTCTCCGCGATGCCGTCATCAATTCCGGGTTTCAGCGTGAATGTGATCTTGCCGCGCTCCACCCTAGCCTCGAGCCGGCCGCCGGCTCTGATGCGGGCCTGCTGCCGAATCCTGGCCG
>CAYYNC010000010.1:0-67936 GCA_964472745.1 uncultured Solibacteraceae bacterium
AGGATAGCAACCACTTGGGCTTCGGCTGCTCTGTTCCAACTGCCGGATTTAGGATTACACATTCCACAACCGCGATGTGACGCCGATGCAGGTTTGGGCGCCGTACAACCGATGAAGCTGACACGGTGCGGGTGGCTGGGCGCCCTGGCGGCGGCGCCCCTGTTCGGGCAGGGCGTAGCGTCGCGCGGAGTGAAGCCGCAGCCGCGCGGGAAACCTTCGGGACTCCCGTTTCACGCGCGGTTTGTGGACGTGGCCGAGGCGGCCGGGCTGAGCGCGCCCGTCATTTACGGCGGCGTCGAGCGCAAGGACTACATCCTCGAAGCGATCGGCTGCGGGGTGGCGTTCTTCGATTACGACAACGACGGCTGGCTCGATCTGCTGGTGCTCGGCGGGACGCGGTTCGAGGGCGCGCCGCCTGGGCCGGGGAACCGGCTGTATAAGAACAACCGAGACGGCACCTTCACCGACGTCACGGAGAAGGCGGGGCTGTCGCGCCAGGGCTGGGCGTGCGGCGTCACGGTCGCCGACTACAACAACGACGGCTTCGAGGATGTGTTCATCAGCTTCTGGGGCCGCAGCGTCCTCTATCGCAACAACGGCGACGGCACGTTCACCGACGTCACGCGCGAGGCGGGATTGGAGATGGCGGGCTCGCCGTATGTGTCCGGATGCACGTTCGTGGACTACGACCGAGACGGGCATCTCGATCTGTTCATGTGCACGTATGTGGAGTTCAATCCGGCCCGGGTGCCGAAGCCGGGGCAGAACGCCAACTGCAATTGGAAGGGGATCGCGGTGAATTGCGGCCCGCGAGGTTTGCCGCGCGGCCGTTGCTACCTGTTGCGCAACGACGGCAAGGGGCGCTTCAGCGACGTCAGCGAAAAGGCGGGCATTGCTAAGGAGCGCGGTTATGGTCTGACGGCGGTAGCGGCTGACTTCGACAGCGACGGCTGGCCCGACATCTACGTGGCGTGCGACTCAACCGCGAGCCTCTACTTCAGAAATCGCCGCGACGGAACGTTTGCGGAGGAAGGCGTTCTGCGGAGCGTGGCGCTGAACGACGATGGGATGGAGCAGGCGGGGATGGGGTTGGGGATTGGCGACTACAACCTGGACGGCCACCTCGACATCTTCAAAACGCACTTCGCGGACGACACGAGCATCCTGTATCGCAACGACGGGAAGGGCAACTTCGAGGACATGACCATCCGCTCGGGGCTCGGAGTGGAGACCCGATTTGTGGGGTGGGGCGCCGGGATCGTGGATCTCGATAACGACGGGCTGCCGGATCTGTTCGCCGCGACCGGGAGCGTATATCCGGAGATCGAGGCCAAGCTCCCGGCGTACGCGTACAAGACGCCGCGCGTGGTGTTTCGCGCGCTGGCAGGCGGGCGGTTCGAGGAATTGATCGAGGAGGCGGGCCCAGGGGTGAGCGCGGCGCATTCGAGCCGCGGATGTACGTTCGGCGATTTCGACAACGACGGCGATGTCGATGTTCTGGTTATGAACATGAACGAGCCGGTGTCGCTGCTGAGGAACGATCTGGGCGGTTCTCATCACTGGTTGAAGGTGAAACTGGATGGGACGAAGTCGAACCGGAGCGCGATTGGGGCGCGCGTGACGGTGCGGTATGAGGGCAAGGCGCAGGTGCAGGAGGTCTTGAGCCAGGCGAGCTTCGTGAGCGTCAACGACAAGCGATTGCACTTCGGGCTGGGTGGGGCCGCGGCGGCGGACATCGAAGTCAGGTGGCCTTCGGGGACGCGGGAGGCGTTTGCAGGAGTTGGCGCGGATCAACTGGTGGTGATCCGCGAGGGGTCAGGGATTGTGGCGCGGCAGCGGCTGCGGCCTAGTTCAGGTTCGGGAGCTTGATGATCTTCTTCTGAATCGCGTACTGAACAAGCTGGGCCTTGTTGTGGATGTCCAGCTTGCGCATCAGGTTGAACTTGTGGGCTTCCACAGTTTTCACGCTCAGGTTCAGATCGCAGGCGATCTCCTTGACCGAACTGCCTTCGGCGAGCATCTTGAGGACTTCGCGCTCGCGGACGGTGAGCGTGGCGAAGCGCGGCAGACGGTTGGCGTTCTTGATCCGGGAGCGGAAGTCGTCAACCAGTTGTGAGAGCATGCGCGGGCTCAGATAGCTCCCGCCGCGCTGGATATCGCGGATGGCGGCGGCGAGTTGCCCGGCCGGGCTGTCTTTGAGCACGTAGCCGCTGGCGCCGACCTCCATGCCCTCGACGAGATAGTCCTCGTCGTCGTACATGGTGAGCATGAGGACTCTCGTTTCGGGGCGGGTTTTCCGGATCTGGCGCGTCGCCTCGAAGCTGGACAGCCCCGGCATGCCGATGTCCATGAGGACGACGTCGGGGCGCAGTTCGGCCGCCTTTTCGACGGCTTCGCTGCCGTTGGAGCACTCGCCGGCGACCTCCATATCGGGTTCCGCCGAGAGCAACTGACGGATGCCCTGCCGGAAGAGGGTGTGATCGTCAGCCAATAGAATGCGTGTTCTTGCCATGAATCAAACTCCCACTCATCGTTGGGGAACTCCGCCGGCCACGGCCAACTCGATGTCGATGATCGTGCCGCCGGGAGCATCGCTCCATCCACGCTCGCCGGCGGCTGGGGGCTGATTCCGCACGACGCTGTTGAACCGCACGCTTCCTCCCAGCAGCGCGACGCGCTCCCGGATGCCTGCGAGACCGAAGCATTCGCGCCGGGCGGACGCGCTTTGGTAGTCGAAGCCGACGCCGTCGTCTTCCACGTGCATTCTGAGCATTCCATCGGCAAGTTTCAATGAAATGTTTACAGTGGAGGCGCCCGAGTACTTGGCGATGTTGTTCAGAATCTCCTGCGTCAGGCGGTAGACGACAATCTCCACCTGGCGCGGCAAAGCGATGCGGCGGGGCAGGGCGAGGCGAAGACGGCAGGGGTACACCTGCCTGAACCGGGCGCCCAGTTGGCGCAGGGCCGCGGCGAGACCCATGCGGTCGAGGATGGATGGGCTGAGAGCGGCGATCAGCCGGCGGATCTCGACGATTGTATCCTCGGCCAGTGTCCTGATTTCGGCGAGGCGCGCACGGGCCGGCCCGGCATCGGCGGGGAGGCCCTGCTCGAGCATTTCAAGTTGCAGCCGCATGCAGAGCAGCGACTGCCCCGCTTCGTCGTGCAGCTCGCGGCTGATGCGGCTGCGCTCGGATTCCTCCACTTCGATCATGTGCCCGGCCAGGCGCCGTATCTGCTCCTCGCGCCGGGCGAGGTCCTCAATGAGGCGCGCCCTCTCGAAGGCTTGGCTGCAACGCTCGGAGGCGGCGAGCAACAATTCGCGCTCCCTGGGGAGCCACTCGTACTCTTTCGCGAAGCCGAGCTGGACCACTCCCGAGAGTTCCCCGCCCGGCTTCAGAGGGATCGACCAGCACGTGCGGCACCAGGAGTTCCACGCCGGATCGAGCACAGCCGCGGGGAGAACCGCGGGATTGAAGCAGCGTGCCTGCTCGAGAAGCTGCGCGTCCCAGGCCGGCTGGCCGCCGTTGCGAAGGAAGACGCGGGCCTCTCGGGCTCCTGCGTATTCGGCCAGCACGGAGAGGAAGCGCGACAGTATCGCCTCCGGCGGGCCGCCTTCCAGCTCCGCGCGGAACAGATCGTAGAACGCGCGGCTCTCCGATTCGCGAACGCGGTAGTAGGCGTCGTTCAGCGCCAGCATGACGACGAAGGCGAGCTGGCTGAGCGGCCACTGGTGGCAGCGGCTGTCGCCGTTCGTTCTTCGTAGCGCGCGGTCGAGAAGGCCGTCGTAGATCCTCAGGGCGGCGGAGACCTCCGCGGGGAGCAGGCCGAGCTTCGCCAGGCGCCGGCCTCGATAGTGAACCTCTTCCAGACACCGGTCGAGATGGCGGCGCTGTTGGAGGACCTCGGCCAGCGCTCCGGTTGTGACCGCGGAGATGGCCGCGATCTCGGGAGCTTCCATTCCGCGCTTGCGGAGTTCGCTTCGGAAACGCGCCTCGAGTCCAGACGCCAGCGGCGCGAGCGACTTCGCGAGCTTGCTGAGTGAGTCCAGGAAATGCCGGTTCAGGCGCGGCGCGGCGGCGGTTGTCAGCGAGGGCGTCAGAACGTCCACGGTTGTCCATCGTCGTTGTGGAATCAGGGCTTTAGAGGGGAGGGGGAAGACGGGGAGAGGATTCCACAGCCTGAAGGCTATGTTACGCGCAGCCTGAAGGCTGCTCTACCGCGCCGTTGGGGGTTTCGATGCGGAATCGCGCGATCGGGCTGGAGGAACGGAGGCGGATCTCTGTGGGAGATGCGGTGATCACCTCGGCTTCCTGGCCTTCTCTGAACACCTGGAGGCTCTTTGCGGGCGTGGCGGAGGTGAGCGCCAGGTGGCGGCCTAGCAGGCGGATTGTGCCGTCGCGGTGATGGGAGAAACACTCGATTCGCGGCGGCGGCTGGAGAACGACCTCGTCGAGCGTCTCGCCTTCCAGTCCGATGGCGGAGACTGTGAGACGGTAGCCGTCGAAGTCAAGCCGCATATAGTGATGGGCAACTCTGCCCTCCACATTGGGGACGGCGACAGGCTCATCGTACAGCCCGCCCCCTCCGCCGCCGGTCGTGACCCAGAGGGTGCCGATCTCTCCGGGCGGCGGCGCGGCTGTTCGCCGATAGGAGTGGTGATGGCCGCACAGCGCAAGGGGGACGGCGTGGCGCTCGATCAGGGGGACAAGCCTTTCGCGAACCGCGGCGCAGTTCACGTCGGCCGCGTGCCGGGCGCCGGGGTAGGGCGTGTGATGGAGGAAGACCACGCGCCAGAATGCTCTCGAATCCTCCAGGGCGGCATCGAGCCAGGCGAGCAAGTCCTCCCCGGCGTTCATCAAGCTCTCATTGGTGTCGATGGCGAAGAACTCGGCTGGCCCGTAGCGGAAGCGGTAGTTGCGTGCTCGCAGGCGCGCGGGCAGTTCGGGTTCGGCCGGGAACTTGTGGAGCCAAAGCAAGGGTGAGCCGCCGGCCGCCGTGTCGTGATTGCCCAGGCAGGGATAGAGGGGGAGGGAGGCCATCAGGCCCGAGAGCGGCGCAAGATAGTGCTCCTGGAGATGTGGGAAGTCCGCCAGAGGGTATGCTGTATCGCCGGTGTGCAGGGCGAGCGCCGGCTTGTCCGCGGCCATCCCATGGATGAGACGGCGTTGCGCTTCGCCCGTAGAGCCGCTGTCGCCGAACGCGACGGCGCGAAGCCGCGTGGCGGTCGGGCTCGGGGTCCTGAAGCGGAATTCCGGTGCGTGGGCCGGACTGGCGCCCGCGCGGATTCTGTAGCGGATCTCCGTGCCGGGAGGCAGTCCCTCGAGATTCGCTTCGTACTTGAAACGGAAGGATTCTGCGCCGCCGGGATCTTCCCTCAACGGGTAGACGGCAATGTCAGCCCGCCGCCATTGATCTTCTTCCGCACTGCTCCATTCGACGGTGGGCTCAATGAAGCCGGCGGAGTGCCAGACAACGAAGGCATCCGAGGGTCCTACCCCCTGGAGTATGGGCCAGATCGCCACCGCCTCCCCGGCGCGGGCTCGCGTCGAGGCGGCGAGAAGACCTGTCAGGAAGTTGCGCCGGCGGAGCATCTGCCCTTCGCGGCGAGGCGGCCCGGCCTCCCCCGGCGGAGCGGCGAGCGTCCGCCCGGGCCTCTGCCCTCACCGTGAATCCAGGCTAGAGCGCCGGCGCGGGCGATTCAATTGAAGGTGGTACCAGGGCGCGCCCGGTACTGGGGCTCAGATGAGCAGTTGCAGCCGCAGTCGCGCCACCCAGACGCCCTGCCGCAGAGCATGGCCGCCGAGCATCGGCTCGCGGATCGACTCGCGGAGGAGGTTGGCCTGCCAGCGCAGGTTCCGTTGCGGTCTCCCGTTGATTCCAAATGCCCAGATGCGATCGCTGTTGGCTTGAATGGTGCGCGCGCGCGGACTCACGGACGGCTTTCCGTCCGGCGCGCCGCCGCCGAATTCGATCGCCTCGTACCGGCCGGCGAGTTCCAGTCCACCCGACCAGCGGATCGACGATATCCGCTCCTTCACGGGCGCGGTAATGCGCCTGACGAGCGCCAAGGACCAACCTGACCCGACCAGAGGTGCGAGATCCTCTCCCAGGAAACCCTGCCCGCGACGCTCGTCGGCGACGCGCGCGAATTCGAAAACGCTCTTCCAGCCGCGGAGTCTCCACTCCGCTTCAGCGCCGAGGCTCCGGCGCAGACCGCCGGCGTAGATGCGGCGGAAGAAGGTCTCGCCCGCCGATGTCCGTCCGCGGAGCGAGTTGAGGCCCTGGTCGAGGCGGCCGAGCGTGGCCGCCGCACCGAGTTCGAGTGTTCCAAAGCGCTTGCCCGGCAGCGGCCGCGCCGTCCAGCGCAGAGCACCGGCAGGCCTGCCTGTCCGGCCGTTGTCTCCGCCGCCCAGAAAAGCGCCTCCCTGGAGACGGCTCTTCAAGGGCTTGAGCTTCCAGTCAGTGCTGAGCCCGGTATCCCGGGCCGGACTGAGGAGGTCGGCGAGGCGGGAACGGTCGATGAAGTCCAGCTCAGAAACGGGGGTGAGCTGTTCCCTGCCGAAGGGAATCTTGTGCCTGCCGCCGCGCAGGTCCAGGTTTTTCAAGGGCTTCCAGGACACCCAGAGGTCACGCCACTGGCGGTCGCGGTCGTGAAAGTCCCGTTCCACCTGAAACTCGAAGCGCTTGCCGACTTTTCCATCGAGACCGATGCGGGCGCGGCGAAGGGTCCAGGAGGGCTCATCCGGACTGAGAAAGCGGCCGAAGTCCGCGCTGTCCCACTGGAGACGCGAGCGGAATGCGACCTCAACCCATTCGCCGCCACGGACCACGGGGTGCTTTTCGAAACCGGCCCGCCAGAACGGCTGGGCCCCGAGCGTGGCCGCTCCGGCCAGCGCCGCAACGATTAGCCGCCTCACGACTTCAAATCCACTCCGGTCTTCTTTCGCCCCTTCTCCTTGGGCGCGGACCAGCACAGCTCGCGGATGCCCGATTCGGCTTCGAGGAGCGCCTTATTGAGCGCCTGGATGCTGGCGGCGGCCGGAAGGCAGACATCAAACTTGACTGCGCACGAATCCCCCGCTGCGATCTGCCGCACATCTGCGCGGACGCCGGCGTCATTTAACAGGCTCTGCACACGCGCGGCGGAGATCCCGCCGCCCGCCGCTGCAACCTCGAGCGTCCAGCGCGGAAGGCGGCGGTCGGGGACGCGATCAAGCAGGAGCAGCAGCCCGCACAAAAGGAGCGTGCCGAGCAGTGCGACGCCGAACGAACCCAGCCCGCAGGCCATGCCGATGCCGAGCAGCAGAAACAGCAGGATGGTGTCGCGAGGATTCTCCACCGGCGTGCGGAAGCGAATGATGCCCGCCGCGCCGGCGATGCCAAAGGCGCGCGCCAGCGAATCCCCGATGATGATCATCATCAGCGCTCCGGTGACGCACAGCAGGATCTGCGCCTGCTCGAGCGCGCCGCTGAGGCCGCGATCAGGGCGGCGAGGCAGGGTGTTGGCTGCTGTCAGCGCCAGGCCGCACAGCGCAGCCAGGCCGAGCTTGCCGAGCGCAAACCACCACTGCTCGCTCATCTTGGCCTCCACGATTCCTCGTCGAATCCGTGCAGCGCGACATACTCCCGCCGCACGCGCAGGAAGAAGAGGGTGTCGATGACCGATTGCTCCAGGACTTCGTTCGAATAGGGCTTCTTCACATCGCTCAACGCGGCGTCGCGAATCCGCGCCCAAACCCTCTCAGCGAGCGCCTCCATCCCTTCGGCCCTGGCGGCGACTTCGCGCAGTATCTCCAGGAACCTGGCTCGCAGGAGGGGATCGGCGAGCACGCGGCGCGCCACGGCGTTCAGGCCTGCCCGCCAGCCCGGAGGGCACTCATACCAGGCCAGCGTGTCGCTCTTATCCCACGCGATGAGCCTCCACAGGGAGTCGCGCCGCGCCCTGTACAGGTAGAAGTTGTTGGTGCCGACAGCGCCCCAAAAGCCATCCAATTCAGCGAGATACCACTCAATTGCCCAGTGCCTCATCCAGTTGTCGAGGTCAATGGACGAGTCGAACCCGGCGGCCCCCAAAGAAACCTCGTCCTGGTTGACCGTCTCGATCAGGCGCACCAGGTGAAGCGAATTTGGGTTGAGCTCGTGCGTCTTGGGGCTGAAAGGCCGGGGGACGTACTCGGCGGGATTGCCGCCGCGGCTCTCCCAGTGCCATTCGCGCGCCCAATCATACTCGAACAAGTCCCCATCTTCTTCGCCGAAGTACCTTTTGAGAAAGGGTTTAGCAATCTCCTCAGCCGCCAGGTAGAGCCCCATGGACTCGCCGTTCACAGTCAGGGCAACGTAGGTCTCACGCGGGGCCGGAGCGCCACATTCCCGGAACAGCCACGTACTGAGGTAGTCGCGCAGCATGGGCGGGTCCTGGTTGAGGTTGATCAAGGTCAACCCGGTGAGCCCCAGAAACTCTTGGGAGTCATAACGGTTGAAGTCGATCCGAAGGGACGGCTTGACCGGACTCCGGCTGCCGTTGCCGCGGCTCCGAACGCCAATGTTTTCAATAGAGTGACTTCGCCATTCGAGCAGCGCCGGGTAGTATTCGTTGTCGAGGTACCGAGCTTTCAGCCGCGCCCAATCGGAAGGATGAATGAAGATGCGGATCTCCTCGACCTCCTCGCTTCCGAACAGAGCCGAGGCGCGGTCCTGGCAGCGAAGGAGGGCCGGGTAGACCGTGAGAGTAAGGAGGATCCCTGCTCCGCTTTTCAGCAACATACCGTTTATCTATCGGCCGAGACCCTGCGGAAATCCAGGGAGAGGACGCGCAATCGCCGCGGCAGATGACCAAGGCGCTGTATCTTTTGCCTCTGAGTGAGCGTCTATAATGTTGACAGTTACAGACTTCGCAGGATTGATCTGTCCCCGGCGCGCCGGTGCGCGCGCAGAACCGGCGGAAGTGAGAAAAGAGACTCCGGCAACGGCGGCAATAAAGAACAAGTAGAGGGGAGTTTGCGTCTGTACCAGAAGAGAGGAGTGGCCGGTCTGTGAAAACGAAGTGGAAGTGGACGCTTGGCATCGTCGGGGTGCTGGTGGTAGGCATCGGCGTGGTCGCAAGCGTCAAGTACAGCCAGCGCGGCATTGTCACGGTACAGACAGGCAAGGTCGTGCGGCAGGATCTGACCAGCCTGGTGACGGCCTCGGGCGAGATCAAGCCATTGAAGTACGTCAACATCGGCGCCAACGTGATGGGGCGGCTGGTAAAGATCAACGTGAACGAAGGCGACCGGGTCCGCGCGGGCCAGGTGCTGGCGGAACTCGAGTCCGTGCAGGCGCAGGCCGACGTGCAGGCCCAGACGGCGGCGCTGAACTCGGCGCTGGCCGAGTCGGCCGCATCGGAAGCCGGCCTGAAGGCGATGGACGAGAACATCCGGACGGGAGAGGCCGCCGTGGACCGGGCGAAAGCGGAACTGGATCGCGCGAGACTGGACTACGAGCGCGCGGAGTCGCTCTGGAAAGAGAAGCTGATCGCGCGGCAGGAGTTCGATTCCAGAAGGGCGCAGTACGACGCGTTGCGCGCGGCGCTGCGCGAAACCGAAGCCCGAGTGCAGCAACTGCGGGCGCAGCGCGAACAGAGCGCCTCGCAGCTCGCGGTGAGCCAGCGGCGCGTGGCGCAGGTGAAAGCGACGCTCAGCCGCTTCTCCGACGTGCTGCAAAAACACTCCGCTGTGACTCCGATCGACGGCATCGTCACCAACCTGCCGGTGCGCGTCGGCGAGACCGTGGTGCCGGGCATTCAGAACTCGTCGGCGTCCCTGATCATGACCATCGCCGACATGAGCCTGATCACCGCGGAAGTGAAAGTGGACGAGACCGACATCGTCAACGTCATGCTGGGCCAGGCGGCCGACATCACGATCGACGCGATGCCGAACCGCGTGTTCAAGGGCAAAGTGATCGAGATCGGCAACACGGCGATCCTGCGGTCCACCGGCCTCGCGGCGAGCCAGAGCGCGGTTTCCAGCCAGGAAGCGAAGGACTTCAAGGTGGTGATCGCGCTGGATAATCCTCCGGCGGAGATCCGGCCGGGCCTTTCCTGCACCGCCAAGATCATTACGGCGACGCGCGAGAAGGTGCTGTCGATTCCGATCCAGGCATTGACCGTGCGGCAGCGCGGCGACCTGGAGCCCGAGCAGAAGGGCGTGGTGCAGGCGAGCTCGAATCCGGCCGAGGCGAAGTCGAAGAAGGAAGAGTTGCAGGGCGTGTTCATCGTGAAGGCGGGGCAGGCGCAGTTCCGCGAGGTGAAGACGGGCATCACGGGCACGACCGACATCGAAGTGGTGGCCGGCGTGAACGAAGGCGAGGAGATTATCACCGGCAGCTACAAGGTGATCCGCACGCTGCGGAATCAGGCGAAGGTGAAGGTGGACAACAAGGCGCCGGTGAAAGCGGAGTCGTGAGCGGCGCGGCAATCAAGCAGCAAGAGGAAGAACAAAGATGGCAACAGCAGTGGTGGACCGGAACGCGCGCGGCGAGCAGTTGAAGCGCGACAACATCGTCATCCGGACGTATGGCTTGTGGAAGACCTACATCATGGGCGACCAGGAGATCCACGCGGTTTCGGGCGTGGACATTGAGATCCGCCGCGGCGAATATGTCGCCATCATGGGCCCGTCGGGCTCGGGCAAATCGACGCTGATGAACCTCATCGGGTGCCTGGACACGCCGAGCAAGGGCGAGTATTTCATCAACGGCAACCTGGTGAGCGACATGTCGGACGACGAGCTGGCGCGCATCCGCAACAAGGAGATCGGCTTCGTCTTCCAGACGTTCAACCTGCTGCCGCGCGCGACGGCGCTGCACAATGTCGAGCTTCCGCTGATCTACGCCGGCCTGAGCTCGGATGAACGCATCGAGCGCGCCAAGCATGCGTTGCGCATCGTGGACCTCGAGAACCGCATGTACCACAAGCCGAGCGAGCTCTCGGGCGGACAGCGGCAGCGCGTGGCCATCGCCCGCGCGCTCGTGAACGACCCCTCGATTCTTCTGGCGGACGAGCCGACCGGAAACCTGGATTCGGCGACCAGCGCGGAAATCATGGGGCTGTTCGAGCGGCTGCACCAACAGGGCAACACGATCGTGCTGGTGACCCACGAGCGGGATATCGCGGAATACGCCCACCGCATTGTCACCATCCGCGATGGGAAGGTGCACAGCGATACTCCGCATCCGCACTGAGGGGACGGGCCTGCGCCGCCGGAAGGCGGGGCGGCTGAGAACGCCACAGCCTGAAGGCTATGTTACTTCTCCAGTAAAGGCTCGAGCGTTTTGAACACCGTCTGGGCCACAATGCGACAGCCCTCTGCGTTCGGGTGCAGAGCGTCGGACTGCATCAGCGCGCGGTTCATCGCCACGCCTTCGAGCAGGAAGGGGATGAGCGTCACTCCGTCCTTCTTCGCCATGTCCTGGAAGATGCGCTCGAATCCGGAGATGTAGTCTTTGCCGTAGTTGCGCGGCAGGGTCATACCGGCGAGGACCACGCGCGCGCCGGCTTTGCGAAACGCCCCGATCATCTCGGCGAGGTTCTCGCGCGTGGAGGCGATGGGAAGCCCGCGCAAGCCGTCGTTGGCGCCGAGCTCGAGAATCACGAAATCCGGATGGAGTTGGATCGCGGTGGCGATGCGGGCGACGCCGCCGCTGGTGGTATCGCCGCTGATCCCCTGATTCACGACACGATACCGGTAGCCGTGCTCGTCGAGCATGCGCTGGAGGTGGTCCGGATAACTCTGGCCGGGCTCGACGCCATGGCCGGAGGTGAGGCTGTCGCCGAATGCGACAATCACGCGGCGGCTATCAGGGGCCGGTTTCGCCGCAACGGGAGCGGCGGCCGGAGCAGGCGCGGGACCGGCTTCCTCTTTCCGGGTCGAGCAGCCTGCCACGAGGCATGCCAGCAAGGGAATCCAACAGCGGCGAAGCATCTACTGCCATCATAAAGAATGGAGCCCGCCGATTGACCACCAGCCCGATCCTTGAGTTGAAGTCAGTCTCGAAGTGGATCGACACCGGGACGCACCGCGTGAATATCCTTCAGGACATCGACCTCGCGGTGGACCGCGGCGAGTTCCTGGCCGTCATGGGCGCATCGGGCAGCGGAAAGAGCACACTGCTCGGGCTGCTCGCCGGCCTCGATTCGCCGAGCCGGGGAAGCATCCGCCTGGACGGCGAAGAGATCGGCGGGATGGGCGAAGACAAGCTGGCGGATCTGCGCGGGCGCAAGATCGGCTTCGTCTTTCAGAGCTATCAGTTGATCCCGACCCTGACCGCGGAGGAGAACGTCCTGCTGCCCGCGGAGCTCGCCGGAGAGACGGGCGACGGCGCCGTGCGGCGCGCGCGGGAGCTGCTGGAGACCGTGGGCCTGGCGGACCGGCTTGATCACTATCCCGTGCAGCTTTCAGGCGGCGAACAACAGCGCGTGGCGCTGGCCCGCGCTTTCATCCGCAAACCACCGCTGTTGCTGGCCGATGAACCCACCGGCAACCTCGATTCGAAGAACGGCCAGCAGGTGCTCGATCTTCTGCTGACGCTGAACCGGCAGGAGGGCGCGACGCTCATCCTGGTGACTCACGACCGCGAGCTTGCCGCGCATGCAACGCGCATCGTCACACTGCGCGACGGCCGGATCGTAAACGACGAGAGGCGCGTGGCGGCATGATCACGAACGGCTGGCGGCTGGCATGGCGGATCTCGGCGCGCGAGGCGAGGGCGTCGGCGTTCAAGTTCCTGTTTGTGATTTTCGGCGTGGCGGCCGGGGTTGGCGCCCTGGCGGGCGTGCGCGGATTCTCTGAGGCGTTTCGCGACGCCTTGATGCGCGAGGCGCGGACGCTGATGGCCGGCGACCTCACGTTGCGCATGTTCTCGACTCCGACGCCGAAGCAGGAGGCGGCGCTCGAGCGCTGGGTGAACCGTGGCGCGCGCCTGACGCGGATTACCGAGACGGTTTCGATGATGGGCGTGCCGGGCGGCGTTCCGGCGCTGGTGTCGGTGAAGGCGGTGGACCCCGCGGCATACCCTTTCTACGGCGAGGTGAAGCTCGATCCGCCGCAGAAGTTCCGCGAGGCCCTCAAGGCGGACGCCATCGCGGTGTCGGACGATCTGCTTCTGCGGCTGGATGTGCAGCCGGGCGGGAAGGTGAAGCTCGGCGACGCGGAGTTCCGTGTCGTCGGCACAGTACGCGTGGAGCCCGACCGCATGACGGGCAGTCTCAACGTCGGCCCGCGCGTGATGGTCACGCGCGAGGGGCTGGAGCGCACCGGGCTGATGACGTTCGGCAGCCGCGCCTCACAGCGTCTCCTCTTCAAGCTGCCCGAACAAGGCGTCGACATCACCGCCATGCGCAACGACCTGAAGAATGAGTTCCGCGAGGCGCTGATCTCGGACTATCGCGAGACCCACCCGCTGATCACCCGCGCGCTCAACCGCGCGACGACGTTCCTGAGCCTCATCAGCTTGATCGCGCTCGTGGTGGGTTCGCTGGGCGTCGCGACAGCGGTGCATTCGCATTTGCAGCAGCGCCTGGATTCGATCGCGATCATGAAATGCCTGGGCGCTTCCTCGGGCCAGATTATCAAGGCGTACACGCTGCAAACGGCGATGCTCGGCTTCGCCGGCGGGCTGGCGGGCCTGGGTGTGGGCGCGGTGGTGCAGCGGTTGTTCCCGCTGTTGCTGGCGAAGTTTCTGCCGACGCAGAACGTCGGCTGGAGCCCGGCGTTCGCGCTCGAGGGTGTCGCGGTGGGCGTGCTGACATCGCTGCTGTTTACGCTGCCGCCGCTGCTGGCGATCAGGCAGATCAAGCCGGCGCTGATCTTCAGGCGCGAGATGGCGGAGTCGCGGCCGCGCTGGCCGGAGCGGCTGCGGCGGCAGTGGAGCTCGATCGCGACCGGCGCCGTCATCCTCGGCGGTTTGGGCGCAATCGCGGGCTGGCTGGCGGAGTCGTGGAAGATGGGCTGGTATTTCGTCGGCGGGCTGGCGGCGAGCCTGCTGGCGCTGGCCGCGATCGCGCGGCTGCTGCTGGCTCTGCTGCGCACAGTCGTGCGGATGTCGCCCTGGCGCCTGCCGGTGGAAGTGCGGCACGGATTGGCAAACCTCTATCGTCCGGGCAATCACGCCGCGGCGGTTTTGGTGTCGCTGGGCGTGGGCGTCACATTCACGCTGTCGGTGTACCTGATTCAGAAGTCTCTGTTGGGCGAAGTGATGAGCATGGCTCCGCCGGGCTCACCGAACGTGTTCATGATCAATGTCACGGACCGCGAAGTGGAGGGCTTCCGGTCACTTTTGGCATCATGGCCCGGCTTTAAAGGAAGGGCCGCCATCGACGCTTTCGCCACCGTGCGAATGGTCGCGGTCGACGGCCAGCCGCTGGACGACTTGCAGGTTCCGGGATCGAGGCGGAGGTTCCGCCAGACGCGGCAAGTGACGTGGATGGAGAAGCAGCCCGAGGACGCGCAAATCCTCAAAGGCGCATGGTGGAAGGAGAACTCCGCGGCGCCGGCGCTGTCGGTGTCCGACGAGGCCGCTGAGAGAATGGGACTGGCGCCGGGGAAGGTGGTGCGGTGGTGGTCGGGCGGACGGGAGTTCGATGTGCCGGTGGTGGCGGTCCATCGCATGAAGTCGGTGCGCTTTGGTCCGCCGCTCGACTTCCTGTTCAATCGCGCGGCGCTCGCCGGCCTGCCGGTGCAGTATTTCGGCGCGGTGCGAATGGCGCCCCCGCAGGTGCCCGCGTTCCAGCGCGAGGCCTACAAGCGGTTCCCGACCGTGACTGTGATCAACGCCGCGGACGTGCTGTCGATCGTGCAGGAAGTGGTGGATCAGGTCTCGCTGCTGGTGCGGTTCATCTCGGCCTTCGCGATACTGGCCGGAGCGATTATCCTGGCGGCGACGGTGGCGGGCACGCGATTCAGGCGCATCCGCGAGACGGCGGTGCTGAAAACTCTGGGGGCGCGGCGGTTCCGGCTGGCCGGTATCTTTTCAGTGGAGTTCAGCGTGCTGGGGCTGACGGCGGGCGTGATGGGGAGCATTCTGGCGACGGCGTTCTCGCGCGTGCTGATGGTGCGCCTGCTCGACGCGGAATTCCGCTTCGACTGGCTGCCGAACCTGTTCGCGGTTGCGGCGACGACTTTGCTGGCGGTGGGCAGCGGGTGGCTGGCGAGCCTGCGGGTGCTGGGGCAGAAGCCGCTCGAAGTTTTGCGCGACGAATAGGCGCGAGCGTTCACTACAACTACGGATGGACATTGCGGCGGTCCGCCGCGCCCTGACGCCGGCGCTGGCGGACGTGCTCTTTGCGGCGCTTGTGGTGTGGCTGCTGTTGTATACAGCGGGCGGCGATGTCGCGGGCCTGCTCTCCGACGCCGGCGCAGGGGTGCACATCCGCACCGGCGAGGCGATACTCCAGCAGCGGGCGGTCCCGCGCGCCGATTGGTTCTCGTTCACAAAGCCGGCGGGCGAGTGGTTCGCCTGGGAGTGGCTGGCCGATGTTGTGATGGCGCTGGCGTTTCGCGCCGGGGGGCTGGGCGGAGTCAGCGTTTTCTTCGCCGCGTTATGGGCGCTGAACCTGCTTCTGCTTACGCGGCTGGCGCTCGACCGCGGCGGCAATGCGATGGTGGTGCTGGCGCTGACGCCGGTTGCGGTCGGCGCGGCGTCGGTCCATTTTCTGGCGCGCCCCCACGCATTCACCATCACCTTCCTGCTGCTTGCCCTCGGCTGGATGCCTCATGCGCGCCGAGTCTGGCTGCTTGCGCCGCTGACGGCGCTGTGGGCGAACATCCATGGCGGCTTTGTCGCACTGTTCGCGATTCTGATGATTGAGGCCGCGGGCGCGTGGTTGGAGAAAGACAACGCTCACGCGCGGCGCACGGCAGAAGTCCTCGCCGCCTGCGCTTGCGCGTCGTTGCTCAATCCCTACGGCTGGCGATTGCATGCGCATCTCGCCGGCTACCTGCGCTCAGGCTGGCTCCGCGAACTGGTGGAAGAGTTCAAAGCGCCCCTGCCGGACTCCCCGTCGTGGCCGTACTTCGTCATCCTGCTTTGGGCGGGAGTCCTGCTTGCCGGGCGGCTGGCGAGCCGGCGGCGATTTCGCGATGCAATGCTTGTGGCGCTATGGGCGTACGCGGCGATGACCTCGATCCGCCACCTGGCGGTATATGCCTTCGTCCTGATCCCGATCCTGTCCGGAGAGTTGAGCCGCTGGAGCGGCCTGCCAAAGGTGATTGCGGAATTGGGGCGGGACCATCTTGCCGGATTCAGACGCCACAGCGTGTGGCCGGCGGCTATCCTGGCGGGCCTCTTCGCGTGGGCGGCGTCGAGCCCCGCGCGATTCGTGTTCCCGCCGTCGAAATACCCTGTCGCGCTCATCGAGCGCCACGCGGCGTTGCTGGACGGCGCGCGCGTCTGGTCCAGCGACGCGTGGTCGGACTACCTGATCTGGCGCTTCGCCGGACGCACGAAGGTGGCTCTGGACGGGCGCAGCGACTTCTACGGCGAGGCGCTCTGCCGGGAATACGCAAACGCCATCAACGGCCGCCCCGGCTGGCGCGCGGCGATTGAGCGACGGCAGCCGTCCTACGTTCTGGCGCCGGCGGGCAGCCCGCTCAACGCGCATCTCTCGCGTGATGCCGCCTGGGCGCCGATCGAAGAAGCCGGCAGCGCCGGTCTCTACCGGCGGCGCTAATTCGCCAAACGCGCCGACTGGTGCGCGCGCAACTGCCACTGCCCGCCCTTCTTCTGAAAGACATGCAGCAGGGCCATCTTCATAGGGTTGGGCTTGCCGTCGTTGATGGTGGTGACGCGCGCGCGGATGGCGGCGATCGCGATATCCGGGCTGAGAACGGCGACCTTGATCTCGTCGTACTCCACCTGCGTGTACCGCGCCTTGCCCGACTTCAAATTGTCGATGTAGCTGCGTTTGGTATCCACGACGCCGCTGGAGTGCGAATAGTACAGCTCGTCCGACATTACCTTCTCGAGCGCGGCGAAGTCGTTCTTGACCACGGCGGCCCCCCAGGCTCGCTCGGCGGCTTCAACGGCGGCTGCCTCGCTGGCGGCGCATGCGGCGCAGGCGAACAGCGCGATCAGTAGGGTGATCCGAATAGGCATACGAGGATATGATTTCGCGGCCGGCGTCAGTCCGTCAACCGCTCCGGCATGCCGGCGAGCGCATAAGCGCGCACGGCCAGCGCCGCGGCGCTCACCCGGAACTCGCGCGGATCGATCTTGTCGAGCGTGTCCGCCTCGCCGTGGCGCCAGCCGAAATAGTGCGCGCCGGTGGTACTGTGGCCGAGCACGGGCACGCCCTCGCGCATGATGGGGCCTATGCCGCCGCCTCCGGGCGTTATCCGGCCCGCGCCGATGCCTTCGAGCAGTGCGCCGATCCGCCGCGCGCGGGCGAGCGCGCGCTCCATCGCCTCGGGCGCGGCGCCGCGGATCGACCTCCCGAAGCCCACGGGCTTCCCGGCCCCGCCGTCCATTCCCGAGGCGTCGTCATGCGCGCCCTGGCCGGCATCCCGGCAGTCGAGATGACCGCCGGGGACGACGACCTCCTCGGGCCTGTCGCGGCCGGGCAGCTCGCCGATCACGTTGGCGGAGTCGGCGTCGGGCAGCGTCTGGGCGCTCATCTCGTGGTGCACACGAACGCTAGCTCCGGCGTCGATCAGGCGCTGCATCCTTGCTGCGTCCTCGACGGAAACGGCGGCGTGCGGGATCTTCGGGACGCTGTCCGCGTAACGCATCATGCCGGTGTGCGGGCTGCGGAGGCTCACAGGCGTGACCGGCCTCACGAGCGATGCCGCGGCGCCCAGCCGTGCGGCCCGGATCGCGCCATCGCCGCGGTGAGCCGCCGTGCGCCGGTATCCTTGCCACGGGAGGTTTTACAGCACGATCTTGCCGCGCACTCTTTCCGCTCCCAGCTTCTCAAGAGCTTCGAAGCCGGGAACGGCGATAGCCTCGGCGGTGATGCCCTCGGGCGGCGTGGCGATGCTTCCTCCGGGACCGAGCATCGCGATGGGAGCCGCTACCGGCTCCACGAATGCGGCCGGCTCCACGCCACGCACCCAGCACGGCACTTACACCAACGGCGTCTGCACGTTTGCCGGGCCCTCGCGCTTCATCTCTTCGGCGCACCGGCGGACCGCCCGGCCGCGCCCGGGCGAGCCGCTTAGCCTGCGGCCGATGCGGCCGCAGATGTACATCAGCTTGTTCCCGCCGCCGTCGTCGGCCAGGGCCGCGCCGATCAGGCGCGAGGCCGCCTCGCGATAGGTAGCAGTGAGGCTTGCCGAAGGCTGCGCGGCGGCGAGGCCCGCGGGCAGCAGCGAGACGAAAGTTCTGCGGCGCCTGTTCGGGGGAATCCACCATTCTCTCAGACCAAATGCGCCCCACGAGATTTTGGAGCATCCTGAATAGGTGATGGCGCAGGAATACGACGCGATCCTGGTGCTCGGCTTCGGCGGACCGGAGAAGGAGGCAGACGTCCTGCCTTTCCTCGAAAACGTCACGCGCGGGCGCAACATTCCGCGCGAGCGCCTGCTTGAAGTCGCCGAAAACTACATGCAGTTCGGAGGACGCAGCCCGATCAACGACCAGTGCCGGGCGCTGATCGCGGCTTTGCGCGCCGAGCTGGATGCGAACGGGCTGAGCATTCCCATTTACTGGGGAAACCGCAACTGGCATCCCTTCATCGAGGACACGCTCAGGACGATGGCCTCGGACGGGGCGCGGCGCGCACTGGTTTTCGTTACGTCGGCCTACAGTTCCTATTCAGGCTGCCGCCAGTACCTCGAAGACCTCGACCGCGCGCGCGCGGCGGTAGGCGCCGGCGCCCCGGAGTGCGAGAAGCTCCGCCACTATTGCCTGCATCCGGGATTCCTGGAACCGATGACGGAGAATGTGCGAGCGGCCCTTGCCCGGATCCCCGGCGAGCGGCGCTCCGCCGCGGCGCTGTTGTTCAGCGCGCACAGTATTCCGCTGGCGATGGCGCAGACATCGAACTATGTTGAGCAGTTGACCGAGGTGGCGAAGTCGGTCGCCACCGGCGCCGGCCACGCCGAATATCAGCTCGTCTACCAAAGCCGCAGCGGGCCGCCGCAGCAAAAGTGGCTGGAGCCGGACGTGAAAGACGCCATCGCGGAGATCGCGCGTTCAGGCCGCGCGAGCGACGTCGTTGTCGCGCCCATCGGATTCATCTCCGATCACATGGAGGTGATCGTCGACCTCGATTCGCAGGCGCGCGCACACGCCGAATCGCTCGGCCTGAACTTTGTCCGCGCCGCCACCGTCGGGACGCATCCGCGCTTCGTCGCGATGATTCGCGAGCTGATCGACGAGCGCCTGAAAGGCTTGCGCGAAGCGAGCCCGTGCCTGGAAAACTGCTGCCCCAATCCTCACCGCATGGGGCTGCCGCCTCAAGCCGCCGGCGCGGGCGCCGGATCCATTCCCGCGTAAATCCGGGCCGCGCGCTCCAGCGCGGTCTCGACGTCGGGGCAGATGTTCGCTTTGCCGATATGGCGCTCGAAGCGCGCCTTGCGCATCATGCTGGCCGGCTGCGGAGGCGCGCCGCAGAGGATGAGCGCGCGCCCGGAGGCGTGCAGCTTGTCGGCGAACTGTTCGATCGCGTGCAGGCCCGTGGCGTCAATCGCTGTCATGTTGCGAAGCCGCAGTAGCACGATCGGCGGGAACTCCGGGATCCGTTCTTCGAGTTCGGCGAGCTTGTCGGTGCTGCCGAACAGGAACGGTCCGTGAATGCGCACGATCGTCGCATAGGGCGGGATCTCTTTGTCCTGGAGAACGTGTTTCTCGCCGCTGCGCAGATAGTCGGGCGTCACCTGGCTCACCGTGGTCGTGTTGGCGACACGGGCAATGAACAGCAGGGCGGCCAGGATCATGCCGAACTGCACGGCCACCGAGAGATCGGCGAAGACGGTGAGGGCGAAGGTGGCGGCCCAGACGGCGATGTCCGACCAGCCGAGCCGCAGGATCTCGGGGATCTCGCTCCACTCGCCCATGTTGCGCGCCACGTTCATCAGAATCGCCGCGAGGATGGCGAGCGGGATGTGCGCGGCCAGCGGCGCGGCGGCCAGCAGCACCGCCAGCAGCGTCAGTGCGTGGATCATGCCGGCCACCGGAGTCCGAGCGCCGGAGCGGATGCTGGTGGCGGTGCGCGCGATGGCGCCCGTTGCGGGAAGTCCGCCGAACATGGGAGAGACGATGTTGGCTACGCCCTGCGCGAAGAGCTCGGTATTGGGGTTGTGGCGCTCGCCGCCCCGCATGCGGTCGGAGACGACGGCGGAGAGCAGCGATTCGATGGCGCCCAGAATCGCCACAGTGGATGCGGGCGCCAGCAGCTTAAGGATGAGATCGGAGCGGAATGCGGGAACGTGAACCGAGGGGAGGCCGGAAGGAATCCCGCCGAAGCGCGTGCCAATCGTCTCCACGGGCAGATTGAGCAGGGCGGTTGCCGCTGTGCCGCCGAGCAGGACTACGATCGTGCCCGGCACGCGCGGAAGGAAGCGCGCGAACAGCAGAATCACGGCCAGCGAGATGGAGGCCATCGCGGTTTCAGCCGGGGAGAAGCTCGCGGCATTGGCGGCCAGAGCCTCAATGCGGTCAAGAAACTCGCCTGGGACTTCTTTCACGCGGATGCCAAAGAAGTCCTTGATCTGGGTGCTGGCGATGAGCAAGGCGATGCCGTTGGTGAAGCCCACGACGATCGGCCGCGGGATGAACTTCACGGCGGAGCCGAGGCCCGTGAGACCCATCACCGCGAGCATCACGCCGGCCATCACAGTGCACATGAAAAGGCCCTCAACGCCGTGGCTGGCGACGATGCCCGCCACCACGACGACGAATGCGCCGGTGGGGCCGCCGATCTGCGTCCACGAGCCGCCGAGCGCCGAGATCAGGAAACCCGTGACGATGGCGCAATAGATGCCGGCCTGCGGTGAAAGACCCGACGCGATGGCGAACGCCATCGCGAGCGGAAGCGCCACAAGCCCGACGGTGACGCCGGCAATCAGGTCGGCGAGGAATGTCTTGCGGTCATATTGTCGAAGAGCAAGGACCGCCTTCGGAACCCAGGGGGCCACACTTTATCGTACCGGGAATGCCTGCGTGCGATTATGGAAGCCGGCGGGCGCGCAGGATGCGGACCGGCGGAACGAGACGCTGTCCCTCGGCGCGTGACTGCTGGATCTTCCTCACGACATCCATGCCGCGCGCCACGTGTCCGAACGCGGCAAACCCCTGCCCGTCGGGATTGCGCCGGCCGCCGAAGTCCAGCGAGGGCTGGTCGCCGATGCAGATAAAGAACTCCGACGTCGCGCTGTCGGGTGTGCTGCGCGCCATGGAGACCGCGCCGTCCAAGTGCTTCAGGCCGGTCTTGACGGTGCGCTCCAAGGGAATCGCGGGGAAGTCCGAACCCGCCTTCTCGCGATCAACGCCCGCCTGGATGACATCGATCTTCACTTCGTTTTGAGGCTGGTTGTCCGGCTTCGTCTTCACGGTGCGGTGAAATGCTCCCCCGTCGTAGCGTCCGGCGTCCACGTAGTTGAGGAAGTTCGCCGCGGTCGCCGGCGCAGCCTTGGCGTCGACGGCGATCTCAATCACGCCCGCCTCGGTTTCGATGGCGACGCGCTGCTGCGCATACAGCGCGGAGGCGAACAACAGCAGGCACGGCCACAGCCGGCTCGACATGTGCTGCACATGTTCGCGTGCTGAAGACACGCCCAAGATGATACAGCTTCGAAATGTGCCGGACAAGCTGCATCGGACCATGAAAGCTCGCGCCAAGCGTGCGGGCATGAGCATGTCCGGCTATCTGAAAAGGGAGCTGGAACAGATCGCCGAACGCATCACCATGGATGAATGGCTGGAGCGCGTTCAACGGAGAAAGCCGACTCCTTTGAAGGTGAGTGCCGCGCAAATGATACGTGAAATGCGGGACGCGCGAGGATCGTCCTTGACGCCTCCGTTGTCGTGCAGCTCTTGATCAATGGGCCGTGGGCGTCCTCCATCTTGCACGCCCTTGCGCAACGCGGCGAACCGATGCTTGCGCCGCACCTGCTCGATCTGGAGGCGGCCAGCGCGCTCCGGCGTCTTGTCGCCCTCCGGCAGTTCTAGGAGCATCGCTGCGCGAATTGCCTGCTTGAACTCATGGCGCTTCCGATCGAGCGGCGCGCTCCCGCATCGCTGCTGGGCCGAATCTGGGAATTGAGGCGCAATTTCACTGCTTACGGCGCCGCCTGCGTCGCATTAGCCGAAGAGACGGGATCCACGCTCTTCACGTGCGACTCAGAATTGGCAAAAGGGCACGATGCCGAAGTCGTGGTGTTCCGCGAATCGCCCGCGGACTTCGGGCCTGTCCCCAGCACCGGAAATGCGACAATGGCAACAATGCTGAAGCCAGCAGTCCTGGCCGCGGCCGCCCTTTTTCTCGCCGGCTGCGGATCTCCCGCTCCTGAACCCAAGAGGCAGGAGGCGAAGCGGACGCCGCCGTTTGAACGGCCGATGCCCGCCGTGTACAAAGTGCGGTTCGAAACGACGCAGGGCGGTTTCGTGGCCGAGATCCACAAGGACTGGGCGCCGCTCGGCGCCGAGCGTTTCTGGAAGCTGCTGAGTCTCGGTTTCTTCGATAAGAACAAAATCTTCCGCGTGCGGCCGAACTTCATCGTGCAGTGGGGCATCTCGCCGGACCTGCAAGCCAACCAGCTTTTCAACGCGCTGCCGATCAAGGACGATCCTGTGAAGCAGAGCAACAAGCGCGGCGCGATCGCATTCGCCACCAGCGGGCCGGGGCAGCGCCGCACCCAGGTGTTCATCAATCTCAAGGACAACAAATCGCTCGACAGCCAGGGGTTCGCCCCCATCGGGCGAGTCGTCGAAGGCATGGACATCGTCGGGCGGTTTTATTCGGGCTACGGAGAGGTTCAGCCGCGCGGCACAGGGCCGGACCCGAACCTCATTCAAACGCAGGGCGACGCCTACCTCGAGGCGAAGTTCCCCAGGCTGGATGCAATCAGGCGCGCCGTCGTCATCGAGTGAACGGCCGTAATCGAAAGGAAATCAGAGATGGCAGAGACATACAAGGTGAAGTTTGAGACTACGAAAGGCGACTTCGTGATCGAGGTGGACCCGGCCTGGGCGCCGCTCGGCGCAGAGAGGTTCCGCGCGCTGGTGGAAGGCGGCTTCTTCGACGGCGCGAAATTCTTCCGCGTGCTGCCGGGCTTTGTCGTTCAGTTCGGCCTCCCCGCCGATCCGGCCGCCGCGCCCGAGGTGGACAACATCCCCGACGACCCCGTCTCGCAAAGCAACAGGAAAGGGATGATCACGTTCGCCACCGCGGGCCCGAACACGCGCACGTCTCAGGTGTTCATCAACCTCGGCGACAACGCGCGCCTGGACACGATGGGCTTCGCGCCGTTCGGCAAAGTGGTCGATGGGATGAGCGTCGTCGAGTCGCTCTACGCCGGTTACGGCGAGGGCGCGCCGCACGGGCAGGGGCCGCACCAGGGCCGCATCCGCCAGTCGGGCAACGCGTATCTCGAGGCGAGCTTTCCTAAGCTTGACGGCATCAACAAGGCGGCGATTATCCCCTGACGGGCTTGAGACTGCACATCGCCGGCGGCGACTGTGCGGCGGGGACGCCGCGGCGGATGTTCGCGGGCGGCGCCGTCCTCTCGTGGGATGATGTGCCGCATTCAGCTCGCGCAGATCTGCGGCTTCTTTGCTCGCGAGGGAATCAACGCGCCGTTGTCCTCAATCGGCGCCCCCGATTCCCTCGGCCCGACGCCAGCGGAGCGGCTTTGGGGTCTCTTCCGCAATCGCGCGCCCGCGGGCGGGGCGCGCCCGCTCGAGGCGCGCGCCATGCGGACAAGGTTCACCGCCGCAGATCCGCGCGAGCTCGCATCCGCGGCGACCGCATCGGCCTTTGCCGCGGCGGAGTCCGCTTGAGCGGCGAAGACTCGCCCTGGCGCTGGGATCCTATTCGAGCGCGCTGTTGGCGTCGCCCGACATGAAACTCGCCAGTCCGCGCGACGGCACGCGCAGCCCGATGAAGAACGGGCCGAACAGAGCGTACACCGCGCTCACCTCGTCGAAGCGCATCTCGTAGATGAGCTGCTTGAACGGCACGGGCGAGTCGGCGAAGAGATCCACGCCCCACTCCCAGTCGTCGAATCCGATCGAGCCCGAGATGATCTGCCTGACGACCCCGCCGTACTTGCGGCCGACGAGCCCGTGCTCGTGCATCATGCGCCGGCGCTCGTCGAACGGGACGGTGTACCAGTTCTTCTGCTCGCCGCGCTTGCGATCCATGGGGTAGAAGCAAATGTAGCGCGACTGCGGAATCGCGGGCCACAGCCGCATCGCCATGGCCTGGCGCTGGCGCTCGAGCGTGTCCTCGACAGCCTTGTTCCACTCGCCGGAACCTTCTTCGAGGCCGCGCTCGCCGAGGTCCTCGTAGATCTTGCGCGTCGATTCATAGAGGCCCAGCTCGACGATGCTCAAGTAGGACTCCGCCGGCTCCAGGTATGCCGCGAGGCGCAGTTGCCGCACCTGAAGCTGCGTCTCCAGCAGGCCCACGAAGTCGCGGCGGAAGTGGACCAGCATCAGGTCGCCCTTGTGGCCGAGCATGGCGTAGGCGGCGCTCTGCGCTCCCCCGCGGGCGTTCTCCTGCGCGGCGAGCCAGCCGCTCGCTTCGCGCACGATCTCCGCCTGCGACTGCGCGTCGAGATCGCGCCACTCGCCCCAGCGGACGCGAAACATCTGGTGGAGGACGGACGCGCCCTCGAGAGTCAGCGGAACTTGCGGATTTGGTGTGCTCATGCGAACGGATGTTTGTACGGAGCGCGGTAGGGACGCAACAGCATGCGCTGGGCCGCGGCGTCGTTGGTGATTCTCTCGGATGTGGCGTCCCACTCGATCGCGCGCCCCGCCTTGTACGCGATCATTCCAAGTTGCACGGTGGACGTCGACTGGAACGCGTCTTCCGGCGAGCATCCCGGCTGGCGGCCCTCCCGAACGGCGGCCAGCCACTCGGCGACGTGCAGCCGGCCGAGGTCCTGCGCGGGCCTGCTCTCGACGATCCTCTTCTCGGCGCCTTTCTCTTTGGGAAAAAAGATCCACCGCGCGTCTGTGACAAAGACCGTGCCCTTTTCGCCGTAGACAAAGACACCGTTCGACAACGCCGGGTCGGCTTCAACGGAGCCCCACAGACGATGACGCCACACGACGGGGCACTGCTCGAACTCGAAGTGCGCGGTAAGCGTGTCGGGCGTCGTGATGCGGCCCCTGTAGTGATAGATGCCGCCGGATGCCGTGATCGACTTCGGCGCTCCCAGGTCCAGCAGCTTGCGCGTCGCGTCGATCAGGTGAATGCCCCAGTCCACAAGGTGCCCGTTGCCGATTTTCTCTTCAAGCCGCCACGCGCGGTGAGCGACGTTGGGCGAGTAGGGCATCTTCGGCGCGGGGCCGAGCCAGCGGTCCCAATCGAGAGTGAGCGGCGGCGCCTGCGGCGAGTTGTCGAGCGGCTGCGCGGTGTAGTGGATCTGCACGTCCGCCTGCACGGGCCTGCCGATGTTGCCCGCGGCGATGAACTCGCGCGCCTGGCGGAAGGCCTCGCTTTGACGGCGCTGGAAGCCTATCTGGACGCAGTTTCCGGCCTTTCTCCAGGCGTTCACCATCGCGCGTCCCTCGCGGATGTCGTAGGCCAGCGGCTTCTCGCAATAGACGGGAAGTCTGCGCCGGCAGGCCGCAATGAACGGCAGCGCGTGCCAGTGCGGCGGAGTGGCGATGATGACGCAGTCCAGGCCGTCGGCCTCCAGCATCTCATCGTAGTTCCTGAACGGATTCGGCCGCGTTCCCTGCTGTTTCTCCAGTTCGGCGCCCAACTGATCGAGATGCGCCGTGTCGACGTCGCAGATGGCCGTGATCTCCGCTCCGCCGGCGAGCGCGGCGCGCGTGTCGATGCCGCCCCACCACCCGCAGCCGATCAAGCCCAGGCGCAATTTGCGCGGCTGCGCGGCCACTGCCGCGCCGGCCATCGAGCCGAAAAAAACACGCCGGTTCATCGCGCACATAGATTGATCTCCTCGACTGCTACCATACTAGCGTGAGCGCACCCAGAACCCCGGTGCACCACTATCTCCTGTCGCTTCCGGAGCGCGCTATTCGCTCGCTTTCAGCGCTCGCGGGCGGGCTCTTGCGCGAGGCCGGCGGCGCTATTCTGCCGGGCGCGCTGCGGCGCACGCGGCTTTATCGTTCTATGGTCGAAGCGGTGCTGCGCTTCCTCATCGAGCAAGTGGGCCAAGTGGAGGGCGTCTTCCCGGAAGAGGGCAAGCTGGCGGAGGATTTTCTGCTGCGCCGCACCGCGGGCAACGGCATCGAGCTCATCGGCATCCTCACGTTCCGCGCCTCGCCCGTGTGGGTGCTGGCCGCTCTGGCCGACGTCTCGGGCGCGGGCCGCCACCTGATCACGGAGATCGCGGCCAGCCTGCGCAAAGAAGGTCTCATCGCTCCCGGCGCTCATCCCTCCACGATGGAGGAAGTGCTGAACAGCCTCGAGGACGCCGCCGGCCGCGCGGCCGAAACGATCAACACGCCGCCGCTCGACGTCGCCGGGCTGAGGCGCGACTGGGACGACATCCGCCAGCGCTTCGCGCGAGTGCCGCGCTCGATGCTGCCGCCCGTCGATCGCCTGGAGCGCCAGTGGAACGATCTGAAGGAAACCGCGGCGCGCGAAAACCGCGGCGTGTTCGAGATCTCCTCGCTCCTGGCGCTCTCGGCGCTCACCGAGCTGCCGTCGTCCCTCAGCCGGCTCACGCGCGCGGCGCGGGTGGCCGCCCGGACGACCGGCGCAGTTGCAGCCGAAGCGCTTCTGGGACACTACACGAAGACTCTGGCCGACATCCGCTCTGAGGGACTGGCGCGCTGGTGGGCGCGGCAGTTTCGCCCGTACCTCCGCGCCGCGGCCACGCAATTCCACCCGCGCCGGCGCTCGTGGACGGAGCGCTTCCTGTCGCGGCGCTGATGGCCGCTCAGGTCAGCGGCGTCTCCGGGAGCGTCACGAGCCCCTTGCGGATTGCATAGACCACGAGATCCGCCGTGCGATGCACGCCCAGCGCCTGCATCAGGTTCGCGCGGTGCACAGAGACCGTGTTCACGCTCAAGCCAAGTATCTGCGCGATCTCGCGATTCGACTTCCCCTGGACGATGTATTGCAGCACTTCGCGCTCGCGCTGCGTCAGCTTGTCGAAATCGCTGCCGGTTTCCGCGGACGGCGCAGCCAGCCCGGGCGCGAGCACGGTCCTGCCTGAGGCTACTTCTTTGATCGCGTACGGCAGGTCCACTTCCAGCGCGTTCTTCAGCAGGTAACCGCGCACGCCCGCCGCCAACGCGTTGCGCACGTAGTTCTCCTCCGAATACATGCTGAGCATGAGAATCGCCGCCTGCGGCAGCGACCGGCGAATCTGGGCGGCCGCCTGGATGCCGTCCAGCTCCGGCATCGCCAGGTCCATCACGATCACCGCGGGCTTCAACTGCAAAGCCAGCTCGATCGCCTCCGCTCCGTTGGACGCCTCTCCCACCACGGTGATGTCGGGATCGTCCTCCAGCATGCGCCGGAATCCCTTGCGCACCAGGCTGTGGTCGTCGGCCAGCAGAACTGTGATCGGCTCGCTCATACCTTCTCTCCGGACTTGATCGGGACCCGCAACGTCACGCGAGTGCCGCCCTCGGGGGGGGCCGTGAACTCAATGGTTCCGTTCATGAGTCCGGCTCGCTCTCGCATCGCGATAAGCCCTATGCCGCCCGGTTTCAGCGGAGACGGCATGCCGGCGCCATGGTCCTCCACCACCAGCTCCACCCACTCCGGAGAATAGCGGACTCGAACCTGCGCCGTCCCCGTTCGTGCGTGCCGCAGTACGTTGTTCAGCGCCTCCTGAAGAATGCGGTAGACGTGAATCGCGATGCGGCCGGCGATCCAGGGGGCCGTTCCCATCTTCTCATAGGCAACCAACATCCCTGTCTGCTTCTGAAACTGGCCGATGTACCACTCGATGCTCTTCTCCAGGCCGTAATCGTCGAGAATCGGCGGGTGCAGCATTTGCGACAATCCGCGCACGCGCTCAAGCATGCCTTGCGCGATTTCGCCTGTCTCCTGAAGATCGGTGAGCACGGGAGAGCCGGGCGGCAGCTTCTTCTTCACGCGCTGGAGCATCGCGCCCAGCGCGGTCAGCACCTGTCCGAAGTCGTCGTGCAGCTCGCGGGCCAGCGTCTGGAAGAGGTCCTCCTGCAACGAGATCACGTGCCCGGCAAGCTCGCGCCTGTTCTCCGAGAGTTCGGCCAGCGTCTGGAACATCCTCCGGTTGAAACGGAACACGTAGGCGCCGGTCGCCGCGATCGCCAGCAGGACCGCGGCCACGAAGATGTAGATGTTGCGCTCCACGCGCAGGTAGATGTTCTCGATGCCGCGCGCGGCCGCCGCTTCGGCCTCGTCGTTCTGCACCAGCAGCCGGCTGACGGTGCTGGTCATCGTCGCCAGCTCCGCGCTCAGGCGCGTGCGCAGCAATTGGCGCGCTTCGCGCTCGCGCCCCTCCGCGGCGAGTTGCCACAAGCGGTCGGCGGCGCTCCAAAAGCGGTCGAAGGAGCCCTTGAGGAGCGCTTGCTGGCCCTCGGGCCGGGTCGCCGGCGCGAGCGCAGCCTCCTGCCGGATGGCGTCGTCGAGGTCGCTGCGGAACTGCTCCAGCCGCGGCTGCCGCGCGATCAGCGGGTAGGGATCGCCGTTCTCGGACATCTCGCGGATCGCGAGTCCGAGAAAGTTCAGGTCGCTCTGGATGCGGATGAGCTGGAGCGTGTCGCGGCGGTTGCGCTCGACAATGTTGGTCTGGAGCTCGCGAAGCCCGCTGATCTGCCGGAGCGTGAACGCCGAAAAAACAGCGACCGCGGCCAGCGTAATGCCGAGTCCGACAAGCTGCCGGATCAGCGGGGCGCGTGGCGGCATACACGGTATCCTATCCGATGTGCCCGATGACAATCCGCTGCTGTCGCTCCGCCTGCCCATTCCCTTCGACGAAGTGCGCGCCGCGCACGTCGAGCCCGGACTGCGCGCGCTGATCGCCCGGTCGAAGCAGCAGATCGACGCCGTCGCCAATGCGCCCGGCCCGCGCACCTACGCCAACACGCTCGCCGCGCTCGACCGTTCCACCGAGACTCTCGACTGGGCGGCGGGCATCGTGAATCATCTCGAGAACGTCGTCACGACGCCCGAGTTGCGCGAAGCCTGGAACAAGATGCAGCCCGAGCTGAGCGCGTTCTATTCGAGCATCCCGCTCCATGAAGGTTTGTGGAACGCCGTCAAGGGCTACGCCGGCGCGCACGAAGCGCAAGCGCTCGATGGGACAAGGGCGCGCTTCCTGAAAAAGACAGTCGACGGCTTCCGCCGCCACGGCGCGGACCTCGATGCCGCCGGCAAGAAGCGATTGGAGGAGATCGGCGTCGAGCTGGCCGTCGCCACAACGAAGTTCGCCCAGAATGTTCTGGACGCGACGGCGAAGTTCGAGCTGGTGATCTCGGATGAGGCGAAGCTCGCCGGCCTGCCGGAATCGGCGCGTCTCGCCGCGCGGCACGCCGCGGAGTCGAAGGGCGCCGCGGGCTGGCGCTTCACGCTCCAGCAGCCCAGCTACCACGCGGTGATGACCTATCTCGACGACGCCGCGATCCGCGAAACGATGTGGCGCGCTTACAACCGGCGCGCCGCCGAAGAAAATGAGCCGCTCATCCTGCGCATCCTCGAGCTGCGCCGCGAGAAGGCGCGGCTCGTCGGCTTCGAGCACTTCGCCGACTACACGACGGTGGAGCGCATGGCGAAGAGCGGCGCGGCGGCGTATGCGTTTCTGAGCGATCTGCGCGCGAAAACGGAAGCCCGCTTCGCCGCCGAGAACGAATCGCTGCGCGCATTCCGCCGCGAGCGCGAGGGCCGGGACGCCGCCATGCAGCCGTGGGACGTCGCCTACTGGGCGGAGAAGCAGCGGGCCGCCGAATACGCCTTCGAGGAGGAGGACCTCCGGCCGTACTTCCCCGTGCAAAACGTCATCAGCGGGTTGTTCGAGCTCACCGGCCGGCTGTTCGGCATTCGCGTGGTGGAGGCGGGCGGCGTGCCGGTGTGGCATCCCGAGGTGAAGTTCTACGAGATCCGCGACGAGGACGGCGCTGTCCTCGGCTCGTTCTACGCGGACTGGCATCCGCGCGAGTCCAAGCGCGGCGGGGCGTGGATGGGCGCGTTCTACACCGGCGGGCCGCGGGACGGCCGCTGGGAGCCGCACATCGGCGTCATGTGCGGCAACCTCACGGCGCCGCTGCCGGACCGCCCCGCGCTGCTCACGCACCGCGAAGTCGAGACGATCTTCCACGAGTTCGGCCATCTGCTGCATCACTGCCTGAGCCGCGTCGAGGTGCGCAGCCTCGCGGGAACCAACGTCGCGTGGGACTTCGTCGAGCTGCCCAGCCAGATCATGGAGAACTGGTGCTGGGAGCGCGAGTCGCTCGACCTGTTCGCGCGGCACTGGAAGACGGGCGAGCCGATCCCCGGCGAGCTCTTCCAGAAGATGCGGCGCGCGCGCACATTCCGCAGCGCCAACGCGCAGATGCGCCAGCTCGGCTTCGGCATCGTCGATCTCGCGCTGCACATGGAGTACGATCCCGCGCGCGACAGCGGCGTCATCGCGTACGCCAACCGCCTGCTGAGAGAATTCTCGCCCGCGCCGCTGCCCGACGATTACGCGATGCTGGCCGGCTTCACGCACCTGTTCGCCGACGCCGTCGGCTATGGCGCGGGTTACTACAGCTACAAGTGGGCCGAGGCGCTCGATGCCGATGCGTTTACGCGCTTCCGCAAAGAGGGGATTTTCAGCCGCGAGGCGGGGCGCGCGTTCCGCGAATGGATTCTCGAAACAGGCGACAGCGAAGATCCGGCCGAGCTGTTCCGGCGGTTCATGGGCCGCGACCTCGATCCGTCGGCGCTGCTCGAACGGTTGGGGCTGCTATCCTGAGCGAACGCCAGCAGGCGCTCCGCCATCCGGCTTCGCGATTCGCGTCATCCATCCGGAGGAAGGCCGCATCGAAACGGGCTCATTCGACATGTAGCCGCAGCTCGAGCAGGCCGGGAAGGTCTGCTGCCTTTCCTCAAACGCGGCGACATCGAGCCGGATTGGAGCGCGGCGCCGGGGGCGTCGCCTTCGCCACGTTCTATGAGGATGGCGAAGCCGCGACGCCGGGCGTGCCGGTCTCGCGCATCGATGAAGAGGCGGACAGAGGGATTCTCGAAGGCTTCGAAGAGCAGGTGATCGCGCCGTTGCTGGGGCAAGTGCGGCAAGAGCTGGGCGAGCAATTGTTCGCCTCGGACTCCAAATGTAAAGGGCCGGACGCGCTGGCGCCCGGCCCTTCATTCAATCGGTTGAGCGAAATCAGAAGCTATAGCGCAAGCTGAGCTGGATCTCGCGGTTGCTGCTCTTGCCGGTCACCTTGCCGAAAGTGCCGGATGTCGGGCTCGCGTCGACTCCATTCCAGTTCGGATGGTTCGGGAAGTTGAAGAACTCCGCGCGGAACTGCACGCGGTGTCTTTCCCCGATGGGGAAGCCCTTGAACAGCGCCAGGTTCCAGTTCTGGAAACCGACGTTGTTGAAGGCGATGCTGTTCCGGTTCTGGTTCGCGAACGTGCCGGCCGCCGGCCGCGTGAACACGGGCGAGCCGTTGAGCGTGGGGTTGAACCAGAAGTTCGAATCCGCGGCGCCCTGGGAAAACTGCTTGGGCTGTTCCGGAGTGCCGCTCTGATTCCAGAGCTGGGCGTCCGTCACGCCGATGCCCGCAAAGTCCTCGCCGGTGCCGACCGAGAACGGGGTGCCGGTCTGGAACTGGATGACGCCGGTTACCTGCCAGCCGCCCGCGATCCTTTGATACCAGCCTTTCTGCTCTTTCCAGAAGGGCAGCTCATAGATCCAGTTGATGACGGCGATGTGGCGCGTGTCGAACTCCGACTTGCCCCAGTAGTTCTTGTCGTCGAATGGGTTGATCAGGCGGTTGCGGCGCTGCGAGGCGTTGTCCATGCTCTTCGAAAGCGTGTAGGCGAACCCGTAGCTCAGGCCGCGGCGGAAGCGGCGATTCAATTCAAGCTGCATGCCGTTGTACTCCGACCGCGCCGCGTTCTCGTTCATGCGGATGAGCGAGAAGCCGCGATACGGACGGAACGAGTTCTGGTTGAGGCCCTGGGCGGCAAGCTGCTGCGCGGTGCCGGGGCGCAAGGCGTTGAGTTCCTTCTCGCGCTCCATGTGGAGGCCGACGTTGCCTACATAGGAGATCTCGACGGTCGTGTCGAAGCCGACTTCGCGCTGCAAGCCGACGCTGTACTTCCAGGCGCTGGGGATCTTGAATACCGGATCCTGAGTCTGGAACAGGAACGGCAGGCGCGCGGCGGCCGTGGCGCCGCCCGGCTGGTCGGCGATGCCGTTCTGGACCGAAATCATCGGCTGGAACGGCGCGTTGCCGCCGAGGAAGATGTTGTCGGCGACGCCGGGGCGGGCGAAGAACGAGCCGCCGCCGAGGCGAAGGACGGTTTTCGGCGTCACCTGGTAGGCGAGGCCGAAGCGCGGCTGCCAGTTGTTCTTCTGCCACTGGCCGTAATACTTGTTGCCGGCGAACAGCCGGTCGAATTCGCCGGTGGTGGCGATGGGCACCCGGCCCTTGGCGGCGTCGGGCCAGCCGCTGCCGGGGATGATCACGCCGTTATACTGGTCGCCGCTGAGGATGACGCCCGTGCGGGGATCCATCACCACCGCCTTGGCGGGGTCGTAGCGGCTGGGGTCGAAGACCGACATGTTGCGCCACAGGCTGTAGAAGTACGGCGTCATCAGCGTGTAGCGGATGCCGTATTCGAGCTTCAGCTTCTGGTTCACGCGCCAGGAGTCCTGGGCGAAGAACTCATAGGTCTGGCCGCGGTAGGGCGTGTAGTTGCGCGGTCCAAGCTCGCCGTAGTCGTTGAACAAACCCATCGCCGCGTTGGCGACCGCGACGCCGGTGGAGCCGGCGGCGCGGGAATCGCTGAACACGAAGCGCCCGTTCTGGTTGTTGGTGGCGCCGGGAATCGAGGAGTCGACGTTGATCTGGTCGAAGTCGTTCTGCCCCAGGTGCTCATAGAATGCGCCGAACTTGATCGTGTGGTTGCCGATGATCTTCGACGTGTGGTTGCCGAAGGTGTAGATGGGTCCGGAGGACGACGCCGGGTAGGGTCCGCCGTCCATGGTGGCGAAGTTCTGGATGTTCACGGTCGGGATCTTGTTGAAGATCTCTTTGCCGACCGGGTAGATGTAGTTGTAGGTGATGCCGAACTTCGCCCGGTCGTAGCGCTCGCCCGTGCGGTCGATGCCGATCTTCACCACGTCGTTGGACGCTGTGGCGGTGAATTCGTTCACCATCGTCGGGCTGATCGTCCAGATGTAGTTGACCGAATTGGTTTGGTTCGGACGGTCCCAGTCGGTCACGGCGCGATCGAATCCGCTGCGGAAAGCGTCCACCGAAACCCAGCTATACGTCTGCCGGCGGATGCGGAACGTATGCTTCTCCGTGGGCATGAAGTCAACCGAGATTGAGTCCTTCCTCTGGTTCTCAGGCTGCGGCCGCGTCTGGATGAAGTTGCTGGTGCCCTGCTGGAAACCCGGGGTGGGCAGGGGATAGCTGCTGAGCAGACCCTTGCCGTTGGGGCTGACGCGGGCGGGGGGGATGATGTTGCCCGGGAAGGGCGCGCCGGTGGTGGGGTCGTTGATGGTGCGAACGCGGCTGAAGAAGGTGTTGGCCGGGTTCAGCAATTCGCTGAAGTCGCCGTTGCGCATCAGCGCCGACGGCACCGTCTGGATCGATGTGACGTCGCGGCGCCGCTTCACCCACTCCTGGCTCCACAGCCAGAACAACTTGTTCCTCTCCGTGTTCCACTTGCCGGGGATGAACAGCGGACCGCTGATGTTGTAGCCGAACTGGTTGAAGTTGTTCTTCTCGCGGCTGGCTTTGCAGGCGGGGTTGGCGTCGTAGGCGGGGCAATCGGTGCGGGCGCGGTTGCGGGCCCAGGTGTTGGCGTCGAGCGAGCGGTTGCGCAGGTAGTCGTAGGCCGTGCCGTGGAAGTCGCGGCTGCCGCTCTTGGAGACGAAGCGGATCTGCCCGCCCGCGGAGCGCCCGTATTCGGCGTTGTAGTTGGCGGTCAGGATCTGCACTTCCTGGATGGTCTCCAGATCGGCGGTGCCGACCGAGGTGCCGTTGGAGCGCGTGCGGATGCCGACCGCGCCGTCAAAGGCGATCAGCAGGTCCTGGGTGCGGGCGCCGTTGATGGCGAAGCCGCCCGAGGAGAGTCCGAAACTGAAGCCCGACAGGGCGCCGCCGCGGACGCCCGGCTTGAGCAGCGCCAGAAACAGCGGGTTGCGCCCGTTCAGCATCAGTTCCTTGATCTGTCTCTCTTCGACGGTCTTGCCGACGGTGGCGGTCTCCGTCTGAAGCTGGGCGGCGCTGGCGACCACCTCCACGCTTTCGGTCAACTGGCCGATTTGCAGGTCGGCGTTGACGGCGAGAGCGACGTTGGCGTCCAGCTTGTTGTTGGTGGAAGTATACTTCTTGAATCCCGTCGCTTCCACCGAGACGGTGTAGAAGCCGGGAGGGAGGTTGGCTGCCGAGTAGTAGCCGGTCTCGTTGGTCGCCGTACGGCGCTCCAATTGGGTCGCCTCGTTGACGATGGTGACTTTCGCGTTGGCGATTACGCCACCGGTTGCGTCCCTGACGAAACCGGCGATGGTGCCGGTGTCAGATTGTGCAAACGCGGATACCGCCAGAACGATTAGCAGCAAAGACACAACTGCCGTTCGGCGGAGGACCTGAAGCATCATTTGGGTATCTCCTCAGAAGGTTTGACAAACACACATGCATGTCCAGAACGTTTCGGACACACAAATCCCTTCAGCAGACCCAGTATAGCCGGGAGGGCCGGCCTGCCTCAACCCATCTGGGGGCCGTCGGCCGGTCAGTTCCCCATGTCGGTGACGGCCTTCCAGCCCCCGTCCTTCTCCCGCCGCCAGACCGTGATGTAGCGGCCGGGTCTCTTCTCGACCTCGCCGTTCTCGTTCTTCCACGAGATCTCCGCCGTCCCCAGCGTGTAGCCGAGCGTGCCGTCCGTGGACGCCTCGGCGAAGAACGGCTTCCAGCGGATGGAGAACTCAGGGCGCGCGAACATCTTGGCGTAATGCGAGCGTAGAGCGGCCTTGCCCTTCAGCGGTCCGCCGGCCGTGTTGAGCTGCGCATCCTCCGCGAACCACGACATCCACCCCTCCAGCCCGCGCGCCGCGGTGTCGCGATCGAAGGCCGCGTCGGCGTCGAGCAGCCCCTGGCGGTAGTCCGCGGCGCAAGCGAGCCACGCGGGCAGAAGCAGGCACACCAGGATTCGAATCATGAAGGTCATGATAAACCCGCCGCCCACTGACGCCCGCATGGCTCAGGACCGATTGGAGGACTCCTGCCGGGAAACTCGCGCGGCCGGCTGCGCGGCTGCGGGCGCCTGGATGGTTGCAGGAAGCCAACCTCTCAGAAATGACTGCCGGCGCAGTTGGCAGAGCCATCATGCACGGGCGACAACTCGGGCCGGACTCGGCAGGTCGGCAGCCGGGCGCTTCCGGCTTCAGCTCGCTGATCAACCGCAAGTGCCTGCGGTTCTTCGAGACGAGCGTGCGGCCACCCTGCAAAGCCGAAGCGGCGATCAGACCATCAAAGGCCCGAAGACCGTCCGATTTCGCGCGGCGCCTCAGCAGCTCGCAGGCGCGGATCGTCACTGAGCTTGTCGACGTGGCTTGCGCCGTCGGGAATGCCGTCGCCATCTTGGCCCGGATGGTCATCGCGTTCGCTCCGGGCGTTCTGTTCGCCGTGGCAATTCGGAAGATACCAGGGTGACCGGGCCGACGCCTCTGGCGCCCGCCGATCGAGCATCGCACCGCCAAGCCGGGAGTTCGAGGGCTGCGGGACGCATTGTCCAGTCCTGCGACTCCTGAAAGACGACAGACCCCGGTGCGCGACGGCGACCGGCTCGTTCCCGGGCGGTTCATTGGCCGCATGCGGGCCGGGGCGTTCTCCACACTGCCTTGCCAGCGCTTGACTTCTGCTCTGCGCCTGGAATACCTTTACGTTTTCGCTGGGCAGCGCTATCGCCTAGAGTAAGAGCCGTATGGGCGCATCCGAAACCCGCTATCCGGTCATGATCGACCGGCGCTTTGAGTCCACCCTGGAGAGCGTGGATCAGGCCGAAGAGCAGGTGGTCGGGCTATTGAAGAAAACAGGCTTCCCCGAAGAGGAGACGTATCGCCTCGGCTATGCCGTCCGGGAGGCGATGGTGAACGCCGTCGTCCACGGCAACCGGTACAGCGCCAACAAGCTGGTCCACTTCGTTGTGGGCGGCAATGAGAGCGGCTTCGAGGTCGTGATTGAAGATGAAGGCAACGGGTTTGACATCACAAAGATGGCCGATCCCCTCGCCGAGGAGAACTTGCTGAATCAGTCGGGGCGCGGCATCACCTTGATCCGCGCCTTCGTCGATGAGTTTGCAGTGGAACGGATGGAGCCTCGGGGGACGCGCGTGATTCTGCGCAAAGCCCTTACTCCCGGTTCCTGAGATACTGAATCTGTTCGCGGAGTTGGTCTCCGATCGTTCGTGCTGGTGGAGGTAAGAGGAAAATGAGTGTCAAACTGAACATACGTCAGGTGGGCGATATCACCGTGCTGGACGCCGCCGGACGGATCACCCTGGGCGAGGGGGCGTCGGCATTGCGCGACACCATCAAGAGCCTGATCGGCCAGGGCAACAAGAAGATCTTGCTGAACCTCGCGGAAGTCAGCTACATCGACAGCTCCGGCGTCGGAGAGCTGGTGAGCAGCTTCACCTCAGTCTCCAACGCCGGCGGCCAGTTGAAGCTGCTCAATCTGACCAAGCGGATTCACGATCTGCTCCAGATCACCAAGCTGATCTCGGTTTTCGAGATCTTCGACGACGAGGCGAAGGCGCTCGCCAGTTTCAATTAGGCTCCCGCAGACGGAGGGTCCACCCCGGCGCGCCGGGATGAGGCCATGACGGAGGCAGGAAACATCCGCGTTGCCGTCGCGGAGGACCTCGCGTTGTTCCGCGACGGCATCGTTGCGTTGATTGGCGGTTTCCACGGCATCGAGGTCGCGGGAGTCGCCGCCGACGGCGACGCCGCCTGGCAGCTCATCTCGTCCCTGCGTCCCGATATCGCGCTCGTGGACCTGCATCTCACCCGCTTGCACGCGCTCGAGATCGTTCGCCGCACGGTTGAGCATCGTATCCCAACGCGCGTCGCCGTGCTTTCCACGCGCTCCGACCGCAAGACCCTCTTCGAAGCGCTGCGGGCCGGAGCGTCCGGCATCCTTCTCAAATCCTCGCCGGCTGAACATCTGCGCGAGTGCATCCTCCGCATGGTGGAAGGGGGGCTGTATGTCTCGCCGCAGATCGATGCCCAGGAACTGCTGACTCAGCCCCGCCACGGCGCGCCGGCGGACCCGCTGGCCGCGCTCAGCTCGCGCGAGCACCAGGTGTTCACGCTGCTGGTCGAGGGCGTGCGCCCCAAGGAAATCGCGGCCTGCCTCGGCGTCAGTCCCAAAACCGTCGACACCTACCGCGCCGGCGTCATGCGCAAGCTGGACATCCACGATCTCCCCGGCCTGGTGCGCTGCGCCGTGGAGCACGGCCTGCTCGGCGGCTGAGCGCGGACCCGGACCGGGGCCGCGCAAACCGCTATGGTAGAATCAGATTGCCGCTCCGGAGTTTCCCGTGGATCGTCTCACCAGGCATGAATTGAAGACCGACAAGTTTGTCGAGGAAGTCGGTCATACCGTCACCTTTCTCGAACAGCACCGTCCGCAACTGATCCGCTACGGCGGAATCGCGCTGGCCCTGCTGGTGGTCGCCGCCGGCGTGTGGTACTTCATGAAGTCCCGCGCCGAAACGCGCGCCGCCGAGCTCGCTCGCGCCATTCAGGTGATCAACGCCCGCATCGGGCCCCAGCAAGGCGAAGGCGCCGACCCGACCGCGCTCACCTTTCCCACGGCCGCCGAGCGCGAGCTCGCCGTCAAGAAGGCGCTCAACGACATCATCAGCCGGTACGGCGGAAGCGCCGAGGCCGGCGCCGCCCATTACCTCCTCGGGCTCGCCGCCGCCGACAAGGGCAACCTCGCCGAGGCCGAGAAGGAACTCAAGATCGCGATCAGCGAGGCCGGCGCCGACTATGCGTCCCTCGCCAAGCTGGCGCTGGCCGAGATCCAGGCCGGCATGGGCAAGACCGCGGATGCCGAGAAAGCGCTGCGTGAGTTGATCGCCAGGCCCACGCTGTACGTCACGAAAGAACAGGCGTCGCTGGCTCTGGCGCGCATTCTGGCCAAGTCCCGCCCGCAGGAAGCGCGCAAGCTCGTCGAGCCCTTCATGACCGCCACCGGTCCCGTCGGGCGGGTTGCAATGAATCTGATGAGCGAGTTGGGCCCGGCGAAGTGACCCTCGCGCATCTCCGGTTTCCAGCCGCCGCCTTAAGCGGCCGCCGCTACCCGGAGGAGGCGCATCCCTATCGCAACGAATTCCAGCGCGACCGCGACCGCATCGTGCACTCGCGCGCCTTCCGCCGCCTCGAAGACAAGACGCAGGTCTTCGGCGAGCGCTTCTCCGATCACTTCCGCAACCGCCTGACGCACACCATCGAGGTCGCGCAGATCGCGCGCACGCTCGCCGGCGCTCTCGGCCTCGACGAGGACTTCACCGAGGCCCTGGCCCTGGCCCACGACATCGGCCACCCGCCCTTCGCCCACGCCGGCGAACAGGAGCTCGACCGCCAGATGCGCCGGTTCGGCGAGCGGTTCAACCATAACCTGCACGCGCTTCACATCGTCGAGCGCTTCGAGCAGCGCTATGCCCGCTTCCCCGGCCTCAACCTCACCTTCGAGGTCCGCGAGGGGATCTTGAAACACTCCCGCGACTTCGAGCCCGGCGAGCTGGCTGAGGCCGAGGAGTACCTGGCCGGACTGCGCCCGCCGCTCGAAGCTCAACTCATCGACCTCGCCGACGAGATCGCCTACAACACGGCCGACCTCGACGACGGTTTCTCCGCCGGGCTGTACACGCTCGACGACATCGCCGCCGCCGTGCCCGTCTGCGCCCTCCTGCGGGAAGAGATCGCGCAGCACTATCCGGCTGCCGCGGAGAACGTGCAGTTCCAGGAGATCCTGCGGCGCCTGATCGACCACCTCGTCTCGGGCCTCATCGGCGGGACCGAGCGCGCCGTCCGCGATGCCGGCGTCCAGACAACCGGCGACGTCCGCCGCCATCCGCTTCGCCTGGTGAAGATGACGCCGGACGCCGCTGAATCGAACAAGGCCCTGAAGCGCTTCCTGTTTGAACGCGTCTACTCGATCCCTTTGCTGGCCGAAGAGCGCAAACGCGCCTCCGAAGGGATCGCGCGCCTCTTCGCGTTCTTCATGGCGAACCCCTCGGAACTACCCGCATCGCACCTGGAGCGCTCGGCCGAGCTTCCCCTCCACCGCGTGGTTTGCGAATACATCGCCGGAATGACCGACGGCTTCTTCCGCCGCACGGCCGCGCGGCTGCTCGGCGCTTCTTCCGGCCTCAACCCTCGTTCCGGTTGATCAGATTCGAGACCTCGGCCTTCCTCACTCCATAGACCTTCTTGAGCATCCGGCACAACTCATCGGCGAAGCGCTCCGGCTTTTCACTCTCCGGCAGGTCGAGTTCGAGCTTCAGATAGAGGTCGATGTTCCGCATCACCCGGATGGTACGATAGTGACTTCCACCCCCGCCATGAATCGACGAAACCTCTTGAAATCCGCGCCCGCGGCAGCCGTTCTCCCAGCGCTCGGCGCCGCCCCGGCGCCGTACAAGTACAAGCTCCGCTACGCCCCGCACATGGGTATGGGCGGACGCGGCGTCCCGCGCGAGCGGCAGCTCGAGATCTTCGCCGAATGGGGCTTCAACGCCTTCGAGTTCAACGGACTCCCCGCTCTGAAAATGCCCGAGGTCGAGAGCCTCCGCAAGAAGATGGACGAGCTGAAGATGGCGATGGGCGTCTTCGTCGTCAACTCCGGCGGCTGGAAGGCGAGCGCGACCGTCGACAAGCAGTTCCACCCCAGGTTCCTCGAAGACGTGAAGCGCGCCGTCGAGCTGCACTCCGTCATCGGCAACGAGTGCTCGACTGTCACCAGCGGACTGGCGGTTCCCAACCTCAGCCACGATGAGCAGACCGCCAACACCATCGAAGCGCTCAAGCGCGCCGCCGACATCGTCTCCAAGACCAGGCTCGTGCTGGTGCTCGAGCCGCTCAACATCCGCGTCGATCACGCAGGCTATTTCGTCGTCTTCAGCGACCACGCCTCCAAGATCATCCGCGGCGTCGGAAGTCCCCAGGTGAAGGTGCTGTTCGACATCTACCACCAGCAGATCTCGGAAGGGAACCTCATCAACCACATCCGGAAGTACTGGGACGACATCGGCTACTTCCAGGTGGGCGACAACCCCGGCCGCCGCGAGCCTTACACCGGCGAGATCAACTATCAGAACGTATTCAAGGCGATCCACGAGAAGGGCTACACGGGCATCCTCGGGATGGAGCACGGCCTCTCATTGCCCGGCGAGGCGGGCATGATCAAGTGCTTTGAGGCTTATCGCAAGGCCGACAACTGGACCTGACGATGGCCGAGCGCGAACTCTGCGTTCTGTGCGAGAAGCGCCCGCCCCGCCGGCAGTGTCCCGGCGTCCACGGCGACATCTGCCCGGTCTGCTGCGGCACGGAGCGCGAACAGACCATCGACTGCCCGTTTGAATGCGAGTACCTGCGCGACGCCCGGCGCCGCGAGAGGGTTCCACCCCCGGACCCGGCGACGCTGCCCTGTCCCGAAATCGATGTCACCGACGCATTTCTTCAAGAGCACCGCCCCTTGATGGTCGCCACCGGCCGCATGCTTCTCGCGGCGTCGCTTCAGACGCCCGGCGCGGTGGACTTCGACGTCCGCGACGCGCTCGACGCGCTGGTGCGCACTCTCAAGACCGCCGATTCGGGCCTGGTGTACACCACACGTCCCGCCAACGTCATTGCGGCGCAGATCCAGGACCGTTTCCAGGCCGAATTGCAGCGCTTCCGCGAAGAACTCGCACGGCGCACCGGATCCCATTCGGTCCGCGACAGGGACGTTCTCGGCATCCTCGTCTTCTGGCGGCGCATGCAGTGGCGGCACAATAACGGCCGCCGCAAAGGCCGCGCCTTTATTGAAAGCCTCTTCAGCCTCATTACGCCCGCCCAGGAGCAGGCTGGAACACCTTCCGCCGCGCGCTGAGCCCTTTCGGCATCGCGGCGTCCGCGGCGAACATCCCTCAGAGTAGGAATATGCAGGCTAGGCTGGTGGAGTCCCGGGAGATCGCCCCCGAGGTGCGTCACTTCGTCTTCGAGGTTCCCGCGGTCGAATCGCTCGAATTCACGCCGGGTCAGTTCGTTTCGCTCTCCAGCGACCTGATGGGCAAGAAGGTCACCCGTGCATATTCTATTGCCTCGGCGCCCGATGGAAACCGCTTCGAGCTTTGCCTCAACCGGGTGCAGGAAGGCAGGTTCTCGCCATACCTCTTCGAGATGCATCCGGGCGACCTCGTCGAGATGCGCGGCCCATTGGGCTACTTCGTCCCGAAAAACCCCTTCCGCGATGCCGTATTCGTCGCCACCGGCACGGGCATCGCGCCCTTCCGCTCGTTCCTCAGGACGCCTGCCATCGTCAACAGCGGCGCCAAGATCACTCTCCTTTTCGGCGTGCGCTGCGAAGAAAACCTGCTCTACCGCAGGGAGTTCGAGGAAATCTGCGAAACGAACCCATCCTTCCGGTTCATGCCCACGCTGACCCGGCCCGGCCCCTCCTGGACGGGCCGCGCGGGCCGTGTGCAGCAGCATCTCGACGAGGCGCTGGCCGACCGCACGGACCTCGACGTCTACATCTGCGGCCTCAAAGCGATGGTCGACGACGTTCGCAACATGCTGAAGGCAAAGGGATTCGATCGGTCGCGGATCCTCGCCGAGAAATACGACTGAGAAAACCGGCGCCCCGCGCGCTCTAAATTAGCAGCGCATGCGACGGAGCCTTGTCCGCTGGATTACCCTCGCCGGCGCCGTCATCATCGTCTTCGGCGTCACGGTCGCGCTGGGCCTGAAGCTGATCCCCCTGCCGCACACCGACACCGACTACCTCGCCATCGGCTCAGCCGCCACTCTGCTTTCGCTGCTCGCGCTCTTCGCCGCTCTCCTGGCCACCTGGCTCAAAACGAAACACCTGCTCTACATCCGCCGTCCGGTCTCGTCCCCGTTCGGCCAGGAGGCTACCCCACCTGGCGAACCTCCACTTGCTGATACATCTCCTTCGTCTGATCGAATGTCGCAAAGCTGACGCCGGGCATGCGCGCCGACGCCGTCCCCGCCGCGACTCCCCAGCGCACGGCATCCGGCAGGTCGCTGCCGCGGTCCGCCGCCCACACGAACGCCGCCGCCAGCGCATCGCCTGAGCCGATCGGGCACAGCGCGTCGATGCGCGGAGGCGACACCTCGTAGGACTGCCCGGTCTCAAGCGACGCCACCGCGCCGCGCGCGCCGAGCGAGAGCACCACGTTGCGGGCGCCCATCGCGCGAATCTGCTCCGCCGCGTCGTGGAACTGGTTGCGCGTGATCAGCGCGCGCGACAGCAGGCGCTCGGCCTCCTGTTGGTTCGGCGTGACAACGGTCGGGTGCGCCTCCAGCGAGACTTCCAGCGCATCGCCGTCGGTGTCCACCAGCACCGGCACGCCGCGCTTGTGCGCCGCGCGGATCAGCCGCGCGTAGAAATCGGACGACACCCCCGGGGGAATGCTGCCGCACAGCATGAGCCAGCGCGCTCCGCCGAGCCTTTTGCAGACCGCTTTCTCCACGCGGATCAACTCCGCCGGCGAAAGATCGGGCCCGAGCTCATTCAGCTTGATCGCCAGGCCCTGGCGGTCCGCGATGGTCATGTTGGTGCGGATCTCCTGCCTCACCCGCACGAGTTCGACGGGAATTCCGCAGCCATTGAGGAACTCCTCCATCACTTTGCCCGACTTGCCGCCGCAGATGGCCACCGCCAATGTGTCGGCGCCGAAGCTCTTGAGAACGCAGCTCGCGTTGATCCCGCGGCCGCCGGCCGACTCGCGCGTGGAGAGGATGTAGGCCCGGTCCTCGAACACCAACCGGTCCACTGTGACATTGCGGTCAATTGCTGGATTGATGGTGAGGGTGACGATCAAACTCTTTCATTTTATAGGACGAACGGGCCGCCGTTCCCGCATTTTGCCCGTGGCCGGATGATACCCTGAAGGGTTGAGGCGGCGCCCGCATTTCTGGCCCTACGCGGCCCTCACCTCGGTCTGCTTCTTCTGGGGAACCACGTACCTGGGCATCCGCATGGCCCTCGAGGCCTTCCCGCCGATGGCGCTGGTGTCGCTGCGTTTTCTGTTGTCCGGCGGCATCCTCCTCGCCGGCGCCTGGGTCTTCCGAGCAGGGCTGCCCAAGGGCCGCGAGCTGCTGCGCACGGCAGTGTTTGGCTTCCTCATTCTCGGCCTCGGGAACGGCTGCCTGGTTCTGGCTGAAACCTGGATTCCCAGCGGGCTGGCGGCGCTGATCATCACGATTTCGCCGTTCTGGATGGTCGGCATCGACGCGCTCGTGCCGCCGCGAACGCCGCTCCACGGGCCGACACTGGCCGGCATGGCCATCGGGCTGCTTGGGGCGATCCTGCTGGTGGGGCCGGGCGCGCTTGCGGGCGGCATCGCCGGCAACATCACCAAGGGGTTCCTCATTCTCCAGCTTGGCTGCGTGAGCTGGTGCGGCGGTTCGATCCTCCAGCGCCGGTATCCGTCGAGTGTGAGTCCCATCGTCTCGGGCGCAATTCAGCAGCTCGCCGCCGGCGTAGCTTTCGCCCCCGCCGCTCTCTTCGAGGGGGGGCCGATCCACTGGGGCGGCCGCGGCGTCTGGGCGCTGTTCTACCTCGTCGTTTTCGGCTCCATCGTGGGCTACTCGAGCTACATCGTCGCGCTGGAGCGTCTGCCCGTCGCCATCGTTTCGCTCTACAACTACATCAACCCCGTGGTGGCCGTCACGCTGGGCTGGCTCTTCTACCGTGAGCCCTTCGGCCCGCGCGAGGCCGCGGCCATGCTCGTCATCTTCCTCGGCGTCGCCACCGTGAAGCGTGTCGAGTCCTCCGGCCGCGCCGCGGGTTGAAGCCTGACGGCGGCTTTGCAGCCCCGGTTTCCCGCTGCTCCAGAGTCGGGTTGGGCCGCCACGTCGCGCCAACGGAGCGCCACAGTGAAGGCACGGGGAAGGCGGAGTCCACCCTCCTGAAGGCGGAGTTGCCCGCGGAGTTCGAAGCCAACGCCAGGCGGCCCCTGAAGACGCGCATGCGCCAGGCGTCAATCCGCACTTATAAGCCTGCGCCGGACGACGTTCGCTTTCGATCGTTCGACGCCATGGCGGACTGCCGCCGCTGGTGCGGCGAGAATCTCCCGGAGCGGCTCGGGTGCAAGCGCGCGCCCGAAGCGCCCTGACATGGCGGCATTCGAAGACCGCCAGGCAGAGGAGATCCAGCGTGCATTCTCCGCGCACAGGATCAGGCGCTTGTTCCTTGGCAAGTGCGGCGCGATCCTGCTTGGATCTCCCGATACGACCCAGGACGCGGTTGTGCGGGTGGAGAAGCAACCGGACAATTGCAGGGCGCTGATCGGCGCGTTGCACGAGCTTGGACTTGAACTGAGCGCCTCCGAAGATGAAGATATCCGCCGCGGCGAGGATTTCGTACAACTCAAGAACGGGCCGTTCGACATCAACCTGACCTTCGCACCGGACGGCATCGGGCGTTTCCAGGATGCCTGGTCGAGGCGGGTTGAGGTGGAAGGCTTGCCGGCCTGCCGCCTCGAGGCTTTCCGGGAGTACTTGCGCCGCCGCAGGTAGCCCCGTCCGAGGCGCCGGCGCGCGATTCCTGCACCGGCAGCCGGACCTTACACCCGCGTCTGCCCCCGCCGGCCAAGCCCGCTCAGGAATCCGCCCACCGAGCTCATGAACGTCTGAAGCACGAACTGGAAGAACAGCCCCGCCACCAGCGAAAAGCCGAATAGCCCCGGATTCTTCATCAGGTCCTGGAGTTTCTCCACGGTCTCGGCGGACATCCCCATCGACTCCGCGTTGCGCCGGTAGGCATTCAGCAACTCCCCGCTGGACATCATCAGCGCGATCGCCGCCGTGAAGAACACCGTGGTGATGACGAACGTGAAGACGCCCGTGATCCAGCCCATGCGCGCGCCGTTCACGCTATTCAGCGCCACGCCGCTTCTCCTGCGATAGAGAAATGTCGAATACCACCCGCCGGCCACCAGCACCACCGGCAGCATCAGCGGACCGCCCGCCGCCGTCGCCAGCGTCATCACAAGCTGCACGAGCGCCGCCGAGATCAGGCCCACGCGCACGGCGACGCGGTTGCGGAAGCTGATCGTCTCCTCCGCGGGCGGCGCAAGCGGAGGTTCAACCGCGGGCGCAGCATCGACGCGAGCCGCTTCCTCGGCAGGCTCCGGCTCGACGGCCCCGATCCCCTCGCGCGCCGGCCGCCCGCAGCGGTGGCAGAAGAGCGCGTCCTCGGCCAGCTTCGCGCCGCAGGTGCAATAACCTTCCATCACTTCAGTGTCCCGTAGGCCTTTTCACGGGCGCAACCGCCATCGCGCACCAGCTATCCTGAGAAGTTCCCGATGCCTGCTCACACGATCCTTGTTCTGAGCAATCCGGCGGCGCGCCATCTCGCGCTGCTCGAACGTCTTCCGCGGGAGTGCCGCCTCGTCGTCGGCGAAACGGCGGAGATCTTCGACAGCGCGGCCGAAGAAGCGGACGCCGTGCTCTGCGGCGGCGCGCACCGTGCATTGCTCCAGCAGATCTGGCCGCGCCTGAAATCCGTCAGGTGGATCCACGCGCTCGCCGCGGGCCTCGACGGCCTGCTGTTCCCCGGGCTGGTCGAAAGCCCCGTCCCCCTCACGAACTCCCGCGGCGTTTTCGCGCGCTCCCTCGCCGAGTTCGCCATCGCCGGAATGATGTGGTTCGCCAAGGACCTCAACCGCATGCGCGACCAGCAGCGCCGCCGGCATTGGGAACAGTTCGATGTCCAGGAGATGCGCAACAAGAACCTCGGCATCGTCGGTTACGGCTCCATCGGCCGCGAGACCGCCATCCGCGCCCGCGCCTTCGGCGTCCGCATCCACGCCCACAAGCGCAACGCCACGCTGGCCCACGGCGACCCGCTGGTGGACCGCATGTACACGCGCGAACAGCTCCCTGCCCTGCTCTCCTGCGCCGACTACCTGCTCGCCTGCGCGCCGCTTACGCCCGAGACGCGCGATCTCATCGGCGAGGCCGAATTCGCGCGCCTGAAGCCGGCCTGCGTCGTGATGAACCTCGGCCGCGGACCCGTGATCAACGAACGCGCCCTGATTCGCGCGCTCGAAGAGAAGCGCATCCGCGGCGCCGTGCTTGATGTCTTCGAAACCGAGCCGCTGCCGGCGGAGAACCCGCTCTGGGGCTTCGAAAACGTCCTCCTCTCGCCGCACTGCGCCGACCACACCGACACCTGGATGGAGGAGGCCATGGCGATGTTCCTCAGCAACTACGAGCGCTTCGCCGCCGGAGAGCCGCTGCTCAATGTCGCCGACAAGAGGCTGGGGTACTGATGAGCGTGACCATCGACGACATCCGCGCCGCCGCCGCGCGCATCGCGCCCATCGCGCGCCGCACGCCCGTCATGACCTCGCGCCTGTTCGACGAGCGCGCCGGCCTCGAAGCCTTCTTCAAGTGCGAGAACTTCCAGCGCGGCGGGGCGTTCAAGATCCGCGGCGCCGCGAACTTTCTCTATTCGATCCCCGCGCAGGACCGCGCCCGCGGAGTGGTCGCGTTCTCTTCTGGCAATCACGCGCAAGCGGTGGCCATCGCCGCGCGCTCGCTGAACATGAAGGCGACGCTCGTCATGCCGGACGACGCGCCCAAGGCGAAGCTCGAGGCGGCGCGCGCGCAGGGGCCCGAGATCGTCATCTACGATCGCTTCCGCGACAGCCGCGAAGCGATCGGCCGGCGCATCTCCGAGGAAATCGGCGCGACGCTCGTCCCCCCCTTCGACCATCCCTGGATCATCGCCGGCCAGGGCACATGCGCGCTCGAGCTGATGGAACAGCGGCACGACCTCGATGCCCTTGCCGTCTGCCTGGGCGGAGGCGGCTTGCTCTCGGGCTGCGCGATCGCCGCCAAAGCGCTCAATCCGGCGATCCGGCTCTTCGGCGTCGAGCCCGAGAAAGGCAACGACTACTGGCTCTCGCGCCGCGCGGGTCGCCCCGTCGAGATCGCCTCGCCCGGCACCATCGCCGACGGCCTGCGCACGACCAGGCCCGGCGTGCACACGTTCCCCGTCATCCAGGAGCTGGTGGAGGACATCATCCTCGTCAGCGACGACGAGATCCGCGAGACGGTGCGCTTCCTGATGTCGCGCCTCAAAATCGTTGTCGAGCCAAGCGGCGCCGCGGCGGCCGCCGCGGTCCTCCACGGCAAGTTGCCGCGGAACATCCGCCGTTGCGGCATCACCGTCTCCGGCGGCAACGTCGACTTCGAATTCCTCGCGACGCTGTGAGCGGCGCTACTTTTTTGGCGCCTTCTTCGCCCGCGCGGCGGCGGGCTTGCCTGCTTCCGCCAGCAGTTGATCCAGCACGGCGAACAAGCCGTCCCCTTCCAGGATGTTCTCTCCCGTCTCCTTCCAGTCGTAATCCTCGCGGATCATTCCGCGGGCGTCGACAATCAGCACCTTCGGTACGCTGATGCCCGGCGACTGCGGTGTTGCCTTCAGCAGCGCCGCCGACGCCTGGCCGCAGTCGAACAGGATCGGGTAGCTGATGCGGTTTTGCGCGATGAACGTCGCCACGGTGGATTGCGTGTCGGGAGGCACCACGATCGAGAGGATGCCGACCTTCGCGCCATAGCGCGCCTTCACCCGCTCGAGCGTCTGCGCCACGACGCGGCAGTGCGGGCACGCGGTCTGCATCACCTCGATGATCAGCACCTTGCCGCGGTGGTCCAGCACATCGTGGTATTTCATTCCGGAATCCGGCAGGGCGAAACTGGGAACGCGCCTCCCCGACAACGGACCGGCCTGCGCCGCGCATGCGGCCAGCGCCGCAATCAGCAAAAGTTGTTTCTTCATCATGCCTCTCTTCAGGATCTCGCAAGCGCGGGCAGCGACTCCTCGTAGGGCGCCCTCGCCACGCCTTTTTCGGTAATGATCGCCGTCACATAGCGTGCCGGCGTAACGTCGAACGCAGGGTTCTCGGCTTCGGTTCCCTCGGGCGCCAGCGGCACGCCGAAGACTTCGGTGACCTCGCTTGCCGCGCGCTGCTCGATCGGGATCAGGTCGCCTGAGGCGAGCGTCATGTCCAGCGTCGAAACCGGGGCGGCGACGTAGAACGGGACGTTGTTCTCCTTCGCCAATACCGCCAGCGAATACGTGCCTACCTTGTTGGCGACGTCGCCATTGCGCGCGATGCGGTCCGCGCCCACAACGACGCAGCCTATCCGCCCGCTCTTCAGAAAGTGCCCGGCCATGTTGTCGGTGATGAGTTTTGTGGGAATGCCGTCCTGCTGGAGCTCCCAAACGGTGAGACGCGCGCCCTGGAGGAATGGACGGGTCTCGTCGGCGAATACCTCCACCTTCTTGCCCGACTCCACCGCCGCGCGGATTACGCCCAGCGCCGTGCCGTAGCCGGCTGTCGCCAAAGCGCCCGCGTTGCAGTGCGTCAGCACGGTCTTGCCGTCCGGCACCAGCGGCGCGCCGTGGCGGCCGATCGCGCGGTTGATCTCGATGTCCTCCGCGTGCACCAGCTTCGCTTCCGCGATCATCCGCTCGCGGATCTCTTCCGCCGGCCGGCCCTTCAACGATTCGTACAGCCGCTTCATGCGGTCGATGGCCCAGAACAGGTTCACCGCCGTCGGACGCGTCGCGGCCAGGGTGTCGCAGATCTTGGGGAACTCGGCGTCGAGCCGCGCAGCATCGGTCTTCAGCGCCCCCAGCGCGACGCCCATCGCCGCCGCAACGCCGATCGCCGGCGCCCCGCGAATCACCATGCGCTTGATCGCGTCCGCCACCTCTTCGTACGTCGCGCAGGTGACGTACTCTTCAACTCTCGGCAGCCGCGTCTGATCGATCATCACCACGCCCCCGGCGGTCCACTGGATTGTTTCCACCATCTAGAACAGGATGTCCTTCCTATGCGTCGCGAAGGCGACGAGAAATGTCAGGTTGTATGCCGCATGCATCAGCGCCGACGCCGCCGTGGAGCCGGTGCGGTGGCGCACGATCCCGAACGCCGACGAAGCGAGAAACAGCAGCAGCATGTGCTGCCAGCTCCATCCGTACTGCGGACCGTGCAGCAGCGCGAACGGAGCGCTTGCTACGGTCACGCCCGCCACAGCGCCCAGAGTGCGAACCGCCACCGGTTGCAGGAATCCGCGGAAGATCAGCTCTTCGGCGAGCGGGCCGAGCGTAACCGCGAAGAAGCCGATGAAGAGGAATGAGAAGCGGTCCTGAAACAGTTGCAGCATCGGATTGTCCACGATCGGGGTCTTCAGCGCGACGCCAAGCAGGGCCAGCGTCACCGCCAGCCCCGGCCCAAGAACCGCCGTGCGCCAGCGGCCCGGCCACGCCGCCTTCCATCCCATCGACGGCCAGAACGGCTCGCCGTAGCGAACCGCAAGCAGCGCCCAGAGGGCCCCAAACCATAATCCGTATCCGGCAAACTGAATCGCCATCAACTTCACCGCGAGAGGCAGCGTGGGATGGATCAGAGAAATCAGCGCGTTCACGCCGAACGCGGCCAACAGAAGGCATGGCGCTGCCAGCACGGCGAAGATTGCGATATCGCTCCAACCCCAGAACGGCCGCCGTTGTTCCGCCGGCGCGGCGCCCAGGACGGATTCCACCGCTTCCTCGCGGTCGCGGCTCGGCAGCGGCGTTTCCGAGCCCCGCGCGCCGGCCAGCGGATCGTTCACGACGCCTCCTTAACGCCCATTGCCCAGCGCCTTCTCCAGCGCCCTGGCTGTGTAACTGCGCTTGTTCCGCGCCACCTGCTCCGGCGTGCCCGTCGCGACAACCTGCCCGCCGCGCTCGCCGCCTTCCGGACCGAGGTCGATCACCCAGTCGGCCGACTTGATCACGTCAAGCTGATGCTCGATGACGAGCACGGTGTTGCCGAGATCAACCAGCCTGTTCAGCACGTCCAAAAGCCGGCGCACATCTTCGAAGTGTAGTCCCGTCGTCGGCTCGTCGAGGATATAGAACGTCCGGCCGGTCTGCCGCCGGCTCAGCTCGCGCGCCAGCTTGATGCGCTGCGCCTCGCCGCCGGAGAGTGTCGTCGACGACTGCCCCAGGTGCAGATACCCCAACCCGACATCCACCAGCGTCTGAAGCTTCTGCTTGATCTGCGGGATGTTGCCCAGCAGTCCCGTGGCGTCCTCCACCGTCATCTCCAGCAGGTCGGCGATCGATACGCCGTTGTACTTCACCTGGAGCGTCTCGCTGTTATAGCGCCGGCCCCGGCACACGTCGCACGGCACGTAGACGTCGGGCAAGAAGTTCATCTCGATCCGCTTCAGCCCGTCTCCCTGGCACGCTTCGCAGCGCCCGCCCTTCACGTTGAAGCTGAAGCGGCCCGGCTTGTAGCCGCGCTCGCGCGCTTCGGGTAACATGGCGTAGATCTCGCGGATCGGCGTAAACGTGCCCGTGTACGTCGCCGGATTGGATCGCGGCGACCTGCCGATCGGCGCCTGGTCGATCTCGATCACCTTGTCGAGGTGCTCCAGCCCCTCCAGCTTGTCGAACGCGCCCGGCTTCGTTTTCGCCCGGAAGAAATGCTGCGACATCGCGCGGTACAACAGATCGTGAACCAGCGTCGATTTGCCGCTTCCGCTCACGCCCGTCACCAGGATCAGGCAGCCCAGCGGCAGCTCGACGTCGATGCTCTTCAGATTGTGCTCGCGGGCGCCGCGGACGATCAGCTTGTTGCCGTTCCCCGGACGGCGATAGCGCGGGATCTCCACGCAACGCGCGCCGGACAAATACTGCCCGGTGAGCGAACCGGCCGCCCGCGTAATCTCCGCCGGCGTGCCCGCGGCCACCAGTTCGCCCCCCAGCCGTCCCGCGCCCGGGCCGAGGTCGATCACGTAGTCCGCGCGCTCGATCGTCTCCTGGTCGTGCTCCACCACCAGCACCGTGTTGCCCATGTCGCGCAGCCGCGACAGCGTGTCCAGCAGCCGCTTGTTGTCGCGCGGATGCAGCCCGATCGACGGCTCGTCGAGCACGTACAGCACGCCGCGCAGTTTCGATCCGATCTGCGTCGCCAGCCGGATGCGCTGCGCCTCGCCTCCCGAAAGGGTCGCCGCCGAGCGGTCGAGGCTCAGGTAGTCCAGCCCCACCCGCGCCAGGAACTCAAGGCGGTTGCGGATCTCCTCGACGATCCTTGCCGCGATCTGCGCTTCCCGCTCCGTCAGCTTCCACGCCCGCGCCGCTTCCAGCGCGCGCGAAACCGCCAGGCCTGTGAACTCGCCGATCGAGACGCCTTTTACCCGGACCGCCAGGCTCGAAGGCTTCAGCCGCCGGCCCTTGCACTTCTCGCACTCGGTGGCCGACATGTAGTCCATCAGGTAGTCGCGAACGCCTTCGCTGTATTCGTTGAAGGCCCGCTCGAGAAGCCTTAGAATGCCCGCCCAGTCGCCGCTGCCATCCAGCAGAATCGACTGCTGCTTCGCCGGGAGCTCGTCGAACGGCTTCGAGATGTCGATCTTGAATCGCCGCGCCGCATCGGTCACCGCATGCCGCATCAGCGACGACGAACCGCCCGGCCCCAGCCCGCCGTCGAACAGCGGCCGCGAGGAATCGACGATCACCTTCTGCGGATCGAAGGACCACGCGCTGCCCAGGCCGTTGCACGCTTCGCACGCGCCATACGGGCTGTTGAACGAGAAACTGCGCGGCTCCAGCTCGGGCACGCTCTCGCCGCAGTCCGGGCACGCCATCTTCTGCGAGTACAGCTTCTCCTCGCCGTTCACCACTGCGACCGTCACCAGTCCGTTGGCCAGCTTCGTTGCCGTCTCGATCGACGCCTCGAGCCGCTTCTCCAGCCCCGGCTTCAGCAGCAGGCGGTCCACGACAACTTCGATGGTGTGGTTCTTGCGCTTGTCGAGAACGATGTCCTCGTCGAGCGACCGCAGCGTGCCGTCGATCCGCGCGCGCAGGAATCCCGCTCGCGCGTACTTCTCGAGGTCCTTCTTGTACTCGCCTTTGCGGCCGCGGGCAACCGGCGCCAGGATCATGATCCGCTCGTCCTGGCGGATCGACAGCACCTGTTCCAGGATCTGCTGCGTGGTCTGCTTCGAGATCGGGATCCCGCAGTTCGGGCAGTGCGGAACGCCGATCGAAGACCACAGCAGGCGCAGGTAGTCGTAGATCTCGGTGATCGTGCCCACCGTCGAGCGCGGGCTGCGGTTGGTGGTCTTCTGCTCGATCGAGATCGCAGGGCTCAGCCCGTCGATCGAGTCCACCTCCGGCCGCTCCATCTGGTCGAGGAACTGGCGCGCGTAGGGGGAAAGGGTCTCAACGTAACGGCGCTGGCCCTCGGCGTAGATCGTGTCGAAGGCCAGTGAGGACTTGCCCGACCCGCTCAATCCCGTGATGACGGTCAGAGTGTTCCGCGGGATCTCCACGCTCACATTCTTCAGATTGTGCATCCGCGCGCCGTGCACGGAGATCTTGTCGAGCATCGCTTTCCCGATTCCCTGCCGCTAGCGCCCGCCTGCCTTGGCCGCGTCCCACTTCCGCCGCGCCCACCCCAGCAGCCTCTGGGCCCAATTGAAGTGCCGCGCCAGCAGGATCAACCCCGGAACGCCGAATATCCAGCCTTGCACAACCGGGATCAGCCCCCCGAGAAGGCCCAGGACCACCAGGATGATCCCGAGAGTGATCTCGATGATTGTACGCAAAGGTGACCTTTGTCGAGCGTTCTCCACGGTTCCAGAGATCCCTGTCAAACGGTTGATGCCCCACGGAAGCCGCCTGGCGCCAGAGGATGGCCCTTGCCAAGCCGCGCGAATGAGCAGGCGGTCGCGCGGGCCTCAACCCGTGCTGGACGGAACTCGCAGCGCGGCGCCCACCTCTCTAGCTTACCACCGCCGGCGCGGTCCTTCTCCTATGCTGGATGGGGCGTTCACAAGAATTTGAGATTTATTTTTCCCTATTTTTCAACAACTTAGTCAGTCTGGCCCAATTCGGGCGTCCGCCCTCCGGCTGACTTTTCAAAGCGCTATGACACTCTCACATTTCCCGAATCTCAACTCTGGCGGCGAGCTTCGCGCCAGCGCTCAGGCCCCCGTTCCGAGGCCTGGATTGCTCGAATGGACGGTGGAGCCGGCGGCGCCGGTAACGCCGGAGGTGGCCCCGAATGAAGCCCGCTAGTCCTGCCCGAATGGCATCTTCCGCCGCGGAAGAGCCAGTGGTCCTAGGCCGAACATTGTCACCGGAAACTGTTAATACTATTGACCCGTCGCCCCAAAACAGCTTAGAAGTAAAGACGGTAGAAGTGCAGGGAGCGACGGTGGCAGAACAAAGAAGAGCCAGACGATACGATCTGAAACTGCCCCTCGAACTGATGCGCGCCGGCGCCCGGCGCGTGTCGATGATGGGCGAAACCGTAAACATGAGCTCGGGGGGAGTCCTTTTCTCCGAGCCGGGAACGCCAATTGAAATCGGCCAGCCGGTCGAGTATCTCGTCAGCCTGCCCAACGGTGGGAGACTGCGGTGCGTGGGGAAGATCGTCCGCCGCGACCAGGCGCGGAACGCCTTGGCGGCGACTTTGGAGAGGTACGAGTTCGTTCAATCAGGCAATTAAGGAGACGGATTGGCTGGGTCCGTCCGGAGCCCGGCCCTTGGGAATCGAGCATCCAGCGATTCTGAGGGCTTGGCCCAGGGGCCGGAGTTCGTCCCTGTTGAGCGCGGCGCCGGGACGCGGTTGTATCGGGGGCCGGATTCGTGTAACTTGGCTGCATAGGCAGCAAAGAAAAAGCGAATCTCTCCATGAACCTGAGCCTCGACTTCCCTAATCCGCGGCGCGACGAGAGCCTCGGTCTGGCGCGGCGTGCGGACCTCGACGCCGCCATATTGCGCCTGCGCGCCTGGATGGAGGAGCCCGACTCCCCCATTCGCGCGATCCGTCATCAACCTGCCCGTCCCGGAGAGTTCGAGGACATGCCCGCCGAGGTCCCGGCAGCTCTCCGCAAGGTCCTCGAAGAGCGCGGGATCAGCCGGTTATACACCCACCAGGCGGCCGCCTGGCGCGCCCTCGCCTCTGGGGCGAACGTTGTTGTCGTTACTCCGACCGCCAGCGGCAAGACCCTCTGCTACAACCTCCCTGTCCTCTGCCGGCTGCACGAGGAGCCCGAGGCGCGGGCCCTCTATGTCTTCCCCACGAAGGCGCTTGCCGAGGACCAGTTGCACGAATTCCACTCCACCGTCGAGGCGATGGGGTCCGGCATCCGCGCGTTCACTTACGATGGCGACACCCCGCAGGATGCCCGCAAGCAGATTCGCGAGCGCGCCAACGTGGTCCTGACCAACCCCGACATGCTGCACGCCGGCATCCTGCCGCATCACACCAAGTGGGCCAAGACGTTTGAAAATCTGCGGTACATCGTCATCGATGAGCTGCACTACTATCGCGGCGTCTACGGCAGCCACTTCGCCAACGTGCTGCGGCGGCTCCAGCGCATCTGCCGCTTCCACGGCTCCGATCCGCGGTTCATCTGCTGCTCCGCCACCATCGCCAACCCCAAGCCGCTTGCAGAGACGCTCGCCGGCGCCGAATTCACCCTGGTGGACAACAACGGCTCGCCCTCCGGCGAAAAGTACGTTGTCTTCTACAATCCGCCGCTGGTGAACCGCCAGTTGGGCATCCGCCGCGGCTACCTCAACGAAACGCGCCGCATCGCCTCCGAGATCGTGCAGCGCGGCCAGCAGACGCTCGTCTTCGCCAATAACCGGCTCGCCACCGAGATCCTGCTCACCTACCTCAAGGATTCCTGCGCCCGGCCTCCCGCTTCGCCGGACTCCGTGCGCGGCTATCGCGGAGGCTACCTGCCCCGCGAGCGGCGCGAGATCGAGCGCGGCCTGCGCGACGGCGACATCCGCTGCGTTGTCGCCACCAACGCGCTCGAGCTTGGCATCGACATCGGTTCGCTCGACGTTGTCGTCATGGCCGGCTACCCCGGCGCCATCGCCTCGACTTGGCAGCGCGCGGGCCGCGCCGGCCGCAGGCTCGGCACGTCGCTGGCTCTGCTCATCGCCTCCAGCGCGCCGCTCGACCAGTACATCGTCGAACACCCCGAGTACTTCTTCGAATCGAGCCCCGAACACGCGCACGTCAATCCCGACAACCTCGAGATCCTGATCAATCATCTGAAGTGCGCGGCCTTCGAGCTGCCTGTCCGCCAAGGCGAGAAGTTCGGTCCTCACGACACCACGGAGCTCTGTAGGTTCCTCGAGGAGCAGGGCCTGCTGCACCCTTCCGCCGGATCGTGGCACTGGACCTCCGACAGCTATCCCGCCGATGCCGTCAGCCTGCGCTCGGTGACCAGCGACAACTTCGTCGTCATCGACACGACGCACGAGGAGCGCGTGATCGCCGAAGTCGCCTTTCCCGCCGCTCTCACCGAGCTCCACGAGAAAGCGATCTACCTCCACGAGGCGAAGCAGTTCCAGGTGGAGCGCATGGACTACGGCGGCCGCAAGGCCTACGTGCGCCAGGTGGAGTGCGACTACTTCACCGACGCCATCGACTACACGCAGGTGAAAGTGCTCGAAGAGTTCGACGCCCGCCTGCTGGAGCCTGTCGAAGCCCGCGCCGTTCACGGCGAGGTCCGCGTGAACCGCCAGATCGTCGGCTTCAAGAAGGTGAAGTTCTACACGCTGGAGAATGTCGGCGCCGGTGCGCTCTCCCTGCCCGAGCAGGAGATGCACACGACATCGTGCTGGCTGCACTTCCCCCCCGAGTTCCTCGCGCGCTTCCCCGGCCTCAGCCCCAGCGAGCGCCTCAACGCCCTCTCCGCGCTCGGCAACGCGCTGCGCACCGTCGCCGCACTGCTGCTGATGTGCGACCCCCGTGATTTGGGCGTCTCGCTGACCGAAGCCGACGGCCGCCCCGCCCAGGGCTTCGAGCCCAACCTCCACCTTTACGACAACTATCCCGGCGGCATCGGACAGAGCGAGCCGCTGTGGGGCATGATCGAGCAGCTTCTCGCCGGAGGCCGCGACCTGATCGCCTCCTGCGCGTGCGAGAGCGGCTGCCCGAGTTGCACTGGCCCCGCCGGCGAAATCGGAGAAAAGGGCAAGCAGGCCGCGCTCGAGATTCTCTCAGCGCTGCTCTCGCAGCAGTGAAAAAAGCCGGGAGGAGAGGCTGGGATCCAATTCTCGCTCGTCTGCGTGAAGGAGTTCGCTCGCAGCAGTGAAAAAAGCCGGGAGGAGAGGCTGGAGGAGGATAGGCCAATGGAACCTCCCGGCAATTCGCGGCCGCCGTGACGCTGCTTGTGACGCGGCCGGTCTGCTCCCCTTATCGGCCCGACCAAGCTGCGACTTTATAGAACCACGCGCTCATCGCCCTCGCGCCGCGTCACCCGCTCGCGGTCAAGGTACTCGAGCAGCGGGATGGCGTACTTGCGGCTGACGCCGGTCCAGTCCTTGAACTGCGGCACCGAGAATCGCTCGCCCTTCCGCGCGGCCAGAAGCCCCTTCAGCCGGGCGATCGCGTTGCAATGGTAGATGAGTTCCGGGCTCACCCGCACAAGGAGCCCGCGCTTCAGCAGAATCTGGAGCAGCGAGCGCGAACGGCTGGCATCCAGCCCGGACTTCGCCAGAACGTCGTTCACCGCCGGCACCGCCAGCCCTGCCTCGCGGAACAGCGACTCCATCCGGCCCAGCGCCTCCTCCTCGTCCCCCTGCAAAGTGAGGCGGTGCGACTTCAGCCGCAGGTTCTCGCCCTCGGCCACGACATCACTCGAAACGGCCAGCAGGGAATCCAGCAAGTGCCCGGGAACCGGCGCCGCCGACCGCGGCAGGCCCGGCGCCAGGGGCTGCGCCCGGTGCTGCTCGGCGACGCGATCTCGCAGCAAAGAAACGAGTTCCTTCACGCGCGCGGGGCTCAGGTAGCGGTCTCCGAGCTGCCTCAGGCCGGAATCGGAAATGAACGAACGAACCCAATTCGGCTTCGCTCCGCACTTTCGGGCCAGCTCCGCAATGGTTGCGCCGTCGGGCGACTCAGCCGCGAAGATCGCCAGGCGCAGCGCGGGTGTCGCTGCGGCGAGCCGCTTCGCCCGCTCGAGCGCCAGCGGCTTGCGCAGGCGCGCCGGCGGCTCGCTATCCAGAACAACTCCGCCGCCGATCGTGACGACAGGCGAGAACCGCCGCAGGATGAAACGGTCGCCCGGCAGAAGCAGCAGCGGCTCGCCCAGCAGCAGTCGGGCATACGACCGCTCCCCGGGCTGAAGCGGCTTTCCCGCTTCAAACAGCCGGACCTGCGCCTCCACCTCCGCGGCGCCGGCATGGAAGTGAACCGGCATTCCGTGCTTCAGCGCGGGCGCGGAGGGCAGCAGTTCGATCCCGGCGTCGACGGCGCTCGTTGAATGGAACAGGCCGGGCTCCACCAGGCTCATGCCGCGCGCGATCTCCGCGGCGTCCACTCCGGCCAGGTTGACCGCCGTTCGCTGCCCCGCGCGCGCTTCGCTCACCGCCCCGCCGTGCACCTCGACTCCCCGCACGCGCAGCTTCCGGCCAGCCGGCTGGAGCTCCACCTCGTCCTCCGCGCGCAGCACGCCGCTCACGAGCGTACCCGTGACGACAGTGCCGAATCCGCGCAGCGTGAACGAGCGGTCGATCGGAAGACGGAACGGCCCGCCGGCGTCGCGCTCCGGCGCCTGCTCCGCGATGCGCGCCAGCTCCGAGCGCAACTCATCGATCCCCGCGCCCGTCCTTGAACTGACGCCGATGACGGGCGCGCCGTCCAGAAAAGAGCCGGCGATGAACTCGGCCGCATCGAGCCGCGCGAGCTCGAGCATGTCTGCGTCGGCGAGGTCCACCTTTGTGAGCGCCACCAGCCCGTGCCTCAGGCCGAGCAGCCGGCAGATCTCGAAGTGCTCCCTCGTTTGCGGCTTGACCCCCTCATCGGCCGCGATGACGAGCATCACCATGTCGATGCCGCCCGCACCGGCCAGCATGTTCTTCACAAAGCGTTCGTGGCCCGGCACGTCCACGAAGCCGAAGCGGATGCCGCCGTACTCCAGGTGTGCGAAGCCGAGGTCGATCGAAATGCCGCGGCGCTTCTCTTCTTCGAGCCGGTCGGTGTCGATGCCGGTCAGCGCGCGCACCAGCGCCGTTTTGCCGTGGTCGATGTGTCCGGCCGTCCCGACGATAATGTTCTTCATGCGGGCGATCTTCCTTCTCATCCTCGCCGCCGCGCTGGGCGCAGCACAAGAGCAGACCCCCGTCTTCAAGTCCGGCACGGCCCTGGTGCGCATCGATGTCCAGGTGGTGCTGAAGAACAAGCCCGTCGCCGATCTCGCTCAGACGGATTTCGCCGTCTATGAAGACGGCGTGCCCCAGCCCGTCGAGTTCTTCGGTCGCGAAGCCGAGCCGGTCCAGGTGGTGCTGGCGCTCGACGTCTCCGGCAGCATGAGTCGCATTCTCAGGGAGATGGCCGCCGTCGCCGAGCAGGCGCTCGCGACGCTGAAGCCGCAAGACCGCGTCGCGCTGGTGCTGTTCGCGCGCCGCTCCGTCGTGCAAGAGGAGTTCACCGCCGACCGCGCGCTCATCGCGCGCGCTTTGCGCGAAGCGCCGTTCAACCGGGAACTCGGCGGCGGAACGTCGCTGAACGCTGCGCTCCTCGACACCGCGCACTGGCTCAAGGAGCAGCCGCCGTTCTCCGGACGCCGCGCGATCATTGTCCTCACCGACAACGGCGGAGTCCACTACCAGCAGCCCGACGAGCAAGTCCTCCGCGCGCTGGCCGAGGTCAACGCCGTCGTCAACGCCATCGTCCCGCCCGGCGCCAGGCCGCCCGAGCCTCCGAAGCCCGGCGTCGAGGTGAACCCGGACTTCACTCCGGCGGACGTCTTCAAGATCGCCCGCGAGACCGGCGGCGAGGTGCTGAAAGGCGACCGCGCCGGCGACCGCTTTCGCGAGATGATGGAGCGCATCCGCGTCCGCTACACGCTCGGATACAAAGCCAGGCCCTACCCAGCCGCGATCTACCGCGCGCTGCGTGTCGAGCTGACCCCCGAAGCTCGCCGGCGCTATCCCAACGCCGAGGTCCGCGCCCGCGCCGGCTATTATGCCCCGGGCCAAGGCTGATCCCCGGCATCGTTCTCCTGCTTCCGCCGCGTCTTCTCCATCTCGATCCCATGCCGCTTTGGCGGATCGACGAGCTGCTGCATCTCCAGGAACGCGTTGCCCAGCGCGCCGCCGCTGGGTTTGCGGCGCGTCCAGTAGATCCACCCCCGCGCCTCCATCCATAGCAGAGCCCGGTGCAGCGCGAGCAACCCCGCCGCGATCGCCGGGAGGATCAGCGCGAGCTTCCTGATTCGCACGATTGCCCGCAAGCGATCGGCTCTTGTGCCTTCATCTGACGCGCCGCGCACACATCCGCTGCGTTCGACGCCACCTTGGGCTCGTTTGTGACTTGCGGCCTGTTCGCGAAGGGGAACCCGTGATGAGTGTAATAACAGGCACTGAGAACAGGAGAGCCGGACTACGCGGCAACGACAAACGCCACAGAGACGCTCGTATGGCTGTTTGGGCGCGGTCTTTCAGTTCGTTTCGGTCTCGCTTGAGACGTCCCGCCTGACTGGATCGGCCTTCCGCGAGCTGACAGGATCATGCGGATCAAGCGCGCGTTGCGGCACGAAATGGATTCGCCTCGAAGCATGGATCTGCGCGGACTTTGCTGACCTGAGCCGAAACGGGATTCCGGCCGGCCTGCGGATCGCGGGCCGAAATCAGGTCTGTTCGGCTACGATTGTTCCTGGCCGCTCTGGCTGACGCGGAGAACGGCGAGGAATGCTTCCTGCGGGATATCGACGCGGCCGACGCGCTTCATCCGGCGCTTGCCTTCCTTCTGCTTCTCGAGCAGCTTGCGCTTGCGCGTGATGTCGCCGCCGTAGCACTTCGCCAGCACGTTCTTGCGCACCGCCGGAATGTTTTCCCGCGCGATGATCTTCGAGCCGATGCCCGCCTGCAACGCAACCTCGAACATCTGGCGGGGGATCAGCTTGCGCAGACGGCCGATCAGCGCCTTGCCGCGCTCGTGGGCGAAGTCCTTATGCACGATGATCGACAGCGCATCCACGGGATCGCCCGCCACCAGCACGTCCATCTTCACCATCGGCGACACACGGTAGCCGGCGAGGTGATAGTCCAGCGACGCGTAGCCGCGCGAAGCGGATTTCAACCGGTCGTAGAAATCGAGCACGATCTCGTTGAGCGGCAGCGAATAGACCAGCATCACGCGCCCGCCGCCGATGTACTCGAACTTCTTCTGCTCGCCGCGCTTTTCTTCAAGCAGCTTGAGAATCTCGCCGAGATACTCCTCGCGCGTCATCACCGTGGCCTCGATCACGGGCTCTTCGATCTTCACGATCTCGCTCGGGTTCGGCCACTTTGTGGGATTGTCGACCTCGATCACTTCGCCGCTTCCCAGCGTGACCCGATAGCGCACGCCGGGCGCCGTGGTGATGAGGTCGATCTGGAATTCGCGCTCCAGCCGCTCCTGCACGATCTCCAGATGCAGCAACCCGAGAAAGCCGCACCGAAAGCCGAAGCCGAGCGCCGCCGAGCTCTCCGGCTCAAACTGAAACGCGGCATCGTTCAACCGCAGCTTCTCGAGCGCCTCGCGCAGCACGCCGTGCTCGTGACTCTCCACCGGATAGAGCCCGGCGAAGACCATCGGCTTCATCTCCTCGAAGCCCGGCAGCGGATCGGCGGGACGGGCTGCGTCGGTGATTGTGTCGCCCACCCGCGCGTCGCTCACCGTCTTGATGTTGGCGTGCAGCCAGCCGACTTCGCCCGCCGACAACGACTCGCACGGAATCGGCTTCGGCGACTGAAAACCGACGCCGTCCACTTCATGCACCGAGTCGGTCGACCACAGGCGAATGCGCTGCCCGACTCGAATCGTGCCGTCGACAATGCGCGCCAGGATGATCACGCCGCGATAGGGATCGAACCAGGAGTCGAAAATCAGCGCGCGCAGCGGCGCCTCGGGATCTCCCTTTGGCGGCGGGACCTTCTTCACCACCGCTTCGAGGATCTCGTGAATGCCGATGCCCTGCTTGGCGCTGGCCAGGACCGCGTCCGAAGCGTCGAGGCCCACCACCTGCTCGATCTGCTCGCGGATGCGATCGGGCTCCGCTGCGGGCAGATCAATTTTGTTGATCACCGGGATCAGCTCGAGGTTGTGGTGGATCGCCAAATACGTATTGGCCAAAGTCTGCGCCTCCACGCCCTGGCTGGCGTCGACGACAAGCAGCGCGCCCTCGCACGCCTGCAAGCTGCGCGAGACCTCGTAGGTGAAATCGACGTGGCCTGGCGTGTCGATCAGGTTGAGCTGGTAGTCGCGGCCGTCGTCCGCCCGGTACATCAGCCGGACGGCGTGCGCCTTGATCGTGATGCCGCGCTCGCGCTCGAGGTCCATCGAGTCGAGCACCTGCTCCATCATCTCCCGCTGCGACAGCGCGCCGGTATACTCGAGCAGCCTGTCGGCCAGAGTGGACTTCCCGTGGTCGATATGCGCAATGATCGAGAAGTTCCTTATGTAGGCGGGGTCCATGCTGTAGAATCGGGGAGGAAAGTTCATTATCCCATGGCGCACAAAGTCACTGAGGGAAACCTCGACGCAAAGGGCCTGCGGTTCGCGATTGTGGTCAGCCGCTTCAACAGCTTCATCACGGAGAGGCTGCTCTCGGGCGCGCTCGATGCCCTCGACCGCTCGGGCGCCGCCGCGGACGCGGTCGAAATTGTCAAAGTGCCTGGCTCGTGGGAGATGCCAGTCGCTGTCGCTGAGCTCCTGCGCGCCAAACGCCATGACGCCGTCATCTGTCTGGGGGCGGTGATCCGCGGCGAGACGCCGCACTTCGATTATGTCGCCGGCGAAGCCGCGAAAGGCCTGGCGCAGCTCTCACTCAACTCCGGCGTCCCTTTGGCCTTCGGAGTTCTGACAACAAACACTCTCGAACAAGCGGTGGACCGCGCCGGCGCCAAGAGCGGGAACAAAGGCTTCGAGGCCGCCATGTCCGCGATTGAGACGGCGAATCTTCTTAAGCGCCTGCGCATCCAATCCGAGTAATACTTCGGGGTTCAATCCATGCCCGGCAGACGCCGATCGCGCCAGCAAGCACTCCAAGTCCTATTTATGTGGGACTTCAGGGGCATTCCGATCGACGACGCCCTCAACGACTATTATTCTTGCCTCTACTCTGCTGAAACTGAGGAAGAAACTGGAATCGAGCAGGCGCCTCCGGCTGAGCGGGACCCCTTCATGGAGGCGCTTGCGCGCGGAACGGCCACCCAGGCCGCGGAAATCGATGAGCTCATCCGCAAGCGAGCCGAGCACTGGCGGCTGGAGCGCATGCCGCGGCCGGATCGCAATATACTACGGATGGCGATCTATGAGATGAAGGCCGAAGCGACTCCCCCCGCCGTCGTCATCGATGAGGCGCTTGAGCTGGCGCGCCGCTACTCCGAGGAGGAAGCCGTGCCGTTCATCAACGGCGTGCTGGACTCGGTTCGCCGCCTGATCCACCCGGAAACCGTTCCCAGTTCCCCCTAGTAGCTGTCAAGCCCTTTATTTTCCAATACAAAACGTCGAGAAGATCCGGTTTAAGATGTCGTCCGCAGTCGTCTTGCCGGTGAGCGTATCGAGCGGTTGAAGGGCGGCATAGCAGTCCAGCAGAAGCATCTCGTGGGGCAGTCCGACGCCGGCCGCAGCTTTAGCCCGCTCCAGTGCTTCTCTCGATTCCTTCAATAGTAGTTCGTGTCGTAAGCTCGTGATGAAGCCCGCCTGCGCTGCGCCGCCCGACGGCGAAATTGCGGACAAAATCGCCTCCCGCAGGGCTTGAATCCCCTCTCCCGTGAGGGCAGAGACCTCCAGGCACGGCGCCCGCAGCGTGAGACAGCGCCCAAGATCGCATTTGTTGGCTGCGACCAAGTGGAGCCCCTGCCTTGCCGCACGGTCGAGAAGTTGCTGGTCTTCCTCCGTCAGCTTTTCAGAACCATCCAAAACTACAATTGTGAAATCGGCGTCGGCCATGGCGGCAAGCGTGCGCTCAATCCCCAGCCTCTCGACGACATCCGTACTGTGCCGGATGCCGGCCGTATCCAGCAGCCTCACCGGTATCCCTCCGATCGACGCTACTTCGGAGACCGTGTCGCGGGTCGTGCCGGGGATGTCCGTCACAATCGCGCGGTCGCGCTCCAGCAGCCGGTTGAACAGGCTGCTCTTGCCGACATTCGGCCGGCCCACGATCGCCAGCGTCATGCCGTCGTGAACCAGCTTGCCGTAGCGGAAGCTGTCGATGAGCTGGGTCAGGCCTGAGAGGATCGGCTCGATCCGCCGGGTGATCTCTTCAGAGGAGGCGACCGACACGTCATCCTCGGCGAAATCAATCCCCGCCTCCAACAGCGAGATCAGCTCCACCAACTGGTTCTTGAGCGGAGCGAGGAGGCGGGAGACCGACCCCTCGAGCTGCCGCGCGGCGACGCGCGCCTGGTGGAGCGTGGTGGCCTCGATCAGGTCCCGGACGGCTTCGGCCTGGGGAAGGTCGATCCTGCCGTTGAGATACGCGCGCAGAGTGAATTCGCCCGGCTCGGCCGGCCTGGCGCCCGCGGCCAGCGCCCGTTGCACGCACAGCCGCAGAACAACGGGCGAACCATGGCAGGAGATCTCCACCACGTCCTCCGCTGTGTAAGACCGGGGCGCCGCGAAGTATGTCGCGACCACTTGGTCAACGGCCTCGCCGTCCTCGTCAGTCAGCTCGGCAAAGCAAGCCTGCCACGGCCGCCATGCGTGCACCTCTTTGAAGCGAAGAATGGACTCCGCGATTCCGCGCGAGCTGTTTCCGGAGATCCTCACCACTCCCAATCCGCCCACGCCGCCGGGCGTGGCGATGGCGACGATCGTGTCCCCCGTAGTCACGCCCTCAGATTGTGCGCATCAGCGCCCGCGCCGCGGCGGCCTGCCGTGCGGCACGGAATGCGCCTGAGCCGGAAGCTCGGGCAAAGAAGGCGCGTCGGCCGGATAGACGACGACATGCCGTGAGGGGCCCATGCCGGAGCTCTCCGTGCGCAGGTCTTTCTCATCTCGCAGCGCCAGGTGCAGCAGGCGGCGCTCCCGGCTCGTCATCGGGCTGAAGCGGTAAGGCACGCGCGACTTGCGCACGCGCTCCGCGATCGTGAGGGCGCTGAGCCGCAACTCCTCCTGGCGCAGCAGTCGAAAGTCGTTGGCGTCGAAACAGATCAGAGCGTGCTCGTCGGCGCGCATGCCGAGCACCTCCTGCGTGAGCTGCTCCAGCGCCAGCAGTCCCTCGCCCTTGTTCGCCATGAGGTAGTCGACGTCACGCCCGGAGAACCGCACCACAAGCGTGGGATGCTCGAAGTACGCCTTGGCCTCATCCCCATCTACCAGTTCGATGGAGACCTTCAGGCCGGCGGCGGCCGTCACATTTTTCAGGAAGCTCTCAACCCGCTCGCCCACAGTGGCGATGGTGTATTGTCTGTCGCTCATGCGCCGCCTCGTCCGAGTCCGTTATTTTCTGGCAGAACCCTTGGCGGGCACGGGAGCCGGCATGGCTTTATTGAAGAAGAGCTGCTGGATGATGCCGACCACGTTGCCAGTCAGCCAGTATAACACCAGGCCGCTGGAAGCGCCGTAGAACATCACCGTCAGCATGATCGGCATGACGACGAGCATGATCCGCTGTTGTGTGGGGTCGCCGCCGGTGGAGGGCGTCAGCCGCTGCATCCACACCTGCGTGATCAGCATGCCGACCGGCAGCATGCGGATCGGAATCGTCTCCGGTTGAGAGAGGTCGGTCACCCACAGCCACGAGGCGCCGCGCAGCTCGATGGCGACCGACAGCACCTTGTAGAACGCAATGAAAAACGGCATCTGAAGCAGCAGCGGGATGCAGCCGCCCATCGGATTGATGCCGTGCTTCTGGTAGAGCGCCATCAGCTCTTCGTTCTGCTTCTGCTTGCGCGGGTCCTTCAGCCCGATGCCCTTGTAGCGTTCGTTGATCTTGTCCATCTCGGGCTTGAGCGCGGCCATCTTCTGCATCGAGCGCAGCGATGTGAACTTCAGCGGAAGCATCAGAAAGTTGATGATCACCGTCACCAGGATGATCGCCCAGCCCCAGTTGCTCGTCAGGTTGTCGTTCACCCAGTGCAGCGCGAGGAAGAGCGGCTTCGCGATGATCGCGAACCAGCCCCAGTCGATCAACTGCTCCAGCTTCCTGTCTGTGGCGCGCAGGACGTCGGTGTCCTTGGGCCCGACGAAAACGTGAAGCCGGTTTGAGCCCTGGCCGCCAAAGGCCGCTCCGACGTGAGGCAGTTCTTCTGCGTCTTTCGTGGCCTTGAACTTGTCCTCCCACACCTGAAAGTCGATGCTCGATCCCGGCTCCGGCAGCGCGACCGCCGCGAAGTAAGTGTCCTGGAGTCCTGCGAACTGGTAGGAGCCGCTGAAGAGACGAGGGCCATCCTCGGCGACTTTCGACTGCTCAACCATCAGCTTTGAATTCGCGGCGTCGTAAAGGACCGCCTGCTGGAGGGCTGAGGCGTTCTGCACACTCTGGTCGCCGAAGCCGCCGCGCCACGCCAGCAGATGCGGCACGGCCTGGCCGCCGGAGGTCACCTCCGATGTCAGCAGCCAGCGATAGGACTTCTGGTCGAACTGAAAGACCTTCCGCGCGCTGATCTTCCCGTCGCTCCACGTGAACTCCACCGTGCGCGGGTCCGCTTGCCGCCCCTGAAAGAGAGCGGCGTTCAGGTCGGCGTCCGGCTTCGACTTGTGAAAGAGGTAGGAGAACGGCCAGCCGGCGTGTGGCGCCGCGGCGGCATTCACGAACTCGATGGGCTGCTTCGCGCTGTCTCGGTAGCGCTTGAGACGCCAGCTCCGAACCGTCGCGCCGCGATTGGACAGCGCCAGCCGGTAGACGTCGGTTTCGATGATGAACGTCTCTTGCTTGGTTGCTCCCGCCGCCGGCGCAGCCGCGGCCGGAGTTGGAGCCGGCTGTTCGGCAGGCGATGCAGGCGCCGCGGCTTCCTGCTTCTCCGCCGGGGCGCTCTTCCTGGCTTCAACTTTCTGCGCGGGGGCAGGCTTGGGCGGGGGGAAAATGAACTGCCAGCCGAGCAGGACAAGTCCCATGAGCGCAAACGCCAGCAGGAGACGCATCTCCATGGAAAGCTCGCGCCCGGACTCCGGCGAGGGCCGGTTCTGCGAAGCGCCTTTGTTGGTATCAGCCATGATGAAGCTCTTGAATCAGATTCAGGTAACGGGATCGTACCCCCCTGGGTTCAGGGGATGACAGCGCGCCAGGCGCCGTAGCGCCATCCAGCCGCCTCGGGCGGCGCCGTGACGGCGCACCGCTTCGATCGCATACTCCGAACACGTGGGGTGAAAGCGGCAGGCCGGCGGCAGCAACGGCGAGAGCCACCGCTTGTAGGCCGACAAAAGCAGGAGAATCATTCGCTGCATTTGTGAAGCACCTTGGCGACCTCGCGGTCGAGTTGTTCCTGCGGAGCGTCAAATGCGGCCTTTCGGACATTCACGACAATCCGCCAGCAGGGCGCCAGTTGGACCAGGCGCCGGCGGAATGTCTCGCGAATCCGGCGTCTCATTCGGTTGCGGCGGACAGCCTTGCCGAGCGCGCGCGGTGCGGTGAACCCGATCTTCGGACCGTCCTCGTCCGGGGATTTCCAGCAGAAGGCGGCAAAACATGAAAACGCGAGCCGGAAGCCCTCTTCGTACACCTGCCGAAAGTCGGCGCCGCGCAGCAGGCGGCGCGACTTCGGAAACCGCTGGCCGGCCCCTGGCGGCGCGGATGATCGATCAATCGGCGTGGCGAATAGCCCGTTCGTCACTGACAGAAAGCTTGTGACGGCCTGCGCTGCGGCGGCGGGCAAGAACGGCGCGTCCATTCTTGGTTTTCATGCGGGCACGGAAGCCGTGCGTCTTCGCGCGCTTGCGGTTGTTCGGCTGAAATGTTCTCTTCGGCATGCTGCTTCCTTGGGAACGCCCAGAGCCCGCTGCCGGGTTTCGCGAGGGCGCAAATAGATCTTCTCCGCTCTGACCGGCGGAACTTCCAATATAGCGAGGCCCCAAGGGGGGTGTCAAACCGCGAGTGGCAGTCTCCAGGAAGAGACTTGATTCCGGAAACAAAGAGGGCGCATCATGTTTTGTATGAGAGCGTTGCAGGCGGTTGTCATCTTCACTTGCCTGATCCTTGCCGTTGCGGCTCAGGAGAAGAAGGAAGAAGGCGGGCCGCTGGTGAAAGGCGCCAAGGCCGCCGAAGGGGCCGCTCGGGCGGCAGGGCGTGGAGTCAAACAGGCTGCGACAGCGGCGGCGGAAACCACCTCCGGCGCCGCGGGCGCAACCGTCGAAGGCACGAAGAAGATCGGCGGCAAAACCGCCGAG
>CAYYNC010000010.1:68036-127722 GCA_964472745.1 uncultured Solibacteraceae bacterium
CAACCTCGGACGCCGCGGGCGCAACCGTCGAAGGCACGAAGAAGATCGGCGGCAAAACCGCCGAGGTCACCGGCGATGCCGCCCGCGCGACGGCCTCGGGCACGAAGAAGGCCGTAACGGCCACGGCCGGTGCAACCTCGGACGCCGCGGGCGCAACCGTCGAAGGCACGAAGAAGATCGGCGGCAAGACCGCCGAGGTCACCGGCGATGCGGCACGCGCCACCGGCTCCGGGATCAAGCGCGGCTTCAAGAAGGTGGTCGGCGCAACGGGTTCTGCGATCGAAAAGACCGGCGGCGCCATGAAGAAGGCCGGCCGGGGCGGCGAGAAGCCCGCGGAGAAGAAAGAGCCGGAGAAGCAGTAGCTTCCCTATTCGCCTGTCGCGCGTCTGAGCGCGCCCGGCGGAATGTCGAGGGTCCGGATGGGGAAAGGGATGGTGATGCCCTCGCGCTGGAAGCGCTTGAACAGCCGCCGGCGAACCTGGTCGGTGACGTTAAACTGCGATTCGAAGTCGCGCGCGTGGACAATCAGCGTGAAGTTCAACGCCGAGTCGCCGAAGCCGGGATTGAAGCGCAGCCGGGGCGGCGGTTCCGCCAGCAGTCCGTCGACCTCTCCGGCGGCCGCCGCAGCTTCCTCAAGCACGATCTGCTCAAGACGATCGATGTCGGTCGAGTAGCCCACGCCCAGTTGGATGGGGACCGCCAGCGGCCGCGCCGGCTGGCTGAAGTTCGTCAACAACGCTTCCGCGAGCTTCGAGTTCGGAATGTAAACCAGATTCTGCTGAAGCGTTCTGAGGGTCGTGACGCGCCAGCGGATGTCCTCCACGTAACCCTCCGCTCCGCTGTCCAGCTTCACGTAGTCGCCACGATGAAGCTGCCCGGCGAGGCTCACCTGGAAGCCCGCGAACAGGTTCACCAGCGTCGGCTGAAGGGCCAGCGAGACGGCCAGCCCCCCGACGCCGAGCGCGGTCAGCGCCGGAGTGATCGTCAGGTTGAAGATGCGCAGAATGATCAGCACCGCGGGGACGGCCCAGAACAACTGGACCAGCATCTTCGTCAGAGTGGTTACTTCAATGCCGGCCTCGCTCGCCCGGATCGCGTGCTCGAGCAGGATCACGCTCGCGCGGGCAAGCGCCAGCGTCACGGCGGCGACCAGCAATACCTCGACAGCAACCCCTAGTGAACTCTCGATCACTCGCGGGATCTCGCGCTCGTCCAGAGTATGGACCGCTCCCAGCAGCGAAACAAGAATGACCAGCAACCGGGCCGGCCACTTGAGGCTGGCGAGGACGCGGTCGTCGAGATCGGTCTCAGTCTTCTCGGCCGCGCGGCGCATCATCCTGAACAGCGCCGCTTTCACGCACCACGCCGCCGCCGCGATCCCGGCGAATGTCGCCGAGAATCGCAGCGCGCCAGGCCATCCGAGGAACGCCTCAATCAGCCGCGAGATCAACAGGCCGGACTCTCCAAACCGTCACTCTTCGACGCGCCGCACAGCCAGCCCGGCCGTGCGTAAAGCGTGGTCTACATCGTCCAGGGTCAGTCGCGAAGCGTCGTACTCCACCACGAGAGAATCGAGCTGCGGGCTGAGGCGGATCCACTGGAGGCCATAGACGCCGTGCGCCCTGGCGATCGCTTCCATCAGCGCCTCATCCACAGGCCCCGCAAGCTCGTATCTCACCTGAACCTTCGTCATGGCACCCAACAGAATAACAGGCGGTGGAGCGGTCTACGGGTTCTTCAACTTCCACAGGATCTGGCGCAGCATCCCCGTCCAGATCGCGGCGTCGCGCGAGCGCAGTTGCAGCCGCCGGACGAGCTCGTGCGTCTTGTGCGAGCCGGTTTTCGACGAAGAGTAGTCGGTGTGGCCGGCAAGCTGGAGCGCCTCTTCGAGCAGCCTCGTAATGCGTTCGACCTCCCCCGCCGTGGCGAGCTCGGCGGCCTCCGGCATCCGCCGCGCGGCAGAGGATTCGCGGATCATCTCGTAGAGGCAGACCGACACGGCCTGCGCGAGGTTCATCGATTCGTGCTCCGGGCGCGTGGGAATCCTCAGAAGCCAGTGGCAGTGCGCAACATCCTCGTTGTGCAGGCCAAACTTCTCGCTGCCGAACAGCAGCGCCGCCCGGGCGCTGCCGAGGTGACGCCGCAGCAGCCTCCCGGCTCGCTCCAGCCGATGCACAGGCAGATCCGGAACCCGATGCCCCAAGCCTGTCGCCCCGACGACCAACTGGCTGTCGGCAACGGCTTCCGCCAGACTCCCGTAGATGCGGGCGTCCTTTAGCACCTGCTGCGCCCCGACGGCCGAAACGGCTTCGCGGAACGCGACGTCGTAGGGGTCCACCAGCCGCAGATCGAAAAACCCGAAATTGCTCATGGCGCGCGCAGCGGCGCCAATGTTGAGCGGATTGCGCGTCCGCAGCAGCACGACGCAAAGGTTGGCGCGCGACTCCGGGCTCATTGCCCAACTCCCTGGCCCCGTCGCAGCAGCTCCCGGCTCATCGGTTCAAAGGGGCGCCGCGAAAAGACCATCTCAACGGGCAGGCCGAAGAACTCGCAGATCCTGAAGGCCAGGTCCAGGCTGGGTTTATAGTCCCCGCGCTCCAGGTAGCCAATCGTCTGGTAGTTGACGCCGAGCGCGTCCGCGAGGTTTTGCCGCGTCAGGCCGCGCTCGGCGCGGAGCACCGCGATCCGGTTGAAGATCGGCCCCTCTTTGTAGGAACCTCTGCCGGTTTTGTCGCTGGAATTCATAACGCCATTCCTGCATACAACATGTCATAAGAATACAATATTCAAGATATAAAATATATCATTGATATGCGTGAGGCTTCGGGCCGCCGGGCGGCTGAATCTCAACAGGATTCTGGAACTTCCGCGCCCTGAATCGTCAATCATAAACAGAGGAAGTTTGACGGCCGCCGCCATCCACGACGATGCCCATCTCCTCCGGCGGACCCGGGAAGGAGACGAGCGGGCGTTCAGTCTCCTCTACGACAGGTACCAGGGGTGCATCTACCGGTTCGCTTTGCGGCTGTCGGGTTCCGAGGACCTCGCCGAGGACGTCGTGCAGGAAGTCTTCCTGGCCCTCATTCGCGGCCGGCAAGCCTTCGATCCGGCCGCGGGTCCGCTGAAGAGCTATCTGTTCGGTATGGCCCGGAACATGGTTCGCAGGTTGGTTTTGGAGCCGCCCGTCGAGCCCGATGAGGATCTCCAGGATCTCTCCGAGGATCCCTTGGATGGGCTGGAGCAGGCCGAGAGCATCGCGAAGGTGCGCCGGGCGCTGCTGGGATTGCCGGCGCACTATCGGGAGGCGGTGGTGCTCTGCGATCTGGAGGAGATGAGTTACGAAGAAGCGGCGGCGGCGCTCGAATGCGCGGTCGGAACCGTGCGCTCGAGGCTGCACAGGGCCAGGGCGCTCCTGTTGGCGCGGCTGAGCGGGTTGAGGTGTCAGGCATGAGGCGCGAACAAGTCGAGCGATCGTTGTCCGCAGCTCTGCGCGGGTTGCGGGAGGAGACAAGTGGCGCCGCAGCGCCGGAAAGAGTGCGGGAGACGCTTCGCCGCGCCGTCCGGGCGCAACGCCGGCCGGCCGCGGCGTGGTGGCGGGCCGCTATTGCCGCAGCCCTGCTGATTGGCGCCGGAATGACTCTCCAGCGGTGGCTGGATTGCGGTTCGGGCGCGGCCGGGCAGCAGGCATTTCAAGCAGCGGTCTGGCTGCCGCCGGAAGCGGGAGAGGACGCGGTCTCCCCGTGGTTCTACCACGCCGGGCTGCCCGCGCCGCGAAGCGCGCAGGTTGTCCGGATCCCCGTCGCGCCCGAAACGGCGCGCAAGTTCGGCGTCGTGCGCCCGCCGGCGTCGTTGGAGGCCGAAGTTTTGATCGGAGACGACGGGTTGGCGCGAGCCATCCGCTTCGTCCGGGACATTGACAGCAACCGAATTCAGAGCAAGGAGACCAACTGAAATGAAGGGGACGATAGCGGCCATCGCCGCGTTTTCGCTCTGCGCGGTCAGCGCGCAGGACAATGCGAAGCAGGAGACAGTCGAGAAGCGGATCATGATGGTGCAGGGCGCCGCGCAGCCGCACGCGGGAGCGGCGTTCGGAGCCGGCGTCGTCATGCACTACGGAGGCAACGTGAAGGGAGCTCCGTACGTGGCGGAAACGGTCACCGAGAGCATCCAGGCGCTGGCGGACGGCAACCGCATCATCAACAGGCAGACCAGCAGGATGTACCGCGACTCGGAAGGCCGGACGCGCATGGACAACAGCTTCCAGCCCCTGGGCCCGTGGGTTCCCGAGGGCGGGACGGTGTCGATTTCGATGATCACCGATCCGGTCTCGGGCGAGCACTACACGCTCGACCACGCGCGCAAAACGGCCACCAGGGGCCTGATGAAGACGGGCGCGGTTGCGGTCGCCGGCGGCGGACCGCGTGATGTCCGGGCCGAGGTGAGGAAGGCCATAGAGCTGGAGGTCAGGAAACCCCTGGAAGCCGGCGCGGCTCACGCGCACGATGTCCTGGCGCCGCATGCGGCCGGTCGGATGATCTGGGTCCAGGAAGGAAAGGCGGCGTCCAGGCTCAACGTGAAGCAGGAGCAACTCGGCAAGCGCGTGATCGAAGGCGTTGAATGCGAGGGAACGAGGGAGTCTTTCACCATCGCCGCCGGCGAAGTCGGCAACGAGCGCCCCATCGAGGTCGTGACAGAACGCTGGTACGCGCCCGAGCTGAAGATGGACGTTTACCGCAAGCACACCGATCCGCGCTTCGGAGAGAACATCTTCAGGATGACTCACCTGGCGCGAACCGAACAGCCCAGGTCCCTGTTCGAGCCGCCTTCAGACTACAAGCTCGAAGAGCCGGGCCGGGGCGCGCAGACGATCCGCTTCGAGCGCAAACATTAATCTCCACTCCAGGAGGACGGCAGGGGCGGCGGCCGGGCCGCCCCTTTTCGCCGCCTGGCGATCGCGTCAGCGTTCGTGGGTGTCTTCGAGGTAGGTGTAGCCGTACATGCCGTCTTCGTAGAACTTGAGAAGCCGGCCTGATTCCTCGTAGCCGATACTGCCCGCCAAGACGGCGCTCTCGACATCCTGCCGGAACTTCTCCGTCAGATCGGTCGACTTGAACTGGACGTATTCCAGCACCTCCTTCACCGTGTCGCCGCGGATCACCGCGTCGAGCACCGGGCTGTTGTTCTCGTTCAACCGGACATGGACGGCGTGCGTGTCGCCGAACAGGTTGTGCAGGTCGCCGAGAATCTCCTGATAAGCGCCGACGAGAAACGTGCCCAGGTAGTACGGCTCGCCGTTGAAGGCGTGCAGCGGAAGGGTCCTCTTTACGTCGCGCCGGTCGATGAAGCAATCCACCTTGCCGTCGCTGTCGCAGGAGATGTCCCCCAGCACCGCCGAGCGCGACGGCGCCTCCCTGAGCCGGTGAATCGGCATCACCGGGAACAACTGCTTGATCGCCCAACTGTCCGGCATGCTCTGGAAGAGAGAGAAGTTGCAGAAGTATGTGTCCGACAGCATCGCCTCGAGCCCTTCCAGTTCCTCCGGGAACACGTCGAGCTGTTTGGCCATCGCGAGAATTCTGCGGCAGATGAGCCAGTACAGGTTCTCCGCAAGCGAGCGCTGCTTCAGCGGCAGGTAGCCGAGACTGAAGAGGTTGAGCGCCGAATCGAGCGATTGCTGGGCGTCGTGAAAACTCTCCAGCAGGTTCCGCGACGTCAGGCCGTGGTACGCCTCCATCAGGTCGATCAGCGGCTGCTCGGCCTCGGCGGGCAGTTCCGCCGGCACCGTCTCCTCGCCGAACCCGCTCACGCCGAGAACGTTGAACACCAGCACGCTATGATAGGCCGCAATCGCGCGCCCGCTCTCGGTGACGATCGCGGGATGCGGCACTTCGGCCTCGTCGCAGATGTTCTGCACGTGATAGACGATGTCGTTCGCGTACTCCTGAAGCGTGTAGTTGACGCTCGATTCGAAGTCCGTCTGCGAGCCGTCGTAGTCGATTCCCAGCCCGCCGCCGACATCGAGATACTCCAGCCCCGCGCCGTGTTTCTTGAGGTCGACATAGACGCGCGCCGCCTCGATCACCGCCTGCTTGATGTGGCGGATGTTGGTGATCTGGCTGCCGAGATGGAAGTGCAGCAGCTTGAGGCAATCCTCCATCTGGCGTTCCTTCAACACATCGACCACCCGCAGCGCCTCGGTAACCGTGAGGCCGAACTTCGAGCGGTAACCGCCCGACGATTTCCAGCGGCCCGCCCCGCGGCTGGCGAGCTTCACGCGCAGGCCGATCGTCGGCCGCACGCCGACCTTCGCCGCGTACCTGAGAATCAGCTCGAGCTCGGTGAACTTCTCCACAACCGGCGTGATGTTCCGCCCGATCTTGTGCGCGAGCATCACCATCTCGATGTACTCGTCGTCCTTGAAGCCGTTGCAGATGATGGGCGTCAAGTTGTCGGCGATGGCGACCACCGAAAGCAGCTCGGGCTTCGATCCCGCTTCCAGACCGAAGCCGTACTTCAGGCCGTAGCGGTAGATCTCTTCGACAACGTGACGCTGCTGGTTCACCTTGATCGGATACACGCAGCGGTAGCCGCCCTGGTAGTTGTGATCGGCGATCGCCCGCGAGAAGACCTCGTGCAGCTCGCTGAGCTGGTTGCCGAGGATCTCTCCAAAGCGAATGAGAATGGGAGGGCTGATGCCGCGGAGCACAAGCGTATCCACGAGTTGCTTCAGGTCGATGCAGCGGTGGCTCTCCTTGCTGGGGTGCACGAGCACGTGGCCGTCGTCGCTGATGGAGAAGTAGCCTTTCCCCCAGCGGTCGATGTCATACAGTTCTTTGGCCTGGGCGACGGTCCAGCGGTCGGACGGTTCCCTGACACTGGCGGCTTCGGGCGCTTTCAGATGCAACTTGCCTCGATTCCCTCCTCGCAATCCAAGTGTGTATAAAAATGCCGTCCGAGAGCAACTGATTTTTGCGCGGCGGCGGGCGCACAGTAGAATTTAACGTATGCCACTGGAGCTGGAAGGCCGCACGGCGCTCGTCACGGGCGCGAGCAAAGGCGTCGGGAAAGGGATCGCGCTCGAGCTGGCGCGGCGCGGCTGCCGCGTGGCCGTCAACTACAACAGCGACGACGCCGGCGCGCGCGCCGCCGTTCGCGCCATCGAGCAAGCCGGCGGATCGGCCTTCGCGGTCCAGGCCAACGTCGGCCTGTCGCACCAGGTGAACCGCATGTTCGAGGAGACGCTCGCGCGGTTCTCCCGGCTCGACGTGCTGGTGAACAACGCCGGCGTGCAAACGTGGAAGCCGCTGCTTGAGCTCACCGAGGCCGAGTGGGACCGCGTGCTCGACACCAATCTGAAGGGGTGCTTCCTCTGCACGCAGCAGGCAGCGCGCGCGATGAAGGACTCCGGCGGCGGCAGCATCGTCAACATCGGCTCCGGCTGCAACAAAGTGGCCTTTCCGAATCTCGTCGACTACACGGCCAGCAAGGGCGGCATCGAGCAGTTCACCAAGGTGGCGGCCGTCGAGCTGGGCAAGTACAAGATCCGCGTGAACTGCGTCGCGCCCGGGGCCGTCGAGATCGAGCGCACCAGGCTCGAAGCCGGAGACTACGCCGCCACGTGGAGCGCGCTCACCCCGCTCGGCCGCGTGGGACAGCCCGTCGACGTCGCGCGCGTGGTCGCCTTTCTCGCCGGCCCCGAAGCGGACTTCGTCAGCGGCCAGACCATCTGGGTGGACGGCGCGCTGTTCTCCAAGCCGGCCTGGCCGTACGAGTGAGGTCGATGCCTCGCCCACGCTCGCGCAGCGATCCTGGATCGCGTTTTCCAGCCTTGGGCGCCGGTTGCTGTCCGGCTGCGCCACACTGGTGCGCCCTGGCAATCTTCACGCCTGGCGACGCGGCGGAAAGCCGCCTCGGCGCGATCGGTTCGGCCCTACAACCGCTTTCTCCCCGGCAATAACCCGTCGCGCGGGAACGAAGCAGGCAGAGACCCGATCCGCGCGATCTTCGGGCAGGACTCGATTGCCGCAGGTCCGGCTCTCTAACCGGCGGGTGGCGATGACAGCTCTGGCCGTCCCCGGCCCCATCCCGGGAACACGATCAACTCGCGAGACGCTCCTGTGTCTCGGCGGCGCTCTCACTCCAGCCGGAACAACGCGCGCGGGCTTCCCACTGCGCCGCCCCGCTCAGCCGGCGATTGCCGGAACGCCGCCCAACGCCCGCGCCGCGCGCACAGACCTGACAATCGCCTGCGCCACGGCCTCCGCAGCCGCCAGCCCAAGGATGTCGATCGGCGCTTCCAGACTCCCGCGTGAGAGCGCAATCACCAGGTCGCCGTCCATCGAAGTGTGCACCGGCTCGATCGCGCGCACCAGGCCGTGCTGCGCAAGCTGAGCCAGCCGCGTCGCGCCGAGCTTGGTCAGCCGCGCGTTGGTCGCGACCACTGCCAGCGTCGTGTGCTCGCGGCGCAGCCCGCCGCTAAAGCCGCGCTTGCGAATCTCGGCCGCGGTCCCCGCAAGATCCCTGGACTGCGCCGACTTGCGCGTGCCCGCGATCAGCTTGCCCGTCGCCGGATCGCGAATGTCGCCGTACGCGTTCACGGCGGCCAGCGCCGAAACAAGCACGCCAGGAAATGCTTCCCCAACCGCCACGGTGCAACTGCCGATGCCGCTCTTCATCGCACGCTGGATGCCGCCCGCCTTGCCCACCGTCGCCCCGGTCCCCGCGCCGGCGCATCCTTCAATCACCGGCCCGTCGGTCGCCGCCGCCGCCGCCGATTCGCCCATCTCCCGCGTCGGACGCACGCTCGCCTTCCCTATGCCGAGATCGTACAGAATCGCGCAGGGAACGATCGGAACCACACCCGCGCCCGTCTTGAACCCAACCCCCTTCTGCTCCAGGAAACGCCTCACCCCGGACGCCGCCTCCAGCCCGAATGCGCTCCCCCCTGCCAGCACGACCGCGTGCACCTCCGGCGCGATGTGCAGCGGGTGCATCACGTCCATCTCCTCGGTGCCCGTCGCTCCGCCCCGGATATCGACTCCGGCCACCGCTCCGCCCTCGCACAGGATGACAGTGCAGCCCGTGATCGCCTCGAGATCCGTCGCATGGCCGACACGAATGCCCGGAATGTCCGTAAGTCCCTTCATCGCCACCTGTTACAACTGTCGCACGGGAGGGGGAACCGTGACCGTATGGTAGCATCGAATTCTCACGGGAAAGCGGCCCATTGCTCGATCTGCTGAAATCGCCGGTTTTCACCTTCCAGGAATTCGTCATCCTTTCCGTTCGCGCCATCCGCGGCGTGTTCCGCAAGCCGTACTACTGGGATGACGTGTTCGTTCAAATGGACCTGATCGGGATCGGCAGCCTTCCTGTCGTGATCCTCACCGGCTTCTTCTCCGGCGCTGTGATGGCGCTGCAAATGTCGCGCGCGCTGCAAACCTACGGCGCCACCAGCCAGATCGGGCCCATCGTCGCGATCACGCTCGTGCGCGAGATGGGTCCGGTGCTGACCGCGCTCATGGTGGCCGGGCGGAACTCTTCCGGAATGGCCAGCGAGATCGGCTCCATGAAAGTCACCGAGCAGATCGACGCCATGCGCGCCCTCGGCACTGACCCCGTGATGAAGCTGGTGAAGCCGCGCCTGATCGCCACCGCCGTGGTCCTGCCCCTCCTGACGATCCTCGCCGATTTCCTCGGCATGGTCGGCGGATGGGTGGTCTCCTCGCTGATGCTCAGCCTGACGACGACGGAACAGTTCTGGAACAGCGCCTGGCGGGCCCTGGTGTATAACGACATCGGCCAGGGCCTGCTCAAGCCGTTCGTCTTCGCCATCGTCCTTTCGCTTGTCGGTTGCCACTACGGCATGCAGACCACCGGCGGAACCCAGGGCGTCGGCCGCGCCACCACGCAGGCCGTGGTCGTCGCTTCCGTCTGGGTGGTGATCCTCACCTTCATCATCGGGCGGATCTTCGTCTCCCTGTGACGCGGCCATGAGTACCGGCAACGGCGCCCCGCAGCTCTCCTTCGAGAAGGTCAGCTTCGCCTTCGAAGAGCAGCTCGTCTTGCGCGACGTCTCGTTCGACCTCTACCGCGGCGAGACCATGGTCCTGCTCGGCGCGGCCGGCAGCGGCAAAACGGTTCTCCTCAAAACCGCGCTCGGCCTGCTGCGGCCCCTCAGCGGCAGGATCCGCCTGTTTGGAGAAGACGTCACCGATCTCGACGAGCGGCAATGGTTTGACGTTCGCAGCCGCGTGGGCGTGCTGTTTCAGGAGGGCGGGCTGTTCGACTCCCTCACCATCGAGGAAAACGTCGCCTACCCGCTGCTGAACCAGCGGCTGCTGCGCTGCCCGCCCGATCAGGCGCCTTCGCGCGTGGAGCAGTCTCTTCAGTTCGTCGAGCTGGGCCACACGCTCGAGAAGTTCCCCAGCGAGCTGTCGGGAGGCATGCGGCGCCGCGTCGGTATCGCTCGCGCCATCGTCACGCAGCCCGAGCTGCTGCTCTACGATTCGCCCACCGCCGGACTCGACCCCATCACCGCGGCTACCATCATCGCGCTCATCGTCAAGGGACGCGACGTCCACGCCGCCACCACGGTGATGGCCACGCACCGCTACCAGGACGGTCAAATGCTGGCGGGCTACCACTACGATGCCGCCACGGGCCGGCTCCGCCCCGTTCGCGACGAAACCGAGTCCACGCACACTCACTACCTTGTCCTCCGCGAGGGCGAAGTCGTGTTTTTCGGCCCGCCCGCCGAACTGGAGCAGTGCGCCGATCCCTACGTGGCGAAGTTTGTGAGGCGTTGAGAACGTGGCAAGCTAAGGAGAAGCAGGATGCCGAATCCAAAGAAAGTCGCCTGGTCTCAGCTCAAAGTCGGTGTGATGGCCTTCGTCGCCTTGCTCCTTCTCTTCTCTCTCGTCTTTCTCATGACCGGCGCCGAGAACCCCTTCGCCGAAAAGGCGACGCTCTATACCTTCCTGGGGGACTCCGCCGCCATGACCGAAGGCTCCGGCGTGCGGCTGAACGGCATCCTCATCGGCCGCGTCACGCGCATCGAGCATTCGGGCCAGCCCGATAACCGCCGGGCGATCAGGATGACCCTCCAGATCGGCCAGCAGTATCTCTCCCGCATCCCGGTCGACAGCGAGGCGGGCTTCAGCGCCGAAAACGTGCTCGGCGCGAAATTCCTCAACATCAAACGCGGGGAGAGCAAGGAGACCGTGAAGAACGGCGGCGAAATCCGGGCGCGCGACGACAAGGACTTCCTCGAAGTCGTGCAGTCGGCGCTGCCCCTTCTCGAAAGCGTGCGCTCCATCCTGACGCGCATCGACAAGATCGTGGCGCAGGTCGAATCGGGCCGCGGCAGCATCGGCAAGCTGCTGTTCGACGAGGAGGTCTACAAGCGGGCGAACGACATGCTGGCCGACATCCAGAAGGTCACCGGCTCGGTCTCCTCGGGCAGGGGGACGATCGGCCGCCTGCTCTACGATGAGAGCCTGTATACCGACCTGCGGGGAACGCTCGCCCGGCTGGACGGCATCGCGGCCTCGCTCGAACGCGGCGAAGGAACCGCCGGCCGCCTGCTCAAGGACCCCGCGCTCTACGACGAGCTCAAGAAATCTTCCTCGGAGTTGCGCGCGCTGCTCGCCGACCTGAACGCAGGCAAGGGCGCCGCCGGCAAGTTCCTCAAAGACGAAGCGGTGCACAACCGCGTCGTCGCCACAATCGACCGTCTGAACGCGACCCTGGACAAGTTGAACAGCGGCCAGGGCACCCTCGGCCAACTGATGGTGAACCCCTCGCTCTACGAAAACCTCGCCGGCTCGACAGCCGAACTGCAAGCGCTGATGAAGGACTTCCGCGCCAACCCCAGGAAGTTCCTCACCATCCAGTTGAAGCTGTTCTGATGCCGGCGCGCCGTCTTCTCGCGGTCAATGCCGACGACTTCGGTTTCACGCGCGACGTCAACGCCGGCATCGTCGAAGCCCATCTCAACGGCATCCTCACTTCCACCACTCTGATGGCCAACGGCGGCGCTTTCGACGACGCCGTGCGCCTCGCGCGCGAGCATCCTTCGCTCGACATCGGTGTTCATTTCGTGCTCGTTGGCGGGCGCTCGCTGCTGGACGGCCGCCCCTTGCCGCTCACCGTTCCGCAATTGATCTTCCAGATCGCCCGCCAGCGCATCCGCGTTTACGAGGAGCTGCGCGCGCAGATCGAACGCATCGTGCATGCCGGCCTCAAGCCCACTCACGTCGACACGCACAAACACACCCACCTGCTGCCGCCCGTGCTCGACGCCGTCGCCCGGCTCGCCGAACAATTCTGCGTTCCTTGGGTGAGACGCCCCTTCGATCTGCCCATCTCCGGCTCCGCGGACGGCGCGCCGTGGTCCGCGCGCCTCATCAGCCGCGCCATGAGCGCCGTTCGCCGCCGGTTTCACGCCAGGCTCAGCCGCCACGGCTGCCGCACCACGGACTGGTTCGCCGGCTTTCAGATCACCGGCCGGATCGGCCCCGACTCGGTCGTCCGCCTCCTGCGCCGCCTGCCTGAAGGGACCACCGAGTTCATGGTGCACCCCGGCCGCTGCACCGACGAGCTGCGGGCGGCCCGCACGCGCCTCAAGGAAAGCCGCGAGCTCGAGTTGCGCGCTCTCACCGACCCCGCGGTCCTCGCAACGGTGCGCAGCGAGGGCATCGTGCTCGCCGGCTACCCCGCGCTCTCGGCGGCTATTGAGTCTCCAGGTCCGGAAGCGTGATCCGGAACGTCGCCCCGCGCCCGCCCTCGCGGTTCTCCGCCGTGACAGTGCCTCCGTTGCGCCGCACGATCGAATCCACGATCTGGAGCCCGAGCCCGCGGCGCGACCCCCGTGTCGAAACATTCCGCTTGAAAATGTCGGGAAGAATGCGCGCGGGGATTCCCGGACCCGTATCGCTCACGTCGACTTCCAGCCCGCCGTCGCCCTTCTGCGCCTCCACCTCGATCCTGCCGCCGTCCTTCATCGCCTGCACCGAGTTGAGAAACAGGTTCATGAAGACGCGCTCCCAGTCCGACGCAAGCCCGCGCAGCAAAAGTCCCGGCTCGATGTTGGCGCTGATCTCCACTTCGCTCGAAGGAAGCAGCGTGCCCAGGTCGCCCACGATCCCGGCCGCGCGCTCGACGATCACCGCCAGATCGAGTTCGCTCATCGACTGATCGGCGTACGTGCCCAGCAGCCGCCTGCCGCGCGCGACGCTGCGGCTGATTGTCGATGCCACCCGAGACCACTTGCTGTCGCCGGCCAGCAGCGCCGCCGCGCCGGAGATCGTTTCAAAAACGTTGTTGAGATCGTGGACCAACCCTTCCAGGGTCAGGTCGCTGTCGGATTCGCGCGCCATGCCGGGCCCCCTCAGGAGGCGATCGTTCGCAGTGTAGCCCAGAATTCGGGAAAAGACACTGATGCCGCCTCCGCCTCCCCGATTTCGCATGGCCCGTCGGCCCTCAGCGCCGCCACGGCGCACGCCATCGCGATGCGGTGATCGCCGTGGCTCTCGCATCGCGCCGCGCGAAAACGCTGGCCTCCGGGGATCGTGAACCCGTCCGAGGCGGTCTCGATCGCGATCCCCATCGTGCGCAGATTCGACGCCAGCGTCTCGATGCGGTCGGTCTCCTTGATGCGCAACTCCCCGGCGTCGCGCACCGTAAGGCCTTGCGCGCTCACCGCGCCCAGCACGGCCAGCGCCGGAATTTCGTCGATCAGCGCCGCCGCCAGTTCTTTCTCGATGACTCCGCCGGCGATGTCCGAGCCGCGCACCAGCAGATCGCCCGCCGGCTCGCCGTTGCGCATCTCCATCGCCAGTATGCGGACTTGCGCCCCGGCGTTCGCCAGGAAGTCGATCAGCGCGGTCCGCGTCGGGTTCAACCCCACGCCCTGAAGCACCAGGTTCGAGCCCGGCACGATCGCCCCCGCCACCAGGAAGAACGCCGCCGAAGACAGGTCCCCCGGCACAGCCAGCTCCCGCCCTTCGAGCCGCGCGGGACCTCTCACCTTTGCCCAGCCGCGGCCCGTCTCCACATCCGCGCCGAACTCGCGCAGCGCTACTTCGGTGTGATCGCGCGTTCGCGCGGGCTCGTGCACCCTCGTCTCACCGGAGGCGTGAAGTCCGGCCAGCAAAACGCAGCTCTTCACTTGCGCGCTCGCCACCGGCATCCGGTAGTCGATCGCGCTCAACTCGCCCCCCTCGATCTCGAGCGGAGGATACTTGCCTTCACGCGCCGTCAACTTCGCGCCCATTTCGGCCAGCGGCGCCATGATCCGCTGCATCGGCCGCCGCGATAGCGACTCATCGCCCGTCAGCCGGCTGCGGAAATGTTGTCCCGCCAGCAGCCCGGAGAGCATGCGGATCGTCGACCCCGAATTGCCGGCGTCGAGATCTCCCGCCGGCGCCCGGTAGCCGCGCAGGCCGCGCCCGTGAATCGTCACCTCGCGCCCCTCGATCTCCACCTCGATGCCCAGCGAGCGGATGCAGCCCAGTGTTGAATGGCAATCGGCCCCCGACGAATAGTTGGCGATGCGGCTGGCGCCTTCCGCCACTGAGGCGAGCATCGCGTAACGGTGCGAGATCGACTTGTCGCCGGGCAGCCGGACGCTGCCTTTAAGAGGACCGCCCGCGGGGCGGATGATTTCAATCATGGATCTCTGCTTCGGTTCTACTCAATCGTGAACGGCCCGCCGTTCTTCACTTCGATGTAGCGCTCGCCATCAGCCTGGCATTCCAGCCGGATGTAGACAGCCCGCGCCGGCGCGCGCACCTCCAGCGTGAATTCCGTCTCGTCCCCCGGCTCCAGCAGCTTGTTGTCGAGCGGGCCGCGCTGCGTCGAAACCGTCTTCTCATCGGGAGAGATGAAGTGGAAGATCAACTGGAGCTTCCTGCCCGGCGATTGGCCGCTGTTTTCCACACGCCCGTCGATCTGGATCAGATCCGCGTTCCTGCGGGCGTGGAACTCCTTCACGGTCACCTCCGGCGGTCCCTGCTTGCGCTTCTCCTGCGCGAAACACAAAAATAGGGAGGCGAGCGCGGCAAGCGCCGTCAACCACCGCTTCATAAGACATCAGTGTAGCGGAGAGATGGAGGATCGCAAAGAATGCGCAGGCGCGATTGGTTTCTCCTGAACGCCGCTTTGCCGCTGGCCGCGCAGGCCCAGCCGGCAAAGCCCAACAACATCGTCATTTCGAGCGCCAACGGGCTGCGCTGCTGCGCGCGGGCCATGGACATCCTTCGCGCCGGCGGCGACACGCTGGAAGCGGCCGTCGCCGGAGTCTCCATCGTCGAGGACGACCCCGAGGATACCTCGGTCGGCTACGGCGGCCTGCCCAACGAAGAGGGCGTCGTCGAGCTCGACGCCAGCGTCATGCACGGCCCCACACGCCGCGCCGGCAGCGTGGCCGCGGTCCGCAACATCAAAAACGTCGCGCGGCTCGCGAAACTCGTCATGGAGCAGACCGACCACGTGATGCTCGCCGGCGAAGGCGCCGCTCGCTTCGCGCGCGCCTGGGGCTTCAAGGAAGAAAACCTTCTCACCGAGAAAACGCGCATCGCCTGGATGACATGGAAGCGCGGCCTGCGCGACTCCCGCGGCCACAACAACTGGACCGACGGCCTCGACGCGCCCGGCGCAAAGGCCGCCGCGGCTTTGCGCGAGATGTTCCCCAACGCCCCCGATGAGACCCTCGCCTGGGCTCTGGAAGTCGCCCAAAACCCGCCCACCGGAACGATCAATTGCCTCGCATTGAACGAGAAGGGCGAGATGTCGGGCGTCACCACCACCAGCGGCCTCGCCTGGAAGATCCCCGGCCGTGTCGGCGATTCGCCCATCATCGGCGCGGGCCTCTACGTCGATCAGGACGTCGGCGGCGCGGGCTCCACCGGACGCGGCGAAGAGAATATCCGCGTCGCCGGAGCCCACACCATCGTCGAGAGCATGCGCCACGGCATGGGGCCCAAAGAGGCCTGCCTCGAAGCGCTGAAGCGGATCGCCCGCAACTTCAACAACAACGAGGCCCTGCTCGCGCAGTTCGACATCACCTTCTACGCCCTGCGCAAGGACGGCGCTTACGCCGCCGCCTCGCTGTGGAGCGGCCGCGTCCGCCGCGGAACCGTCGCCCCGGTCCGATTCGCCGTCAACGACGGCGCCGAAAGCCGCCTGGAAAACTGCGCCTACCTCCTCGAGCGCAAACTCTGAGCAATTGTGGGGCGCCCTCTTGCCCGCCCTCACTTCGCCACCGCCATGTCGCGCAGCGTGATCCCCGCCAGCGCCAGCGTCAGCCCGATCAGCACAACCACCGCGGTCCACGCGACGGCGTTGTAAACCCTGCTGTTGGTCCACTTCCTCATCAGCCGTTCCTTGTTCACCAGGATCACCATGAAGATCAGCACGAACGGCAGCAGTACCCCATTGATCACCTGCGACAGCAGGATCATTCGCACCAGCGGGAAACCCGGAATCAGCACCACGCCGCCGCCGATCCCGATCAGCAGCGTGAACAGCCAGTAAAAAATCGGCGCCTCGTTGAACCGCCGGTTGATCCCGCTCTCAAATCCCAGCCCCTCGCACACCGTGTACGACGTCGACAGCGGCAGGATCGTCGCCGCGAAGATCGAGGCGTTGAACAGCCCCGCGCAGAACAGCAGATAGGCATACTGGCCGAACGGCTTCAACCCCAGCGCGGCGTCGGTCGCGTCGCGGATGTCGCGCGGCCCGTTCGCATGGATCGCCCCCGCGCACGCCACGATGATGAAGAACGCAATCACCGTCATCGCGATGCAGCCCACGATCACCTCGATCCGCGACTCCGCGTAATCCTTCGCCGAAACGCCCTTCTCCACCACCGCCGCCTGCAAATAGAACTGCATCCACGGCGCCACCGACGTCCCCACCATGCCGATCAGCATCGTGATGTAGCCGGTGTCGAGCATCAGCACCGGCCGGACGCTGTAGATCGCCGCTTCCTTCCAATCGGGTTTCACCAGAACCCCGGACACGATGTAGCTGACGTACAGCGCGGTCGCAAGAAGGAAAATCTTCTCCACGCGCTCGTACGAGCCCTTTACGATCAGCAGCCACACCGCCGCCGCCGCCAGCGGCACCGAGACATACCGGCTGACGCGAAACAGCTCCAGCGAGCTCGCGATGCCCGCGAAATTGGCCATCACGTTCGTCAGGTTCGCCAGCACCAGCCCCGCCATCAGGAAGAACGTCGTCCTCAGCCCGAACTCCTCGCGAATCAGATCCGAGAGCCCCTTGCCCGTTACCGCCCCCATCCGCGAGCACATCTCCTGCGTCACGATCAGCAGCATCGTGATCGGCAGCAGCGTCCACAGCGGCAGATACCCGTACTTCGCGCCGGCCTGCGAATAGGTGAAGATGCCGCCCGCGTCGTTGTCCACCATGGCCGTGACAAAGCCCGGTCCGATCACGGCGAAGAACACCGCGATGTGATGGCGCAGCCGCCGCAGCATCAGCGGTCCCTCAGCGCGGAGATGATGTCGTCGGCCGTGATCACCCCGGCCAGCCGCCCGTCTTCATCCACCACCGGAAGGGACAGCAGGTTGTACTTGTCGAACAGCTCGAACACGCGATCCGCCTTCTCGCCGGCGGGCGCCCGCACCGGCTCCTCGGAGATCAGTTCGGCGATCGGCGTCTCCGGCCGCGCCAGCAGAACACGCGCCACTGGCAGCGCGCCCTTCAGCCGCCCGTCCATGTCGGCGGCGAAAATCGTGTTCAACGAATCCGCCAGCTCCGGATTGCTGCGCAGCGCTTCCACCGCATCCGCCGCGGTCGCGTTCTCGTGCACGCACACGAACTCCGGCGTCATCATGCCGCCGGCCGTGTCGCCCCTGTACTCCAGCAGTTCCTCCACTTCCGCCTTCGGCTCGCCTTCCATCTCCTCGAGGATCTCTTCCGACGTCTCCTCTTCCAGTTCGCCCAGCACGTCCGCCGCCTCGTCGGGCGCCATCTCCTCCAGTATCTCCGCCGCCCTCTCGGCCTCCAGCGATTCGATGATCTGCGCCTGAATCTCCGGCTCCACTTCGGCCAGCGCTTCGGCCGCAGCCTCCGGGTCGATCGCCTCGAAGATCGCCTCGCGGTCCTCGGGACTCAATTCCTCGACGATGTCGGCCAGCTCCGCCGGATGCATCCGTTCCAGCGGCGCCATCGAGATATTCAGCCGCAGCCGCCGCTGCGGATCGGCCTCCACAATGTTGCACAGCTCCCAGCGGATCGAATTGGGCGGAATGCGCCTTTGCAGAAACCGGATCACCCGCCGCGGCAGCACCCCCTGGCACAAGCGCCGGAACACGCTGCGAATGCCGATGTCGACCTCGAGCACCGACAGCACGTCGCGCCCCCCCGTGTTCTGGATCTCGAATGTGACGTCGTTCACCCGCACCACTTTGCGTCCCTGCGCATCGATGATCTGCTGGTCCAGCAGATCGCGCACCAGGCGCAGCAGCGAGTCGTCGGCGTGATAGGGAACAAGCTGCTCGTCGCAAAGCCAGATCCCGTCCAGCGAAATTCTCGCCACCTGGTCGTGCCTGAAACTCAGCCACGACCAGCCCCCGCCCCCCATCAGGTAGCGATCGACGCGTGTCGGGTGGACCGCGGGGACCAGCGCCGCGTCGCGCACCCGGCCGATCACCCGGTGGCGCAGGTCATAGACCTTCAGCCCCAGGAGCTCGGTGAGGTAGAGGATCTCTTCCGCCATTGTCCATCGCCGCCTCCCTGTGGTTTCTCTTCCACTATCCCCCAGAGGTCCCGCTCGCGGCAATGATTTAACCTGAGAAAAGGAACCAAATTTCCGGGGGTAGTCTCATGCAACGCATCACGACGTTTGTCTCCGCCGCGGCCCTGATTGTTTCCTTCGCCGGATGGCTGGCCGCCCAATCGGACCGGGGCACGATCACCGGCCGCGTGCTCGATCCCACCGAAGCGGCCATCACGGGCGCGAACGTGACTGTCACCAACCAGGAAACCGGCATCCGCGTCGTCACCCGCACCAATGAAACCGGCAACTATGTCCTCCAACAGCTCGCCGTCGGCCGCTACGAGCTCACCGTCGAGGCGCCCGGCTTTCGCAAGATGGTCCGCCGCGACATCGAGCTGAATGTCGCCCAGACGCTGAATCTCAACGTCACGCTCGAAGTCGGCCAGGTCGAGCAGCAGGTGGAGGTCACCGCGTCCGTCCCGCTGCTGGAGAGCGCCACCTCCGACCTCGGCACCGTCGTCAACCGCGACCGCGTCGTCGACCTCCCCCTCGCCGTCTCCGGCAACATGCGCCACCCCGGCGCGTTCGTCTTCCTCGCCCCCGGCGTCACCGGCGACACCTCCAACACCCAGATCAACGGCTCGCAAAACCGCGCCAAAGAGATCCTCATGGACGGCATCGGCAGCACCAGCCCCGAAAGCGGCGGCCTGCTGTTCACCTATCCGCCCGTCGAGTCGATCAGCGAATTCAAGCTCGTCAGCAGCAACTTCACCGCCGAATACGGCCGCACCGGCGCGGGCTTCGAGGTCTACACCACGCGCTCCGGAACCAACCAGTTCCACGGCTCGCTCTGGGAGTACCTCCGCAACGACAAGTTCGACGCCCGCGGCTTCATCGCGCAGACGCGCCCCATCAACCGCCAGAACGAATTCGGCGCCGCCCTCGGCGGCCCGCTCCTGCTGCCCGGCTACAACGGGCGCAACCGCACCTTCTTCCACTTCGTCTACAACGGCTTCCGTTTCCGCGCCGGCGCGCTCAACGAGCTGGCCACCATGCCCACCCTCGACATGGTGCGCGGCGATTTCTCCAAGGTCGTCCGCGGCTCCACCCCGATCGTCATCTACGACCCCAACACCACGCGCTCCGACGGCGCCGGCGGATTCACGCGCACGCCCTTCAGCGGCAACCTCATTCCGCAAAACCGCTTCAGCACAGTCTCGCGCAACATGCTTCAGTTCGTGCCCGCCCCCTCCAACGCAAACCAGTTGAACAACTTCCAGGTGGTCGGCGCCAGCCGCTTCGACCGCGACGTTTACACCGTCAAGGGCGACCACCAGTTCAACGACAACAACCGCATCAACGTCTTCGTCTTCGTCAACCAACAGTCAAGCGTCGCGGCTGAACGCTTGCCCGGCGCCCTCAGCCCCGCGCTCAACGAGACGCGCCCCTCGCGTTGGATTCGGCTGAACCACGACCTCATTCTGTCGCCGGCAACGCTCAACAACTTCCGCGCCGGCTACACCCGCGAGCCGCAGCGCTGGTCGCGCGTCTCCTCCGGCAAGGGCTACTTGCAGATGACCGGCTACACCGGCGTCAACCCTCCCGGCGACGTCATCCCGCGCGTCTTCTTCGGCGACGGCCTCTCCAACTGGGCCGAGGAGACCAAAAACACCGGCGAGCAGGTGAACAACGTCCTTCAGCTCGCAGACACTGTCAGCCACATCCGCGGCAACCACAACTACAAGTTCGGAGCCGACGTGCGCTGGATGCAGACCAACGGCGCCGACCCGTTCAACCAGCAGAGCCAGGTGACCTTCAACTCCAACGAAACCGCCATGCCCACCGCCGCCGGCCGCCCCGTCAGCGGCCACTCCTTCGCCAGCTTCCTCCTCGGCCAGGTGAGCTCCGCCAACTACAACGGCCTCTTCGTCGTCCCCGGAAACCGCTACCGCTACTTCGCCGCCTTTTTCCAGGACGACTGGAAAGTCACGCGCAAGCTGACGCTGAACTACGGCCTGCGCTACGAGATCTACTTCCCGCGCATCGAGGCCCACGGCAACTTCTCCGGCTTCGACCCCTCCCTCCCCAATCCCGGCGCGGGCAATCTCCCCGGCGCGGTCGCATTCCTCGGCGACGGCCCCGGCCGCGACAACACGCGCAAGAGCTTCGCCGATACCTACTACAAAAACCTCGGCCCGCGTTTCGGCCTGTCCTACCAGTTGACCGGAAGAACCGTCCTGCGCGGCGGCTACGGCATCTACCACGGCGCCGGCAACGCCACCGCCGGCCTGCGCAGTTCCCAGCAGTATCTCTATGGCTTCAACGCCGCGCCCAGCTATACCTCGCCCGACCTCGGCGTCACGCCGGCCTTCAACTGGGACGGCGGCTTCCCCGCCAACTGGCCGCGCCCGCCCTTCATCCAGCCCACCGTGCAGAACGGAAGCAACGTCAACTATATCGGCCGCGGCGACGGCCGCCCCCCCTACTTCCAGAACTACCAGCTCAGCATTCAGCAGCAGTTGACCGCTCGCCTCATGCTCGAAGCCTCCTACGTCGGCGTCAAAGGCACGCGCCTCGGCAACAACCTTGTGAACTGGAACCAGGTCCCACCGCGCTACCTGAGCCTCGGCGCCACGCTGACCCAGCAGGTCACATCAGCCGCGGCGATCGCGGCTGGAATCACGCCCCCTTACCCTGGCTTTCGCGGCTCGGTGGCCCAGGCCCTCCGCCCCTATCCGCAGTTCCTCTCGATTCCCAACAATGCGAATCCGAACGGCAACTCCACCTACCACGCGCTCCAGTTGAAGGTGGACAAGCGCTTCAGCGGCGGCTTCGCCCTGCTCGGCTCCTACACCTGGGCCAAGACAATCTCTGACGGCGACATCGCCGCCGGCGGCGGCCCCAGCGGCCAGGACACTTACAACCGCAGGCTGGAGAAGGCGATCAGCACCAACGACATCCCGCACGTCGCGGCCATCAGCTACACCTACGAACTGCCCTTCGGCCCCGGCCGCCGCTTCCTCAATGAGAAGAACGCCCTGCGCTACTTCATCGGAGGCTGGCAGCTCGCCGGCATCCATCTGTACCAGTCCGGCCGCCCCGTCTCGCTGACGGCGAACAACACGCTGCCGCTTTTCAACGGCGTGCTGCGTCCCGACGTGATTGCGGGCGTCGCGCGCCCGCGATCGGTCAACAACCCGCTGGCCGACCTCTGGTTCAATACCGCCGCCTTCACGGTGCCCACCGGATTCCGCTACGGCGCCGCCGCACGCGCCTACAGCGACGTGCGCGGCCAGGGCTTCAGCCAGGAGTCCTTCGGCCTCATCAAGCGCACGCCGCTCACTGAGCGCGTCAACCTCACCTTCCGCGCGGAGTTCTTCAACGCCTTCAACCGGACCGTGTTCGGCTCGCCCGTCGGCAACGTCTCCGCCGGCAACTTCGGCCGCGTCAGCTCCCAGGCCAACAGCCCCCGCCAGGGCCAGCTCGCCCTCCGCATCGACTTCTGACGCCGGAAGGCCCGGCCAGCTTCGCCCGCGCCGCGCGCTTCAGCGTAGTCTCACCCCCCGAGCCCCTCCCCAAAACCCGGACGGGCCCTGCCGGAATGACCCGTTCACAAGAATTTTCCAACTTTCTTCGCCTTGTTTTCAATAACTTAGGAAAATCCGCCGTTTCGCCCCTCCCCGCCGCATGTTGCCATCTCCCCGGAAGGAGGCCTTTCGACTTTATGGCCACGCAGACAGTTTCCCCGGCGCAGCTCGCCGCCAACCGCGAGAACGCCCAGCTTTCAACAGGACCGAGAACCGAGGAAGGCAAGGCCCGCTCCTCGCAAAACGCCCGCGTCCACGGGCTCTTCTCCAAATGGTTAGTCCTCGATGGCGAAGATCGCGCCCAGTTCGACGCGCTGCTCGCCGACCTCCGGGAGGACCTCCAGCCCCAGGGCTACGTCGAGGAAACCCTCGTCCACGACATCGCCCGCAACCGCTGGCGCCTTGCCCGCCTGATGCGCTGGGAATGGACCTCCCAGCAAGCCAAAATGAACGAAGCCGCGGAGGAACTCGATCTCCCCACCTCCGTCACCGCCGTGCGAGCGTTCAGGATTCTCGCTGAGCAGACCAAGCTCCTGCCTCTGTACCTCCGCTACGAGAACATGTTCAACCGCCAGTTCAACCGCTGCCTGGACACTCTCCGCAAGCTCCAGAGCGAACGAAAGGAGAATAAAAAGCCGCAACTGTCAGAGAATCCTCCGGAATCCCCGGTGCAAAACAAACCCATTCCGGCGCCCCCTCCCCAGCCGAAACCGGCCTCGCCGGCCCCGCCAAAACGTGTCCGCAAGGTCAAAAAACTCCCGCGCCCTGCCCGGCGCGCCGAGAAAGACCCTCCGGGGGCCCGCCAGGCGCGCTAAAATCGATTATCTGACGGCCAGGATGGATTCCTCCACACGTGTAGTGTGCCCCGCCGCGCGCCTGCATTGCGGAACTTCACTCAGGCTGAAACAATAACAGCAATGCCCGCAGATAACGACTTCGTCCCCCGCCAGGTTCCGCCGGTTCACACCAGGTTCCGCCGCATCGCCACGCCCTTCCCGGTGCCCGAGTCCATCCCCGTGCTCCAGAAGCTCGCCCGATACGAGCTGCGCGCCATGGGCGGCCAGCCGCCGGTCGTTTGGGATCGCGCCGAGGGCTTCCAGGTCTACGACCGCTGGGGCAACTGCTGGCTCGACTGGTCCTCCGGCGTCCTCATCACCAACGCCGGCCACGGCCGCCAGGAGATCGTCGACGCCATCGTCCATCAGGCCCAGCGCCACTTGCTGACGAACTACTGCTTCCCCAGTGAGATCCGCGCCGAGTTGGCGCAGCGCCTCGTCGACCTCATGCCCGAGCCGCTCAAGAAGATCTTTCTCCTCACCACCGGCTCGGAGACCGTCGAGTTCGCCATCAAGGTTGCGCGCATTCACGGCGCGATGACCGGCGGGCCGCAAAAGCACGTGATCGTCTCCTACGAGAAAGCGTTCCACGGCCGCACGCTCGGCTCGCAACAAGTGGGCGGCATTCCGGCCTTGAAGGACTGGATCATCAACCTCGATCCCGGCTTTGTGCAGGTTCAGTTCCCCGACGGCTTCTGGACCGGGGACACCAGCTTCGACTTCTTCGAACGCTCGCTCGCGGAGAAGGGCGTGGCCGCCGCAAACGTCTGCGCCGTCGTCATGGAAACCTACCAGGGCGGGACTGCGGCCTTCGCGCCCGTGGCCTACATGCGCGCGCTGCGCGAATGGTGCGACCGCAACAAGGCCTTGCTCGTCCTCGACGAAGTGCAGGCCGCCTTCGGCCGCTGCGGCAGAATGTGGGGCTTCGAGCACTTCGATGGCGTGCTGCCCGATCTCACCACGTGGGGCAAGGGCATCTCCAGTTCGCTGCCGATCTCCGCGGTCGTCGGACGCCCCGATCTGCTCGACCTCTGCGCGCCCGGCGCCGCGTCCTCGACGCACACCGGCAACCCCGTCTGCTGCGCCGCCGCGCTGGCGAACCTCGACATCATCCTCAACGAGGATCTGCCCGCCAAGGCCCGCGAGACCGGTGAAGTGCTCCATGAAGGACTCCGCGCCATCGCCGCCCGCCGGCCCGAAGCCGGCTTCCTCGCCGGCAAAGGACTGGTCGCCGGCCTCGCGTGCGTGAAGCCGGGCACAAAAGAGCCCGATGGCGATCTCGCCCGCGACGTCGTCATGCGCTGCGTCGAAAAGGGCCTGCTCATGTTCAGCCCTGTCGGTCCGATGGGCTGCACCATCAAGATCTGTCCGCCGCTCGTGATCACCGCCGACGCCGTGCGCGAAGGCTGCGCTGTGCTCGACGAAGCCTTCAAAGAGGTGCTCGCCGAACGCGCCGCCCGCCAGCCCGCCGAGGTCGCCGGATGAGCAGGCTCAGCGTCGCGCTCGTCGGCGGCGGCATGATCGCCCACGACCAGCTTCTGCCGTCGCTCTACCACATGCAGCGCCGCGGCCGCATCGGCGCCATCGCCGTCTGCGCCCGCAGCGACGGCAGCCTGGAACGCCTCGCGAACTCCGGAACGCTCGCGCGCGCATTCCCGGGCCAGAGCTTCATCCCGCATCGCGAATCCTACGCCGAGTTCTTGTCCGCGCTCAAGCCGCGGCAGATCGCTGTCATCGCGCTGCCCGATCAGCTCCACTACGACGCCGTGATGAGCGCCCTGCGCGCGGACCAGCACGTGCTCTGCGTCAAGCCGCTTGTGCTTACGGCCGCTCATTCGCTCGAAATCGAGCGCGAAGCCAAAGCCCGCGGCCTGCTCGTCGGCATCGAGTACCACAAGCGCTTCGACGACCGCAGCCACATGGCGCGCGCACGGTACCGCGCCGGAATGTTCGGCGAGTTCAAGCTCGGCGCGGCTTGCCTGCTCGAGAAGTGGTACTACCGCCGCTCGAACTTCCAGAACTGGTTCACCTGCGACGCCTCCGACGCCTTCACCTACATCGGCTGCCACTACGTCGACCTCGTCCACTTCATCACCGGCTTGTTGCCCGCCGCCGTCAGCGTCTACGGCCTGAAAGACAAGTTCCCCAACGGCAACGAAGGCTGGCTCTGGACCGACGCCCGCATCGTCTGGGAGAACGGCGCCTGCCTCAACGTGCAGAACGCGCTCGGCTTCCCCGACGAGGCTCCCGGCGCCAACACGCAAGGCATCACGCTGTATTGCGCGTCCCCGGAAAAGCAGACCGGCGCCTGGATCAACCACTCCGACCAGTATCGCGGCCTCTCCTACTGCTACACCGATCGCCCCGCCGGCGACGGCGCGACCGCCTACGCCGAGCCCAGCCCCGACTACTTCCAGTACATCGGCCTCGGCGGCCCCGGCCTCACGCCGGTCGGATACGGCTATCGCAGCGTCGAATACATCGTCGAGCGCGCCCTCGAGCTGGAAGCCGCGCCGCGCAGCCTCGCGCAACGGCAGGCCCTTCTCGCCGAGTGGGATGAGCAGGGCATCATGGCCACGCCGGCCAACTCTCTCTACAACGAGCTCGTCGTCGAAGCCGGGCGGCTCTCGATCATGAATCGCGGCCGCACCGTTCGCATCCAATACGGCAGAGAGCCCGGAGTCGTCTGGGACTGACCCCGCTTTCTCCAATCAACCCCATGAACATCCTTGGGACCAGTCTTGTCTTTCTCGCCGCCGTGACCGCGCAGGCGGGCCGCGTCTCCGCGGTGCTGCTCGACGAAGCCACCCGCTCGATCCGTCCCATCGTCCGCTCCGGCGAGTTCTTTGTCACGGGCGGCGCCTCGGTGAAGAACTTCGATTACGCCGCGCTCGCCGGCGACGCGCGCAACGCGGTTGCGGTGCGCGGCGGCGCGGTCTACATCATCCGGCGTCTGGACGGCGCGTCGCCCGTGTGGCGCGAACTGACGCTCGAAGAGTTCAAGATCGGCCGCGCGGCCTGGAGTGAAGACAGCAATGCGCTGGCGCTGCTCGCCGCTGACGGCTCCCGGCTCCAGCTCTGGAAGAAACTCAACAGCGATCCCGCGCCCGCCGGTGAAGTTGACCTCACGGCGATCGAAGGCCGCATCGTCTCCTTCACGCTGGACTCCGGCGCGAAGACGATCTTCGTCGCGGCGCGCGATCAGGCCGGCGGCACGCTCTGGCTCCTCTCTCCCAACCAGGTGCCGCGCATCGTCCTGACTCTTGACATGCCGGGCGAGCTGGTTCTCACCGGCGGCGCGCTCTACGTGGCCGACCGCGGCCGCAGCGAAATCCTCAAGCTCACGCAGTGGGACACGGCGATGCAGGTGACAACCATCGCCATGGCGGGTCACGGCATTCAGGACCCCGCCGGCTTCGCGCTTTCCAGGGACGGCAAGACGCTCTGGGTGGCCAGCCGCGAGACTCAGCAGGTTGTTGCTCTCGACATCGATAAGGGCGCTGTCACCGCGGTGATCGATCTCGCCTTCGCCCCCACGCGCTTTCAGCCCGCCGGCGCGGGCACGCTCTTCTTCGTCACCAGCGGCGTCCCCGGCGCGCAGCCCGCCGTCATGATCGACACCGGCTCGCTCGATGTCTTCGGCGTTCCCGTCAGCGCCTCCGCCGCGGAGTGACGCGGCTCAATCGCTCATCAGTTCCCGCTTCGGCTCGGGCAGCCAGAAGCTCGCGATGAAGCCGATCACGTAGACCGACGTGCCCACGATCATCGCCGCCGCGGCGAGTTTCGCCGCCGGGCCCGCGCCGGGCGTCACGTTGGCGAGCTGCGTGGTCACCCAGGCGGCCGAGGTGCCGACCATGCGCCCGCCGATGTTGGCCGCGAAGCTCTCCCCCGTGCCGCGCAGGTGCAGCGGGTACACCCGCGGCAGATAGTTGCCCCAGAAACTGAACTGCGCCACGGTGACCACCCCCACCAGCGCGATCCCCCACTTCACCAGCTCGAGGCTGTGCGTGGCCGCATAGCCGAAGACGATCGGAACCAGAATCAGGCCCGGGACCTGGAACATGCGCAGCAGTCTTCTCCGGCTGACGATGCGGACCGCGAGGTACGCCAGAAGAAAGCGGCCCATCAGCCCGCCGCTCTCCTGCCAGAACTGCACCGCGCTCACCGCCTGCTCCTGCGCCGTGCGCGGCATCGAAGCCACCTCGGCGATGCCCGGCACGATGCGCGGTATGTGCTGGATCGCGCCGAACGCGGCCCCATAGCTGCACGCGAACATCAGCGCCGTGACCAGCGTCGTCTTGCGGAACTCCGGCCTGAACAGCTCGGCAAAGCTCGGCCGCCTCAGCGTGCCCGCCTCCTTCTTCTCCTTCCAGGCGGGCGACTCGGGCAGGAACGGGCGGACGATAATCAGCGGCAGCGCCGGGATCACTCCCGAGATCAGCGTGTAGCGCCACGCCTCGTGCGCTCCATAGATCGCCGGCAGCGAGTGGCCGTAGGTCACCGAGAGGTAGTAAGCGCCCGTCACCATCAGCCCGCCGATTGATGAGAACGCCTGCGTGTAGCCGATCACAGCCTCGCGCTGCTCCGGCTCGGGGAACAGCTCGGCCAGCCACGCCACCGCCGCGACAAACTCCACGCACACTCCAATGAACGTGGTGCAGCGCAGGATCAGCAACTGCTCGGGCGTCGTGGCGAAGCCCGCGCCCAGCGCCGAGAACGCGTAGAGCAGGATGCTCCACACCAGCACGCGGCGCCGTCCGAGCAGGTCCGTGAGGTAACCGCCCAACAGGCCGAAGATGCCGCCGCAGATCGCCGGCACATAGAAGAGCAGGCCCACCCACTCGTTGAATTCAGGCGTGCCGGGCTTGATCCCGGCCACCTCCATCAGCGCCGGCCGCACGATGAGCGGCAGCATCAGCAGCTCGTAGATGTCGAAGGCGAATCCGATCGCCGCAATGATGCAGATCAGCCACTGGACCGGTGTCAGTCGTTTCATCCCCTAGCCTCTCCCTCCAACGGCGCGGCCGGGGCGCGCCGGGTTACCCATTGTCGCATTCCCGGCTCACGCCGGCTCCGCTCAGGCCGCCACGCGCCGCTCCGCCGGCGCGCGCGGCTCGGATGCGTTCTTGCTGAGCCGCGGCCGTGAGGGAGCGGTGGCGCCGCTCGTGCGTGGCGAGTCCCTACCGGTCGCTCAGCGCCTTCTGGAATCGCTCTTTCTCCTCTTCGCGCTCCAGGAACGGCACGCCCTTCTCCATCCACTCCGGCTTCGGCGCGCCCTTCAGATGATGATCGAAGAACTGTTGCATGCGCACCGTGAAGTCCTTCTGGTTGTGCCGCCGGCGCAGGCCGTGATACTCGCCGTTGTAGTTGAGCAGGTAGGCCTCCTTGCCGTTGCGGCGCAGCGCCAGGAACAGCTCGATGCCCTGATACCACGGCACTGCGTCGTCCTGATCGTTGTGCAGGATCAGCAGCGGCGTCTTTACCCGATCGGCATGGAAGATCGGCGAATTCTCCAGGTACTTGTGCGGCGCTTCGAACAATGTCCTGCCGATGCGGCTCTGCGCCCGCTCGTACTGGAACTGCCGCGGCATGCCCGATCCCCAGCGGATTCCGCTGTAGGCCGACGTCATGTTGCCCACGGGCGCGCCGGCCTCGGCGGCCTTGAAGCGGTTGGTCTGCGTCACCATGTACGCGATCTGATAACCGCCCCACGAGTGCCCTTGAATGCCGATCGCGTTCTCGTCGATGAAGCCGCGGTCCACCGCTTCCTGAATCGCGGGCAGCACGCACTTCAGCGCGCTCTGGCCCGGTTGGCCCACCGTGTAGACGATGTCGGGCCGCAGCACGACGTAGCCGTTCGAGACGTAGTAGGTGGTGTTGATGCTCGTGCCGGGAGAGGGCGGGGTGAAGCCGTGCACGCTCTGCGACATCTTCTCGTAGATGTAGACCATCAGCGGGTATTTCTTCGCCGGGTCGAAGTTCTCGGGCTTGAACAGCGCCGCCTTCAGCGGCGCGCCGTCCACGTTGCGGAACCGCATCAGCTCCGCCGAACCCCAGAGGAACGAGCTCATCTGCTTTCCGCCGTTCGTGATCCTGCGCGGCACGCGAAAGTTCAGATCCGTCACGTGCAGATCGGGGTACTCGTCGAAGCGCGACGCCGAAACCAGCACGACCTCGGCGTCCTTCGCCCGCGCGGCGAAGCGATAGGCCTTATCGCCCCACAGCAATTGCTCCGGCGGCGCGCCGCCCGCGATGCGGTCGCGGTAGAAGCCGGTGGCGTAACTCTCCTGGTGCTCCGCGCGCAAGTAGAGCGGCTTCGAGGGATCGAGGTAGCGGTCTTCGGCCTCGTCCTCCTCGCCGGTGAGGTCGATGCGCACCACGCGGAACTCGATCTTCGCCTTGCGCCCGGCGCCTTCGGTCACGTTGCGCGGCGCGCGGCCGTCGGCGAACGCCTGCCAGACGTCGAAGCGGTCGTAGACCAGCACGGACTGCGAATCGCGCGTCCAGCCGGCGTTGCCGAACGGCGGCGGCTCGTCCGGACGATCGTCTTCGTCGTCGTAGAGCGGGTGCGGGATCGCCTGCGTGATGTTGCGGATCTCGCCGCTCGCGGCGTCGATGACGTGCCATTGCTTGTCCCTCCACAACAGCCCATAGCGCCCGTTCGGCGAGATGTTGACGCCGCCGGACATGAATCCGCCGCGCATTTCTTTCAAAACGAGTTTCTTCGCGCCCGTCGCCGTGTCCACCTGGTAGATGTCGCTGCGGCCGCCGCCCTCGTAATCGATGCGGCGGCGATAGGCGCGGTCGTCGGTTCCGAAAGCGGTATTGCCGTCGTCGCTGGCCGAGAAGTTCTGCATCTCGGGCGAAGCGATCTGCACGTACTTGCCATCGGCGAGGTGATAGACGCCGCGATAGGTGCGGTTGCGCTCCGTGTTGGCGCGAACTCGCTGCATCGGCTGCACCATGTCGTCCAGCCAGTGCCAGAGATCCATCACGACTTTCTCTTCAGCGGCGCTGTCGGCCGCATCTTTCGGCGGCTTCGGCGGCGGGCCTGCCGGCACAAAGAGCTTGCTGCCATCGCGCGAGAACGCCAGCGAGCCTTTGTCGCTCACCACCATGTCCTTTGGAAAGCCCGGCAGCTCGGCGGTGATCAGCTCGGCCGCCTTCTCCGCTTTGCGGTCCCACGAGTAGATCTTGAACTTCGGAGTTTTGGACGCGGCGTCGTCGCGGTCGCTGAAGAAGACAAGCTGCGTCTGGTCGCGGTTCCACACGGGCTTTAAGTATTTGCCCTTGCCCGCGAGCAGCGCCGCGGGCGCGGCGTCCGTTCCCGGCGCCACCCAGAAAAAGCCGTTCTCTTCCTGCTTGCGCGAGGACACGGAAAACCACAACACCTTGCCGTCCCTGGTGAAGTTGAAATCGAGCGCGTTGGCGAACGTGCGCTCGGCGCCGCCGGCCTTGGTGAGATCGCGCAGGATGAGATCCGTGCCGTACTCCGGCCTGCCCTCGGTTCCCGTTCCGCCGGTGGCGGGTTTCGCGCCCGCCGCACGGCGCTGATCTTCCTGTTCCGGGGGCGTCGCGCCTTCCGACTGCTTGGCGCCCTCGGCCGGACGCTCCGGCTTCGGATTGCGCGAATACGCCAGCCACGGGCCGCCCTTCTCGGGAACCTGCACTGTCTTCACGTCTTGCAGCCGCGCCACTTCATCCGTGCCGAGCTTCATCACGAGCGCGCCGGTCTTCGGCATCTCCTCCGGCTTGCGCTTGTCTTTCTTCGCCTGTTCGGTCTCGGCCTTCGAGGGGAAGGTCGTCGCGACAAGATATTTCGAATCGCTCGTGAACAGGATGCGCACTGTCCGAACGGGAGGCGGAGCTTCGGGATTGATCTCGGACGGAGGAATCACCGGCGGCGGAGGCAGCGCGCCGGCAGGCTGGCGCCACTCCTTGCCCGTCGCGATCTCGACAACGACGATGTCGCCATCGCCTTCCTGAGGCATCCACGAATAGGCGAGGTATTTGCCGTCCCGCGAAAGCGTAGGGCCGCCGATGCTTCTCCACGCATCGTAATCCTTGTGGGTCAGCGGGCGCTTCTGCGCCGGCGTGACCGCAACGAAACACAACAGCAGGGCCGCCGCGAAGCGCGCCGGAATGAAAACAGACCGCGTCGCCATGGACGGATTATATCGAGTGCGCTCGAAAGGCAACGTCCGGATGGTAGAACGGAGGAGGAGTCCTCATGTTGCGGCTGGCTGCGCTCGCTCTCGTCTCCGCGCCCGTTTGGGCGCAGGGATCGCTCGACACGCTGCGCGCGGCTCACCCGCGCTTGATCGCCCTCGAGGCGGACATCGCACGCGTGAAGGACCTCCTGCGCCGCGACGCCTTCGCCCGCGAAATCCACGGGCGGCTCGTTGCCGCGGCGAGCAAGATTGAGAGCGAGCCGCCGGTGGTTTACAGGCTCATCGGTCCGCGGCTGCTCGACCAGAGCCGGCGCGCTCTCGAGCGCATCTACACGCTGGCGTTCCTGCACCGGCTGGAGGGCGGCCGGCGCTACTTCGACCGCGCGTTGAAGGAGCTGCGCGCGGCGGCGGCGTTCAAGGACTGGAACCCGTCGCACTTTCTCGACACCGCCGAGATGACGCACGCCTTCGCCATCGGCTACGACTGGCTGTATCCCGCGCTTTCCCCCGAAGACCGCGCCTGGATTCGCGAGGCGATCGTCCAGAAGGGGATCGAGCCCGCGCTCGGCTTCTACGAGAACCGCCGGTCGTGGACTCAGGCGACGCACAACTGGAACCAGGTCTCGAACGGCGGCATCACGCTCGGCGCTCTCGCGGTGGCCGAAGACGAGCCGTCGCGCGCGGAGCGCGTGCTGCGCGCGGCCGTGGAGTCGATCCCGCGGGCGATGAACTCCTACGCCCCCGACGGCGGCTGGAACGAAGGGCCGGGCTATTGGGCTTACGCCACACGCTACAACGTGGCCTTTCTCGCCGGGCTGGAGACCGCGCTCGGCACGGATTACGATCTCTCGAAGATCCAGGGCTTCGACCGCGCCGGGCATTTCCGCGTGGATTTCTCCTCGCCCTCGGGCAAGACGTTCAACTACGCCGACGCGGGCGACGCGGTGGGGCTCGCGCCTGTCATGTTCTGGCTTGCGCGGCGCTTCAATCAGCCCGTTTACGCGTGGCAGCAGATGGAGCTGCTCAAGGCCGCGAAGACGGCGCATGCCACCGATCTCATCTGGTGGCCCGAGCGCGTCGAATCGCCGGCCCAGGCCGGCTGGCCGCTCGATCGCGTTTATGAAGGCGTGCAGACGGCCTTCCTTCGCGGGTCGTGGACCGACGCCGACGCCGTCTGGGTGGCGATCAAGGGCGGCGACAACAAGGCCAACCACTCGCATCTTGATTTGGGCTCGTTCGTTCTCGACGCCTGGCGCACGCGCTGGGCGACGGACCTCGGCCCCGACGACTACAACCTGCCGCAATACTTCGGCAAGCTGCGCTGGACGTATTACCGGCTGCGCACCGAATCCCACAACACCGTGCTGATCGACGGCGGGAATCAGGACCCGTCCGCGATGGCGCCGATTGTCGCGCACGAGTTCGCGCCGCAGCGCGCGTCCGTCACGATCGACCTCGCCGCGGCGTATCCGGAGAAACTCTCCGCGCACCGGCGCACGCTCACGCTCGCCGGGCGCCGGCGCGTGATCCTGCGCGACGAGATCGAAGCGAAGATGCCGGTGGAGATGCTGTGGGGCATGGTCACCGAGGCGGAAGTCGCGCTCGGCGGCGCGCGCGCCACGCTCACGAAGAACAACCGCGCTCTGCGCGCGGCGATCCATTCGCCGAAGGACGCGCGCTTCGACGTCGTCCCGGCGAATCCGCCGCAACCGCAGCGCCGGAACGAGGGCGCGCGCAAGCTCGTTGTGCGCCTGCCGGCGAAGGCGCGCGCCGCGCTCATCGAGATCGAGCTCGCGCCATGACGATCGCCCTGCTCGCAGCGCTGGCGTTCTCAGACCTGCACACCGCGGCGCGCGCGGGCGATTACGACACAGTGGCCGCGCTGCTCGCCAAGGGCGCGGACGTCAACGAATACGATCATCTCGGCGGAACCGCGCTGCACGACGCGGCGTGGAGCGGCGAGGCGGTGATCGCCAAGCTGCTGCTCGAGCACGGAGCGAACGCCAACGCGCGGCACAAGGAGGGGGGCTCGACTCCGCTGCATTACGCGGTGCTGATGAACCGCAAGGGCGTCGTCGAAGTGCTGTTGAAGTTTAACGCCGATATCCGCGCCGCCTATCGCAACGGTTCGACGGCGCTGCATCTGGCGGCCAATCGCGGCCACGCCGAGATCGCGGCTCTGCTCATCGACCGCGGCGCGGACGTCAACGCAGCGGACTCGGCCGGCGGCACGCCGCTCGAAGAGGCCGCATGGAAGGGCCACGCGGACATGGTGAAGCTGCTGGTGGCGCGGGGGGCGCGGGTCAATGCGGCCAACAAGGAGAGCGGCGCAACGCCGCTGCACGCCGCGGCCGTGAAGGGTCACGCGGAGGTGATCGAAGCGCTGCTTGACGCCGGGGCTTCGATCTCGGCGAAGGACCGCGCGGGCTCGACGCCGCTGGATGAGGCGCTGCGATACAGGCATACGCGCGCGATCGAGGCGCTGCTGGCGCGCGGGGCGGGTTTGCCCGGCGCGGGGCAGCCCGCCGCCAGGCAGCTTCAGGAGGCTGTCTTGCGCGGGCAGGCCGACATCGTCGCCGTCATTCTCGACAAGGGCGGCGACCCCAACCTGCGCACTCCGAACGGCAGTTCGCTGCTGCACGACGCGGCGCTCAAAGGACATCGCAACGTCGTCGAGGCGCTGATCGCCAAGAGCGCCGACGTGAACTCCCGCAACAGTACCGGGGCAACGCCGCTTCACGACGCGGCTCTTGCGGGCAACGCCGAGGTTGCGCGGCTGCTGATCGAGAAGGGCGCGCAGGTCGACGCCCGCGATACGGAGAGCGGGGCCACTCCGCTGCATCATGCCGCGAGCTGGGGCCGCGCGGCGGCGGTGCGGCTGCTGCTTGAGCGGGGCGCGGACGCTTCGATCAAGAACAATGCCGGCAAGACTCCGCTCGACCTTGCTCGCGAGGCGCCGGTGGACGAGGTGATTCAGATGCTCGGTGCGGCGGGGCGGAAGTGAGGTTCGGCCGGACGGCACAGCCTGAAGGCTATGTTACTCAACACACACAGCCTGAAGGCTATGTTACTTGAAGATGATTTTGGAGTCGGCGGCGAAGCGCTTGTAGCCGGTGTAGCGGATTGTCAGCTTGATGCGCAGGGGGCCGGTCTTGAACGGGAGCGTGTCGTCGGCGAACGTGAGCGAAGGGAACCAGTGGCCGCCGCCGACGCTCTCGCGCAGGGTGACGAAGCGGGGGAAGAGATTCTCCTCGCCGCGGCGATAGATCGGCGGCACGGCCTGGCCTTCGATGCGCACGACTGAGAACGACTCCTTCTCCACCCAGAGCAAGCCTTCGAAAAGCCTCATGCCGTCGAGGATCTGCTTCGGCTTCACCTGGAGCACCCAGCAGTCGTGCTTGTCCAGCCGCTCGTCGCCGCGCGCGCGGACGTCGTAAAGCGGCAGCCGCTCCGGCGTCAGCAGCAGCGGCTGGATGTCGCGCATGTCTTCGAAGTCCTCCTTGGTCATGCGCAGGCGCTGGAGACGGTCCTCGGGCGGACGCACGAGCTTCTCGGTGCGTTCGCCGCCGGGTGAAAAGATGACTTCGCGGATCTCGCGGTAGAAGCCGCCGCGCGGGCTGACCTCTTCGAGCATCACCTCCTGGCGGTAGAGATAGCGGCCGCGCGCGGCTTCGTTGGCCGCTTCGCGTTCCGCGGCTTTGCGGATGAGATCGGACGGAGGATCGGACGCCGAAGCGGCCGATGCTACGATGAGGGCGATACTCAGGATGCCGCGCCGCTTCGCTCTTACAGCGCTCGTTCTCTGGGTGGCCGGCATTCCAGCGGGTCTCCTCTACGCTGATCAACAGCATATCCCCGCGCACGCCGTCTGGCCCAGCCTCATCGCCGTTCTGATCGAGCTCACCGCGTACTCGACGCTGGCGTTTGAGGAGCTGCGCAACCGCTGGCAGACCCTCTGGCTCGTGATCGCGGCGCCGCTGCCGTATGCGATCTACAGCATTCCCCTCGCGGTGTTCGACTGGCGTTCGGCGCTCGTGATTGCCGGACTTGCCGCGCTGGCCGGCGTCTGGTTCAGAGCCTGCGGCGTCTCGCGCGCTGCGGAGTTCGGCTTCGTCTCAATGATGGCCTTGCCCTTGCTCTTCAAGTTCTTCCCGTTGATCTACAGCCAACCTCACGAGGAGCTGAGGCTGGACTTCCTGGGCCAGTTGATGTGGATTCGCATCGGGGTCGTTTCCTATTTGAGCGCGCGCGGGCCGGAAGGCATCGGCCTGGGCTTTATTCCGCTGCGCCGCGAGTGGCGGATTGGATGCGCCTGGTATCTCGCGGCGCTTCCGGCGCTCGTGATTCTGGCGCCGCTCACCGGCTTCGCGCGGTTCGCCGCGCCCGACGGGCCGTGGTGGCGGACGGCGGCGATTGCGGCGGCGACGTTCGCCGGCATTCTCTGGGTGGTTGCGTTGAGCGAGGAGTTCTTCTTTCGCGGGCTGCTCCAGCGCTGGCTGGAGGAGACGCTGCGATCGCGGGGCGCCGGCCTGGCCGCGGCGTCGCTGCTGTTCGGCGCCGCGCATCTCGGGTTCCGCGGATTTCCGAACTGGGAGTTCGCCGCGCTTGCCGCGATCGCAGGCGCGGCTTACGGGCTGGCGTACAGGCAGGGCGGCGGCATTCGAGCCGCGATGGTGGCGCACGCGCTGCTGGTGACTACCTGGCGAGTGTTTTATCGCTAGGCTGGCCTTGCCGCTCGAGCATGCGGCGCGCGGCGTCGAGCGCCTGCTCGAAGTCCTTGAGCAGGTCGCGCCAGTCCTCGACTCCGACGGAGATGCGCACCAGGCCGTCGGTGATGCCGGCGATCTCCCACTCCTCGGGCGTGTCGACGGAGTGGGTGGTCGTCTTCGGATGGCAGACGAGCGTCTCCATGCCGCCGAGCGACACGGCGTTTTTGGCGATGCGCAGATGGCGGATGAACTCGAAGGCGGCGTCCTTGCCGCCGTGCAGATCGATGGAGATCATGGCGCCGGGGTAGTCGCACTGCGACAAGCGGATGCGGATCTGCTCGGGGTCGTCGAACAGCGTCGGGTAGTAGACCTTGCGGATCTCGCTGCGGCGCACGAGCGTTTCGGCGATGCGCTGGGCGTTCTTGCTCTGGCGGTTCATGCGCAGGCTGACGGTGGGGAGGCGGCCGTCGAGAATCCAGCACTCGTCCGGCTGGAGGATATTGCCGAAGAGGCCGCGCTTGCCGAAGATCTTCTTCCGCAAGTCGGGATCGCGGCCGAGAACGACGCCGGCGAGCAGGTCGCTGAAGCCGCCGAGGTACTTCGTCGCCGAGTAGAGCACGAGGTCCGCGCCCAGCGTGATGGGGTGCTGGAAGGCGGGGCCGAGGAAGGTGTTGTCGACGAGGACCAGCGGCTTGGGGTCGAGTTGCCCGGCGGCGAGCGAGGCGCGCTTGATATCGGTCATCACCATGGTGGGGTTGGCGGGCGTCTCGATGAGGATCGCCTTGAGGTTCGGCGTTGCGCGGATGGTCTCGTCCAGCTCGGCGCCGCGTCCGGCGACGACGCGCCGGCAGGTGATGCCGAACGGCTCCAGGAGGTCGTGCATGAGGTGCTGCGTGCCGCCGTAGACGGGGACGGTATGCAGGATGGCGTCGCCGGGATGGACGATGCTGAGCAGCGTCGTCATGATGGCGGCCATGCCGGAGTTGAAGACGAGCGACCATTCGGCGCCCTCTTCGAGGGGCACGATCTGGTCTTCGAGGATCTCGGCGTTGGGGTGGTTGAAACGCGAGTAAATCAACTCGGAGCTTTCGCCGGGCATGGGCTGGATGCGCCCGCTGACGAGGTCGAAAGCGCGTTCGGCGGCTTCCGGCGTGGAGAAGACGTAAGTCGAACTGCGAAAAACAGCCGGCCGCGCGGAGCCGACGGAGAGGCGGGGGTCGTAGCCGCGCGTGAGGACCGCCGTCGACGGATGTTCGTGGGTTTTCGGGTCGGGCATGATCGTCTCCGGGCGGCTGTCCGCCCACCGACGAGTTTACTCCCCCCGGGACCGCGGCGATGCGGGAGCCGGGTGTTCGCTGGGGCCGGATTCAGAGTTCCGCCGGATGGCTCGGGGAGATTTGACCCTGTAGGATCTGAATTGAAGGCCGGAGCTTTTCATGGCGGTGAGAGCCGCGCAGAAGGTGTGCTACAGCGAGTTCGAGGCGGCCGAGGCCTTGGGGATCGGCATCGAAGAGCTGCGCTCGTTCGTGCGGGAGAAGCTGGCGCGGACGCCGGCCGAGTTGGAGGCTCTGCCCGTGGCGTGGTTCCAGCGGTCAGACCTGCTGCTGCTCAGCCTGATCGCTCGCGGCCAGGGCGGTCCCACACTTCAGGATTCAGCAGATTCGGAGGACGGCGGCCGCTGAGGGCGGCGACTGCGTTTTCCGCGGCCAGCAGCGACATGCGGCGGCGGGTGTCGACCGAGGCGCTGGCGATGTGCGGTGCGAGCACGACGTTGTCGAGCTCGAGCAGCTTGGGATGGACCTTTGGTTCCTGCTCGAAGACATCGAGGCCGGCGGCGCAGATCTGGCCGCGCTCGAGCGCGGCGGCCAGCGCCGGCTCATCGACGACCGGGCCGCGGGCGGTGTTCACCAGGATCGCCGTAGGCTTCATCATGGCCAGCTCCGCGGCGCCGATGAGGTGGCGCGTGGCGGGCGTGAGCGGAACGTGCAAGCTGACGAAGTCGGACTGGCGCAGCAGAGCTTCCTTCGAGACGCGTTCGGCCTGAAGCTCGCGCTCGAGCTCGGCCGGCGCGGGGCGGTCGTCGCAGTAGAGGATTCGCATGTTGAAGCCGCGGCCGCGGCGCGCCATCGCGGCGCCGATGCGGCCGAGGCCGAAGACGCCGAGCGTGCGGTTGTGGATGTCGCGGCCCACCAGCAGGTCGATGAGCCACTTGTTCCATTTGCCGGAATGGACGAAGCGGTGCGCCTCGACGATGCGCCGGGCGGCGGCCATGAGCAGCGCGAAAGCGAAATCGGCGGTGGTTTCGGTGAGCACGTCGGGGGTGTTGGTGACGGCGATGCCGCGCGCGGTGGCCGCCGGGACGTCGATGTTGTCGTAGCCGACGGCGACGTTCGCAATTACGCGCACGCCTTCGAGCTGCGCGAGCACGTCTTCGCGCAGGCGGTCGGTCAACTGGCTGACGATTCCCTGGACTCCGCGCGCGCGCTCGAGCAGCCGGGATGCGCTCAGGCCATCGTCCGTGCCTTCGTAATCGACTTCGCAGTGTTGGCGCAGGTACTCAACGGCTTCGGGATAGACCCGCCTGGTGACGAGGACTCTTGGCTTCTGCATGAAATTCCGAATGCCGATTGTCGCATTGGCCGCCGGGGGCTTACAATGGCGGTTTCGCCGCACTGTCGACCACGGAACGTGGAGCATCGAAGAAATAAAGCCACCAGCGATGAGACGGCACACGAGCGGCCGGCGCCTGGTTTGACGGGTGGGCGGAGACGGACCTCATCACAGGAGCTGGAAGTGAAGCTTGGATTCCTCGGACTCGGACTCATGGGCTATCCCATGGCGCGCAATCTGCTGCGCGCGGGACACTCGGTGGCGCTCTGGTCGCACACCGCGGCGAAAGCGGAGCAGCTCGCCCGGGAGGAGAAGGGCGACGCGTGCAAGACTCCGCAGGAGGTGGCGGAGAAGGCCGATGTCATCTTCCTTTGCGTGGGCGACACGGACATGTCGGCCCGGGTGACGCTGGGAGAGCAAGGGCTGATCGAGGGCGCGAGGCCGGGCACGGTGATCGTGGATTGCAGCACGATTGCGCCGTCCTACGCCCGGCGGGCCGCGGCCACGCTGGCTGGCAAGGGCGTCGATTTCCTGGACGCGCCGTGCACGGGCTCGACGCCCGGCGCGCAGGGCGGGACGCTGACGTTCATGATCGGCGGGGACCCGCAGGTCTATGAAAAAGTGAAGTCCTGCTTCGAGCCGATGGGAAAACAACTCTACTACTGCGGTGGCACGGGCATGGGGCTGCACGCGAAGCTCACGCAGAACCTCATCCTTTCGAACCTGTTACAGGCGTTCAACGAGGGACTAGTACTAAGCACCAAGGCGGGGGTGGATCCCGAGCTGATGCTCGAGATTCTGAACAACTCAGCCGCGCGCAGCGGCCTGATCGCATTCAAGGCGCCTTTCGTCTTCCGGAGGGACTTTACTGCCAATTTTTCATTAAGATGGATGCACAAGGACATCGGGCTGATGATGGAGTCGGCGGCCGAGATGAGCGTTCCGCTGCCGTTGACGGGGGTGACCCAGCAGATGTTCCGGGCGGCGATCGCGGAAGGGCACGCAGATGAGGATTTCTGTAGTACTATCAAGGTTTTAGAGCGGATTGCGGGGGTTGAGGTGAAGGTTGTCTCCAAAAAATCATAAAAAACCCCTTGCAATCCGCAAAACAGTATTCTAAGATTGGAAGTAAGCCAGGGAGGCAACTCCCACCAAAGCGAGACTAACCTCAAAAGACCCCTGAAGCATTCACCTCCCTGGCGCCCCCCTCAAGAAGTCCCTGCCGCTGGAAAGACGTCCCATCGAGAGCTGGAGAGCATGGTCGTGGGCAGAGCACAGGCTGAAGCCTATGCTACGGGCGAGCATCAGATAGGCGTGGGTGTGCGGGTGAAGTGATATGATGGCGGGCGTTGTCCAGATGACGAACGTCACGGTACTCGGGTCGACGGGGAGCATCGGGTCGAACACGCTTGACGTCGTGCGGCGCAACGCCGATCGATGCCGCGTATTCGCGCTCGTGGCGGGGCGGAACATTGTGAAACTGGCGGAGCAAGTGGCCGAGTTTCGCCCGCGGCTGGTGGCGGTGGCCGAGGAGGGAGACCTGCCTCTTCTCAAGGAGCGGATTCGGGCGGCGCTGCCGGCGGGGGAGAGACTTCCGGAGCTGGCGGCCGGCGAGCGCGCGTATGTCACGGCGGCGACGGAAGCGGAAGTGGATTTCGTGATGTCCTCGATCGTCGGCGTGGCCGGGCTGAAAGCCACCTATGAAGCGGTTGTGCGCGGGAAGCGGATCGGGCTGGCGAACAAGGAGACGCTGGTCGCCGGCGGCCGCGTAGTGATGGAGGCGGTGAAGCGGCACGGGACCGAGATGATCCCGGTGGACAGCGAGCACAACGGCGCGCATCAGTGCCTGCGCGCGGGGCGGCGGAGCGAAGTGACAAAGCTGATCCTCACGGCGTCGGGCGGGCCGTTCCGGAACACACCGAAATCCGCGCTTGCCAATGTCACGCCGGCCGAGGCGCTGAATCATCCCACATGGAAGATGGGTCCGCGGATCACGATCGACTCGGCGACGCTGATGAACAAAGGGTTCGAGGTGATCGAGGCGTGCTGGCTCTTCGATTTCAAACCTGCTGAAGTGGAAGTGGTGATCCATCCACAGTCCACGGTGCACGCCATGGTGGAATACAATGACGGCAGCGTGATCGCGCAGGTGTGCGCGACAGACATGCGGATGCCGATTCAATACGCGCTGACGTGGCCGGAACGCGCGCCCGCGCCGGCGCCACGGCTGGACTGGAGCAGTTCGCGGACGTGGGACTTCCAGGCTCCCGACTTCGAGAAGTTTCCGCTGCTGCGCATGTCTTACGAAGCGCAGGAGGCGGGCGGGTCGGCGACATGCACGCTGAACGCGGCGGATGAAGTGGCCGTGGAGGCTTTTCTGAACGGGGAGATTCCCTTCGACGCCATAGCGGAAGTGGTTGGCGATACTCTGGAACGAGTTCCCTCGGTGGAACCACAGACGATCGAAGAAGTGCTCGAAATTGACGGCGCCTCGCGGATCGCGGCGCGTGAAATCGTACGGGAACGGGCTTCCGCGGGGGCCCGTATTATTGTCTGAGAAATTGAACCATGGTTGTTCTTGAAAACTTCTGGTGGCTGCTGGTCCTCATCGGAGTGATGATCGTGATCCACGAGCTGGGCCACTACTGGGCCGCGCGCTTTTTCGACGTGCGCATCGAGGCGTTCAGCATCGGCTTCGGGCCGCGCCTGTTCGGCGTGCGGCGCGGCGAGACGGACTTCAGGGTCTCGGCCATTCCGTTCGGCGGTTACGTGAAGATGGCCGGCGAGCAACCGGGAGACAATCCGGATCCCCGCGGATTCCTGGCCAAGCCGCGCTGGCAGCGGCTGATCATCGTTTTCGCCGGACCGGCGATGAACATCGTCCTCGCCATCGCGCTGCTGGCAGGGCTGTTCACATTCCGCTATCCGAAGCTGGCGAGCGCGACGTCGGATGCGATGATCGGCTACGTGAAGCCCGATTCTCCGGCGGCGCGCGCCGGAATCCGGGAAGGCGACGTGATCACGCAGATCGAGGACAAGACGAACCCGACCTGGGAAGACGTGATCATGAAGGAGGTGGTGGGAGCGGGGCGGGAGCTGCCGCTGCTGGTGAATCGCGACGGCAAGACGCTGCGGTTCGTGGTCACGCCGGAGCTGGATGCGCGGACGGGGCTGGGGCTGGCCGGGTGGTCGGAGAAGACCGACATCGAGGTCGGCGGGCTGGTGGCGGGGATGGACGCGGAGCGGAAGGGGCTGCGGCGCGGCGACCTGCTGGTGAGCATCAACGGCGCGCCGATCCGCACAATTTACAGAATTCACGAAACGCTTAAGGAGGCGAACGGGAAGCCGGTCCAGCTCACCTACAAGCGGAATGGGGAGCTGCACACGATCGAAGTCCAGCCGACTTACAGCGACGCCGGCGGGCAGGGGCGCTGGATGATCGGGGTGGAACTCGCCCCGCGCATGATTTACACGAAGCTCCCTCCGGGACAGGCGCTGCGAGAGTCGGTGAAGCAGAACATCAAGGGCGCGACGCTGATTTACCAGTTCTTGCGCGCGATCGTCGAGCGCCGGTCTTCGCCGAAGTCGCTGGAGGGGCCCATCCGCATTGCGCAGTTGTCGGGCGAGGCGGCGCGCGAGGGGCTCTCGACGTTCGTGAGCCTGATGGCCACCGTCAGCCTGAACCTGGCGATCTTCAACCTGCTTCCGATCCCGATTCTCGATGGGGGCGTGATTCTTCTGCTGCTGATCGAGACGCTGATCCGCCGGGATCTCAGCCTTTCGCTCAAAGAGACGGTCTTCAAGCTGGGGTTTGTGTTCCTGATGGTGGTGGTGGCGTTCGTGCTGTACAACGACATCACGAAGCTGCTGCCGGGGTAGTCCGGCCGCGGGCGCGACGGGCGATCGTGGGCCTACGACAGGCGTTCACACGCGGGCAATCGGCGGGCGGGGCGAGTATTTACCGCATGGAGGGTTCAGCGTTGGAGGCGCCGCCAGCGCGCCGCCCGTAAACGAGCCGACCGCCATCGCAGTCCAGTGCGGGATGCCATTTCTCCACGCCCGCTCTCACTGGCGCGCGGGGCCTTGCACGCCGGCTTGACCGCATCTGACGGTCCAGGGCGGACAGGCCCGCTGTGCCGCCGCAGCGTGCAGCGGCGCCTCGAGCTCGCCGGATTCCCGGGCCGCCCGGTATCACAATGAGCGAGGGAGGCGGGCGTGATTGAACTCCGAAAGCAAGCGCCAGGCGATCCAGGAGGTTTGCTCACGGCCCGGCGCGGCTCGACTTGAAGTGTCAGGCTCGGCGCCGCGCAAAGATTTCAAGCCGGGGGAGCGGTTTGGAGCTACTCGTGGAATGGAAACCGATGGAGCCACAGGCGCGGGTCGAGGCACATTTCCGGATGCGGGATGAGCTTCGCGGCCTGACACAGCGGGAAATCGATTTGGCCATGGCGGGCGCGGTCAAGAACCCGGATGTTTCCCGCGAAATCGAGCTCACGAAGAAGTTAACGAATGCCGTTTGAGCAGCGGGCCTATTTCGCCGATATCGTTGAATCCCGCGACCCACGCCTTTCTGGCCGCCGATGATGCTCCCGATTGGGCAATCGCCGAGACCGGCGTTCCTGTGGTTCGACGTGAATGCGCCGGAGTTATGGAACGGCCCTCAGCCTGGAGCGGGCAGACCGCGTCGGGGAGTGCGACCGGCGGACTTCAGCGGATGGGGGAGGAGGCGGTGGCGCGGTAAAGGGAGATCTGGATGATGCTGGAGATCTGGCCGTGCCTGGCGATGGACTCGGCGCGGACCTTCACCCACTCGGGGTCGGCTCCGAAGGCGGCCCAGGCTTTCTCGCGGGCGGCGAGGTTGTCGAACGGCGTCAGATAGACGAGATTGGGCTTATTGGGCCCCACCAACGTGGAGCTGTAGAAGACGGGGCGGATGCCGCAGCGGTGGAAGATCTTGATCTCGGGGCCGGCGAAGCGCTCGTGGAGCGCCTTGAGCTGGCGCTCGGTGGGGGAATGATAGACGCGCAGCTCGAACACGCGCGGGGCCTGGGGCGGGGGATCGGCGGGCTCCGGCTCGGGTGAATACGGCGCCGCTTCAAGCAGCGTTTCGGAATAGCTTTCGTACGGCGCCTCCTCGCCCGTCTCCCACCTCGCGAGCGCCTGCGCCAGGGCGGCGTCGGACTTCAGCCTGGCGCGCGTCTGGGCCAACTGTTCAAGGCTGGCGTAGCCGGTGACGGTGAGCACCTGCGGCATGTGCGGCGCGGCAAGGGCTTCGAGGATGATGCGCGGGCCGGGCACGCCGAGCCTTGCCGCCGCCGGGAGGAGCCCGCTTTGCAGGTATTCGGCAAGACGGCCGCCCTGGGTTCCGTTCTTCAGGAAGTATTGCTCAAGGACGTAGTAGTGGTTTTTTCCGGGTGCTGCCACGGCACTTCCTCCCACGAAAGCTGCAAGTCCGGCCGAGCCGAGAAAACTGCGGCGATTCATGATCGTTGCCTTTCACGCATGGGCTCTGACAGGCTATCAATAAAGAAGCCTCATGCGATTTCCCATCGTACTCCTCGCCGTGGCGCTGTGCGCCGCGGCCGAGGACTATCGTCCCCCGGCCGGCACGCGGCCCGCCGCCAAGCGTCCCGGCGGCGAGAGCGTCCTTCCCGGCGGGAGGATCGTCAGCCCGCTGGGCCGCCAGTTCCAGACGGGGCCGGGCTCGTTCGGGCTGGCCATCAGCCCGGACGGCGAGATGGCCGTGACGGCCAACGGCGGGCCGAACCGCTACTCGCTCACCGTCCTCGATAAGAGCGGCGAGCAGTGGCAAGTGCGCCACCTGACCGCGCGGCGCAAGGGGGAAGAGAAACAGAGCGACGAGGACGACTGGCGCAGCATCTTCATGGGGCTGGCGTTCGCGGGGGACCGAAGGCTGTTTGCGAGCGAAGGGAACTCAGGGCGCATCCGCGAGATCGTTCTGCCTTCGGGCAGACTTCAGAATCTCTATCACCTGGACCAAGGCCAGTGGCGCGACAGTTACTCGGGCGACCTCGCGCTCGACGGCAAGCGCAACCTGCTGTACGCCGTCGACCAGGCGAATTTCCGCGTGGCCATCTTCAACACGCGCAACCAGAGATTGATCGCCAGCGTGAGAACGGGGAGGCTGCCGTTCAAGATGGCCATGTCACCCGACCGCCGCAGGCTGTACGTGACCAACATCGGCATGTTCGAATACAAGCCGGTTCCGTATGCGGAGAAGAACAACGCGCGGGAGACGGGGCTGCCGTTCCCGGCGTTCGGGTTCCCGTCGCTGGAGTCGTATGCGGGCGCGCTGCGCCGCAACGCGCGGGGAGACGAGATCGCGATTCCGGGGCTGGGCGATCCGAACGCGCAGGAATCGAACTCGCTGTGCGTGATCGATGTCAGCGATCCCGGGAAGCCGCGCGTGGAAGGCTTCGTACGGACGGGCGAGCCGTTCGGGCCGAACAGCGCGGGCGGGAGCAGTCCTTCGGGCGTCGCCGCGACCGCCGGCAGCATCTACGTTTCGAACGGCAACCAGGACACGATCACGGTGATCGATCCGATCACCTTGTCGGCGCGGGCGACGATTCCGCTGCGGATTCGCGGGCTGGAGGCGTATCGCGGGATGCTGCCGATCGGGCTGGCGCTCGATGTTCAGAGCGGCCGGCTGCTGGTGGCCGAGGCGGGCATCAACGCGGTGGGCGTGGTGGACCTCTCGACCAACCGGCTTGTGGGGCACATACCGGCGGGCTGGTTTCCCACGGCGGTGGCGGTGGACCGCGGCAAGGTGTTCGTGGCGAACGCGAAGGGGCACGGCACGGGTCCGAACGCCACGCGGACGGGGCCGGTGCAGGGGAGTTTTCAAGGCGAGATCCGGCAGGGCATGCTCAGTATCTTCGATAATCCGCTGAACAGCCATCTGCCGCTGTTCACCGAGCGAGTGATGCTGCTGAACGGGTTCGTGGCGCGCAAGCAGGATCCGGCGCCGCTGCCGCGCGAGCTGCGATACGCGGTGATCATCGTCAAGGAGAACCGGACTTACGACGAGGTCTTCGGGGGGTTGACGGAGGCGTCGAACGGCCCGCTGAGGGGCGCGCCGGAACTAGGGCGGCTGGGGCGCCGCGGGTGGGTGTGGCAGGAGGAAGGGTCGCTGAAGGTTCGCGCCGACAAGAAGTTCTACGACATCACTCCGAACCACCATTCGCTGGCGCTGCGGTACGCCTTCAGCGACAACTTCTACGCGGACAGCGAGGTCAGCGTGGACGGGCATCACTGGGTGGCCGGGAGTTATCCGAATGCGTGGACGGAGAGCTCGATGATGGCCTCGTACGGCGGGCAGAAGGACTTCCGCTTTCCGACGAGCGCTCCGGGGCGGCTGATCTATGCGGGGTCCAATTCGAGCATTCATCCGGAAGAGCAACTGGAGCAGGGGGCGCTGTGGCACCATCTCGAACGGAATGGCGTGACGTTCCGCAACTTCGGCGAGGGGTTTGAGCTGGCGGGGGTGGACGAAGGCGCGGGGCTGATGCCGACGGGCGCGCGATATCTCACCAATGTCCCGATGCCCGATCCGCTGTTCCGCAACACGTCGCGCGAGTATCCGCAGTACAACATGAACATCCCCGACCAATACCGCGCGGCGCGCTTCATCGACGAGATCGAGAAGTTGTACGTGCAGACGGGGAATGACCTGCCGCGGCTGCTGTTCATTCACTTGCCCAACGACCACATGGCCAAGCCGCGGCCCGCGGACGGGTATCCGTTCGCGGCGTCGTATGTCGCGGACAACGATTATGCGCTGGGGCGGATCGTCGAGTACCTGAGCCGCACGAAGTGGTGGAAGAACATGGCGATCTTCATCACGGAAGACGATGCGCAGGGCGGCGTCGACCACGTGGATTCGCACCGCACGGTGCTGTTGATCGCGAGCCCGTGGGCGCGGCGCAATTACGCCAGCCACGTGAATGCGAGCTTTCCGGGGATGCTGAAGACGGTCTTCCGGCTGTTGGACCTGCCACCGCTGAACCTTTACGACGCGACGGCGGCCGATCTCGCGGATTGCTTCAGCACTTCCGATCCCGACTTCACGCCGTACACGGCTCTGCGGCCGGACCCGGATGTATTTGTGCCGGAGAAGGCGAAGGATCCGCTCGATCCGCAGGCTCAGCCTTCGATGGATTCGCCGGCGTTCTTGCAGGAGCAGCACCGGCGGTATGCGAAGCCTCCAGGAAAGTGAGATCTCAGCATGATGCGGCGGCGGGAGTTTCTGGCTTTGATGGCGGCGGCGGGCGCGCCCGAGGTCGAGGACAAGCTGCGCGGGGGTTTGCTGGGGCAGTTGATCGGCGACCTCAACGGGCTGAAGCACGAGATGAAGTACATTCAGGCGCCGGGCAATGTCGAGACGTATGAGCCGGGATTGCCTGACGGCGCCTGGACCGACGACGACACCGACATCGAATGGGTGTACGCGGTGGAGATGGAGCGGAGGGGCGAGCTGTTCCTGCCCTATCCCGTCATCGCGGAGTTGTGGAAGAAGCACATCAACCGGCGGATCTGGTGCTCGCATCTGTACCTGCGGCAGTTGCTCGATATCGGCATCGAGCCGCCATACACGGGGAAGACGGCGTTCAATCCCTGGGCGGGTTTCAATCTTTCGGGGCAGTTTGTGGCCGAGACGTGGGGGCTGATCTCGCCGGGACTGCCGCGGACGGCCGCGCGGCTGGCGCTGCACTATACGCATGTGAGTATCGAGGGCGAGCCGTCGCAGGCGGCGCAGATGATTGCGGCGATGGCGGCGTCGGCGTACTCGGCGCGGGACGTGGCGGGGGCGATCGAGGCGGGGCGCGCGGCGCTCGATCCGCGGAGCATTCTGGCCCGCGTGCACGGGGATGTGGTGCGGTGGCATGCGGAGAACCCGCGTGACTGGCGCGCAACGCGGGAGTTGATTCGCAAGACTTACGCCTGGTATGGCGGCGACGACATGCGCGACCGCAACGGGGTGGCGCTGAACGGCGCGGCTACGCTGGCTGCGCTGCTTTACGGGGGCGGGGATTTCGCGACGACGGTGAGGCTCGCTTTCAACTTTGGGTGGGACTGCGACAACAATGCGGCGGCGGCGGGGACGGTGATCGGCGTGCTGCGGGGCGCGAAGTGGATCGGCGCGCAGGGGTGGCCGGTGAAGGACCTCTATCGCAACACGAGCCGCGACGCGATGCCGGGGGAGGAGACGATCACGCGGTTTGGGGACCGGCTGGTTTCGCTGATGCGGTTGAATCTGAGGCAGAACGGCGGGCGGAGGGAGAAGGCGGGCAATGTCGAGCGATTGCCCGACCTCGATCGCGAGCCGGCGCGGCTGAGGTCGGAGTTGCGGGGCAGGATCGAGCGGGACCTGACTTTGGGCGGGAAGGCCGAGGACCATGCGCGGGCCGCTTATCTCGCGATTTGCCTGGATCTGGCGGCGGAGCTGGCGGGGGCGGAGCCGAAAGCATGGGATCGCGCGGTGGATGCGCTGTCAGACTGCAAGGGGCTTCTCGCGGCGCTGTTCAAGCAGTCTCCGATTCCGCAGGGGGAGGAGCTGCGGCGGAAGATGGCGGCCGCGGGGGTGAGGGCGGACAGAGCCTGAAGGCTGTGGTCCATGGTATTCTTAGAGTGTCGAGCCGCAAGGGTGGGCGTAAGCCCACTTTTTTGTTGGTCCCGGCTTGAAACAGGATGCCCGACACACTCAGGCAGACGCTCGTTGAGCGGATTTCCGAGATCGCCCGGCGCGCTGCGGAGCGCGAGGGGATGGAAGTGTGGGATGTCGAGGTGGCCGGGTCGGGCCGCGGCCGCGTGGTCCGGATCTTCATTGACAAGCCCGCAGGCGTCACGCATGCCGATTGCGAGCTGATCTCCGACCAGGTGGGGACGGTGCTGGATGTCGAGGACGTGATCCCCGGCGGGTCGTATCACCTCGAGGTGAGCTCACCCGGAGTGGAGCGCCGGCTGCGCCATGAGGGTGATTTTGCGCGCTACGCGGGACGGAGGGCGCGGGTTGTGCTGCGCGAGCCCGTGGAAGGGCAAAAGCGCTGGGAAGCGACCATCGGCGGGGTCGAGGACGGAAACATCCTCCTCGAGACCGCAAACGGCAAAACCATCCAGGTCCGGATGGAACAAATCGAAAAGGCAAATCTGAAGTTCGAGTGGTGAGGGCCCGGTCGAGGGTCTCAAACGAAGAGGCAAAGGAGAGCTACCAGCTTGGCATCTATTTACCAATCCATCGAAATCCTGAGCAAGGAGAAGGGGATCGACGCGCAGATCGTCCTCGACGCGGTGAAAGACGCGATGCTCGTGGCGGCGCGCAAGCAGTTCCGCACGACCGAAGAGCTCACCGCCGACTTCGATCCGAGCACGGGCAATATCGTGATCTACGCGGTGAAGACGGTGGCCGATCCGGTGACCGACCCGGCGCTGGAGATCAGCCTCGCCGAGGCGTTGAAGTACGATCCGAACGCGGCGATTGGCGGGCAGATCCGCATTGCGCGTCCGACCGAGGCGCTGGGGCGCATCTCGGCGCAGACGGCCAAGCAGGTGATTCTGCAAAAGGTGCGGGAGGCGGAGCGGGACAACATCTTCGCGGAGTTTTCCCATCGGGTGGGCGAGCTGGTGAACTGCACGGTGAAGCGCGTGGAGGGCCCGGACCTGATCGTGGACCTGGGCAAGACGGAGGCGAAGCTGCCGAAGAAGGAGCAGTCGCGGCTGGAGAACTTCACGATCGGCGACCGGATCCGCTGCGTGATCAAGAGCGTGGAGAAGACCGGCAAGAACTCGGGGGTGATCGTTTCGCGCGGCGCGCCGGAGCTGGTGATGCGGCTGTTCGAGCAGGAGGTGCCGGAGATTTACGACGGCACGGTGGTGATCCGGGGGTGCGCGCGCGAGGCGGGCGAGCGGACCAAGATCGCGGTACTCAGCCGCGACCGCGACGTCGATTGCGTGGGCGCGTGCGTGGGCATGAAGGGGATGCGCGTGCAGTCGATCATCCGCGAGCTGCGCGGCGAGAAGATCGACATCATCGAGTACAGCGACGATGCATCGAAGTTTGTGGAAAAGGCGTTGAGCCCGGCCAAGATCACGCGCGTGGCGATTCTGGATTCCAACGAGAAACACATGGAAGTGATCGTGGAGGACTCGCAGCTTTCGCTGGCGATCGGCAAGAAGGGACAGAACGTGCGGCTGGCCGCGAAGCTGCTCGGGTGGCGCATCGACATCAAGACCGAGGAAGAGAAGCGGCAGGAGGTGGAGGCGGCGATGGCGTCGCTGTCGGCCCGCACACCGATCACCGAGCTGGCGGCGCAGGGCCTTCCGGAGACATTGCTGGCGAGCTTGCAGAATGTGGGCATCAACACCGTGGAGCGCGCCGGGAGCATGACGCCCGAGGAACTGGAGCACACGGCAGGGATCGGGCCGGAGGCGATCGCGCTGCTGAGCACGGCGATCAACGCGCATTACGCGCAGCCGGCTCCGGCCGAAGCGATTGCCGGGGAGCCGGCGGTGGAAGCGGCGGCGCCCGCGCCCGCCGCAGAGGCCGCCGGGGAGACCGAGGCCGAGGCTGAGCCGGGCGAGGCAGTGGCGGCCGGCGATGAGCCGCAAAGCGAACTGTCTAAAAGAGAATCTGGTACGATGGAAGCCGCGGGTCTTCCTGTCGAGTCCGAACCCGAGCCACAAGTCCGCCAAGAGGGAGTGATTGAGGGCTGATGATGGGCTCGGCCGGCTTCGCGGCAGGGTGACACTTCGGCCACTTCGGTATGAAGAAAATTCGCATCAACGAGCTGGCGCGGGAGCTTGAGGTCAAGCCCGGGGCAATTCTCGAATTGCTGCCGGAGCTTGGCGTCACCGAGAAGAAGACGCACTCCAGCTCGATCGATGAAGACGTTTCGCTGGAGATTCGCAGGCGCCTCACGGGCGAGAGCGGCGCCGGCGCACGACCGAGCGAAGAGCCGCCCGCGCGCGAAGTGCGGGAACACGCCGAAGAGCCGGGAGCCGCCCCGCAACCCGCTCCAGAACCGCCCAAAGCACAAACACACACAGTGATTCCAGTCTCGCCCGTTTCACCACCGCCCGCGGCGGCACATGCCGAACCCGCGACGGAGGCCCACGCCTCACCCCATGCGCCGCGCCCGGTCCCGTTCAGGGCGCCTCTGGCCGGGGCCGGACGGACGGCGGTTCCGCCGTTGCCGGCCGTGCCGGCGATACCGATTCCGACGAAGGTGAAGACGCCGCATCATGCTCAGGCGCCGCCGGAGGCGGCGCCGCCGGCGGTGATGAAAGCGCCGGCGACCGTGGCGCATCGCGCGCCGGAGGCTGCGGCGCCGCCTCCAGCGGCGCCCCGCGCGCCTGGAGCGCCGGTGGCGAAAGCCCCGCAAGCGCCAGCGCCGGCCCGGCCGGCGCCGGCGAAGGCCCCGGCCGAGGCTCCCGTGAAAGCCAAGGCCGCCGAGCCCGCCGTCATCGAAAACGGCGCTCCGGCAGCGGCGGCTCCGCCCGCAGCTTCCCGTCCTGCGGCTCCGGCGCGGAACGTCCCGCTGGTGCAGCGTCCCGCGGCGCCGGCCGGACCGCGACCGGGTCAGATTCTCTCGGGTCCGCGAGCGCCGCTGCCTGGCGGGGAGGCTCCTCGTCCTCCGGTGGTGGTTCCGGGCCTGCCCAAGCCTCCGGTGATCCAGCAACCGCGGCCGCAGCCCGCCGCGCCGCGGATCCAGCCGGCGCAGCCGGGCGCCGCGCCTCAAACCGGGCGCGCCGCGGTGTCGGGACAGCCCGCCGCGCGGCCGGTGGTTCCGCCGCGGCCGGAGATCCTGGCGCGGCTCCAGCAGTCGCAGGCCAAGGCGGCGCCGGGACAACCCGCGGCGCCGCGTCCGGGGATGCCCACGCCGGGCAGGCCGCTGTTCCCGGGTTCGCCGCGCGCCGGACAGCCTGCGGCGCGGACAGGGGCGGGTCCGGGCGGCAGGCCGCTGCGCGGGCGAGGTCCTCACCCGACGGCGCCAGTGCTCGAGCCGCCGTCACCGGTCACAGAGGCCGGGCGGAGGGAGACGGCGAAGAAGCGCGGGGCGCAGCGCGTGAGGGAGATCGAAGAGGGCAAGCTGAGGCCCATTTCGCTCAAGCGCGAGCCCGCGGCGCTGCCGGTGGTCAACAAGGAGATCACGATCTCGGAGGGGATCACGGTCAAAGAGTTCTCCGAGAAGCTGGGAGTGAAGGCGAGCCTTGTCATCAAGGCGCTGCTCGACAAGAAGATCTTCGCCACGATCAACCAGACGCTCGACACCAGAATGGTGGAAGAGCTGGCGCGCGATTTCGGCGCCACGACGGCGAAGATGAGCTACGAAGAGGAAGCGGTCCAGGAGATCGAGCAGAGCGAGGCAGCCGGCGATCTGGAGACCCGGCCGCCGATCGTCACCGTCATGGGCCACGTCGACCACGGAAAGACCTCGCTGCTGGACGCGATCCGCAAGGCCAATGTCGCCGACAAAGAAGCCGGCGGCATTACGCAGCATATCGGGGCGTATCACGTCGAGATCAACGGCCGCAAGATCGTCTTCATCGACACACCCGGCCACGAGGCGTTCACGCGCATGCGCTCGCGGGGCGCGAAGGTGACCGACATCGTTGTTCTGGTGGTGGCGGCCGACGACGGCGTGATGCCGCAGACGCGCGAGGCGATCGATCACGCGCGCGCGGCCGAGGTCCCGATCATCGTGGCGATCAACAAGATCGACAAGCCCGACGCCCAGCCCGAGCGCGTCAAGCAGCAGCTTAGCGATCTCGGCCTGATGCCGGAGGACTGGGGCGGCGACACGCCCTTCGTGCCGGTTTCGGCCAAGATGGGCCAGAATATCGATCTGCTTCTCGAGATGGTCCTGCTGGTGGCGGACATGCAGGAGCTGAAGGCCAACCGGGCGCGCCCGGCGATCGCCACCGTGCTCGAGGCGCAGCTGGACCGCGGGCGCGGTCCCGTGGCGACCTTGCTGATCCGCAACGGCACGCTGCGGGTGGGCGATTACTTCCTGTGCGGCTCGGTGTTCGGAAGAGTGCGTGCGCTGTACGACGACCGCGGCAACCCGATCAAGGAAGCCGAGCCTTCGATGCCTGTCGAGCTGCTGGGCCTGGAGTCGATGCCCGAAGTGGGCGACACGCTGCAAGCGGTGACGGACCTGGCCAAGGCGCGGCAGATCGCCGAGTTCCGCGAGCAGAAGGCGCGCGAGATCGCGATGGCGAAGACGCGCATCACGCTCGAGCAGCTCCACGCGCAGCTTCGCGAAGGCGAGACGAAGGAGCTGAACCTGATCATCAAGGCGGACGTGGGCGGCACGGCCGAGGTGATATCGGACACGCTGCAAAAGCTCTCGACCGAGAAGATCTCGATCCGGGTGCTGCACGCCGGCGTGGGCGCGATCACGGAGAACGATGTGAACCTGGCGATGACCTCCGACGCGATCATCATCGGCTTCAACGTGCGTCCCGAGCGCAAGGCGGCCGAACTGGCGGAGCAGGAGAAGGTGGACATCCGCCTGCACACAATCATCTACGAGCTGACGGACGAGATCAAAAAGGCGATGGCCGGCATGCTCGAGCCGGTGTTCAGGGAGGCGTACAAGGGCCGCGCGGAGGTGCGCGAGACGTTCCGCATCAGCAAGGTGGGGACGGTGGCGGGCTGTTACGTGCAGGACGGCGTGATTCCGCGCGACGCGCAGGTGCGGCTGCTGCGGGACAACGTGGTGGTGTTCACCGGCCGGCTCGATTCGCTGAAGCGGTTCAAGAACGACGCATCGGAAGTGAAGAGCGGATTCGAGTGCGGCATCGCCCTGGCCGGGTTCAACGACCTCAAGCCGGGCGATATCATCGAGGCCTTCGTTCGCGAGCAGGTGAGCCAGGAAGCCCTGGTTTAGACCTGGGGGAGAACGGTCGATGCCCTGCGTCGGCGTGCTGACCCTTGAGCTGCGCCTCGAGCAGGCGCGCTCGCTGAAGGACAAGCGTCACTGGGTGGCGGGGCTGAAGGCGCGGCTGCGAGCGCGGCACAACGTGGCCGTGGCGGAGATCGACGGGCAGAATCTTCACAACGACGCCACCGTGGCGGCGGTGACCGTTTCGCCGTCGCGGGAGAACGCAGCCAAGGTGTTGGAATCCGCCGAACGCGTCGCCGCCGACTTCCTGGGGCCGCAGCTCATCAGCGCGACGATCGAATGGCTGGAGTAAGGCGGCAGGGAGTAAACTCAAGGACGAATGGACGCTCTTCGCGCGCAACGGGTCTCGCAGGCCATGCGGGACGAACTCTCGGAGCTGATCCGCTTCGAGTGCGACGATCCCAGGCTCTCCGGGGTGGACGTCACCGACGTGATCGTGTCGCCGGATATGAAACGCGCCGACATCCTGGTTTCGCTGCCGCGGGGGGCGGCGGAGCGCCAGGCGGCTCTCGCGGCGCTGGTTCATGCCAAGGGGTATCTGCGGCAGCAGGTCGCGCAGCGGATCGACCTGTTTCATATGCCTGATCTGCGGTTTACTCCCGACCGCGAAGAGGTCTCCGGGGCTCCGGTTGACCGGCTGCTGCGGCGGGCGCGGCGGGGGAGGCCGAAGATCGAGGCGGGCGGGGAGGCGGAGACGCCCTAGCGGGGGAACGCCACAGCGTAAAGGCTTAGGTTACGGCCGCCAGCGGAGGGCGAGGCGTCAAATCCCTCATTCATCTGCAAGAAAATAGGGGATTTTGTTGCCGAACTGAAGACGCGGTTATAAGCTAAAGGCAGAGCCTCCCCCACGGTGACGCTCGCCGTAAGAAGTGTCAGGCCGCCTACAGATTGCGTTGTTCCTGCTGCTGGCCCTTCTCCAGGGGTCCGCGGCCGAGCCCCCGGCATCGCCGCTCGTCCGGCTGGAGCGGTCGCTGGACGCAATGGGGACTACGTATACGATTGCGCTGTACGGCGCCGACCGGTTTGAGATGGATGCCAGCATGGACGCCGCATTCGACGAGGTGCGCCGTCTCGACGACTTGCTGTCGAATTACAAGGCCGACAGCGAGTGGAGCCGGGTGAACCGCGAGGCCGCCAAGGGGCCGGTGAGGGTGTCGGAAGAGTTGTACAGTCTGCTCCAACAGTGTATCGACTACAGTCGTCAGAGTGAAGGGGCGTTCGATATCACAGTGGGCCCGCTGATGAAGATCTGGGGATTTTACAAAGGCAGTAATAGAATTCCGCACCGGGCTGAAATCCGGACGGCTCTCGAGCGAATGGGGTGGCAGAACATCAAGCTGAACGCGGCAGAGAGGACGGTGAGGTTCTTGCGGCCGATTGAGATCGATCCAGGGGGCATCGGCAAAGGCTACGCGGTGGATCGGATGGTTGCAGCGCTGCGGTCTCGCGGCATTGCAAGCGGCATCATCTCGGCCGGAAGGAGCAGCATTTACGCGATCGGGGCTCCGCCGAACGAGCCGCGCGGCTGGCGGGTGAACATCCCGCACCCGCGCGAGCGGGGCAAGGATGCGGCGACGTTCTTTCTCAAAGACGAGTCGCTGTCGACGTCGGGCACATCGGAGAAGTTTTTCGTAGCGGGGTCAAAGACTTACAGCCACATTATGGATCCCAGGACGGGCTACCCCGCCCAGGGCATGCTGTCGGTTTCGGTGATCGCTCCACGAACCATCGACAGCGAGGCCTGGACCAAACCGTATTTCGTCCTCGGCCGCGAGTGGGCGGCGAGGCACAAACCCAAGGAATTTCGCGTCTTCCTGTGCGAAGACAGAACGGAGATCGCATGCGTGTCCCTCCCATGAGCAGCCGTTTTCTTGATGCTTGCCGGCGGCGTCCTACAGATGTAAGGCCGGTCTGGTTCATGCGGCAGGCGGGCCGGTACATGAAGCAATACAGGGAGGTTCGCGCAAAGCACTCCATCCTGGAGATCTGCAAGCGGCCCGACCTGGCGGCCACCGTGACCCTGCAACCCGTCGAGATCCTCGATGTCGACGCCGCCATCATCTTTGCGGACCTACTGCTGCCGATTGAGCCGATGGGCTTGAAGCTGAAGTTTGTGTCGGGCGAGGGTCCTGTGATCGAGAACCCGGTGCGCACTTCTACAGATGTAGATTCACTGTCCATTTCCAACACAGACGATCTGGGCTATGTGGGTGAGGCGATCCAGATGGTGGTTCGAGCGCTGAACGGGAAGGCGCCGGTCATCGGCTTTGTCGGCGCGCCCTTCACCATGGCGAGCTACATGATTGAGGGCGGCTCGTCGCGGCACTTCCAGACGACCAAGACGCTGATGTACCGCGACGAGACTCTGTGGCGGCGTCTGATGGGCAAGCTGGTGGATGTGCTGGGCCCGTTCGCCATCATGCAAGTGACGCAGGGCGCCCGCGCGATCCAGGTATTCGATAGCTGGGTGGGCGCGCTGGGCTCGGAAGACTACGTGCGGTATGTCGCTCCGTATTCGCGGGCGCTGATCGAGCGGATTCGCTCGACCGGGGTTCCCGTCATCCACTTCGGGACGGGTTGCGCCGGGTACTTCCGCGAACTGCATGCGGCAGGCGGCGACGTCATGGGCGTCGACTGGCGAGTGAACATCGACCAGGCGTGGCTGGACATCAGCTACCGGTCGGCCATCCAGGGCAATCTGGACCCGATGGCGCTTTTCGCGCCATTGAACGAACTCAAGCTGAAGGTCCACGAGCTGCTGAAACGCACGGGAACGCGGCCGGGGCACATTTTCAATCTTGGTCATGGCATCCTGCCGGATACGCCGGTGGACAGCGTCAAGGCCGTGGTCCAGATGGTGCGGGAGTTCAAACCGTAGCGGCTCGATGGATCCGCGCGTGATCATCATCGGCGGCGGCATCACGGGCCTTTCGGCGGCGTACGAGCTGTCCAGCCTGGGCGTGCCCGCCGTTCTCCTGGAGCCGCGGGGGCGGCTGGGCGGCGTCATAGAGACGGAGACGGTGGAGGGCTGTGTGCTGGAGGGCGGGCCCGACAGTTTCCTTGCGGCAAAGCCGGCCGCGGCGGAGCTGATTCGCGAACTGGGCCTTGGCGCGGAGCTCATCGACTCGAACGACGATTCACGCGTTACCTACCTGGTGCGAGGCAACCGGCTGGTTCCGATGCCGGACGGGCTGCTGATGATGGTTCCCACGAGGGTCCTGCCGATGGCGCTCTCGCCGCTGCTGAGCTGGGGGACGAAGATCCGAATGGGGTTGGAGTACTTCCGCAAGCCGCCCGCCGCACCGCTGCCGGATCGCACGGTGTCGGAGTTCATCCGCGATCACTATGGGCAGGAGACAGTGGATTACCTCGCGGAGCCGCTCTTGTCGGGGGTTTACGGGGGATCGGCCGACAAGCTGAGCATCAACAGCGTGCTGACGCGATTTGTCGAACTCGAGGCGAAGTACGGCAGCCTGACGCGCGGGGTGCTGGAGGCGCGGAAGCGGGCGCGGGGTGCGGGAAGCGGTCCGCTCTTTCAGACCCTTCGGGGAGGGCTGGCGCAGCTCACCGGGGAGCTCGAGCGCCGCATCCGGGGCGCGGTGGACGTTGCGCCCGCGGCGGCCGAAGCGGTGGAGAAGGACGCCGCGGGTTGGCGGGTCCGGGCGGGCGGGGAATGGCTGGCAGGCACGGGTGTGATCTTCGCCTGCCCGGCGTGGATTGCGGGCGGCCTGCTGCGTCAGGTGCATCCGGTTCTGGCGGAGTTGATGGAGGGCATCGAGTACAGTTCGTCGCTGACTCTGGCGCTCGGTTACCGGCGCGAGGACTGCGGGACGATTCCGCCGGGCTTCGGGTTTCTCGTTCCGGCGCGCGAGCGCCGGCGGCTGGTGGCCTGCACTTTCGTTGGCGCGAAGTTTCCGTATCGCGTGCCGGACTCGCACGTCGTGCTGCGCTGTTTTCTGGGAGGCGCGGGTGCGGAGGAGGTGCTGGACCTGTCCGACGAGGAAGTGGTGAAATCCGTGGCAGTCGAGTTGAATCAACTGCTTGGCTGGACGGCGAAGCCGGCGTTCGTGCGGCTGAGGCGCTGGCCGAAGTCCATGGCGCAGTATGTGGTCGGGCACGGCGCGAGGATCGCCAGGATCCGGGAGATCGCCGCCACGCTGGGCGGGCTCCAGCTTGCGGGGAACGCATACGACGGCATCGGGATACCCGACTGCGTGCGGACCGGGCGGGCGGCCGCGCGGGCGCTGGCTGGGGCCTCTTCTCCCCAATAAGTTACAAATATTGCATACGTGCAATTGCAAATGTTGTAAACTCGAATCAGAGTTCAGGGGCACGACCGGACACGGACTCCGCGTCCCCATTCAGGAGTTAACCATGACACGGCATTTCATTGTAATGGCGGCTGTATTGCTGACCGCAATCACTGCCGCAGGACAGTCAGTGAACAGCGAAATTCTGGGCACGGTCACAGACCCAACCGGGGCATCCGTGGCCGCAGCCAAGGTCGTGGTTGTGAACCGTGATACAAACATCACCCGGTCGGCTGCCACGGACGAGCAGGGCCGATTCCGAATCCCCCTGTTGCCGCCCGGTTTTTACACGATCACGATTGAGAAGAGTGGATTCCGCAAGTACCAGGAAGGGCCTCTCGAGCTGCGCCTGAACCAGGCGGCGGAGCTCGAAGTGAAGCTGGAGGTCGGATCGCTGTCGGAAGTGATCACCGTCACCAGCGAGGTCCCGGTGGTCAACACGACGAACGCCGAGGTCTCGACGACGTTCGAGTCGAAGCGCATCAGCGAAGTCCCGCTGGCCGTCAACCGCAACATTCTGAACCTGGCGCTGAACGTCGCCGGAGTGAGCCAGCTCTCATCCGGCCAATCCGGGTTCGCTTCGGGCATCAACATGGCGGTCAACGGGATGAGGGTGCGTTCGAACAACTTCATGATCGACGGGCAGGACGTAAACGATCCGAGCATTACGGGATCGACGCAGGGGCTGAACAATACGGACGTGGTGGCCGAGTTCCGCGTCATCACGAATCAGTTCGCGGCGGAATACGGCCGGGCCGCCGGCTCGGTGGTGAACATCGTCACGAAGTCGGGCTCCAATGACCTGCACGGCACGGGCTTCTGGTTCAACAACAACAGCGCGTTCAACTCGCGCTCGAACCTGGACAAGCAGCGGCCGACTCAGCCCGAGCGGACGCCGTTCCGCAACGAGACGCAGTTGGGCGGCACGCTGGGCGGACCGGTCATTAAGGACAAGACCTTCTTCTTTGGTTCTTATCAGCGCTGGTGGGATCGCCGGCTCGGCACGGGCACGGTGGTGGACGGCCCGCCCACGGAAGCGGGGCGGCAACTGCTGGCGCCATTCGCCAACAACCGTCCGGCGCTGAAGGCGATGCTCGACTATCTTCCCGCCGGAGCGCCGGTCCCCGGGCTGCGCACTGAGCAGGTGGTGATCGGCGGCCAGACGCTGACGATTCCCTACGGGCGTCTTGGCGGATCGGCGGGGCGCAAGTACGACGACACACAGTTTTCCGGCCGCGTCGATCACCGTTTGAGCGACCGGCACACGCTGGGCGGGCGCTACATGTATCAGGACCTGACGGATGCGGGCGGCGGGCAGGTGACCCCTCCGGGTCTCACCACGCTCGTGCCGAACCGCAACCAGGCGGCCAGCGCGTTTCTCAACTCCTCGCTGACGAGCAACATCTTCAGCGAGCTGCGACTGGCATACACGCGGCAGGCGCAGGAGACGACGGCCCAGGACGTGCGGTCGCAGGCGATCCCGTCGATCGAAATCAACTCAATCGGCCTGACGGGCTTCAACGCCGCGGCATCGCGCACGGCGATCGGTCTTGCGGTGAACCTGCCGCAGTTCCGCAAGTCGAACACTTACCAGCTCCAGCACAACGTCGGCTGGATGACGGGCGGGCACACCTTCAAGTTCGGCTACGACATCCGGCGCTATCACACCGCGAGCTTTTTCGTGCCGACCACGCGCGGCCGCCTGGTCTACAACAACCTTCAGGACCTCGTTGATGACGTTGCGCAGAGCACGCAGATCAACGGTCCGATCCGCGGCGGCCAGATCATGCA
>CAYYNC010000011.1:0-127358 GCA_964472745.1 uncultured Solibacteraceae bacterium
CCGCCGGGTGCGAGTAGAACCAGAAGAAGTGCTGGAACAGCACCGGGTCGCCGCCCAACTGCGGGTCGAAGATGCCGACGTGGAACACGCGCTCCATCACCAGCAGCAGCAGCGTAATGCCCAGCACCGGCGTCGCCAGCACCTGAATCAGCGCCGTCGCGTACATGCCCCAGCAGAACAACGGGATCTCGAAGAAGCCCATCCCCGGCGCGCGCAGCTTGTGCACCGTGGCGATGAAGTTCACGCCCGTGAAGATCGACGAGAAGCCCAGCACGAACGCCGCAAGCACGATCAGCGTGACGCCGCCCCCGGTCGTGGTCGAGTACGGCGTGTAGAACGTCCAGCCCGTATCCACCGCGCCGATGAACAGCGTCGCGACGGCCATCGCCGCGCCGGTCCAATAGATGTACAGGCTGGCCAGGTTCAGCCGCGGGAACGCCACGTCCTTCGCGCCCAGCAAGAGCGGAAGCGCGAAGTTGCCAAGCGCCGCCGGAATCGCCGGGATGATCACCAGGAACACCATGATCGCCCCGTGCAGCGTGAACACGCGGTTGTACATCTCCGCCGTCATCAGCGTCGTCTTCGGCGTCAGCAGCTCGAGCCGCACCAGCAACGCGAGCAGGCCGGCCACCAGCATGAAGAAGACCACCGACCACAGGTACATCAGCCCGATGCGCTTGTGGTCGACCGTCGTCAGCCACGCCTTCACGCCCGTGTTCTCGTCGAGGTAATTGGTGTGGGCCGCGCGCCCGGCCCCATGTGTTGTGATTGCCTCTGCCATCTCTTTGCACCCCCTCGCCTAGTTCAGCGACTTGATGTACTCGATGACGCCCAGAATCTCGCGCTCGCGCAACAGGCCCTGGAACGTCGGCATGATCGGCTCGTAGCCCTGCACGATCACCGCGTTCGGATTCAGGATCGAATCGCGGATGTAGTTTGCGTCGACCGTGTATGTCTTGCCGTCCGCGCCCGTGTGCGCCGCGCCCCAGATGCCTTTCCACGACGGGCCCTGGCCGCGCGTGCCGTCCAGCGAATGGCACGTCGCGCAGCCTTTGTTCTCATACACGAGCCGGCCCAGCTCCTTGAGCGGCATCTTGCGCACCTGCTCGTCGCCTTCCCTCAGGAACGTCTCGTATTGCTCCGCGGTATCCACGAAGATCCGCGCCAGCATGTCCGAGTGGCCCTTGCCGCAGTATTCGGCGCAGAAGACCTGCTGCACGCCCGGCTTGGTCGCGGTGAACCACATCTCGGTGTAGCGTCCCGGAATCACATCGCGCTTCAGCCGGAATGCCGGCACGAAGAAGCTGTGAATGACGTCCTCGGAGCTCATGATGAGCTTCACCGGGCGGTTCACCTGCACGTGCAGGTCGTTCAGCGAGCGCGTGCCGTCCGGATACTCGAACTGCCACACCCACTTTTTGCCCGTCACCACGATCTCCATCGCTTCGTTGGGCGGCACCCACGCTTTCACGTAGCCCTTGAAGCCCCAGAAGAAGATCAGCATCACCACGCCCAGCGGGATCAGGCTCCACACCAGCTCCAGCCGCGTGTCGTGCGTGATGTGCGGAGTGATTTCATCCGGCGAGCGCCGCCTCCAGCGCCGCACCGCGTAGAAGATCAGCGCGCCGTTGAAGAAGAAGAAGAAGATCGTCAGGTAGATGATGAACATCATCAGCCCGTCGACTTCGCCCGCATGAGTCGCCGCCGCCTTCGGCAGCATCCAGTCACGAAACCAGTTCATTTCGCAGTCACCATTCCCCGCTTAAACCTCGCCGCAACCGCTTGCCGGCGCGCGCGGTTCGGAAATCCCGCCGCCGAGCGCCGGCCGCGCGGGAGCGGCCGCCGCCAGCCGCCGCTCGCGGCGCCAGAGTCGAACCAACGCCATCCCCAGAACCCCCAGCGTCAGCGCGCCGCCGAGCTGCATGAAGTTCCTGGCGAACGGCACGTAGCCGCGCGCCGCGGGGTCGTAATGAAAGCAGTAGAGCAGCACGCGGTCGGTCACGCCGAACTTCTCCTCCGCGGCCTCGGTCAGCGCCAGGCGCAGATCGAATGCGCGATAGTTGATCCCGTACAGATAACGGCTCACCTTGCCTTGCGGCGTCAGCACGAAGATCGCGGCCGCGTGGGCGTACTGGCCGGTCTTCTCATCGAGCTTGTAGCCGAAGCCCACCGAGCCGGCCAGCTTCTTCACGTTGCCGCGATAGTCGGTGAGAAAGTGCCAGCCCGGCGCCTCGCGCTCGTAGCTCTCGAGGTAGGCCGCCTTCTTCGTCCGCGCGATGCCGAAATTCTCCGTCGGATCGATGCTCACCGTGACGATCTCGAACTCCTCGCCCGGCGTCCACGGCAAATCGCGCAGCGCCGCCACCTGGCCGTTCAGCACGAGATTGCACAGCATCGGGCAGGTGTAATAGACGAGGTTCAGAATCACCGGCCGGCCCTTGGCGAAGTACTCGCCGAGCTTGTGCGGATAGCCGTCCTCGCCGACAAATTCCAGGCCCAGATCGATCTGCGCGCCCGGCTTCTCCGCGATGTCCACGCCCTCCAGCCCGGCCGGCCTCTGGTCGGAGCGCATCGCGGGCTGAGCGGCCGCCGCGAGGGCGAGGACGAGGATCAGGCTGGCTGCGCGCATCAACATGGGGTTACTTCTTCGATGCAGCGGCGGGCGCGGAGGTGGCGGAAGTCGCGGCGGAGGGCGGCGTCTCCGGCCTCAACGGATACGTGTTCGTGTTGTATGTCACCTTGCCGTCTTTGTACTCGGCGGCAAGCAGCTCCATCGCGCGGTCGATCGTGATCCGCACCCGGCCCTTGTCTTTGTCGATGTAGGCGAAGCGGTGCAACTGCTCCTCCTCGCGCTCCTGGATGGCGCGCAGCTCCTTGCTGTAGACGCCCGTGTACTGGTCGTATTCCACTTTCTCGTAATACACCACGTAGAGCCAGTAAACGCCGGCGATCAGCGCCGCCAGCACGACCACCGTCACGGTCGAGATGATCGCCAGCACGCCGGCGCGCTCGGGATGGCGGTCGTAGTCGACCTCTGCCGCGGGATGACCGTTGGTTTTGATGTCAGCCATTTCGATCCCTCCTCGCCTCTCACGCGTTGTGGAACGCCAGGCACTGCTTCAGCCGCGGGTCGCCGAGCGGAACCAGCGGCCGCTCGCGCAGGCCGAGCCAGAACGACAGCGAATAGGCGCTCGTCACCGCCGCCAGCGCGGCGGCGTCGATCCAGTGGAACGAGAATCCCCGTCCGTGGAGCACCGGCATGATCTGCCAGTACAGGTCGCAATAGTGCATCGCCAGCAGCCAGCCCGACGCCAGGCCCAGCAGCTTCAGATTGCGCTTGCTCGCCCGCGGCAGCAACACCAGGGATGGAATCGCAAAGTGGCCGAAGATCAGCAGCGGGCGCCAGAACGACCACGAACCCTGGAAACGCTTGTGGAACCAGAACGTCTCTTCCGGCAGGTTGCCGTACCAGATCAGCATGTACTGCGAAAACGTGACATACGCCCAGAACACGGTGAGCGCGAACAGCCATTTGCCGAGGTCGTGATAGTGTTCGGTCGTCACGGCGTGCTCCAGATATCCGTAACGGCGCAGCGTCAGGCAGATGAGAATCAGCGCCGCCATGAAGCCCAGCGCGCCGCCGGAGAGGAAGTAGACGCCGAACATCGTCGACCACCAGTGCGGGTCGAGCGACATGATCCAGTCGAACGCCGCCAGCGAGCCGCTGAGGAACACCACCAGCACGCCCGGCGCGCTCCACTTGACGGCGCGGCGCGTCAGCGCAAGGTCGCCGCTTTCGTCCTGCGCGCGCGAGATGCGGTAGAGCTTGTAGCTGAAGTAGCTCCACACCACCAGTACTATCGCCGAGCGGATCAGGAACCACTGGTCGTTCAAATAGCCCAGCTTCTGCGAGAGCAGCGGGTCCTGCGCCGCGGATGCATGCGTCCACTCGTAAGTGTAGTGAGTGCCGAGCCCCACCGGGATGAACAGCGCCAGGCCCAGCGGCACGGTGCGCATGATGGTCTCCATCAGCCGCCGCACCGTCACGCTCCAGGCCGAGCCGGTGAGGTGCTGCACCATGACGTAGAACATCGCGCCGAGTCCGATCGACGCGCAGAAGGCGAAGGCCACGAGGTAGGAAAAGTGCGCCTGCTCGCGGTTCATGGCGAAGCCCGCGCCGAGCGCGATCCAGCTCACCAGCGCCAGAAAGACGAGCGCGTTGCGCACCGTCGTCCAGTTCTCGGGCTTCAGAAAGTACGATTCAACGGCGTGTTCGCGCGCGGTGTCTGTAGGGGTGTGCGCCATGGTTACCTCACCTTCGCCTGGAGATCGGCCGGGACGTCGCCGATGGTCGAGCGCCGCGTGCGCTGCAACGCTCGCACGTAGGCGACGATCGCCCAGCGGTCCTTCTCCCCGATCTGATAGCGGTACGCCGGCATCGAGCGCCGGCCGTTCGTGATCACGTGGAACAGCTCGCCGTCCACGAAGTTGACCACGCGGTCGTCGTGCATGTTGGCCGGCACCCAGATGGCCTTCGAGGGCACGATGCCGCGGCCCGATCCGGTGCGGTCGTGGCACGGGGCGCAGTAGATGTTGAACTTGGTCTGGCCGCGCTGGAGCGTCTCCATGGTCAGCGGTTCGGGGTTGCGCGCGACATACGTGTTGTCGGGGTTGAGCCCGGTCGCGTAGGCTTCGTCGGGCCGGTACAGCTCCTGCGAGATCGTTCCCTCCACCGGGCGGCGGCTGGCGCGCCCGTCGCCGAAGAACTGGCTTTCGGCCTGCGCCTTGTACTTGGCCTGCTTCTTCATGTCGAGCCAGACCTGGATCGGCGGCTGGCGCGAAGTGAAGTTCGAGCACGAGCTCAGCGCGGCGGCGGCGGCCGCGGCGGCGAAAGTGAGGGTAGTGCGTCGCTTCAACATGGCGTCAGGCCTCCACCACCTCGGTATGGCTCGAGCCCAGCGAATCGAGCAGGCTGCGGGCCGTCTCTGGATTGAACTTCGGATCGCTCGCCTCGATCGCCAGCAGGAAACGGTCGTTGGTGGCGCCCGGCCAGCGCGAGAAGTTGAAGACGGGGTGGTAGTACGTCGGCAGCTTGTTCAGCGCCAGCATGCCGATCACCGCGCCGAAGGCCGACAGCAGCACCGCCAGCTCGAAGATGATCGGCACTGAAGGCTCAACAGCGAACAGCGGTTTGCCCGCCACTACGAGCGGATAGTCGACCGCGCCGGTCCACCACTGAAGCAGCACCGCGGCCGAGAAGCCCAGCGCCGCGCAGACGATGACGATGCGGCCCAGCGGAGAGCGCCGCTCGCCCAGCGCCTCGTCGATGCCGTGAATCGGAAACGGCGTGTAGGCTTCCAGCCTTGTGTAGCCCGCCGCGCGCGCCGTGCGGATCGCGCGCAGCAGGTCCTCGGGCGTGGCGAAGTCGCCCACCGCGCCGTAGTATTTGCCGTACGCGGGGGGCTTCAGAAACGAAGGCAAAGGCAGCTTTTCCAATGCGGGCGTCATCTCAGTGGCCTCCCTTTTCCGCTTTCACCTGGTCGTGCACCACGCCCTTCACTTCGGCGATGGCGATCGCCGGCAGGTAGCGCAGGAACAGCAGGAACAGCGTCATGAAGAGTCCGATCGTGCCCGCGAACGTCCCGATGTCCACCCACGTCGGCTTGAAGTAGCCCCACGAACCGGGCAGGAAATCGCGATGCAGCGAGGTGGCGATGATCACGAAGCGCTCGAACCACATCCCGATGTTGATGAAGATCGACAGGATGAACATCGCCGGAATCGACTGGCGGAAGCGCTTGAACCAGAAGAACTGCGGCGCCGCAACATTGCAGGAGATCATGATCCAGTAGGCCCAGGCGTAGGGACCCAGCGCGCGGTTCTTGAACGCGAACCGCTCGTACTGGTTGGCGCTGTACCAGGCGATGAAGAACTCCGTGGCGTAGGCGAAGCCGACGATCATGCCCGTGGCGAGCATCACCTTGCACATGTTGTCGAGGTGCCGGATGGTGATCAGGTCTTGCAGGTTGTAGACCCAGCGCGCCAGCACCATCAGCGTCACCACCATGGCGAAGCCGGAGAAGATCGCGCCGGCGACGAAGTAGGGCGGGAAGATCGTCGTGTGCCAGCCGGGGATCACCGACGTGGCGAAGTCGAACGACACGATCGAGTGCACCGACAGCACCAGCGGCGTCGAGATGCCGGCCAGAATCAGATAGGCCAGCTCGTAGTGCTTCCACTGCCGCGCCGAGCCGCGCCAGCCGAAGCTCATCATGCCGAAGACCATCTGGCGGATGCGCGTCCTGGCGCGGTCGCGCAGCGTGGCGAGGTCCGGAATGAGCCCGACGTACCAGAACAGGAGCGACACCGTGCCGTAGGTGGACACCGCGAAGACGTCCCACATCAGCGGGCTGCGGAAGTTCTGCCAGAGGTGGAGCAGCTCGTTCGGCATCGGGAACAGCCAGTAGGCGGCGCGCCACGGGCGCCCTGTGTGGAACAGCGGATAGATCGCGGCGCAGGCCACGGCGAACAGCGTCATCGCCTCGGCGGCGCGGTTGATCGACGTTCTCCACTTCTGGCGAAAGAGGAACAAGATCGCCGAGATCAGCGTGCCGGCGTGGCCGATGCCGATCCACCACACGAAGTTCGTGATGTCCCAGCCCCAGCCGACGGGGCTGTTGTTGCCCCACACGCCGATGCCGGTCATCACGAGATAACCGAGGCAGAACAACAGCAGGCCGGCGAACGCCAGGCTCACCGCAAACGCGTAATACCACTGCCTGGGCGGCTTCTTCTCGGTGATCGAGCTGATCGTCTCGGTGACGGTGGCGTAGGTCTGCCCGCCGGTCACCAGCGGCGGGTTCAGCTCCATGCGAGGATCGATCGCGAGACCGGCCATCTCAGGCGTGCTCCTTCTCCAGCTCGGGATTCGGGTTGCGCAACTTGGCGAGATAGGTCGTGCGCGGCTTCACGTTCAGCTCGCCGAGCACCTCGTAGTTCCGCTTCTGCTTCTTCAGCTTCGCCACGCGGCTTTCCGCATCGTTGATGTCGCCGAAGACGATGGCCTCGGCCGGGCACACCTGCATGCAGGCGCTCATCACCTCGCCGTCGGTGAGCGGCCGGCGGCCGGCGGCTTTCGCGTCGATCTTCTTCTCCTGGATGCGCTGGACGCAGTAGTTGCACTTCTCCATCACGCCGCGCATGCGCACGGTGACGTCGGGATTGAAGGCCATCTTGCCGACTTCAGTCAGGCCGCGGTGCCAGTCGAGGAAGTTGAAGCGGCGCACCTTGTACGGGCAGTTGTTGGCGCAGTAGCGCGTGCCCACGCAGCGGTTGTACGCCATGTCGTTCAGCCCTTCGGGGCTGTGCGTCGTGGCGACGACGGGGCAGACCGACTCGCAGGGCGCGTTCTCGCACTGCACGCACGCCATGGGCTGCGTCACCACCTGCGGGTCTTCCTCGCCGCCGGAGAAGTAGCGGTCCATGCGGATCCAGTGCATTTCGCGGCCGCGCTTCACCTGGTCCTTGCCGACGACGGGGATATTGTTCTCCGCCTGGCAGGCGACCAGGCACGCGTTGCAGCCGATGCAGGCGTTGAGATCGATCGCGATGCCCCACTGGTTGCCCTTCGAATAATCGAAGCCCTTGAACAGGCTGGCGGGCTCGGGCTGGTGCGGGAGGTGAATCTTGCCTTCGCGGTAGTGCGCCAGGCTCTCCTCGACGACGATGCCTTCGCGCTGCAAGCCGGTGATCGGCTCGGTGAGCGTGTGGTGCTCCTGCGTCGTCACGAGGTCGTACGTCTGGCCGGTGCGCGTCACCGCCGCGCCGGCGCGGAAGAATCCGGCCGTCGTGCGCAGCCCTTCCACTCTGTGCCCGACGCCCTGGCCGACGCGCCCGCAGCGCGTGCGCCCGTAACCGAGCGCCAGCGAGATCGAATCGTCGGCGTGGCCGGGCAGAATCATCGCCGGCACACGCGCGCTTGCGCCGCCCGCGGAGATCTCGATGACGTCGCCGTTGGCGACGCCGAGCTGCTTCGCGGTGGCCGGGCTCACGAGCGCCGCGTTGTCCCAGACGAGCTTCGTCATCGGGTCCGGCGCTTCCTGCATCCAGGCGTTGTTGGCGTAGCGGCCGTCGTAGGCGCCGTGGCTCGGGTAGAAGACGATCTCGATGCCGCTCGCGGCGGGCTGGATCGCGGCCCCGGCCGCGGCCAGCGTCTTCTTCACGTCGAGCGCGGCGGGAACGGGCGCGAGCCGCGACGACGCGTCGAGCCCGTCGTAGAGCAGCTTCTTCCAGCGCCGCTCGCGCTCGGCGGCGGGCCACTGCGCGGTCCAGGCGCTCTTCACGAGATCGTAGCCCTTCGACGGACCGCGTCCGGCGATCAGCGCAACAACTTCGATCGCGCTGTGCCCGTTGAACAGCGGCGAGATCAGCGGCTGCTGCACCGACGCCGTGCCGTCGAGCGAGCGCGCGTCGCCCCACGTCTCGAGGGGGTGCGCCTCATTCAGCCGCCATTCGGCTTCGTTCCAGGTCTCGTTCGGCTCGGCCAGCAGCGCCACCGTCGCGGCGGCCTTCTTCATCGCCGCGGCGAAGTTCAGATCGGCCGGCAGAGTGTACACCGGGTTGCCGCCGAGAATGACCAGCGTCTTCACCGCGCCCGCGTTGAGCTCCGCGGCGAGCTGCTTGACGGCGGCCACCGAATCAGTCGCTTCAGTGACAGGCTTCGTGTAAACCACGGTCTGGCCGTTGTTGCCCAGCGCCTGATTGACCGCTGCCACCAGCGCGTGCACCGCGGCGGGCTGGCGCGGTCCGGCCACGACGATCGACTTGCCCTTCGCCGCCAGCAGGTCCTTCACCAGCGCGGCGACGAACCGGCCCGCGCGGTCCGCGGCGTCGCCCACGACGTTCAATTCCGTGCCCGTGATGTTGAGCGCTTTGGCGATGCGCAGCGCCAGCGCGCCGGCGTCGCCCGCCCGCACCCGCAGCCGGTGGTCGGCCATCGCGCCGGTGAGCGTGTAGTTGGATTCGGCCACGTAGAGCCGGTTCATCGCGTCTTCGGGCTTTTCGACGCGGCGCCTGGCGGAGAACTGCTTGATGGGCCGCACGTCGCGCGCGTCGACGCCCAGAAAGTCGCAGTCGAGCGCCACGACGACATCGGCCTTATCGAACTGGTAGTGCGCTTCCAGCGGCTGGCCGAACGCCTGCGCGAGTCCGGCGGCGGGCTGATCGAAGTTCACCGAGTCGTACTCGACCCACTGCGCCTTGGGGAACTTCTTGAGGACCTCGCCCTTAAGCGCGGCGAGCGTCAGCGAGGTGGAGCGCTCGGAGAGAATGCGCAGCCCCGCGCCGTCGCCCTGGCGCGCAGCGTCGAACTCGGTCTTGGCCCAGGCGATGAACTCGTCCCACCTCGCGCGGTTGCCGCGCCGCTCGACGCGGCGCGCGCGGTCGGGGTCGTAAAGACTGAGAATCGCGGCCTGCGCGTGGGCGTTGGTCGCGCCCAGGGAAGCCGGATGCCGCGGATTGCCTTCGATCTTGATCGGCCGTCCGTCGATGGTTTCGACGATGACGCCGCTGGCCGCCCCGCCCTTGGTGAGCACCGTCGCGTAGTGTTGGGCCCGGTTGTGAACGTAGCCCTCGATGCCCTTCGAATGCGGCAGGATCTTCTCGACGGGCCGGCGGCAGGCGGTGAGCCCCGCAAGGCCGAAGCTGGCCGCCATCACCTTCAGCAGCGAGCGGCGCGACCCCGCGGTCAACTCCGTAGCGCCTTCGCCGAACTCGCGGTCGGCCCACTGGCGGAATTCCGGAGTGTCGGCAAGCTGGTCGAGGCTGCGCCAGTAGCTCTTGCCGGTCGCGCTCGAAGCGTTGAGTTGGATCAGTTCGTTCATCGGGAGTTCACCGGAAAAGCGCGGTCAGCATCAGCGGTGGCACGCCGAGCAATGCTCCGGCGGCTTGATATTGCGAGCCTGAATGATCTTCATCCCGAGCTCGGCCGGGTCGCCCTCGGGCTGCCAGTCGAGCTTCGTCACGTACTCGACCGGGCGCACGTTCGGCGCGGGGTTGCGGTGGCAATCCAGGCACCACGCCATCGTCAGCGGCTGCACCTGCTTGACCTCAATCATCTGGTCCACGCGGCCGTGACAACTCACGCAGCTCACCCCGGCGGTGACGTGCGCCTGGTGGTTGAAGTAGACGTAGTCGGGCAGACGATGGACCTTCACCCACGCGACCGGTTGGCCCGACGCATAGCTCTCGCGCACCATCTGGAGCTTCGGGCTCTTCTCCTTGACGCGGTGGTGGCAGTTCATGCAGGTCTCGGTGGCTGGCACCGCGGCGAAGCTCGACTTGTCCACGGTGTAATGACAATATGTACAATCGAGACCCAGGTTGCCGGCGTGCAGCTTGTGGCTGTACTGGACCGGCTGCTCCGGGGCGTAACCGGTGTCAAGCTGCTTCGGATGTGTGAGATAGGCTACGGCGCCGCCGACCGCCAGCAAGAGGATGACGACCACTCCGGCGGCGATTCGCAGCGTGGCGTCGAAGTTCTTCGAGAAGATGGCGCTCATTCGTTTTATCTTTGTAACGCGGGCCGGAACCGCCTCAGCCCCTCTGTTGCCAAGGCGGACGCGGTTCGCCTGCGACAAAACAGGCGTCTCACATTTTTCTAGCATAGCAGTAAGAATTACGCAATAGGAGAAAGTTTTCTTGTCTGACAATAATTTCGGCGCGCCGAAGTTCGGGGGAGTTCCGGGGTTGCCGGTGCGCCCGCAGCAGCCGCGCCCGCTCACCGGGCTGAGCCGCCGGTTCGGCGACCTGAAGGTCCGGCCGAAGCTGATGGTGCTGCACAACACCTTCTTCCTGGTGCTGGCGTGCGCTGTCTACTTCTCTGTGGTGCCGCTGATGGAGGAGCGATTGAACGCGGCGCGCGCGCGCGAGGTCAGCCTGATCCTGAGGACCTTCGAGGCGCTGACTCCGGAAGCCGGCGGCGAAGAGCTGCGCGCCTACGACCTCAGGACGGGGTCGGCCGAGGACTTCGGCCTGCCGCCGGACGCGGTTGAGGCGCTCGAGAAAAGGCCGGAGAAGTGGTGGCGGCGGAGCGCCGGGAGCGAGCACGTATACAAGAAGGTCGCGGGGACAAACCGGATCTACCGGCTGACGCTGCCGCTCGAGTTCTACAGCGGCGTGCTGGAGACGGCGAAGATTGCGCTGTTCACGGTGCTGGGGTCGATCTACGTGCTGGCGGTGCTGGTGCTGGAGCTGGCGGTGCTGCCGCGCTACGTCTACCAGCCGTTGCAGCTCATGATGAACGCCGACGCGGCCTCGCTGCGCGGGGACCGCGAGGGCGAGCTGATCGGCGAGGACTACATCCCCGGCGACGAGATCGGCGTCATCATGCGGTCGCGCAACGAGAGCCTGCGGGAGCTGCGCCGTCACGAGGACGAGCTTGAGCGCGCGGCCGAAGACCTGCGGACGAAAAACGAGATGCTCGAGGCTCAGGACAGGCTGGTGAGCCTGGGCCTGCTCAGCGCCAGCGTGGCCCACGAGATGAACACGCCGCTGGCCGTGCTCCACGGCTCGATCGAGAAGCTGCTGGAGACGGTGCGCGACGAAGCGGCGCGCGCGCGGCTGGAGCGGATGCTGCGCGTGACGAACCGGCTGCGCAAGATCAGCGAGAGCTTGCTGGGCTTCGCGCGGCAGCGGCGGCGCGAGCTGGCGCCGGTGGAGATCCGCGGCATCGTCGAGGAGGCCTGGCAGCTCGTCGGCATCGACGAGAAGGCGCAGGAAGTGGAGTTCGTCAACGCCGTCAAGGACGGCCACGTCGTGACGGGCAACGGCGATCAGCTCGTGCAGGTGTTCGTCAACCTGCTGCGCAACGCGCTGGCGGCGGCGCCGAAAGGCGGCAGGATCGAGGCGCGCTCGGCGCGGCGTGTCGTTAACGGGCAGCCGGCTCTGTCGGTAGTTGTCGAGGACAACGGCCCGGGCATTCCCGAAGAGGTGCTGCCCGAGATCTTCGATGCCTTCGTCAGCACGCGGCTCGACGCGAAGGGCACCGGCCTGGGACTGGCGGTGGCCGAGGGCATCATCACGCAGCATGGCGGAACGATCACGGCGGCAAACCGGCCGGGCGGCGGCGCGCGGTTGGAGGTGCTGCTGCCGGCAAGCCAGAATGAAGCGAGGCCGGCATGAGTACAAAGCAGGAAGCGCCGCAGGAGCTCAATCCGGGGATGATCGATGTCGCCGTCCTGGACGACGACCCGGACTTTCTCAACTACATCGAGGACTTCCTGAAGGACGAGGGCGTCTACGCGGTGCGCACGTTCCGCGAGCCGGCCGCGCTGTTCGAGGACTCCGGGCGCCAGCCGCCCGAGATCCTGCTGCTCGACATGAAGATGGGCGAGCACCGCGGCGACCGCGTCCTGGAGCAGATGCTGCAACGCCACCCCGGCGTCTGCGTGATCATCGTCACCGGGCATCCGTCGCTTGAAGACATGCGCGCGACCTTCAAGCTGAACGTGTTCGATTACCTGGCCAAGCCGTTCTCGCTGGCGCAGCTCCGCAACGTGCTGGCCAACGCCGCTGAGGCCTATGGGCTGGGCCGCGCGATGCAGGACCGGCTGCGCGAGCGGCTCGGCCACCGCATCCGCATGTTGCGCGCCGAGCGCGACTGGTCGCTGAAGGATCTCGCCGAGAAGTCGCGGCTCAGCGTCAGCCAGATCAGCTCGATCGAACGCGGGGCCAACCTGCCTTCGGTGGAGAGCCTGCTGGCCATCGCCCGCGCGTTCGGCAAGAAACCGAGCGAGATCCTCGCCTCGATCGAGTTTTGAAGTGAGCGCCGAGCGCCGGAGCCCGCTGCTCATTTCAGGCGCAGATCGGCGGATTGCGCCGCCGTGCCGGGGCCGGTCCACGGCGCAATCCGGCTCTTCGAGGCGCCGGGCTTCAGGCCGTTGACCACGCGCGCGGGCTGTTCGGCGCCGTGCGCGGACAGGCGCGGCTTTTTCCCGGAGACCACAAGCCGGCGTGGGGTCCGGACGCCCGGCCGAAGATCGGCATAGAACTCGTATTGCTCGGGCTCTGCCTTGCTCAGCCGCGGCCACGGGTAATCGGGAAGGGACTCGCCTTGCACGCAGTGGTTGCGGCGGACCTAGCCGCCGGCAAAGCCTCGCGCGCCCGCGTCGGCGCACGGACCCGGCTCGCCCGCGAGGTCGATCTCAATCCCGCCGCCGCCGAATTCGGTCTCCTTGAGGATGGCCATGCCGCCGCGGCGGCCTTCGTGGGCGGCGCTGGCGGCCGACCGCAGCGCCTGGCGGCCCTGATCATCGACGACAGAAGGCTCGACGTTGATGGCTTCGGGCTTTGAGATGTCGAAGACGTCGATTTCGGCGGCGGGGACCTGAAAAGCGACGGCGGCGAGGCACACGAAAAGTGCGATCGGCGGGTGTCATGGTCTTTACAGTGCCGAGATTAGCGCTTCCCCCCGTCTCCGGGAGGCGACTTGGTCATGCGGCGGACGGCGCGAGGGGCCTTTTTGACCCCGCGGACGTGATTTGCCGGCGCAGCGACGGCCGGTTTCGGCGGCGCGGAGGGCCGCGGAATGGGTTCGTTTCGCACGGAAGCTTGCGGGGCTTTTTCGGCCGGTTCCGGCTCTTTCTTCTCCTTCCGTTCGCGCTGGATCTTCCGGAGTGTGTCCAGGGCGCGGCTGATTTGCCGGTCGAACATGCTCTCGTAGCGCAAGAAAAGCGGAAGCACCTCGGTTTGCTCCGCGAGAAGTCTGAAGGCCTGGGTCCCGGCTTTCTCGATCGGGCAGCCGAGCTCTCGGGAGACCTCCTTCATCTTGGACTGGTGGGCGGTCCATTCCCAGCCCATCAGGCGGAGAAGCCGCCAGCGCGCGCGGGCGATGTCGTGGACCAGCGTTTCTTCGACGTACCCCTGCGGCTTGAGGTCCTCGCGCAGGCCGGCCAGCAGCGCATCAAATTCGGCGGGGTCCTCGCCTTCGAGGAACATCCACTTGGAGAACAGCCCGTGAACGCGGGCGTTCTGCGAGGAGCGGGCCTTGCCCTCCTCGGTTTTCGGTCCTGTTGAGAGCTGGGCGTTCTCGCGGTTGGCCGCGAGCCGCGCCTCGGAAACGGCGTGCAGTGTCATCGGGTCAAAAGACCTCCTTCCCGCGGAAATGGAAGCAGACGGCCGGAAGGCCCGAATCGACGCATTTCTATAAGTCGTTGAAAACAAGCGAAAGAAAGTTGAAAGATTTCTGTGAACGGCTCATCCCGACAGTGCGTGTCCGGACAGCGAGGGCTGAAAAACGCCGGGTGGAGGCCCGGTGACGGCCTCGGCTGGCGGCGTTGGGAAAGGGAGAATTGGCCACGGATGGGAAGAAGAGGAGGAGCCAGGGCGGGAGCGGCGGTGCTGGTGCGAGGAGGCCAGTCCGGCGCGATCGGGCGGCGGGACGGGGCATCGCCGCCGGGTTGCCGCCCAATTGGTATGCTGGCTCGTTATGTTGATCGAGCAGCAGATTGCGGAGCGGCGGGAGCGGGCGGCGGCGGCGATCGCGAAGGTGGCCGCGCGGCCCAAGGGCGGGCTCTTCGGCGATTACACTGTGAAGTCGGCGAGCGGGAAGACGTATCGCGTGGCGATGCGCGGGGCGGGGCTGTTCGACAACTACTGCTCGTGCCCGGACTTCGCGGTCAACACGCTGGGGACGTGCAAACACATCGAGGCGCTTCTGTTGCAACTGCGCCAGCGGCACGGCAAGCGCGTGGAGCGCGCTTCCTACGAGCGGACGCGGGCTTCGATTTCGCTCGAATACGGCAATGAGATCGGCGTGCGGCTGCGGCTGCCGGCGGAGCCTTCGCCGGCGCTGGGGCAGCTCGCAGCGGAGTTTTTCGACGAGCGCGGGCTGTTGAAGCGCGAGCAATACGGGCGATTCCACGAGGTGCTCCAGTCGTTGCGGCGGGCCGATGACCACGCGGTGATTTACAGCGACGTTCTCGAATACCTCGACCGCGAGAACGAGATCGTCGAGGGTCTCGAGCGCGAGCGGCGGCTCCTGGCGCAGCTCGAGCGCGGCCGCGATCCGCTGGCCGGCTTTCTGAAGACGAAGCTGCTGCCGTACCAGGCGCGCGGCGCGATCTTCGCGGCATGCCGCGGGCGTGTGGCGCTGGCCGACGACATGGGTCTCGGCAAGACGGTTCAGGCGCTGGCCGCGGCCGAGATGCTGCGGCGCGAGCGCGGCATCGAGCGCGTGCTGGTGGTGGCGCCGGCGTCGGTGAAATACCAGTGGAAGACCGAGATCGAGCGCTTCACGGACTTGCCGGCGCAGGTGATCGACGGCGACATGCGGCGCAGGCGCAAGCTGTACGAGTCGCCGTCGTTCTTCAACCTGACGAGCTACGAACTGGTGCTCAAAGACGTGCGCGAGATGCAGGCGCTCAAGCCCGACCTGATCATCCTCGACGAAGCGCAGCGCATCCGGAACTGGACGACGGCCACGGCGCGCACGATCAAGCAGTTGAAGAGCCGCTATGCGTTCGTGCTCACCGGGACGCCGCTCGAGAACAAGCTGGAAGAATTGTATTCCGTGGTGCAGTTCGTGGACGGGCGCAGGCTCGGCCCGGCGTTCCGCTTTCTGGCCGAACACCGCATGGAGGACGAGAAAGGCAAGCTCCTCGGCTATCGCGGGCTGGACCAGATCCATCAGCAGTTGGCGCCCATCCTGATCCGGCGCAAGCGGTCCGAGGTGTTAAGGGAACTGCCGGAGCGGACCGACCAGATCCGCGAGGTGATCCTGACGAAGGAGCAGGCCGAGCCGTACTTCGAGCAGAGCGACATCCTGGCGGCGCTGATGCGCAAGTGGGAGCGGCAGGGCTGGCTGTCGGAGCTCGACCTGCTGCGCATCACGTGCGCCATCCAGAACATGCGAATGCTCTGCAACTCGACTTTCCTCTACGACAAGCGGACGCATCACTCGCCGAAGCTGGCGGAGTTCCGCGAGATCGTTCGCGAGCTCACGCTCGAGGAGGACCGCAAGGTGGTGGTGTTCAGCGAGTACGAGCGGATGACGTATCTCGCGGGCGAGGAGTTGAAGAAGCTGGGCATCGGCTTTGTGTCGCTGCATGGCCAGGTGCCGTCGCGGCAGCGCGGGAAGCTGATCGAGCAGTTCCGCAACGACTCTCAGTGCAAGGTGTTCCTGTCCACCGACGCCGGCGGCGTAGGGCTGAACCTCCAGGCGGCGTCGGCGGTGATCAACTTCGAGCCGCCGTGGAATCCGGCGCGTCTGGAGCAGCGGATCGGGCGTGTGCACAGGATGGGACAGTCGCGGCCGGTGCACGTGATCCACTTCCTGACGAAGGACTCGATCGAGATGCGCGTGTGGGAAACCTTGAGACTGAAGAAGTCTTTGTTCGCCGGCGTGTTCGATTCGCCGACGGACGAGGTGAGCTTCGCGGCGCTGGGGCGAAAGAGCGTGCTCCAGGCGGTGAAGGAGATCTTCGCGGGGCAGCCGCTGCGGCCGAAGCCGGTCGTGGAGGCCGAGCCGCCGAGGCCGGTGGCGGCGGCCGAGGCGGCGCCGCCCGCCGAAGTCCCGGCGGCGCCGGCCGCCGCTGCGCTTGCCGCCCCGCGGGCCCCGCGCGAGGAGGACATGGCGCGCGCCGCGGCTGGGTTGCTCGAGGCCGGGGTCCGGTTCCTTCAGACTCTGGCGGCGAGCGGAGACGCGGCGGCGGGCCTCTCGTCGCTGGTCTCGCGCGACCCGAATACCAACCGGCCCGCGCTGACGATTCCATTGCCGGAATCGATCGATGCGGGCGGGCTGATGAAGGCGATCGGCGGACTGCTGAGTGCGTTCGCGCGGCGCGCGGGCGCCTAGCGCAGGCTTCAGCCTGCGCCGGTGGCGCGCGGCCTCACCTGGGGCCGATCTCGACTTCGTACCAGAGCGTATCGCCGTTTTCGCCGAGCCGGATGACCGCGCCGCTTTCGTCGCCGGCGACAGTCAGCTCGGCGGCGCGCTGGCCGCGCTCGTCGAGCGCCCAGGCTTTGACGCGTGACGCGGCGGCGGGCAGCGTGATCGAAGCCGGAACGACTTCGATGAGCGCCGGCGCCGAGCCCCAGCGCGTGCCGACCGACGTCCGCGAGGCGTCCTTCCAGACCATGCCGGTGTTGGCGTGCTCGCCAGTGGCGACGATGACGGCGCGTGCGCCCGCTTCAGCGTCAAAAGAATCGCCTTCCAGAAGCGTGATGCCGATGCTGGACCAGTTCTGCCGCGTTTCACCGGGAGCGATGACGACGCCGCCGAGGTCGAAAGCGCGTCCCGAGGTGAAACCAACCACGGCCCGCGTGCGCGGAGCGTTGATGGTGACGACGCCTTCGCCGCGGCGCGATGTGTCCCAGCGCAACTGGCCCGTGTCGGACTCGACGACATCGCCTCCAGGGTCCGCGGGCGGCGCCGTTGCCCCGGCCGGCTCCGGGCCGATGGAGAGCGCCAGGCGATTGACGAGCGCCAGGACCGCCGGAACGCCCAGCAGCCGGCCGTCGGCGATGTTCCACGCGCCGCCGCGCGTGGCGGCGAGGTCCGTTTCCGTCTCCGGCGGGAACGCAAGCACGTGCTGATTGAGCGCCGGAGCGACATCGCCGCGGCGGAAGATCGCGGCGGCCAGGAGATTGTTGGCCATCTTGCCGGGATGGCCGCCGTGATCGAAGAAGCCGGTTGTGTACTCGGCCGTGCCGGTGTTGTACTCGAAAAACCAGATCGCGTCCCAATCCTGGAGCGCGGCGTAGGCGGCCGCGAGCAGGGGGCCTTCCGTCCCGTAGTTGTTGGGCGCAGGGTGCTGGTACTCGGAGAGATTGTGCGGCCGGCCGGCCACGCGCTGGCGCGCGAGCGTGCCCAGCGTTCCGCCCGCGCGGTCGTTGACCATCGAAACGTTCTGCACGGTCCAGAGCTCGGGGTCCCAGTCCCGGCCGGGCGCAAACGTGGGGTGCTGCCAGTAGGCGTGCGAGTCGAAGGCGTCGCAGCCGGACTGAGCGTTGGGCGGGCTGTTCGAGATGATCGTGCCCCAGACGATGCCCTTGTAGCCGAGCGTCTCCTTGATGTGGCGATACATCGCGTTCCAGTACGCGGATTCGAGCGCCAGCGTGAAGCGCACCCAGTCGCGGCGCTGATCGAGCGTGGCGTTCGATCCCTGCCGCGCGAGCGGGGGAACCGTGCCGTCCTCAAGCGACGCGCCCTCGGGGATGCCGCCGATGCGGCCGCCGGGCTGGAAGCGGACATCGGCGAGCCAGACCGTGGCGGTGCGGTTGCCGAAGCCGTTGAAGTTCACTCGCGCGTTGGATTCGGTCGTGGCGTTCTGATACGTGAGGGAGTACTCGCGCCATTCGCTGGTGAGCGTGACGTTGATGGCGGGGCCGAGCGAGGCGTAGTCGCTGTGCGCGCGCATGACGACGGCCGCCAGCGGCGTTGAGTTCGCCGCGCGCGCCCAGAAGCGCAGAGTGTAAACCGCGCCCGCTTCGATGGGCATGCCGGGCTGGTTGATCTGCACGTGCCAGTTGGCGCTGCCGGGCGCCGTCACTTCAACGCGCAGCGCGGGGCTGCCGTTGAAGTCGTTGTTGACCGCCACGGTAGCCGCGGCGCCGGAGTGGCGCTCGATCACCCAGCGGCTTGTGCCCGCGGCGAAGTCGCCATTCGCGACCTTGTTTCCGCCCAACGGCTCGTCGACCGCGCCCCAGGCGGCGAGCATCGCCGCGGTGCCGGGGTAGCGATCCTTGAGCCAGGCGTTCCACTTCGCGCGCAACTGATCGCGATAAACGCCAGGCAGCGCGTCGAGCACGCCCTCGTGCCATTTCTGGAGCAGCCCGTTTTCATTCATGATCTCGACGAAGGCGAGCGCCGGGTCTGCGGCGAGGGGCGCGCCGCCGCGATGCGGATTGGGCGCGGCCAGCAGTTGCGTTGCGTACTCTTTATGCAATTCCAGTGCGGTGTCGTTGAAGAAGCCGAGGACGTGCTGATCTTTCCAGCCGAGGCGTGCGATTTCATCGCCCAGCCCGTCGGCGGGCTGGAACTCGCGCGAGACGAGCAGATTGAGATTCGTGTAGATGCCGCGCTCGGCCAGGCGCGCGATGAAGTGGTGCAGGCGGTCAAGCCGCTCGGGCGAGAGCTCGCGGGACGAGCCCTTGGCGTAGTCGATGAGCACGTTGCGCTTGTCCCAGGGCGCTTCGAGATGGTGGAAGCGGACGGAGTTGAAGCCGAAGCGCGCGAGCCGCGCGGCGTGTCCGGCGGCTCGCTCGTAAGAGGGGAACGCGGAAGCGGCGGTCACATTGACGCCGAGAAAGCGAACACGCTCGCCGTTGAGCGTGTAGTGACCCTCGGGAGAGACGCCGACCCAGCCATCCACGCCGGCCTCGCGCGGCTGCCACGATTGCAGATTGGTGATGCCTTCGGAAGCGTCGTTCCAGGCGATGGTGAAGGGCTTGAGGTCGGCGGCGGCGCCGGGCGCGGCGAGAAAGCAGAGTAAGAGAGCGGAACATCTCACGCTCTCATCATTTCACAGGGGCGACGGGCTTCAGCGGCCCACCCGGTTGCCCGCGATCCAGACCGATTCTATGGTGCGCATGTTGCGGATGTCGTCGAGCGGGTTCTTCGACAGGACGAGCAGGTCCGCCCAGGCGCCTTTCCCGATTGTGCCGGCCTGGCCGGCAAGACCGATGCAGCGCGCCGCGTCACTGGTCGCCGACTTGAGGATTTGCGCGGGGGTGAGCCCGGCTTTCGCCATCAGCTCCAGCTCGAGGTGCTCGAAGCAGCCCTGGAAGCGGACGGGCGGTCCGGCGCCGGCGCCCAATGCGATGCGGCCCCCCGCGCCGGCCAGCTTCCTGAGATTCCGGCTCGCCGTCTCCAGCGCAGCCTTGTACCGCTGCGCGGCCTTGCCGCGCCGGATCTCCTCCTGCCGTTTCGGATCGAGCAACCGGTCGAGCACGCGGCGGCCGGCTTCGCGAAGGAAGAACGGGTCGTCGAAGAAAGCGGGCCTGGACTCGTAGACGAAAGTCGAGAGTTCGCGCGTCAGCGTCGGGCGCAGGCAAACGTCGCGTTTTTTGAGAAGAGCGATGACCGCGGGGTCCGCCTCGCGATCGCGAATGCTGCGGGCGACGAACGCGGCGCCGGCCTCAAGGAGCGCGCGCGTCGTCGAGGTAATAGATGTGGACCGCCACCGGCAGTCCGCGCTCCCGCGCGATCGAGCGCCGCGCGGCGGACTTCGGGCGTCATCTTCGCGGCGGCGCCAAGGTTGTCGTCCACGCGGATCTTGATGAAGTTGGGGCGCATGGCGGCCACGCCGTCCACCTGCGCCCGCGCTGGTTCGGGCGTCTTCGCGGCGATGACCGGGCCGGCCGCGCACAACCGCGCGCGGTTGAGCGACGGGGTGTCCTGCGCGTCGCGGAGGCGGAATCCGATGTCGCGGCCGGGGCCCAGGCTGAGCACGGTGGTGACGCCTTAGCGCGCGTAGAGCGCCAACCGGCGGAGCACGTTCTCCCCGCTGTAGAACTCCGGTCGCGCGCGCAGTCCCCGGGATTCGCCGGCGTGCCCGTGAGCGTTCACGATTCGGGGAGTGACGGTCTTGCCGGCGGTCTCGATCCTCGCGGCGCCCGCGGGCGCGCGCACGCGGTCCACCGGCCCGGCATCCGCGATGCGCCCGCCTCGAACCATCACGACGCCGCGCTCGATCGCCGGAGCGCACGCTCCGCCGATCACCCGCCCGCCGATGAATGCCGTCGTGAAGCTTTGCGAAGAGATGGCGCTGCATAACATCAAAGCGATCAACCCAACTCGGAGCATAGGCGGATTGCAGCAGTGGGCCGCGGGGAAGGAGTTGATCGGCGGGAAAATGCAATCCGCACCTGATCTTGATGCGACTTGCATCAAGCGCTACTATCAGGTCATGAGGACAACGGTGGACATCCAGGAGCCGCTCTTGAGGGCGGCGAGAAAGGTCGCCTCGAAAAGGCGGATGACTCTCAGTGAGTTGTTGGAGGATGCGTTGCGGGCCCACCTCGCGGCGCCCCCGCGCAAGAAGGTGCGACCCTTCAAGCTTTACACAGTCAAGGGTGAACTCCTCGATCCTCGCATCAACCTGGACCGGATCTCATCCCTCATCACCGCCGACGATGAATCATTCTACCGCGGCAGCCAGGAGTGAGGCTCCATGCTGATGCCCGACGTCAACGTGCTCGTGTATGCGCACCGCGCGGATTCGCCGCACCACCAGCGCTATGGCCAATGGGTGACAGCCATGGCAAACGCCGCCGAGCCTTTCGCGATCTCTGCGCTGGTCCTGCATGGATTTGTGAGGGTGGTGACGAACCCGCGCATCTTCCGCTCGCCCTCCAGCACGCAGCAGGCGTTCACTTTCATCGATGCGCTGCTTGAGCGGCCCACGTGCATTGTGATTAGGCCGGGAGAAGAGCACTGGGCAATCTTTCGGAGGCTGTGTTCGAAGTCGGGGATCCAAGGGAAGCTAGTAGCGGACGCAGTGCACGCGGCTTTGGCCATTGAGAGCGGGTGTGAATGGGTGACGGCGGACACCGACTTTGCACGCTTCTCGCCCGAACTCAGGTGGCGTCATCTGTAAGAGAATTCGAGAGTGATCATTCAATTGGAGGGGAGCCGGGCCAGGGTAATCGACCTGCTCTTCCAGGGCCGGCCGGGGATGATCGCGAGCTATGTGATCGAGTCGCGCGAGGGCTTCCTGATCGTCGATCCGGGGCCGCCTTCGACGTCGGAGTCGCTGCTGGCGGGGCTGGCGGACGCGGGCATCCGCGAGCAGGACGTGCGGGCTCTGCTCATCACGCACATTCACGTCGACCACGCCGGCGCCGCCGGCGCGCTGGCGCGTAGGAACCCTGCCTTGCGCGTGTACGTTCATGAAAAGGGCGCGCCGCACCTTGCGAATCCGGACAAGCTGCTGGACTACGTGGCCAAGCTCTATCGCGATCCAACTCACGCAAGCTGGGGCGTGCCGGAGCCCGTTCCGCAGGAGAACCTGGTTGCGCTCGGCGGAGGCGAAACGCTCGATTTCGGCGGGCGCGAGATCGAGGTCCGCTACGCGCCGGGCCACGCGCGGCATCACGTGATCTTCCTCGACCGGGCGGCGGGGACCGCCTACGCCGGCGACGCCGCGGGCGTGAAGGCCGGCTGCTGCCGCGCGGTCTTGCCGTACGCTCCGCCTCCGGACATCGCTCTGGACGCGTGGGAGCAAACGCTCCGATGGCTCGAAGAGGCGCGGCCCGCCAGGGTGGCGCTGACGCATTTCGGCGTGGTGGAGGATTTGGCGCGTCACGTCGCGGAGTTCAGGCCGCGGCTGGCGTTGTGGACGGAAATGGTCCAGGCGACGTTGGATGAGCCACACGGCGATGCGGCGCGAAAGTTCGCGCGGTTCGCACTCGAAGAACTGCGCAGTGCGGCGGGCGAGGCGGACGAGGACGGCTTGAGGCTGATCTGCAACCTGGAACACTGCTGGCTGGGCCTGGCGCGCGCGCTGGGCCGGAAGATCGCGCTTTGAGCGCGTTCAAGCAAGGCCGGTGACGCCGGCGGCCGCAAGATGCTCCCGGGCCTGCCGGCGGACGGACAGCGCGATCTCGAGGGCGCGCAGCGTATCTTTGCGGCGGGGCGCTCGCCAATCAACGCAGCCGGGCGGCGGCGCAGGTGATGGGGTTTTTGGCGGCGCTCGCGCTGGTTCTGGCGGCCGTGGGCGTTTCCGGCGTGATCGGCTACATGGCCGTCCGGAGGTCGCGCGAGATCGGCGTGCGGCTGGCGCTCGGCGCGGAGCGGGCGAGCATCTTCTCCATGGTGCTGAAGAGCGGGCTGGCGCGCGCCGCGCCCGGACTCGTGCTGGGATTGGGCGCGGCGGCGCGAGCGGCCCCGCTGCTGAGGTCCATCCTGAACGGCGTCCAGGCGCACGACGCCGCGACGTTCGCCGGGACGGGCGCGCTGTTGCTGGTCGTGGCCACGGTTGCGACGCTGGCGCCGGCGTTGCGGGCGATGCGCCTGGATCCGGTCAGAATCCTGCGCGAGGAATGAGCGCGCTTGCCCTCGTCATCCCTGATGCCTTGATGTCCCGGTGAGCGAAACCTCCGGCGCGCCGGCGGCGCCGCTGTCCGCTTTGCCCGGATGGGGCTTCTCAACGGCGCAATTTCGCAATATATTTGTCGTGGCAGTGAGGTGACCGCCATGATACTGTCCACCCTGATTTTCGTGGCCGCCCTGATCGCCATTCCCCCGGAAACGGGAACCGCGGACCTGGGCGAGCTGTTCAAGAATCTGCAAGATGCGGTGTCGAAGAAAGACGCCGCTCTGGTCAAGAAGCTGGCCGCCGAGACCTGCGCCGCAGCGCGCAAGGCGATCGCCGCGCCGGAGCCGGAAGACGCGGAGGAAAAGGACGCGTGGAAAAAGGATGTGGAGTACGCGCGCGGCATGGAGTTGCAGGCGGAGTATGCGCTGCTGGCGACGGCGCTTGGATCCGAGCCGGCGCAGACGATCGAGTTGATCGAGGCCCTGGAGCAGCAGAATCCGAAAAGCAAATATCTGGACGCGGCGTACGGGCCGTACTTCGTCGCTCTGAACCAGACGGGGGCCGCCGCCAGGATTCCGGCGATCGCCGAGAAGGCGCTCGCGAATTTTCCGGAGAACGAGGACCTGCTGCTTGTGCTGGCGGATGCGAAACTCAACAGGAAGCAGGTGGCGCAGGCCGGCGTTTACGCCGAGCGGCTGCTGGCGGTGATGGCGCGGCGCCCGCGTCCGGAAAACGCGCCGGCGCAGTTGTGGGAGAAGAAGCGCACGGCGGCGCAGACGCGCTGCTACTACATTGCCGGCATGGCGCACATGGAAAAAGGCGAGTACCAGCAAGCCGACAAGGATCTCCGCATGGCGCTGCCGCTCGTGAAGGGCAACGAGGAGATGCTGGCGGCGACGCTCTTCAACCTCGGTCTGGCGAACTATCACCTGGGACGGCTGATGATGAACCGGGCGCAGGTGCTGGAGGCCGCCAAGTTCAGCGACCAGGCGGCGGCGCTGAAGAGCCCGTTCGCGCGGCAGGCGTGGACCAACGCGCACCTGATGCGGCAGGAAGCGACGAAGATGCTGAAGTAGCCCGGCCCAGGCGACTTGACGCGCGGGGTCTCGCTCCGCGAGTGTGTATTCGCGCCCCGCAAGAACCGGTCCAGCAAGGATGCGGCGCGCGCCGGCCGTGAAAGGTGCAGCCAGGCGCTCAAAGCGCCGGCTCCTGCGCGAATTGGCCAGGATCGACCCGCGCGAAGAGAAACGCCTTGCCGAAGCCGGGACGGGCTGCGATTGGCCTGAGCACTGAACAGCGGCCGCGGTGCGGGGCGCCTCACGGCTTTATCATCAAAGGACGCGTTCCCGGACGAGAGGAGCTGCATGGAACTGGAGATCCGCAATCTGTCGAAGACGTACCCGAACGGGGTGCGCGCGCTCGATGAGGTTTCGTTGACGATCCCGCGCGGGATGTTCGGGCTGCTGGGGCCGAACGGCGCGGGGAAGTCGACGCTCATGCGCACGATCGCGACGTTGCAGGAGCCGGACGAGGGCGAGATCCGGCTGGGCGAGCTGAACGTGCTAACGGAAAAAGACGCGGTGCGGCGGCGGCTGGGCTATCTGCCGCAGGACTTCGGCGTCTACCCGCGCGTCTCGTGCCGCGAGATGCTCGATCACATCGCGCTGCTGAAGGGCTTCACCGGCGCGGGCGAGCGCAAGGACGCCGTCGACGCGATGCTCCATCGCGTCAACCTTTGGGATGTCCGCAAGAAAGCGCTCTCGGGTTTTTCCGGCGGCATGCGCCAGCGGTTCGGCATCGCTCAGGCGCTGCTCGGCTCGCCGGACCTGCTGATCGTCGACGAGCCCACCGCGGGGCTCGACCCCGGCGAGCGCAACCGCTTCTACAACCTGCTCTCCGAGATCGGCGAGAACGTCATCGTCATCCTCTCTACCCACATCGTCGAGGATGTCGTGGACCTGTGCACAAACATGGCGATCATCCATTTGGGCAAGGTGCTCTACGCGGGCTCGCCGGCCGAGGCGATCGAGAGCCTGGAAGGGCGCATCTGGCAGCGCATGGCGGCCAAGGCGGAGCTGGCCGAGCTGAGCGCGCGCCACCGCGTGATCTCGCACAAGCTGATCGCGGGGCGGCCGCTGGTGCACATTCATGCGGACAGCGACCCCGGCGACGGCTTCGCTCCGGCGCGGCCCGACCTCGAAGACGTCTTCTTCACCCGCATCGCGCGGCTCGAGGACGGGCAATAGGCGCGCGCCATGTTCCGCCACTTCTTCCTCTTCGAGCTGCGCTATTTCCTGCGCGGGTGGATGGTCTGGATTTTTCTCGTTGTCATCGGCGCGATGATTTTCGGCGCGGCGTCGTCGGACAACGTGACAGTGGGCGGCGCGGTGGGCAACACCAACCGCAACGCGCAGTGGGTTATCGAGAACTTCTACGCGGTGACATCGATCCTGACGCTGCTGATGACGACGGCGTTCGTCAACAACGCCGGCATCCGCGACTTTCAGCACAACACTAACCAGATGATCTTCAGCCTGCCGGTGAGCCGGCGCGGGTATCTCTACGGGCGGTTTTTCGGCTCGGCGCTGGTGGCGGTGGTCCCGTCGCTGGGCGTTTCGCTGGGAATTCTGCTGGCGAGGTTCGCGCCGTGGGCCGACAAGGAGCGTTTCGGCGCGGTGTTTGCCGGCGCGCACTTGAATGGGATTCTGGCATTCTCGATTCCGAATACGTTCTTCATCGCAGGAATCCTGTTCGTCGTCGCGGTGCGGTTCCGCTCGACGACGCTGAGCTTCCTCTCGGCGTTGCTGCTGCTGGTGGCGTTCGGCGTGACGGACTCGTTCGCCTCCGACCTGAAGAACGAGCGGCTCGCGGCGCTGCTCGATCCGTTCGGGCTGCGCGCGTTCACCATCGCGACGAAGTACTGGACGGTGGCCGAGAAGAACACGCAGTCGTTGCCGCTGGTTGGAATGCTGCTGTGGAACCGGCTGGCGTGGCTCGCGCTCGGGCTGGGCATCTTCGCGATCGTCGCGGAGCGCATCAGCCTGGTGGAGCGCGCGTCGCGCAGGGCAAAGAAGGTTGAGGAGGAGCGCGAAGGTCTCATCGCGGCGCCGGCGCCTGAGATCGCCGGCCCCGAGTGGCGCGGCGGCGCGGCCGGCCACTTCTTCGGGTCTCTGCGCTTTGAGCTGAAGAGCCTGGTGAAGACGCCGGTGTTCATCGTCATCCTGGCCGCCGCGCTGCTGAATTGCATCACGTCGATGGCGATGAGCACGCCTGAAGGGTTCGGCAATCAGACCTTCCCGGTGACGTACTGGACCAGCCAGGTGATCCAGGGAACGCTCTACATGTTCCTGGTGGCGATCATCACTTTCTTCGCGGGACAGCTCATCTGGCGCGACCGCGACGAGCGCATGGACGAGATCCGCGACTCGCTGCCCGTGAAGGACTGGACGCTCTATGCGTCGAAACTTGCGGCGCTGCTGGCCGCGGTTTTGCTGACGCTGACCGCGGCAGTGCTCTCCGGCATCGCGGTGCAGGCATGGAAGGGCTACACGCGGTTTCAGATCGAGCTTTACGCCGAACAGATTCTGTGGCGCGACTTTACCTTCATGGCGTTTCTCTCGGTCGCGGCGTTCTTCTTCCACGTCGTCTCGCCGAACAAGTACATCGGTTACTTCACGTTCATCGCATACCTGATCGCGGACACCTTCGGGCGCGACGTGCTGGACCTGGCGACGCGCATGGTGAACTTCGGCTCACGCCCGGCCGCGACCTACTCCGACATGTACCGCTTCGCGCCGGACTCGCCGGGCTGGGGGTGGTTCACCCTCTACTGGTCGCTGTTCTGCCTGCTCGTGGCGCTGGCGTCGATTCTGTTGTACAGGCGCGGCAAGGAGGCTTCGTGGCGCAGGAGAATGCGCGTCGCGGCGCAGCGCTTTCAGGGCGGCCTGAAGTGGACCGCGGTCGCGGCGGTCGTGTTGTTCGCGGCCACAGCCGGTTGGGTCTACTACAACACGAAAGTGCTGAACACGCTGGTGAGCCGCGATGAGAGCAAGCGCCGCGCGGCGGACTATGAGAGGCGCTACAAGTGGAGCGAAAAGCTGCCGCAGCCGCGCGTGACCGCGGTCCGCTACGAGATCGACATCTTCCCCGAACGGCGCGGCGTCGAGATGCGCGGCGAGCAGACGGTGGCGAACAAAACCGCCGACACGATTCGCGAGATCCACTTCGCCGTGGATCGCGAGCACGACACCGAGATCCGCATGGAGGGAGCAAGTCTCGACAAGGACGACAGGCGGCTGAAGCATCGCATCTACAAGCTGGCGCAGCCGATGGCGCCGGGCGAGTCGCGGACGATCCGCTTCACCGTGCGCGGCGAGCAGAAGGGCTTCGCAAATTCGATGAATCGCGAGCAGTTCGTGCAGAACGGCACATTCTTCAACAACACGATCGGCCCGCAAATCGGCTACGACGGGGGGCGCGAGTTGTCGGACCGCAACGAGCGCCGCAAGCACGGCCTCAAAGAGAAAGACCTCATGCCCGCGCTGGAGCGCAACTGCACGGCGCATTGCATGAACACGTACTTGAGCGCCAACTCCGACTGGGTGTCGGTGGAGACGGTGATCTCGACCTCGGCGGACCAGCTTGCGATCGCGCCGGGGTCGCTCGTGAAAGAGTGGCGCTCGGGCGGGCGGCGTTACTTTCAATACCGGCTCGACAGGGACTCGCTGAACTTCTACTCGTTCATGTCGGCGCGCTACGAGGTGGCGCGCGAGGCGTGGAACGGGATCAACCTCGAGGTCTACTACCATCCGGAGCACAAGTGGAACGTGCCGCGGATGATGACGGCGATGCGCAAGTCGCTCGAGTATTTCACGAAGAACTTCGGGCCTTACTATCACCGCCAGGCGCGCATCATCGAGTTCCCGCGCGTGGCGCGGTTCGCGCAGGCGTTCCCCGGCACGATGCCGTATTCGGAGGCGATCGGCTTCATCGCCGACCTGCGCGATCCCGACGATATCGACCACGTGTTCTACATCGTGGCGCACGAGATGGGGCACCAGTGGTGGGCGCACCAGATCATCGGGGCCAACATGCAGGGCGCGACGCTGCTGTCCGAGACGCTGGCGCAGTATTCGGCGCTCATGGTGATGGAGAAGGAATACGGGCGCGACATGATGCGCAAGTTCCTGGAATACGAGATGGACCGCTATCTGCGCTCGCGCGGGACGGAGCGGCTGAAGGAGCGGCCGCTGCTGAACGTGGAGTCGTCTCAGGGCTACATCCACTACAACAAGGGCAGTGTTGTTCTTTATTACCTCAAGGAGATGATCGGCGAGGAGGCGGTGAACCGCGCGCTGCGGCAATTGATCGGGAAGTTCGCTTACAGCGGCCCTCCCTATCCCGCCTCGCACGAGCTCGTGGACCGCCTGCGCGAGGCGGCGCCGGAGCAGTACCGGCCGCTGATCCGCGAGCTGTTTGAGGAGATCACGCTGTTTTCGAACCGCACGCTCGATGCGACGGCGCGCAAGCTGCCGGATGGAAAGTACGAGGTGACGGTGAAGGCGGAGTCGCGCAAGTTCAAGGCGAACGAGCGAGGAGAGGAGAAAGAAGTCGCCGTCGGCGATTGGGTGGAGATCGGAGCGTTCGCCAAGCCGGGGAAGGGCAAGAAGTACGGGCGGACGCTCTATCGCGAGCGCCTGCGCGTGGACAGGAACGAGGTGGTCCACAGGTTCGTCGTGGGGGAACCGCCCGACAAGGCCGGCATCGATCCGTTCCATCTTCTGGTGGACCGCACGCCGGACGACAATACGAAGAGCGTGGAGCTGAAAACGGAATGAGCGGGGAGGAGAGCGTGACGCGGCGTGAAGCATTGAGTGTGGCGGCGGCCGGCGCCGTGCAGGCGGCGCCGCCGAAGACGCCGGAGATCTGCCGCATGAGCGCGGTCGAGATGGCGCGGAGGCTGAGGCGCAAGGAGCTGTCGGCGCGCGAAGTCCTGAAGGCGCACCTCGAACAGATCGACCGCGTGAATCCGCAGGTGAACGCCATCGTGACGCTGGCGCGCGAGGAGGCGATGAAGCGCGCCGCGGCGGCGGATGAGGCCGCTGCGAAGGGCCGCTTCTTCGGGCCGCTGCACGGCCTGCCCGTCGCGCATAAGGACCTTCAGGAGACCAAGGGCCTGCGGACCACGTACGGTTCGCCGGTGTTCAAAGACAACGTGCCGGACTTCGACACGCTGCTGGTGGAGCGCATCAAAGGCGCGGGCGCGATTACGGTGGGCAAGACCAACACGCCGGAGTTCGGCGCGGGGTCGCAGACGTTCAATCCGGTGTTCGGCGCGACGCTGAACCCGTACGATCATTCGAAGACGTGCGGCGGCAGCAGCGGCGGCGCGGCGGCGGCGCTGGCGTGCGGGATGCTGCCGATCGCCGACGGCAGCGACACGGGCGGATCGCTGCGCAATCCGGCGAGCTTCTGCTCGGTGGTGGGCTTCCGCACCTCGCCCGGACGCGTGCCGCGGTATCCGACGCGGTCGTCGTGGAACACGCTGAGCGTGGTGGGTCCGATGGGCCGCTCGGTGGAGGACACGGCGCTGCTGCTCTCTGCGATCGCGGGTCCCGATCCGCGCGCTCCGCTGTCGATTCACGAACCGGGGCCGGCGTTCGCCAGGCCGCTCGAGCGGTCGGTGAAGGGGCTCAAGGTGGCGTGGTGTGCGAACTACCTCGGCCTTCCGTTCGAGCGGCGCGTGAAGAGAGTCTTTGAGGAGCAGCGCAAACTGTTCACATCGCTGGGGTGCGCGGTGGAGGACAGCGAACCGGACCTCACGGACGCCGACGAAGCGTTCAAGGTCTTTCGCGCATTGAACTTTCATCAGTCGTACGCCGCGGTGGTTGCGGAGCACCGGCCGCTGGTGAAGGCGGCGGTGATCGAAGAGGTGGAGCGCGGCGCGCGGCTGACGGGCCCCGAAATCGCGGCGGCGGAGACGAAGCGATCGCGTCTGCACGGGCGCGTGGGCGAATTCATGCGGCGCTGGGACTGCTTTGTCCTGCCCACTGTGCAGGTTGCGCCGTTCGACGTCAAACAGCCCTACGTCACCGGGATCGAGGGCGTGGAGATGGCGAGCTACATCGACTGGATGCGCTCGTGCTATTACGTGACGATCACCAGCCTGCCCGCCATCTCCGTGCCCGCGGGCTTCACTCCCGAGGGCCTGCCGGTGGGTCTGCAAATCGTGGGCCGGCCGCAGGACGACCGCGGCGTCCTCGAGATCGCCTGCGCCTACGAGCGCGCGCGGGGGAGTTTACGCGGGCGCGTGAACCCCTTAGAATGAAGTCATGGTCGTGACTCCAGCCAGGATGCGGCCGTCGCTGTTCGCCTGCGACTAGCGGGCTTGAGCCCCTCCCTTCGTGTCCGCGCAAGCGGCATCGCCACGAAAACCTGCATCGAGACGGAGGCGTCCCATGAGCAAGCCCGCAGCAGAGATTAGAAAAGACCTGCCCTGTCTGGCGACTTCGCTGCCCGGCCCAAAGGCGAGCGCGATCATCGAGCGCGACAGCGCGGCCGTTTCGCCGTCCTACACGCGCAGCTACCCGTTCGTAATGGCGCGCGGCGAGGGCGCGATCGTCGAGGACGTCGACGGCAACCGCTTCCTCGACCTGAACGCCGGCATCGCGGTGTGCGCGACGGGGCATTCGCATCCGCGCGTCGTGGAGGCGATTCGCGCGCAGGCGGAGAAGTTCCTGCACATGTCGGGCACGGACTTCTATTACGAAAACATGGTGGAGCTGGCGGAGAAGCTCGGCGCGCTGGCCTCGCGTCTCTCGCCCGCGGGCGAGCCGCGGCGCACATATTTCGGCAATTCCGGCACGGAGGCGATCGAGGCCGCCATCAAGCTGGCGCGGTATCACACCGGCCGCGACAAGTTCATCGCGTTTCTCGGATCGTTCCACGGGCGGACGATGGGGTCGCTGTCGCTGACCGCGTCGAAGGCAGTGCAGCGCAAAGGCTTCGCGCCGCTGCCCGGCGGCGTCACGCACATCCCCTACGCCTACTGCTACCGCTGCGCATACGGCAAATCGCCGTACTCCTGCAACGTCGAATGTGTGAAAGTGCTCGAGGAGCAGATCTTCAAGACGATCGCGCCGGCCGAGGAGGTGGCCGCTGTGTTCGTCGAGCCGGTGCAGGGCGAGGGCGGCTACGTCGTGCCGCCGCGCAGGTTCTTCGACGAGCTGAAGAGCGTCTGCGCGAAGCACGGCATCCTGCTGGTCTGCGACGAAGTGCAATCCGGCATGGGGCGCACCGGGCGGATGTTCGCCGGCGAGCATTTCGGCGTGGATCCCGACATCATCGCCATCGCCAAGGGAATCGCGAGCGGGCTGCCGTTGGGCGCGACGGTGGCCAAGGCGCGGTACATGCAGTGGAAGCCCGGCGCGCACGCCTCGACGTTCGGGGGCAATCCCGTGTCGGTGGCGGCGGCGTTGACGACCATCGAGCTGCTCGAGCAGGAGCTCGTCGACCGCTCGGCGCGCGTCGGGGCCCGCATGAAAGCCCGAATGGAGGAGTGGCCGCGGAAGTTCTCTCACGTCGGGGATGTCCGCGGCCTCGGGCTGATGATCGGCATCGAGCTGGTGAAGGACCAGTGCTCGAAGGAGCGCGCGCCCGAGTTGCGCGACCGCATTGTTGACATGGCGTTCCGCCGCGGCCTGCTCGTTCTGGGCGCGGGGCCGAACAGCATCCGCCTCTCGCCTCCGCTGGTGCTGACCGAAGACCAGGCGGACTTCGCCGTCACCGTCCTGGAGGAGTGCCTGGCGCAGGCCTGAGACGCCGTCCGGCGGAGGAGATTGGCGCTGACCTTAGATCCTCCGTTGAGGTGGAAACAGCGAACGGCGGACCCGAGAATCGGTTTTAGTCCTCTCACGGTCCAAAGCCCCCGGTTCGCGATCGCATCAGGGTTGGGGTTCATCACAGCGCCTGTCCCGCCCACGTTCGAGGAAGCGGCGCAACGGCTCCCTGAGAGAGTCCGCCGGCGATTTCCGCCGGACGCGGAGCGGCCGAAAGAGGAATTGCTGCTCACAATCGAATCCTGCGATCTGGCGTCGTTCGGCCAGGCGCAGGCAACGGCCGCGGCGGAACATGCAGCCGGGAGCCGGGACTCGCATGTCTCAGTTCGCGGGGAGGAAGTCCTCCCTGCGCCAGGCGCCGGAAGGACTCCTGGCGACATCGATGCCACCGCTCCCGCGGCCGCCGCGGGCGATGGCCGCGGCGGGTTCAGAATCAGCGTTAGCGAGGCCGCGGCGTCCCGCGCCTCGACGCTGATCCTCACCGCCGTCCTGCGGACGGTCGTATTCCGGCCGGGAGAGTGAACGCCGGCGCGCAGGGAGGGCTTTCCCCGGCGACTCGATTACACCAGCCGGTAGCCGAGCTGGAGATCGGGGCGCCGGCCGGCGAGGATCTCGTGCACGTCGAACGGGTGCGTGCCGCCGGTGAACTTGTGGCGGATCAGGTCGAACGTGTGGCGCAGCAGGTTGCCGTTCTCGTCGATGTCGGCGTCGAGCAGGAAGCGCGCGCCGTTGTCGGCGGGCACGCAGGTGAACTGGAGGTTGCCTTCGGTGTCGGAAGTCTTCACCGAGACCACCTGGTTGGCGTCGAACTTCGCGCCGGTGGGGAAGTTCTTGAGATGCAGGCTCGAGCCGGCCTTGCGATAGCGCGCCGCCCAGCGCGGGTCGCCTGGCGAACCTTCGATCACCGAGAGACTCAAGAAGAAGTCGCGGCTCACTTCCGCCACGAAGCGCTCGCGGCCGATCGAGAGGACCTTCGTCACGCCGTCGAACCAGTTGCCCAAGTTGCCCGTGGGGTCCGCTTCGAGGCGCATCGCGGAATAGAGATTGAGCAGGGCCGCCTTGGCGAGCTGGAGCGGGCGGTCGTCGACATCGTCGTAGTGCGGTCCATGAAAGGCGGGCAGCGGGCTGCGCTCGCCGTCGAGCAACTGGACCGGCCCGGACGCCAGGAGCACATTCTTCAGCGCCTGGAATTCCGCGCCGAGCCTATCCCAGGCCGTGAAGCGCGGATTCCAGGCGTCGGGAATGCGCGGCAGCTTTGCGGCGAAGGCAGCCGCGCCGTTCTTGTCGAAGGCGAGGAAGTTCGAGAAGCCCAGGCGGTAGCGCGGGACGTCCACCTCGGCCCGGTAGTCCATTCGCTTGGGCGCTTCGAACGCAACCGCCGCCCGGCCGCCGCCCTTTTTGAAATCGATACCGCGCGCAACGGCGACGGTGCGCGACTGCGTCACCGCCACGATGGAGACGGCGACTTGCTCCGCCAGGATCGGCTCGTTGCGCGAGCCCGTGAGTTCAACGGCGAGTTTGAGTTTTGCCATTCGTCGCTCCGAAAACAGCGGCTTCCCGTTTGTAGCATGGATTCCGAGATTTGAGAAGCCGTGTCCGGTAGACTGTTCTCGATGCCTGGATCGGGCAAAGAGCGAGTTCTGGACGTCGGCTGCGGGATCAACAAGCTCGCCGGCGCCATCGGCGTGGACCGCAATCCGCGCAGCCGCGCCGACGTACTCTGCGACCTCGACCGCTTTCCCTACCCCTTCCGCGACAGCTCCTTCGACCGCCTCCAGGCGATCCATGTCATCGAGCACGTCGGCGACGTAATCCGCACGATGGAGGAGTTCCACCGCCTGGTGCGCCCCGGCGGAACGATCGCGCTCGCGACGCCGCACTACACGGACTTCTCGAGCTTCTGCGACCCGACGCACCGCTGGCACCTGAACAGCTTCTCGTTCCGCTACTTCGGCGAGGACCACGGCGGATTCGGCTACTACTCGCGCGCGCGATTGCGTGAGAAAAAGGTGCGCCTGCGGCTACTAGCGTTGTGGAGGTACCTGGGCTTCGAGTGGCTCGTGAACACCTTCCCGCGCTTCCGCCGGTTTTGGGAACAGTACCTGTGCTTCGTCGTGCGGGGCAAAGCGATGGAGTTCGAGTTCGAGGTCCTGAAATGAGCGCGTGTTCCGATGGCTGATCCGTTTCGCGGACGACGCGCGGCACGCGGGCCGGCGGCGGCGCGAGCCCCTCGACTTCGTCACCGGGAGGCGGGCTGAGGATATCGCCCACCGGCACCTGGAGAGCAAGGGCCTGACAGTGATTGCGCGCAACTGGCGCACGCCCGCCGGGGAAGAGGTGGACCTCATCGCGCTTGACGGAGACCACACTGTGTTCGTGGAAGTGAAGGCCCGCACGAACGTTCACGAGAACCCCGAGCGCGCCATCGACGCCCTGAAGATGCGCGCCCTGCGGCGGGCCGCGCAGGGCTGGTGCCGGCGCAAGGAGCTGCCGCCCGAGCGGCTGCGGTTCGACCTCGTGACGGTCGTCTTCACCGAGCCGCCGCGGCTGGAGCACGTGCGCGACGCCTGGACCTTGCGGCTCTCGCCGGACAAACCTCGAATCGGTTAAACTGAGTCCTTATCCGCGAAGAGAGTACCCGCCCTTGCCTGATCTGCGAAGATGCCCGATCACCGGCCGCTGGGTGATCATTTCGACCGACCGCGCGCAGCGCCCTCAGGATTTCACACGCCAGCGCGTGGCCGCGACGAAGAAGCGCCTCTGCCCGTTCTGCCCGGGCCATGAGACGAAGACTCCGCCGGAAGTGCTGGCCTACCGCTCCAACGGCAGCCGCAACGAGCCCGGCTGGACGCTGCGCGTGGTGCCGAACAAGTTTCCCGCGCTGCGCGTGGAAGGCGATGTGGACCGCGAGGGCGAGGGCCTCTACGACCGCATGAACGGCGTCGGCGCGCACGAGGTGATCATCGAGACGCCGGACCACATGGCCTCGCCCGCGTCGCTGTCGGAGAAAGAGAACGCCGATATCTTCTTCGCCTTCCGCGACCGCATCCTCGATTTGAAGAAAGACATCCGCCTGCGCTATGTGCTGGTGTTCAAGAACCACGGCGAGCTGGCCGGGGCGTCTCTGGAGCATCCGCACTCCCAGCTCATCGCGCTGCCGATCGTGCCGAAACGCGCGCTGGAGGAGATTGAGGGCGCCAAGCGGCACTTCGAGTATCGCCAGCGCTGCATCTTCTGCGATATCGTCTCGCAGGAGCTCCGCAGCCAGGACCGCGTGGTGCTCGAAACCGAGTCGTTCCTGGTCATCACGCCTTATGCCTCGCGCTTTCCATTCGAGACGTGGATTCTGCCGCGGCGCCACAGCTCGCATTTCGAGAGCCTGGAGGCGTCGTCGATTCACAACCTGGGCTGGGTGATGCGTGCGTTGTGGCGGCGGATGGAGAAAGCGCTTGAGAGCCCGCCGGTCAACGTCATCCTGCACAGCGCTCCAGTGCAAGATCCGCCGCTGGAGCACTATCACTGGCACATCGAGATCATGCCGAAGCTGACGAAGGTGGCGGGATTTGAATGGGGTTCTGGGTTCTATATCAACCCGACGCCTCCGGAGGAAGCGGCGGGCTTTCTGCGTGAGATAGGGCTGCCTTGATTCCGGGCGGCTAACAGGAGTACATGCGAGTCGAGCTGAGGAGGCGCGCCGCCGCGCGGCCGGCGGCGGCCGTTTCCAGGCGGCAGCGCGCCCCCTCTCCCTCTCCCTCGACGCACAGGAGCCCTCTCTCGCGCCTCACGCGCCAGGCGATGCGGGCGCCGCGAGCGGCCCGTAACGCCACCAGGGGCTCCTCCGCACCGGCCACCAACTGGAGGCCGCCCTGGTGGGTTACGAAGACGGTCCAATCGGAAACCGGCTGGCCTGCCCGATCCGCCGCGCAGGCGGTTTCGAGCATCCGGCGCGCGTTCTCAATCAGCCTGTCCACATGACGACTTATCGGACGAGCGGCGTCCCCTTTCAGGGAATTTGCATCAAGCGCCGATCAGCGCATCCAACTGCTCCACCGCATCGTCCAGCCGCTTCGACTCGCCGCTGAGCCGCTGCGTCTCCGACGCGCTGGCGGACGCACTTTGCGCATTCCGCGAATTGATGTCGCGCATCTTGCGCAGCGCCGTTGCGATGTCCTGGAGATCCTGCCATTGGCGCCGGCTGCCCTGCGCGATCGTGTCCATCAGCGACCGCACGCCGCGCGTCTCCGCCGTGATCGCGTGGACCGCGGCGGCTACTTGTTCCAGCCGCACCTTGCCCGCGGCGGACCGCGCCGCGGACTCTTCGACCAGCGCCGCTGTCTCCTGCGCAGCCTCGGCCGACCGTCCCGCCAACCGCCGCACCTCTTCAGCGACCACGGCAAAGCCCATCCCGGCTTCGCCGGCGCGGGCCGCTTCCACGGAGGCGTTCAGCGCCAGGATGTTCGTCTGAAACGCGATTTCGTCGATGATGCGGATGATCCGCGCGATCTTGGCGCCCGACTCGCTGATGGCGTCCATCGCCGCCTTCATCTCTTCGAGCGCCTGGGTGGCCGATTCGCTTTTCCCGGCGGTGAGAGTCACCAGGCGGTCGGCCGACGCCACCGTCTCGGCGTTGCGGCCCGCCGTGTCCAGCGCGGCCCGGCTCGACGAGTCCACCTGCTCGAGGCTGGCCGACTGGTCCGTTGCGCCCTCCTCCACGGCGCGGCTGGCGTTGTCGATCCCCGCGCACGCCTCCAGGAGGCCGCTCGCTACAGCTTTCAGATCCCCCGCCATCCCGCGCAGCCTGGCCGTCGAGCGGCGGACAATCCAGAAGACCCCCGCCGCGAGGCAGGCCGACAGACCCATGAGCGCTGCGGCCGTCTGCCGCGACGACGCGACGCGCTCTTCTCCCTCGCGAGCCGCTTCCTCCACGGCGCGCGCCGCGGCCTGCTCCACCCGCGAGGCGTCGCGGCTCATCTGCTCGAGCGCCGGGACCAGCTTCTCCATCACCAGCCCGTGCGCCTCCTCGAACTTGCCGCCCTGGCTCATGGCGAGGTACTGGCGGTAGTTCCCGATCCAATCCTTCAAGGCGCGGTCCAGCCGCGCCACGGCCGTGTGATCGGCGCCTTCCATCGCCTTGAGATCGGCCAACAGGGCGCCCATCTCTCCTCCCAGCTTTTCGAATTGTCCTTCCGCGTCCCTGATCATCTCCGCGCCGTGGCATTGACGGCACTGGCCGCCGCTGGCGGCCTTCTTTTCGAGCAGCCCGACGACCACGGAAACCTCGGCGGGCTGCGCGGCGGCTCGCATCTGGTGAAATCCCGCCTTCAGCTTCCCGGCGCAATCCAGTTGCCGCGTACTGGAGGTCGAAGCGCGCTTCAAGGCTCCGCCCAGCCGGGACACCGCATCCAGCGACGTCCAGCTCAGCGCCAGGGTCAGCAGCCCCAGCGCCGCGAAACCCGCGGTGAGCTGCGTTCCGAACCGCCAGCCGGAGAATTTTCGGATCATGGAATCTGTTTTTCGGTTTACTCCTCAGGCGGCTTATCGGCAGGACGGGGACGCCGCTGTAGAGCTAACGCAACCCGAGTCCGCCGTCCACTTGCAGGGTCTGCCCCGTCACGAACAGCGACGCGCGCAGGAAATAGACGACGGCGTCGGCGATCTCCCCGCCCGTGCCCGCGCGGCCCGCGGGCGTTGACGCCACCATGGCCCGAATGCGCTCGTCCTGGCTCTCCTCAAAAGGGATGACGCCCGGCGCGACGGAGTTCACCGCGATCGACGGGGCCAGCGCTTTGGCCAGCGCCCGCGTCATCCCGACCACGCCCGCCTTGGAAGCGCAGTAGTGCACATGCTCGGGCCAGGCCAGAAACGCCCCCATCGAGCTGATGTTGACGATCCGCCCTTCCCCGCCCTCGTTGCGCCGCATCAGGAGCGCCGCCTGCTGCGCGCAGAAGAAGCAGGCTTTCAGATTCACGCTGTGAATGAAGTCCCAGTCCGTCTCGGTCACTTCCAGCGGGTGAATCCGCGTGAACCGCGCGGCGTTGTTCACCAGCGCATCAAGCCGTCCGGCGCGCCCGGCGACCTCGGAGAACAGGCGCTTGATCTCAGCCACGCTCTCGAGGTCGGCCTGGAAGACCTCGGCCCCGCCGCACTCGGCGGCGGTGCGCAAGGCTTCATCGCGCGAAGTTCCGTAGTGGATGAGCACTCGCGCGCCGCCGCGCGCCAGCCGCAGCGCGATCGAGCGCCCGATGCGCTTCGCCGCGCCGGTGACGAGCACCACCTTCCCTTCAAGATCCGGCACGCGCCTGCACCTCCTCTCCCTTTTCCGCCTCTTTGCCGGACGACGCCGGCTCCACGAGCTTGCCGCGCGCATGCGCAAGCAGCCATCCGACCGCCGTCGTCGAGCTGAGGACTCCGGCAGCCACGCCGATGGTGCGCGCATTCACCGTCTCCGACGCGGCGCCGGCGACGGTCATCGAGAGCACCATGGCCGCCCACACCATCGACTCCATGGTCGTGAACACGCGCCCGCGGAATCCGTCGGGCACGTGGCGCAGCACCTGCGTCATGTTGAGCACGCTGCTCACCGCGACCGCGGCCCGCGAAAGCGCGATGAAGAACAACGCCGCCGGATACCACCGCGCCAGGCTGAACAGCACGTACGATCCGCCGTGAACGAGGTAGCAGAGCGGAATCGTGCGGCGGTACGACTCGAACGAGAGCTTGCGCCCCCACGTGTTGGCGGCAACCCCGCCCACGATCAGCCCGATGCCGGCGGAACCCCAGATCTCGCCGATCCCCGCGGCGCCGCGGCTGAAGACCGTCTTCCCGAACAGCCCGAACAGGATTTGAGCGGCGCCCCCGCCCGTCGCCCAGCCGACCCCGACCAGCGCGATCATCAGCACCAGCGGAGTGCGGCGCATGTAGCGCAATCCCTCGGCGTAATCGTGCAGCGGATGCCGCTGTGTTCGCCGCGCCGGGCGGTCCGGCAGGAAGCTCGCGCCATGCGGCGCGCGCATCCGCCACACGCACGCCGCCGAGACAAGAAACGAGAGCGAGTTGACGATGAAGGCGGGAGCGTAGCCCAGCCACTCCGTCGCCGCGCCGCCCAGAAACGCGCCCAGAACAACGGCGCTCCACTGCGTGGTCTGGGTGAGGCTGTTGGCGGCATGCAGCTCCTCCTTGCTCGCAATCGCCGGCAGGATCGACGCCCGGCCGCTGGTGAAGAACGGCGAGGCGAACATCAGCAGCGCGCTCAGCGACAGCAGCAGCCAAACCGTCTTCTGTCCGATCGTGAGAATAAACGCCAGCGCGAGCGCGGCGCGCGCGAGGTCGCTCGCCAGCATGGCTTTGCGCCGGTCGAAGCGGTCGAGCGCAACTCCCGCCACGGGCCCGGCGAGCAGCACGCCCGCGGCGCGCGCCAGCATCATCGCCGCGACGGCGAAGCCCGAGTTGGTCTGCTCCAGCACCAGCGCGAAGACGGCGATATTGTTGAAGTTGTCGCCGGCTTCGCTCACGATCTGGCCGAGCCAGAGCGAGCGGTAGTTGGCGTTGCGCTTGAGAAGTTGTGAAAAGCCGGACACTCTCTCATCCCCTGCCCGTCACCCATACTCCCGAGAGTACCAGCAACCCGCCGAGCGCCACCGCGGGCGTGACGGGCTCGCCCAGCACCGCCAATCCGGTGAGCGTCGCGATGAGGGGCTGCGTGTAGCTGAACACGCTGACCCGCGACGCGGGCAGCTTGCTCAGCGCGTAGCCGAAGATCAGGTAGCACACGACGGAGGGAAACACGGCCATGAACGCCACGGTCAGCCAGCCGCTCAAGGAGACCGCGCCCCACGCGAAGCCGCGCCCCTGCCAGAGAATCAGCGGCAGCGTGGCCACGGCCGAGGCCGCGTAGCTGAACGTGTTAGCCGTCAGCGATCCGTGCCGCGCGGCGATCTCTTTGCTCGCCACGGCGTACAGCGAGAAGGCGAAGGCGCCGCCGATGACGAACAAGTCGCCGAGCAACGACGCCCCGCGATCGGCCTTCCCCGGGCTGAGGTTCAGAGCCGCGATGCCGGCGAAGGCCACCAGCATGCCGGCGATTTTGCGCGCCGTGAACCGCTCCTGCCCGCGGATCGCCGCCAGAATCAGCACCTGCACCGGACTGGTCGCCACGATCAGCGACGCGTGCGCCACCGAGGTCCGCGCCATGCCGAGCGCGAAGAACAACTGGTTGGCCGCCACGCCGAATACGCCCAGCCCGGACAGCAGCCCGATCTCGCGGGCGTTCCAGGGAGTGTGCGCCACTTCGGCGTCGCGCTGCCACCACCAGAAGATCGGAATCAGCAGCGCCGCGGCCATCCAGGTGCGGATGGGCGCCAGAAGCAGCGCGGGAAAACTGCGCAGCGCGATCTTGGCGACGACGTAGTTGATGCTCCACAGGAACGTCATCAGCATGACGAGCCCGTAGAGCGTTCGTTTTGAGGTGCTCACCGCGCGCGGAAGGTCTCCTCCGCCACTCGAACAGAGGCCAGAAAGTCGAGGTCCAGCGGGTAGCCGAAGCCGGGCTCGTCGCTCACCGTGATGGTCCCTTCTTTGGAGACCTCCACCCAGGGATCGATCACGTCGCGCGTCCAGTACCGCCGGCTCGCCGACACGTCGCCCGGCAGGACGAAGTTTTCGAGAGTCGACAGCGCGATGTTGTGCGCACGGCCCACGCCGGATTCGAGCATTCCGCCGCACCACACCGGAATCCGGCGCGCGGCGCAGACATCGTGCACCTTGCGCGCTTCAGCATGTCCGCCCACGCGCCCCAGCTTGATATTGATGATGCGGGAGGCGCCCATGCGGATCGCCTGCTCGGCATGGTGCGCCGTGCGGATGCACTCGTCCAGGCAGACCGGCGTCCGGAGCGCCGCCTGCAATTCCACGTGGTCGATGATCTCGTCGTGCGCCAGCGGCTGCTCGATCATCATCAGGTTGAACTCGTCGAGCCGCTTCAGGTGATCGAGATCGGCCAGCGTGTAGGCCGAATTCGCGTCCGCCATCAGCGGGATCGAGGGGAACTCCCGCCGCACCTCGCGGATCACGTCCACGTCCCAGCCCGGCTTGATCTTCATCTTGATGCGCCGGTAGCCGCTCTCGACTTCGGTGCGGATCTTGCCGATCAACTGCGGAACGCTGTCCTGGATGCCGATCGAGACGCCGCACGGGATCTCCTTGCGGGCGCCGCCGCCGATCTGCTTCCACAGCGGAATGCCTTTCATGCGCGCTTCGAGATCGTGGCATGCGGCCTCGAAGCCGCCGCGCGTCATGCGGTGCCCGCGCATCCCGGCGGCGATCTTGGCCGCGTCCGCGGCCGACTCCAGCGTCTTGCCCAAGGCCGCCGGCACAACGTAATCCTTCAGCAGCAGCCACGCGCCGCCGGTCCACTCCTCGTTGTAGAACGGGTGTTCCCCGCAGGTGACCTCGCCCCAGCCGGAAACGCCGTCCGCGAGGACTTCAACCAGGATGATCTCGCGCGTCCAGGTCCGCCCGAAGCTCGTCTCGAAGAAGTGCACCAGCGGCATGCGCAGCCGGTGCAGCCTTACTGCATCGATTCTGAATCCCATGGGGTGAAAACGTAAATGCCGCTTTCGGCGGTCCTTTCAAATCCCGTGACGGCGAGCCCGCGGCTGAAGTATTCCAGGAAGTTGTCGCCGACGCCCTTCTGAATCTCCCGCGCGCGCTTCGGGTCCGAAGCGCGAATCTCGGCGATGTTCCGCGGAATCGGAAGCCGCGCCGCCGGACCCGTGCTGGACCTCGGCGCGCCGCTGAGAATCCCTTCCACGCGCGCGCTCGCCAGATGCCACTCGGCCACGCAGCGGTCCGTCGGCAGACCGCCGTGCAGCGGGCTCGTCGTCGTCCCGTACTGGTTCAGCACATACCGCCGCACGACAGCGCCGAGCCGTTCGATGTTGAAGTGCGCGTTGCGCAGCTCCAGAGGATCGAAGGTCCACTCCACCAGCGAGACGCCGCGCTCGATGGCGTCCCTCCGCTGCTCGAGCTTCAGCAGACGGCCGATGCCCAGGTTGCGGTACCCTTCCACGACGCCCATCATGTGGCTGTGCAGGTAGGTTTTCTCGCCGCCCTTCAGTCCGGGAATGGCGAGCAGGAAACCGATCATCTTGTCGCCGTCGAAGGCCCCGATCGCCTGCCCGCCCACCTTTGTGGCCACCACAAACAGCCGTACCGGCAGCAGCTCGATGTCCTCGAAGCCCCAGATCTCCGTCTGAAGCCTCACCGCCTCGCGGAATTCGTCGAGTGTTTCAAGGCGCTTGATTCGAATCTCTAAAGTGTCTTCGCTTCCCGCCACAACGATTCCATCTCCTCCAGCGACGCTCCCGCCGGGCTCTTGCCCAGCGCCGCCAGCCGTTTCTCCACATGCGCGAAACGGACTCTGAACTTCGCGTTCGTCCGCCGCAGCGCCTGCTCCGGGTCCACTTTCAGAAACCGCGCGACGTTCACGATGGTGAACAGCAGGTCGCCAATCTCTCCCTCGATTTCCTCCGGCGACGCCCCGGCGTGCGCGCCCTTCAGCTCTTCAATCTCTTCCTCCACCTTCTCGAACACCTGGCCGATATCCGGCCAGTCGAATCCCGCGCCGGCCGCCTTCGAGGAGATCCGCGCGGCCTCCGCCAGCGCCGGCATTGCGCGCGGAATACCGTCCAGCATGCCCTCCGGCGCGCCGGCTTTGCCGTTCATCTCTTCCGCCTTGATCTCGTCCCAGCGCGCCTTCACCTGATCGGCCGTGCGCGCGTCGCCCTGCGCGAAAACGTGCGGATGCCGGCGCACGAGCTTTTCGTTGATATGGTCGAGCGCGTCGTTGATGGTGAACAGCCCCGCCTCGCGCGCCATTTCGGCGTAAAAGACCGCCTGCAACATCAGGTCGCCCAGCTCTTCCGCGAGGTGCGGCCAGTCGCGGCGGTCGATCGCGTCGAGGACTTCGTATGTCTCTTCGAGCGTGTATGGCTTGATGGAGTCGAAAGTCTGCTCGCGGTCCCACGGGCAGCCGCCCGGAGCGCGCAGCCGCGCCATGATCTCCACCAGGCGCTCGAAGCGTGATCCCGCGCTGCTGTTTTCCTGTTCCGGCATCGTGAATTTTGGGGGAAATTTCAGCGTAACATAGCGGTAATGTTGAACATCCGGCGCGCCTCGACAAACGCGGATTTCGACTCCGCGCGACGGGTCTTCCGCGCGTATCACGCCATCCCCGGCCTCGCCGAATGCGTCGTGGGCTTCGAAGAGGAGATGGCCGGACTGCCCGGCCGCTACGCAGAGCCCCAGGGAGTGCTGCTGTTGGCTTCGGACGGCGGCGGGGACGTCGGAGTCGTCGCATTGCGCCCGCTCGCCGAGGAGGGCGTCTGCGAGATGAAGCGGCTCTACGTCGAGCCCGCCGCCCGCGGAACCGGTGTCGGCCAGGCCCTCGCCCTCACTCTCATCGAAGAGGCCCGCAAGCGCGGTTACCGCATCATGCGCCTCGACACACTGCCCTTCATGAAAGAAGCTATCGGTCTCTACCAAGCCATCGGCTTCCGCGAACGCGACCGCTACTACGAAGGCGCTCCCGCCTCGGCCCTCTTCTTCGAACTCGACCTGGAGAACTTCGAATGACCACCCGCCGATCCTTCCTCGGCTCTCTCTGCGCGGCGCCGCTCGCCGCGGCTTCGCGCCCGCCCAACTTCCTCTTCCTGCTCACCGACGATCAGCGCTTCGACACCATCCGCGCGCTGGGCAACTCCGAAGTTGCGACTCCCAACATGGACCGCCTCGTCCGCCGCGGAGTCGCCTTCACCCACGCCCAAACGCAGGGCGGCCTCACCGGCGCCATCTGCATGCCCAGCCGCGCCCAGATCCTCACCGGCCGCACCGTCTTCGAGGTCCACCACGACATCGTCGACCGCCAGCAGAACCCCGACCCCGCCGTCCTCACCTTCCCCGAGCAGCTCCGCAAGCACGGCTACGAAACATTTCACACCGGCAAGTGGCATACCGGTCCGGCGCTGTTCCAGCGCAGCTTTGGGAATGGCGCGGAGATCTTCTTCGGCGGAATGAGCGATCAGCTCAAGATGCCCGTCCAGGATTACTCACCCGATGGCCGCTACCCGAAAGAGAGAGCGCGCACTGGCGAGAAGTTTTCAAGCGAGCTGTTCAGCGACGCCGCGATCCGCTTTCTTGACACGCGCGACAAATCAAAACCCTTCCTCCTGTCGGTCGCCTACACCTCGCCTCACGACCCGCGCATGGCCCCCGCGCGCTTCGCCGCGATGTTCCCGCCCGAGCGCGTCGCGCTGCCGAAGAACTTCCTGCCCCAGCACCCCTTCGACAACGGCGAGATGAAAGTGCGCGACGAATTGCTCGCCCCGTTCCCGCGCACGCCCGAAGAGATCCGCCGCCACATCGCCGGCTACTACGCGATGATCGCCGAGGTCGACTACAACATCGGCCGCGTTCTCGACGCGCTCGAGAAATCGGGCGAAGCGGACAACACCTACGTCCTGTTCGCCGGAGACAACGGCCTCGCCGTCGGCCAGCACGGCCTGCTCGGCAAGCAGAACCTCTACGACCACAGCATCCGCGTCCCGCTCGTGATCTCAGGCCCCGGAATCCCAGGCGGCCGGCGCAACGCGTCGCTCTGTCACCTGATGGACATCGCGCCGACAATCTGCGAATTGGCCGGAGTCCCGCTGCCCACCGCCACCGCCGGCCGCAGCCTGGCGACGGCCGCAAGAACCGGCCGCATCATCGACCGCGCCGAAACCATCGCCGCCTACCGCGACTGCCAGCGCGCCCTCCGCACGCGCGACTGGAAGCTGATCCTTTATCACGTCAACGGAGTCCGCACCGCGCAGCTCTTCGACCTGCGCAACGATCCGCTGGAGATGCGCGACCTCGCATCCGACCCACGCCACGCGAAGCTCCTCGCTTCCCTGCGCGATACCCTCGCGGAGAGATTGAAGGAAGCCGGCGACGCCGCGGCCTGGACGCCGGGCTGATGCTCAAAGAACTCGACCCAGTCCTCGACAGGTGAACTGCCTTCAGCATCCACTCCGGTGAGCATTGGCGATTCAACCCTCGCCCGGCTGCTCCGATCTGCCCGTTTCCAGAGCACGGACGTCGTCCAGATCGATCCGTCGTCCCGCCGCCCGCTTGGACGCAATCAGATGCTCACGCGAGAGGACGTAGAACTCCTGGCCGTGGTACTGCATCGTGACGCGTCCTCGCCAGGCCTTCTCAAAGTCCAGTCCAGGCGTTGATGTCTGCACATCCAGCCTGATGCGGTCGTTGAAGATCGTGATTTCATGGGCCAGGATTTCCTGCGGTGTGGTCAGGGCGGCCGACCCCATCCCGGCATCGACCAGCGCATTGAGTAGCCGCTCGGCGTTGTCGAGACTGGGTTCGATCAAGATGTCCAGGTCGAATGTGGCGCGAGGAACCCCATGCAGGACTGCGGCAATACCGCCAAGCACGACATACTTACACTCTCGGGAGCGTAAGGACGCGAATACGTCCCTCAACCGGTTCAGCATTCTTGGACTCCATCAGGGACGCGTTGTTCTCCAGCGCCAGATCGGTCATCCAGCACAGGTAGTCCATTCGCTCGCTCAGCGTCAGCGATTGAAACCAGCGCGCCTTGGCTTCCAAGGTTTCTTCTTGCCGATCGTGCGATACAACTTCCATTGATGCTCCCGCATGCTGCGCCGGCTTGGCGGCGCGTGGCGCTCTCTTCTCCAGGATACCGCCGCCGGCTCCGTAACCGCCTGCGAACCTCACGGAGCTTGGCGCTACTACCCCGAAATCATGAGACGCACGAGTCTTGTGCTCGATGGAGAGTTGCTCGAAGAGGCGAGAAGAGCGCTCTGCGCCAATACTATTCCGCGGCGGTCAGCCTCGCCCTCGCCGAGGCGTCCGGATTCACAAGATCCGCTCATTGGCGGCGTTCTGTGGCAGCGGCATCCGGGAGGGCGACCTCTCCAAGATGAGGCCGGACCGGCGGCAAAAGCCGCGCAAGGCGCGAGCGCGCAAAGCGGATTGAAGCGCATCGACTCATCCATCTGAGCCGAGCCGACTGAGTGAAGGCCGCGCGGCCAGCCCAAATCGTTCAACTCCATTCAGCCGCTGCGAACCCCCCGGGCAAAGGGGGACTCTACAGCGCCTTCCGAGAATGCGGGACGACTTAGCCGCGCCGGCAAGTCACTCTTCGCGCAAAGTCAGAGCGGGATCCGTTCGAGACGCCCGCAGTGCGGGAACGATGGCCGCCAACAGAGCAGCCGCCAACAAAACGGACGGGCAGACGGCGAATGCGGCAATATCGTAAGTCGCAACGCCAAACAACAAGGATTCCAAGAACCGGCTCATTACAAGCGCCGCCGCGACACCAGCGGCTGACCCGATCAGAGAGACCAGCAGGGTCTCACGGAGCGCCATGCCGATTACTTTGCCCGACGTCGCGCCCAAAGCCATGCGGATTCCGATCTCGCGCGTTCGCTGCGCCGCTCGATGCGAGATAACACCGTGTACGCCCACGACTCCCAGGAACAGGCCGAGCGCCGCGAGTAATGCCAGCAGCCAGGCGGTTGATCTTTGATCCACGATCGATTCACTTCGGATCGCCTCGAGCAGGGCGACGCGAGACACAACCACACCGGAAAACCGTTGCTGAATGGCGCTGGTCAGTGCGGCTGCGGTCGCTTGCGGCTCGGTCGATTCGATGAATACCGCAAGTTGAATACTCTGGCTCACTTGCGGCAAAGCTTGAGCGAGCGGCACGTATTGCACACCATCGATCCACGACGGAAAGCCAGTCAGAGAATGCTGCTCGACGTCAGCCGCCACGCCGATCACGGTGCGCCAGTGTTTGTCCGCTACCGGGCGGATGCGCTTGCCAATCGCGCTCTCATTCGGCCAGAACCGCTTCGCGGTCGATTCGCTGATCATGATCACCGCTGTGGCCCCACCCCGGTCGCCCTCACTAAAGCGCCTCCCGGCGCGCGGTTGGATCCCGAGTGCTTGGAAATACCCAGGCGTAACCGCAGTCTGCCACATGACGTAACTCGGAGCACCCGGAGGTTTCGGATGATCCTGGATGTCTACTGAGACCGCCGAGACCTGTTTGTCGAGTGGTGCGTGATTCGCCCAACTCACGCTGCGGGCGCCCGGCAGAGCGAGCAATGCGTGGCCAAGATCTTCCAGCAGGGCCAGGCAACGCTCCGGGCGTCCGCAGCGGCCGGGCCCTGCGGAAACCCGGGCCGAGACGACACTGGAAACCTGAACTCCCGAGTCAACCTTGGTAAGCTCCCACAGCGTTCGGCCCATCAGACCGGCGCCGATCAGCAGCGCGGTGGCGAGTGACAGCTCGACGCCCATCAAGGCGAGGGAAAGGCGCGAGGCCCGCGCGGATGAAGTCATGGCCTTGCCGACAAGCGGCTCGCGGGGAAGCTTCCACAGCCGGAGCATGGGCGCGGCGCTGAACAACACGATGGTCAGAAGCATGCTGATGGCGCCGGCCAAGACCAATGACGGGTCTGCGACCGCCTCATGGAGCCGCGGGGTATTGCTGGGGAGGAGCAATGGCAGCGCCTTCAGAATCAAAGTAGCCGCAAGGAGTCCGGCCATTCCTCCGGCGGCGGCCAGGATGAGGTTCTCCGTCAGCCATTGGCGGAACAGCCGGCTCCGGCTCGCTCCAAGCGCCTCACGCATCACGAACTCCCGCTGGCGTTGCACTCCTCTTGCCAACAGCAGGTTGGCCACGTTGCCACAGGCGATCAGCAGCAATAGAAGGGCGGCCGCAGAGAGGGCAAAGAGCTTCGCCCGAACGTCTTTTGCCAGCGCTTCGCCGAGCAGCACAACCTGCACTCCCCGCCCCCACTCGTCGGGCATTCGCCACGGGAACATCCCGCGAACGCGATTGATCGCGGGCCCCAGTTCAGCTTGCGCGGCGGCAAGGGCCACACCATCGCGCAGTCGCCCGATCGGGGACAGATTCATGGCGCCCCACATGTAGCCCACCCTCCGTGGATCCAGCCGGATCGGGATCCAAATCTCCGTCTCGGGCGAAGGGAACGCGAATCCGGGCGGCATGACGCCCACGACTTCAAAGGCCTCCTCGTTGAGCACGATCCGCCGGCCGACAACCAGTGGATCGGCCTCAAAGAACGTGCGCCATGCTGGGTCACTGAGCACGGCCACGCGGTGATGCCCGGACCGCTCTTCGGCTTCTTCGAACCAGCGCCCCCGCAGGGGAGCCACCCCCAGCACGCGCGCGAGATTCCAAGTAGCCGCGGCTGCGCGCGCTCTCCGCGCCTCACCACTCAGCTCCAGGTTCAGTTCGTTACTCGAGTAGCCGGCATAGTCGGCCGCTCGTGAAATATCCCGCAACGATGTCACCGGACCGATGCCGCCGAATCCACCTTCGAGATCCACGAGACGATCCGGAGCGCGATAGGGCAGCGGCCGGAATATGATCCCGTACGCCGTGGAGAAGAACGCGGTGTTCGCTCCGATGCCTAGCGCGAGTGTGAGCACCGCGGCCAGCGTGAACGAAGGCGACTTCCGAAAACTCCGGCAGGCAAACCGCATGTCCTTGACCAGGTCGTCCAGACAGAGCGTGCGGCGCTGATCGCGGCATTCCTCTTCAACCACGGCGATGGAGCCGAACGCTCGGCGTGCTGCGGCCTCGGCTTCGGCCTCGTCCATGCCGAGAGCCATGTTTTCCTCCTTGAGCTGCGCCAGGTGGAAGGCCAGTTCTGCGTTCAGTGCTTCATCAAGAGATCCCCTGCGCAGCAATGAGCGGATGCGGAGGCGAACTCTCGCCAGCAAGAGCATCTTGTTGTCTCCCTATGCGTGCCTCAGCACGAGGCCGATCGCTTGCGACAACCGATCCCACTGCCCGAGTTCTTTTGCAAGCTGCTTCCTGCCATCCCGGGTCAGGGAATAGAACCTGGCCATCAGGCCTGATTCAGTGGCCCTCGTTTCGGCTTTGATGTTACCTTGCTGCTCAAGCCGGTGCAACGCGTGGCAGTGCGAGCCCTGTTGCACCCGCAGAACATCGTTCGACATCTGCTGGATGCGCTGGGCAATCGCCCAGCCATGCAAGGAGCGGGCGGAGATGGTCTTGAGGATGAGGAGATCGAGTGTCCCCTGAGCGAGGCCGGATGGTTTGCCCATCGTATGATCAGCCACAATGATCGGAGATAGTCAAGGGGAAGCGAAATGGCGGGGCGAGGGAATGTTGCGACTCCGGCGAGGGTGAGTGCGGGGTTCTCTCGGAGCCCTGTACGCCGGGGTCGCCGAACCGGCCGGTCGAGCCCAATAGCCGCCCCGAGGTTTTGGGCGAGCATGAACACACCGGCAGCCAGTGGAAGCAGGAGTGGCGGCTGCCGCGTCTTTCCCGATGATGAGCGCCTGAAGTTCGGCTTTCCGTCGAGGCGCCGCCCAGGCGGGAATTCCGCGCAGCGAGGAATCTTCGGCAGGTGCGTGCGATGGCCAGACGAGCGCTCCTCTGCCGGTCGAAACCGTCACACCGGGCGCATGGGGGCTGACCCGATTCGGTCAGCCATGGACTGCCTGATCGCCGGGGTTGCCATTCGCGGCGGAGTGCCGGTCCGGCATGGTGATCGGGACTATCGGGCAATCGCCGAGGACACGCCGCTCCGCGCCATCGAGAGCCTCTGAAACCACTGATGTGGGGCCGGCCGCCGGACAGCAACCGGCAGCGTGAGGCCTCCGCCCCTGTGCTATTCTGGATATGATATTTCAGAGTCAAGTCTCTGGAAATTCCCCCACCCCCGAAGGAGATTGAGATGCCACTGGTCACCATGCGGCAGTTGCTCGACGAAGCAGCGAAGGGCGGTTATGGCGTTGGCGCATTCAATGTCAACAACATGGAGCAGATCCAGGCGATCATGGAGGCGGCCCGCGAAACCAAGTCGCCCGTGATTGTTCAGGCCAGCCGCGGCGCGCGCTCCTACTCGCAGGACCGTTTCCTTTACCACCTCATGCTCGCCGCCGCCGAGCTCTACCCCGAGATCCCCGTCGTCCTTCACCAGGACCACGGCAACAGCCCCGAGACCTGCAAGTCGGCCATCGAGATGGGTTTCACCAGCGTGATGATGGACGGCTCGCTGATGCCCGACGGCAAGACCCCGTCCAGCTTCGACTACAACGTGAAGGTCACGCGCGAAGTCGTTGAGATGGCGCATGAACGCGGCGTCACTGTCGAAGCCGAGATCGGCTGCCTTGGCGGCATTGAAGACGGCCACGGCATGGGCGGCGACGGTCTCTCGCACCTCACCGACCCGGCGCAGGCCGAAGAGTTCGTCGGGCTCACCGGCTGCGACGCCCTCGCCATCGCCATCGGCACGTCGCATGGCGCCTACAAGTTTTCCCGCAAGCCCGACGCCGAAGTCCTCAAGATGGACGTCCTCATTGAGATCCACAAGCGCCTGCCCGCCACGCACCTGGTGATGCACGGCTCCTCCTCGGTGCCCAAGGACCTCCAGGACGTCATCAACCAGTACGGCGGAAAGCTGAAGCCCACCTGGGGCGTGCCGATCGAGGAAATTCAGCTCGGCATCCGCAACGGCGTCCGCAAGATCAACGTCGACACCGACAACCGCCTCGCCATGACCGGGGCCATTCGCAAGGTGCTCTGGGAGCAGCCCGAGAAGTTCGACCCGCGCGACTACCTGAAGCCCGCCCGCGACGCGATGAAGAAGGTTGTGGCCGAGCGCATGGTGCAGTTCGGCCAGGCGGGCCACGCCGGCGAGTTCACACCGATGACGCTCGAGCAGATGGCCGCGTTCTACAAGGGCCAGGCCGTCGGCGTCTGATCGCTCAGCAATTCCAGCGCAAGATCGCCGGAATCCCGCAGTCGTAGCCCAAAACCGCGACACGAGCCGTCGGGAGCGCGAAGTGTTTCGCGCTCGCCGGCGGCAAAGCGAGCCACCGCGCCGTGAGGATGCGCAGAAAGTGGCCGTGCGCAAACACCGCCACGCGCCGTCCCGCGCGGCGAATCTTTTCAAGCACGAACCCCGCCCTCGCCGCCACCTCCTCCAGCGTCTCCCCGTTGGGCACGGTTCCGTCCCAGATCACCCAGCCCGGCATCTGCGCGCAAATCTCTCCGCGCGTCCGCCCGTTCAGATCGCCGTAGTCCCACTCCATCGCCTGGGGCACAATCTCGGCGCGGCCGAGCAAACCCGCGATCTCGCAGGTCTCCACCGCCCGCCGCAGCGGGCTGCAAATCACCGCGTCGAACTCGACGCCGGCCAGCCGCGCCCGCACCTCTTCAGCCTCTTCGGCGCCGCGCGGAGTCAGCGGCAGATCGGTCCGCCCCGTATGCTGACCCGCCGCGCTCCACGCAGTCTCACCGTGACGGATCAGCCAGATCTCTTCAACCATCTCTCCTATTATTAGGGCTTGCGGCTAAACGCCCTTCGGGCCGTTATAAGATAACGATTCACCCAAGGAGAGCCCGTCTTGCTTCGACTCCGTCCGGTTCTGGCGATCTACGTTTCGCTCGCCTTCCCCGCCTTCTCCGAAAAGGTCGAGATCCTGCGCGACGACTTCGGCGTCCCGCACGTCTTCGCCTCCACGCCGCGCGGAGCGCTGTTCGGCGCAGGCTACGCCCAGGCACAGGACCGCCTCGAAGAGCTGCTCAAGAACTACCGGCGCGCCGAAGGCACGATGGCCGAGGTCTTCGGGCCTCAGTTCTTCCAGAACGATCTCCGGCAGCGCGTCTGGAAGCACGCCGAAGTCTCGCGCCGGCGCTACCCCGAGCTCAAGCCCGAGATCCGCGCGCTGGTCGAAGCCTACCTCGCCGGCGTCGAGCGCTACATGAAGGAACACCCGAACGAAGTCCCCGCCTGGGCGCCGAAGCTGGAACCGTGGCGCGTCATCGCGCTCGGCCGCTACATCATCTGGGGCTGGCCCGAAGGCGAAGCCGGCGGCGACCTGATGCGCGGCGGCATCCAGCCCAACCCGCTCGCCTACCGCGGCTCCAACCAGATGCTCCTCGCGCCCTCGCGCACCGCGATGAAAGCGCCCATCGCCGTCATCGACCCGCACTTGAGCTGGTACGGCGAATTCCGCTTCTACGAGATCCGCCTCTACGCGAAGAACTTCGCGCTCTCCGGCGCCTCGATCCTCGGGCTTCCCTTCCCCAGCCTCGGCCACAACCGCCATCTGTCCATCGCCATGACCACCGGCGGACCCGACACCTCCGACATCTTCGAGGAGGAGATCAAGGACGGCAAGTATCGTTTCAAGGACGAATGGCGCCCCGTCGTCACGCGCAAGGAAAGGATCGGCGTGATGCAGGACGGCAAAGTGGAATGGCGCGAAGTGACGCTGGCGGAAACGCACCACGGCCCCATCATCGGCTGGAAGGACGGCAAGGGCTACGCCGCGGCAATCCCTTACGCCGAAGAGGTGAACCTCGTCGAGCAGTCCTGGCGCATCGCCAACGCGCGCAACCTCGCCGAGGCGAAGTCGGCGCTCGCGATGTTCCAGTTGATGTCGCAGAACGTGATGATCGGCACGGTCGACGGCGACATCTACTACCTGCGCAACGGCCGCGTGCCCATTCGTCCAAAAGGCTGCGACTCCTCGCGTCCCATGCCCGGAGCGACAGGCCAGTGCGAATGGGAGGGGATTCATCCGCTGAGCGACCTGCTTCAGATCCACAATCCGCCGCAGGGCTACATGCAGAACAACAACACGTCGCCCGAGTGGATGATGAAGGACTCCCCCGAGCCGCCCGAGAAGTGGAAGGACCGTTTCTATCTCTACAACATTGCCCCAGGCCCGCCGCACCAGCGCGCCGCGATGACGCTCGAGCAGCTCTCCAGGGCCGATCGCGTCACCGTTGAGCAGATGTTCGACATCGCCTTCTCGCCCGAAGTCTTTCGCGCCGAAACGTGGCAGGAACGCGTGCGCCGCGCGCAGAATCCGCCGGGCGCGATGGCGCAACTGATCCTCAACTGGAACCGCCGCAGCGACGCGGACTCGCGCGCCGCCCTCGCCTTCTACCTCTTCAAACGTGCGTTGGGCCAGCACGCCCGTGCCATCGAGCCTCCCGCCGCGCTCACCGACGCCGATGTCGTCGCCGCGCTCACGAAGGCCGAGCAGGAGCTGACCACGCAGTTCCCGCCCAACGCGACGTATGGAACCCTCTTCCGGGTCGGCCGCGAGGGGACGGGCCGCACCTGGCCCGTCAGCGGAGGCTCGCTGATGGACGTGGGCATGGCCACGCCGCGCGCCATCGGTTTCAACAAGGTGGGCAACGAAATGGTCGGCACACGCGGCCAGACCTCCACGCAGATCGTCGTCCTCACCAAGCCGCCGCAGTCCTGGATGGTTCTCCCGCTCGGCGAGAGCGATCACAAAGACTCGCCGCACTACGACGACCAGGCCGAAAAACTCTTCAGCCGCTCGCGCGCCAAACCCACCTGGTTCCTCAACCGCCGCGAGCTGGAGAAGCACGTCACCGCCCGCATTCGGCTGGCCTACTGACGGGCGAGCCGTTACCTCAAAGTCTTGATCAGGCTCATGCCCTCGATGTCGCGCTGCGCCGCGGGAGGCAGCCGGCGAAGGTCCCGCTGCGCTTCTTCCATGCGGGCGCGCGCTTCTTCCGTCCGTCCCAGTTCCCGCGCCACGACGCTCATGTGGACCATCACCACCGGGCGCAAGACCACCTCCCGCCGATCCTTGACGATCGCCCAGGCTCGTTCGAACTGCCGCCGAGCGCCGTCCGGATCATCGAGCCGCACGTCCTCCGCGCAACCGCCGGCGCCGCGGGCCGCAAGCGCCGGAGACTTCTTCGCCTCCCGCTCGCCGCCCTCATCCACACGGGCGCAAACCTCTACCAATTCCTGAAGCGCCGCCCCGGGATCGCACTGCGCGAAACAAAACATGGAAAGGCAAAAGACACCGGCGGCTGCCCCGCGCATAGCCTGCCTCCTTATTGCGTGGAGCGACGATTCACCCGCTGAATGGGTTCGCCGCTGGAGCCGCCTGTTTACAGGCGCGGCGGCGCAATGGAACGGGTGTGTCCGGCCCGCTTGTCTCCCGCCGCGCCGGCTGCGGGAGCGCAGCGCCTCCACGGGCGGGGGCTTCATGCCGGAGACCGGCTGGATGAAGGCCGCGCGGACATCTTCCGCCCGGCGCCCTTCGATTCCTGCTACGGCCTTGCCTGTGGCGGGCATCCGGTTCGGCGAGCTGTCAATCGGGTGTCCGTCGCCGTGAGAATCCCTTCCCTCTCATGGCCGGCAGACTGTTTGCGTCTTTTGTGGCTTCGGGTATACTGTCCTAAACTAACAGCCAACCTGCTCAGAGCGGCCGGAGTCGCCGGGAATACTTGACAGTCCGGCTGACCGTGTTGGGGATGCCGAATCGCGCTCTGGGCGCGTGGACTGCATCAGGAACTGGAAAGGATGCGATGGCCATGAGAACCGAATATTACTCTCTGTTGTTGGGGCTGCTGCTGGCGGGGGCCATGTTGGCTCAAACCTCCGGCGGCATCTCAGGCGAAGTCCGCGACCCGTCGGGCGCTGTCGTGCCAGGGGTCACGATCACCTTGACGAATATCGCGACGAACGCCACGCGAAGTACTGAGTCTAACGACGCCGGGCTCTATACGTTCCCGACTCTTCAGCCGGGCACCTATCGCTTGCGCGCCGAGAAGCCGGGCTTCAGGACCTTCACACTCAACAGCGTCGAGGTGCAGGTGCAATTGAACGCCCGCATCGATATCGACATGCAGATCGGCTCCGTGTCGGAATCCGTCGAGGTCTCCGCGCAGGCGGCTTTGCTCCAAAGCGAGAACTCCACCGTCGGCACCGTGATCGACAACAAGCGCATTGTGGAGTTGCCGCTCAACGGCCGGAACGCGCTGCAACTCGTCTCTCTCGCGCCGAACGTCAGCTACGGTTTCCCGGCCGCCGGCCAGGCGCAATCGCGGCAGGGCGGCATCCGCGCCAGCGAGAGCATCTCGGTGGGCGGGCAGCGCGCCCAATTCAACCGCTTCACTCTGGATGGCGTCGAAAACACCGACCCCAACTTCAACAGCTTCGTCGTGCTCCCATCGGTGGACGCGCTGTTGGAGTTCAAAGTGCAGTCCGGCATCTACCCCGCGGAGTTCGGCCGCGGCGCGACTCAGATTAACATCTCGACCAAGCCGGGCGGAAACGACTACCACGGGACGCTCTTCTACTTCCTCCGCAACGACAAGCTGGACGCGCAGAACTACGCCTTCACCACGGCCCGCCCGCCCAAAGACCCGTTCAGGTGGAACCAGTTCGGTTTCACTCTCGGCGGACCGGTGAGCGTGCCGAAGCTGTTCAACGGCAAAGACAGGCTCTTCTTCATGGCGAACTACGAGTGGTTCCGCCAGCGGCGCAACGTCCAGGCGGTCAACAGCGTCCCCTCCAGCGCCATGCAAGGCGGGAACTTCACCGATGTCGTCACGACGTCCAACACGGCGATCCGCACTCTGGGAATCTACGATCCGCGCACCCGCGCCATCGTCAACGGCGTGAATACGGCGCAGCCTTTCGGGGCAAACACCATCCCCACCAACCGCATCCACCCCGTCTCCAAACAGTTGCTCGAATTCCTGCCCACCCCCAACCTCCCGAACGAAACGCTCCGGAACAACTACATTCAATCCCAGGGACGGCCCATCAACCGCGACCAGTTCGTCAGCCGCTTCGATTTCGTGGAGAGCTCCGACTCGCAGTGGTACGGCCGCTACAGTTGGGGCGACGAAAACTCGAGCGTTGAAGCCCTCAAGCTCAATGGCACCAAGCTCGTCACCATCTTCGACCAGTACATGGTGGCGAATACGCGCGTGCTTTCGGCTTCGATGGTCAACGAGGCGCGCTTCGGATACACCCGCTTCTACAACACCAACGGCACCGAGCTGGCCTTTACCCGCGATGTCGTCAGCGAGCTGAAGATCCCCGGCTTGCAGGGCGGGCCGGCCGTGCAATGGGGCATCCCCAATATCTCCCTGCAAGGCGTTTACGCGGGGTTCGGCAACGACTCCGAGGGGCCTTACGAGAACAACAACTCCTCCTGGCAGATCGTCGACAACTTCTCGATCATCAAGGGCAAGCACTCTTTCAAGTTCGGCGGCGAGCTGCGCAACGACCACTACAATCAGGTCGGCAACCAGTTCGCCCGCGGCCAGTTCACCTTCACCAACAACGCCACGCGCGACCTCGCCACCGCCGGCCGCACCGGCGACAACTTCGCCGACTTCCTGTTGGGCGAGACCTTCCAGGCCGAAGCCGCCGTCTCCATCGCCAACGCCCGCTTCGCCGCCACCGGCTTCGCGCTCTACTTCGACGACGTCTGGAGAATCTCCCGCACGCTGACGCTGAATTTCGGCCTGCGCTATGAAATGACGCCGCCCTGGGAAGACGGCACCGGAACCCTGTTCAACGGCATCGTGCCCTTCGACGCGCGCACCACGCTCGCCGCGCCCAACGTAGCCGACAGGAGCCTCTATCCGTTCTTCATGCGCCAGGGCGCCTCGCGCCAGAACTGCTACGAGGGAATCAACCTCCGCTGGCCGGACATCCTCGTCCGCTGCGACGGCTCCCTGGGCAACCGCCTTGTCGGCATCGACAAGAACGACTTCGCCCCGCGGTTCGGCCTGTCCTGGTCGCCGACGGCGAAATGGGTCATCCGGTTCGGCGCCGGGACTTTCTATTCGCAGGACACCGGCAATCCGCGTTTCGATATGGCGCGCAACCTCGCCGGACGCCTTCGCGACAACAGCCGCACCGACTTCCCGCACTTGAACTGGGGCAACTCGCTGGCCTCCATCGCCGGCGGAGTGGCCAACGTCTTCCGGCCCTACACGTTCGCGAACCCCTATGACCGCCGCACGCCCTACTCCAACCAGTTCATGGTCAACGTGCAGCGCGAGCTGCCGCAGAACATGGTCTTCGAGATCGGCTACCTCGGCAGCGTCAGCCACCGCCTCGAGAGCCTGCGAGCGGTGAACGAAGCCATCCCCGCCGATCCGGCCGTCGACCGGCGATCGATCTTCGAGCGCTCCCCGTTCCCCAACTTCGGCCGCATCCAGTTGGTCGATAACGGCGGCAACGGTAACTACCACTCGCTCGGAACCAAGTTCACCAAACGTTACTCCCACGGATTGACTTACCTGGCCAGCTACACCTGGGCCAAATCCATCGACACCGCCACCGCCATCCGCAATCAGGGCGGCGACACGCTGTTCCCCCAGAACAGCTACTGCCGCTCCTGCGAGCGAGCGCGCTCCAGCCACGATACGCGCCACCGCTTCGTCACCTCGGCTCTCTGGGATCTGCCCTTCGGGAGAGGCCGCAGGGTGTCCATCGAGAATCCCTTGGCCAACGCGGTCGCCGGCGGCTGGCAGATGAGCTCGATCCTCACGCTGCAAACGGGCTTCCCCGTCACCGTCACCAACGGCCAGGACGCCTCCAACACCGGCGCGTTCTTCGACCGTCCCGACGCCACCGGCCAAAAGCCCGATCTGCCTCGCGGCCAGCAGGATCCGGTGCGCTTCTTCAACACCGCGGCGTTCGTCCGCAACGCCAATGGCACGCACGGCAACATCGGACGCAACACGCTCGACGCCCCCGGCATCATCGGCTGGGATTTCTCGCTTCTGAAGAGCTTCAACCTTCGCAGCGAATCGCGCTACCTGCAACTGCGGTTCGAGTGGTTCAACTTCCCCAACCACCCCAATTGGGGCAACCCGAACACCAACGTCAGCTCCGGGGGCTTCGGGCAGATCACCGGCACGCGCACCAACATGCGCCAGCTCCAGGCGGCCCTCAAGCTCGTATTCTGAGGAGCACGCCGGCGAGTCCTCCCGTCGCGCCCGCAATCTGACATGATGGACGCGACGGGAGACCTCCATCGCCATGTTGCGCCGTGAATTCCTCGAGACCTCGGCCCTTCTCACTTCCATCTCCGCTTCCACGCGCGCGGCGGCGCCGAGCGACCGCATCCGCGTCGGCGTCATCGGCTGCGGCGGCATCTCCGCCGGCGACATCGCCGCGTTCCTGGCGCACCCGGAGCCCGACATCGCGGCCGTCTGCGACGTCGATGATGCGCGTCTGCGCATCACGCTCGACCGGCTCGAACGGCTCGGCCGCAAGCGCCCCGACACGGTGAAGGACTTTCGCCGCATCGTCGAGCGCAACGACATCGACGTCTGCCTGGTCTCGACTCCCGACCACTGGCACGCGCTGCCCACCGTCGCCGCCTGCCAGGCGGGCAAGGACGTCTACTGCGAGAAGCCGCTGGCCACCTCGATCGGCGAAGGCCGCGTGATGCGCGATGCCGCGCGCAAGCACGGCCGCATCTGCCAGATGGGCACGCAATGGCGCAGCGGCGAGCACTACGCGCAGGCAGTGCAGATGATCCGCGACGGCAGGATCGGCAAGGTCCGCCAGGTGCGCTGCTGGGCGTACCTCGACTGGATCCGCGCCATCGGCAATCCGCCCGATTCGCCCGTCCCGCCCGGCGTCGATTACGACATGTGGCTCGGCCCGGCGCCCGCGCGCCCGTTCAACAAGAACCGCTTCCACTTCAACTTCCGCTGGTTCTGGGACTACGCCGGCGGCCTGATGACCGACTGGGGCGTCCACCTGCTCAACATCGCGCTCTGGGCCATGGGCCCCGAGTGGCCCAAGAGCGTCATCTCCTCCGGGGGCAAGTACGCGCTCCAGGACAACTCCGAGACGCCCGACACGCAGATCGCCGTCTACGAGTTCCCCTCCTACACGCTCATCTGGGAGCACCAGGTGGAGAGCGGACTCGGCCCCGACCGCCGCGAGCACGGCGTGATGTTCACCGGCGCCGACGCCACGCTGATTGTGGACAGCAGCGGCTGGGAGATCTTCGCCGAGCCGCTCAAGCGCGGCATGATCGAGGCGAAGCACTCGGCGCGCGTCGACGAGACCGTGCGCGCCGCGCACGCGCGCAACTTCCTGGACTGCGTGAAGTCGCGCCAGCAGCCGGTGGAGAACTTCGACATCGGCCACCACGTCTCCACCGTCGCGCACCTCGGCAACCTCGCCCTGCGCTCGCGCAACCGCATCGAGTGGGACGCCGTAGCCGAGCGCGTCACCAACGCCGACGCCGCCAACGAGTTCGTCACGCGGCCCTACCGCGCGCCGTGGAAGCTCGCATGACCCGCCGCACGCTGCTCGCCGCCGCGTTCGCGCGGCGCGCCGCCGAAGATCGCCTCGGCATCATGTGCCAGTTTCCGGCGGACGAAGCCGGCGCGCGCAAAGCGCTCGACGCCGCGCGCGACGCCGGATTCCGCCGCGCGCAGATCAACTTCCCGTGGACGCGCGTCACCGCCGAGTATCTCCGCGCGCTGCCGCGCTGGCTGAAGGACGCGGGCCTCGCGGCCGACGTGCTCAGCGCCTACGTCAACTGCGCCGATCCGGCCAACGTCATCATGGACACGCGCGCCGGGGACTTCGATCGCGCGCTCGACTACGCGCCCGAGATCGGCGCGCGCCGCCTGATCGCCTGGACCGGCGGTTACGGCAGGGGCCTGATGACGGCCGACCCTCGCAACTTCGCCAGCGGCGCGCACGACGCCATCGCGCGCTTCATCGAGCCGCGCTTGAAGCGCCTCGAAGCGAACCGCCTCACGCTGGCGCTCGAAACCTACATCACGCTGGCCTGCCCCGACGCGCCAACGCTGCGGGCGCTGCTCGACCGCCTGCCGCGCTCCGTGGGTGCGGTCCTCGACCCGCCCAACCTCACGCCCATCGAGCGCTACCCCGCGCGCGACGAAGAGCTGCGAGCGATGTTCACACACCTCGCAGGCCGCATCGGCGTCGTCCACCTGAAGGACTTCCGTCTCAACCCCGACGGCAACACTTACGCCCTGCCCGGCCCGCTCGCCGGCGAGATGAACTACCCGCTCTTCCTCAAGCTCTGCGCCGCGCTGCCGCAAGACATGCCGATCATCGCCGAGCACATCGGCCCGGCCGAATTCGCCGCCACGCGCACGAAGTTGCTCCCACTGCTGCTCACCGCCGGGCTCTGAGGGATGCGGCAAGTTCCGCACACCGTGCGTGAGGAGCAGGCTACGCCCGGCGGCTCGATGGCAATGGCCGGCAAATCGTTGACAGCGGGCGATCCGCCCGGACAGTTGGACCATTGTAAGCGCCTTTGCTCCGCCCGCATCCCAAAGCGACGGCGGCCCTCGGAACAGGCTGTAACCGAAAAACGATGCTGGAACTTCGGGGGCAACTGTGCGGTGTTACGGTCAAGGCATGAGGCTCCCTCGGCGGGTCGAGGTGAAATCTGGCGTGATGGCGGGCAAAGCGTGTATCAAGGGCACGCGAATCCCTGTCTATCCGATTCTGGACGAAGACGGCCGCCGGCGAGCCCTTCGAGCAATTGCTCGCCGCCTATCCCCAGCTCGTCGAAGACGATCTGCGCGCCTGTCTTGAGTACGCCGCGGCCCTCGCCGCGGAAGAAGTTGCGCCGGCGGACGCCTGAGGTTTCTGTTCGACGACATTCTCCGTTCGAAGACCCCGCGAGAGCTCGGTCGCGATGCAGCTTCGGACGCTGAGCCGGGCTTGTCCGGCGCGGAGGATGCCGCCATCCGGGACGCGGCCGTGGGCGGCGCCATGAGTCCTGGGGTTTCGCATCCACCCCTCTTCCGGACCTGCAATCGAAAGGGCCCTGCGCCGGGCCGTACTCCGTGTTTAATCCATCCGCTCGAGCTGCCTGGCGAGGAAGGCCATGCCGGTGAAGGGCTCGCCGCCGATGCTGGCCCAGTGGATGCGGCCCTTGCGGTCGATGAGGATCGTTGCGTGCAGCTCCATCTCCTCGAAGTCGTCGTAGGCGGCGAAACGCTTCGCGCGGGCGCGGTCCGGGTCTGAGAGGAAGCGGATCGCGTCGAGCTGCGCCGACTTCTGCGCTTCGAGCGTGTCTTCGATCATGTTCGGGCTCACCGCGATCACCTGCGCTTCGAGACGCGACCAGTCGTCCTTCTTCTCCTGCACTTGCTTCAACTGCGCCATGCAGTGCAGGCACTCGCGGCCGAGGTAGAAGATCAGGATGGTGTTGCGGCCCTTGAAGCCGCCGACGCCGTCGAGCTTTGGGGCGGGGAACGGTTCCCACACCGCCGGCCCAAAGCGGTCGAGCGACACTTTCGTGTAGTTGCGCTGCGGCCCCGGCGAGTGATCTTCGGGCTGCGCCTTGACGCCAGCCGCCCGGGCGCGGGCGATCACCTTCAGGCCGGGGTCGGCGTCGGATGCGGTGAAGAGCAATTGCGACATCGCCTTCTCCGCCTTCGCGCGCTCGCCGAGCGCGCTGAGCGCCTCGACGAGCCCAGAGAGAGCGAAGATGTCGTTGCGCACGAGCGTGAGCGACTTCTCGAACGCCTTCACCGCGAGCGCCGGGCTCTGCGCATCGAGATAGGCGCGGCCGAGCGCGACATACAGCAACTCGGGATACTTCGGCGGGTCGTTGTCATGCCGCTGCTCTTCAAACTGCCTTTGCGCGGCATCGCTCAACTGCGCCAGTCCCTCGATCGTCTGTCCCTTCGCGAGCGCCATGCGCGCGCCGAGCTCGAGCGACTGGATCTCATGGACGCGTTCCCACTGCCTGTTCTTCTCGAGGTCCTTCTTCAGCTCCGCGTGCTCTTCGATGGCGATCTCCGCCTTGTCGAGCTTGCCGAGCCCCAGATACGCCCGCGACCTGGCGTAGCCGCGGTTCATCCTGTCCATGAAGATGTCGCGCCAGGGAATGGTCTTCGAATCGAGCAGCTCGTCCCACATCTCGAACTTCACAAGAGCGCGGACCATGGCGGTGATGCCCTGCGAGTGCGTCGAATACGGGTTGTCGGAGTTATGTTTCGGGTCGAGCGGCGCGTCGATGTTCTGCCGTGCGCCGAAGATGGCCGCCTTCGCCATGCCGAGCTGTTCCTGGATGTAGGAGAGGTAGGCGCGGTTGTGGCCGTAGTTCCAGTGGTTGAACGGGAACGTCATGCGCCCGATCATGTTCTTCTTCTCGACGCGCGTCGCGGAGTCCATGCTGATGGCGGCCTCGTGCCACATGCCGACCGTGGCGTAGACGTGCCCGGGCATGTGCAGCGCGTGGCCCGAGCCGGGCGCGATGGCGCCGTAGCGGGCGCAGCTTTCGAGCGCCTGCTCGGGCTCGTGGTAGTTCCAGTTGTGGATGCGGTAGTGGTGCGCGCCAGGGTGGTCGGGGTTTTGGCGCAGGATCTCGCGGATGATCTGCTCGACGCCGTAGCGCGAGTCGCCCATGCCGTTGAGTGCGATGAGCGCTTTCGCCTCAAGGTCGCCGGGATACTTCACCGAGATCGTCTCGAGGATCTTCATCGAATCGCGGAAGCGGTCTTGGCGGTTCGCGTCGCGGTCGCGCAGCGTGTCTGTGAGGTGCATCGCTTCGAGGGATTCGATATAGAGCCGCTCGCGCTCGCTCACGGTGTGCTTGCGTTTGGCGGCTTGGCGGATGAACTCTTTGGAGCGCTCGCCGCCGGCCGCGCGGGCGAGTCCCCAATAGACCATGGCGTTCTCGGGCTCGAGCTTCTGCGCCCAGCGGAACGCGCGCTCGGCCTCGTAGTCCCAGAAGTGATGGAGCAGCGTGTTGCCCTGGTTGAACCACACCTGGACTTCGGGGTTGGTGTGCGTGATGGGAAACGGCGCCGAGCCGATGTCGTTCATCAGGTGTGGCTTGACGCGCGGGCCGGTATCAAAGGCTTTGCCGTAGTGCGAGTGTCCCTGTTTGATCTCTTCGGACCGCGTGAGCGGGGCGTCATCGGCGGCGCGCGCCGCGGCGCGAGTGCCGCCGCCTGCCTGCGCCCATGCGAGCGCCGCGCAGACGGACAGTCCTATCCCCGCGAATTTCAGGCTCATAGCGCTTCCCCTCCGGATCTGTCGATTATACCCGGGTGCCCAGGCCGTTGCCCCTGACGACGGGGATCGTCGCCGCGATCGCAAGCGCGACGAAAACGGCCTCGGTGAGCAAATGCCCCTGCTTGAAGCCGCCCTGCACAAAGGACTTGACCAAGGAATCGGCAACGGCGACCCAGAGCAGCAGCAGGAAGACGCGGGACGTGAAGGGGGCCTCGGCGCGGCGAAAGCGATAGACGGCGAAGGCCACTATGAGCGATGCGCCGAAAACGGCGAGGTAGCCGGGAATGACGCTGGCGGGGTGGTTTCGCTCCGCCCAGGCCTGGAGCAGGTCGCCGGAGAAGGCGCAGAAGGTGACTGTGACTGCGCCCTGCCATGCAGCCTCTTTCGACATCACCGCGACGATCATTAGCAGGATCCCGCTGAAGGCGAACTGAAAGCGCCACGTTTCGAGGAACTCCTCGCCGACGACGAGGATGCAGAGCATCGCCGCGAGCAGGATGCTGGTCACGATGGGCGGCTTGCGCAGCGTGGTCGGGACAAACTCGGGTTTCAGCATCGGCCGCCACTGGTAGACGGCGACGCCCAACGAGGTCCCGAACAGGAATCCGAAGGTGAACTCCATGATCTTCCACCAGGGAATCCAGTTGTGGTCGAGCGGAAGCGTGCGGCCGTGGGCCATGATCGATCCGCCGAGCGCGAAGCCGGCGCCGCCGCCGATCATGGCGGTGAGGGCGAAGCGCACCGGGACGCGCCCGACGCCGCGCGCGATCAGGAACGCGAGCATCAGCAGCGCGCCGGACAGCAGGCCGGCCCAGATCTCGGGCCGCGGCTGATTCACGGGGTCGGAGAAGTAGATGAGCTTGGGCTCGTTGACGACTTTCCAGCCGCCATAGACGCCCCCGCCGAACAGCAGCAGCGCGATGATGATGTCGCGCCGGACAATGGCGCCGCGCGTGAGGGCGATGGAGATGAACGCGCCGCCGCAGAGTCCCCAGACCGCGCCCTTGATCGTGAGTCCCAGCAGGCCCCACCAGAAGGTCTCGGGCTTGACGATGAAGCCGATGGTTTGGCCATAGGTCATCATGCCGCCCATGCCGACTCCCGCCGCACCGAAGGCGGCGACGATGGCCGCGGACATGGCGGGCCAGCGCAAAAGCAGGCAGATGGCCAAGGCCACCAATGCGCCGGGAATCATGGCGCCGAGGGGGCCGCCGCCGATGTAGCCCCGCAGTCCCCAGCCCAACGACATCACGCCACCGGTAAAGAGACTCCACCGGAGCATGCTCCCCCACGCACGGTCTACAGGTTGCACTCAGGCAATCATCGCACGAGAACCATCTTCTTGGGGAGACTATCTTGAGGAATAATTGAGGCGAATATGCCATTCACACTCCTTTGCTGTATCTTGCTGGCGGCCCAGGAACCGGCCGCGATCGAACTGCCCAAGCCCGCCATGACAGGGGGCAAGCCGCTGATGGAGGCGCTCAAGGCGCGGGCCAGCGGCCGCGACTACTCGGCGCGGAAGCTCGCGCCGGAGACGCTCTCGAACCTGCTTTGGGCGGCGTACGGGGTCAACCGCCCGGATGGCAAACGGACCGCGCCGTCGGCCCACGGCTGGCAGGTGGTCGACATTTACGCCGCTCTGCCTGAGGGGCTGTACCGCTACGACGCGCCGAGGCACCGGCTGGAACCGGTCGCGGCGATGGATGCTCGCGCGATCAGCTCGACGCAGGACTTCGCGGCGACGGCGGCGCTCAACCTCGTCTACGTGGCGCGAATGGGCAAGATGAAGGCCTCAGCCGAAGACACGGAGGCCGATCTGCTTGTCTGGGCCGCGGTCGAGGCGGGAGCGGTTTCGCAGAACGTGTCGCTGTTCTGCGCTTCGGAGGGTTTAGCCACCGTGGTTCGCGCGGGGGTTCAGCGCGCGGAGTTCAAGAAAGCGGCTAAGCTGCCGGAGGATGCCAGGATACTGCTGGCTCAGACGGTGGGATGGCCGAAGTAAGAACCGCACAGCCTTCAGGCTGTGCTACTGAACCCACACAGCCTCTACAGAAAGTCGGCGAACAACCCCGATGTTGTCAGCAAAGGCTGCCGCCGCCAACTTTCGGGTCCAATGATTCGCGGCGTGTGCCGCGTGATGTGGCTGAAGGCTATGTCACTTTTTGGGGCGGACTTCGATGGGGGCGTCGAGGTAGGCTTCGAACTCGGAGCCTTTCGCCGCCACGACATCTTTGTCGCGGGGCGGTTTGTTGAGCGGTTCGCCGAGATCGAGCGGACGGCCGCTTTGCAGTTTGAGGCTCCGTAGCGGGGCCTTTTTGCCGTCAGCAGTCTCGACGGACTCGAGCAGGACGGTGAACTTGCTGCGCCGGAAAGGCATCCTTCCCTTGGAGGCTTCGACGATGACGCCAGTGGCGTGCGCGCCCTTGCCGATGACAACGGCATCGCCGACCTGGACATCGCCGGAGACGACGAATACAACCCTGGCGCCCTTCGCAATCTCATTGGTGATGTCGGCGGCGAGGGCGACGCGCAGAGGCGTGCCCGCGGGGACCTTAACCGCCGCACGCGTGAGTTCGAGCGGATTGACGACGGGCGGGGGCGCGACGGGCACGGTCGGGATGGGCTCGGGCGCGGGCACCTGCACCGGCGAATGATTCGGAATCGCCGGCGCGGGCCGCGCGCCGGCCGTTGCTTTGGGCTTGGCGGGGGAGGGCGTCTTCGCCGTCTCGGGCGTGGAGGACGGCGGCTGAGCGGCGGGTTGCTCGATGGCGGGCGCGGCCGGCGCGGGCAAGGTCACGCTGGGAGCAGGCGTGTGCGCGATCTGCACGGAGGCCTGACGAGCGCGCCAGAAGAAGTAGCCGGCGAATGCGAGGCAGAGGGCGATGACGCAGAGCATCGCGGCCATCACTTTGGAGAAGCCGCCCGCGCGTTTTGCCGGGGGAATCGGGGGCGCCTGGAGGATGCCCGTCTCGGCTGCGAGTTGAAGCCGGCCGAGAGCCGCGGCGATCTCGTGCGCGCTCTGGTAGCGCTCCTCCGGTTTCTTGCGGAGGCAGCGCTGGACAAGCTGTTCGAGCTCGGGCGGCACGTTGCCGACGAGATCGTTGATGGTGCGGGGCTCGTCACGCAGGAGCATGGTGAGCGTTGAGATCGTCGAGTCGCCCTGAAAGGCGCGCCGGCCGGTGATCATCTCGTAGAGGAGAAGCCCGAAGGAGAAGATGTCGCTGCGCGCGTCGATCCTCTTGCCCTCGGCCTGCTCGGGCGACATGTAGCAGACGGTGCCGAGAATGGCGCCTTCGACGGTGCGCGGCAGCGAGGCGGTGGCGGTCTCCTCGGAGAGTTCGACGGGCGGCGCGTCGACGAATTTGGCGAGGCCGAAGTCCAACAGCTTGGCGAAGCCGTTGTCGCCGACCATGACGTTGCCGGGCTTGAGATCGCGGTGGATGATGCCGGCGCCGTGGGCGGCGGCGAGCGCGGAGGCGATCTGGGCGCCGTAGCGGATGGCGAGCGGAAGCGAGAGTCCTTCGCGGATCAGCTCGCCCAGCGTCTTGCCGTTCACGAACTCCATGACGAGGTAGTAAGCGCCTTCGTGAGAGAAGATGTCGTGGATGGTGACGATGTGCGGGTGGTTGAGCGCGGAGGCCGAGCGCGCCTCCTGGAACAGGCGCTGGCGCCGCTCGAGGTTTTCCATCAGGTGAGGCGGCAGCACTTTGAGCGCGACGAAGCGATTGAGCTTGGTGTCGCGGGCCTTGTAGACATCGCCCATTCCGCCGCTGCCCAGCTTCTCGAGGAGCTCATAGTGAAGGACGATGCGAGGTTCCATCGAGGTGATCCGCCCGGGAGAAGTGAACCGAGTCATTGTACCGCACATGCCTGGGGCAGTGACGCTATAATTCGAGGCATCAGCGGGATGCGCACTCAAACATTGTCTCTGCCGGCCGCGGCGCTTCGTGTCTGCAAGCGCGCGGCTTCGCACTCCAGGATGAGGAATCCCGCTGTGATTGCGCTGGGAGCGGGGATAGTGGCGGTTGCCGCGCTGGGCGCGGGGACGCATTGGGCGTTCCAGCCGGTGCGGCGGCCGGAGGCGCCGCAGGTTAAGAATGGCGGATGGGCGCGAAACGAGATCGACCGGTTCGTGTTGGCGCGAGTGGAGAAGGAGGGGTTGAGCCCTTCCGCGGAGGCGGAGCGAGGTACGATCTTGAGGCGGCTGAGCTTCGATTTGACGGGGCTGCCGCCGACTCCCGCAGAGACTGAGGCGTTCATTGCAGACAGGTCTCCGGACGCGTACGAAAAGCAGGTGGAGAGACTGTTGGCTTCGCCGCACTATGGGGAGAAGTGGGCGCGGCACTGGCTGGATCTGGCGCGCTACGCGGACTCCGACGGCTACGAGAAAGACTGGGCGCGGCCGTGGGCGTGGCGGTATCGCAACTGGGTGATCGACGCGTTGAACCGCAACATGCCGTTCGACCAGTTTTCGATTGAGCAGATCGCGGGCGACCTGCTGCCGCGGGCGGCGGTGGAGCAGCGCGTGGCGACGGGGTTTCATCGCATGACGCTGACGAACCGCGAGGGCGGGGTCGATAACGAACAGTTTCGATTTGAGAATGCCGTGGACCGCGCATCGACTGTTGGAACGGTGTGGATGGGGTTGACGGTCGGGTGCGCGCAGTGCCACGACCACAAGTTCGATCCGATCTCGCAGAAAGATTTCTACTCGTGGTACGCGCTGTTCGACAACATGGAGGAGGTCGACATCGACGCGCCGACGCCGGGCGAGCTGGGTGGGTGGATGCGGGCGAACGGCCAATACCGCGCAGAGCGCGAGGCGCTGCTCGAGGAGTACAACGTCGCGCCGCTGATGGAGGCGTGGGAGAAGCGGCTGCTGGAAGCGGCGGCGAATCCCGGCAAGTGGACCGACTGGGACCTGGCGTGGGACTGCCTGCTGAAGCTGACTTCGGGCGGCGACGGCGAGAAGGTGATTCGCAAGAAGCCGGCAGAGCGGACCCAGCGCGACCGCGACGTTCTGATCGACCACTTCGTGAAAAACTATCACTTCGCGGCGGGCCAGAAGGCGTATCGCGAACTGAAGCTGAACGAGCTGGATCAGAAGCTGGCGGACTTGAAGATGAAGTATCCGCAGTTGACGCAGGCTTATGCGGTGGAGGAGTCGCCAAGTCCCCGTCCGGCGCACGTGCGCGTGCGGGGCAACTACAAGGCGCTGGGGATCGCGGTGGAGCCGGGCGTGCCGTCTTCGCTGCCGCCGCTCAAAGCGCGCGGGCGCAAGGCGACGCGGCTGGACGCGGCGCGGTGGCTGTTCGAGCGCGATCATCCGCTGACGTCGCGCGTGACCGTGAACCGCATGTGGCAGGAGCTGTTCGGCCAGGGCATCGTGCGGACTTCTGAAGATTTCGGCCGGCAGGGCGAGCCGCCATCGCATCCGGAGCTGCTGGACTGGCTGGCGGCGGAATTCATGGATTCGGGCTGGGACATGAAGCACATGCTGCGGCTGATGGTGACGAGCGCGGCGTACCGGCAGCGGTCCGACGTCACGGAGACTCTGCGGCAGAAGGATCCGAACAACGCGCTGCTGGCGCGGCAGTCGCGCCTGCGTCTGCCCGCGGAACTGGTTCGCGACGCAGCGCTGGCGGCGTCGGGGCTGTTGTCGACTCGGATCGGCGGCCCGAGCGTGCGGCCTCCGCAGCCGGCGGGCGTGGCGGAGCTGGCGTACGCGAACAGCGTGAAGTGGGTGGAGACGGGGGGCGTGGAGCGCTACCGCCGCGGGTTGTACATTCATTTTCAAAGGGCCACCCCGTATCCGCTGCTGGTGAATTTCGACGCGCCGAAGGGGAACGTGACGCAGTGCAGGAGAAACCGCTCGAACACGGCGTTGCAGGCGCTGAATCTGCTGAACGATCCGGTCTTTGTTGAAGCGGCGCAGGGCCTGGCGGCGCGGGTTGTGAATGAGACGGCGTCGCCGCAGGAGCGTGTGCGCCGGATGTACCTGCTGGCGTTGACGCGCGAGCCGGAGGCGGCGGAGTCCGCGCGGTTGTTGAAGTACGTTGCGGAGCAGCAGGCGATTTTCGAGCGCGAGAAGGGGAGCGCGGAGAAGGTGTTCGCGCTGGCGCCGCAAGCGGCGGCGTGGGTGGGCGCGGCGAGCGTCGTCCTCAATCTGGAAGAGTTCATTACGCGGGAGTAGATCTGGTGGAATACGGCGACTTCTTGCGAGTGCAGGCGCGGCGCGAGTTTCTGAAGCGCTGCGGCTGCGGGATCGGCATGGCCGCGCTGGCCGAGCTCGTGGGCGCGGCGGAGAACGATCCGATGGCGCCGAAGGCTCCGCATTTCGCGCCGAAGGCGAAGAACGTGATCTTCCTGTTTCAGGAAGGCGCGCCGAGCCAGATGGACCTCTTCGATCCGAAGCCGGCGTTGAGGCAGTGGCATGGGAAGCCGCTGCCGGCGGAGATGACGAAGGACCTGAAGCTGGCGTTTATCAAGCCGACGGCGGCGGTGCTGGCGAGTCCGCGGGAGTTCAAGAAGTACGGGCAGAGCGGCTTGGAGTTTTCGGACCTGCTGCCGCATGTCTCGACGGTGGCGGACGAGATGTGCATGATCCGGTCGATGCACACGGAGGCGTTCAATCATCATCCGGGCCAGTTGCTGCTGTTCACGGGGCATATGATCGGCGGGCGGCCGACGCTGGGGTCGTGGGTGACATACGGGTTGGGAAGCGAGGCTCGGAACCTGCCGGGGTTTGTCGTACTCACATCGGGAGTAGGGACGAGCGGCGGGGCGGACAACTTCTCGCCGGGGTTTCTGCCGTCGACTTTTGGCGGGACGGTGTTTCGCGGGACGGGCGATCCGATTCTGTATCTGTCGAACCCGGAGGGCATCAGCCGCGAGTCGCAGCGAGCGCGGCTGGATGCGATCCGCGATCTGAATGCAATGCGGCAGGCGCGGACGGGCGATGTCGAGATCGCGTCGAAGATTTTCAGCTACGAGCTGGCGTTCCGGATGCAGATGGCGGCGCCGGAGCTGCTGGACTTCTCGAAGGAGAAGCCGGAGACGCTGGAGATGTATGGAGTCGGGCAGGACGCGACGCGGGCTTACGGGACGAACTGCCTGCTGGCGCGGCGCATGGTGGAGCGCGGGGTGCGGTTCGTGATGCTGATGCATGCTTCGTGGGACCATCACAGCGAGATCAACAAGGGTCTGCCGCGGCTGTGCCGTGCGACCGATCAACCGGCTGCGGCGCTGGTGCGGGATTTGAAGCAGCGTGGTCTGCTGGATACGACGCTGGTGGTGTGGGCCGGCGAGTTCGGGCGGACGCCGATGTCGGAGCTGAGGCGGCCGGACGAGGCGGACAATGCGGGGCGGGACCACCATGCCGACGGGTTCACGATCTGGATGGCGGGGGGCGGGGTGAAGCCGGGGACGCTGATCGGGAAGACGGACGAGCTGGGGTTGAAGATCGTCGAGGACCCGGTTCACGTGCACGACTTGCAGGCGACGATCCTGCACCTGCTGGGGTTCGACCATACGCGGCTGACCTATCGCTTCATGGGGCGGGACTTCCGTCTGACGGACGTGAGCGGCGAGGTGGTGAAGAAGGCGCTGGCGTAGGGGCTTTCTTAATTCGCAAGGGGTTTTGGGTTCGTTTCGCGCCTGGAGCGGGGCCGGGCCGACTGGGATATTGGCTTCGTTTAGCTGTTCAGCGAGATGGGCGAGGCGCGGCGGTGGGCTTCGTTTCGCGAGGGGATGAGGCGGGATCAGGCGGGTCCGCTTGGCTTCGTTTTGCAGGCTGGTGAATGGGGCGGGGCATCGGTCTCGATCCAGCGCGGCGGGGACGTTTTGGGTCGTTTTGATTGATGGCGAAGGACTTATGGGTTCGATTGAGAGGTTTGTTGTCTGCGTTTTCGTCTCCAGGTGCGTGAAATCACCCAATCTGCCGGTGCGAATGAAGACGAGGAGTGCCGGCGCGGATTGGCTGTTCCTTCGGGTCGAATCGAAGTGAGAGCCAGGAAGTTCGCGCATTACGGCCACCGGGAAGAGTGTCGCGGGGGCCGGAGCGGCTGGAAACGGGCCGGGCGCAGTTTTGTTGAAAACAAGGAGAGAATAGTCCTAAGAAACTTGTGAAGGGCTTTTCAGGCAAGCTTACAATAGATACGGGAGTATTGCTAACCATATGAAGACGACCGTCGACCTTCCCGAGGACTTGCTGATCGAGGCGAAGAAGTTCGCGGTCGAGAAACGGGTGACGCTGCGGGCGCTGATCGAACGCGGGTTGAGACAGCAACTTGCGACCGGAGGACAAGGGACAGGCGCGAAGAGAAAGATCCGGTGGGTGACGGTCGAGGGGGGGGCGCCGGCGGGGGTGGATCTCTCCGACCGGGAAACCATGATGGACTTTCTGCGCAATGATCGCGATTGACACGAATCTGCTGGTCTACGCGCACCGTTCCGGACTGGCGGAGCACGAGTGTTCGAAGGCAGCGTTGGAGAAGGCGGCGGCGAATCCCGGGGGATGGGCGATTCCATGGCCCTGCGTGGCGGAGTTCTGGGCGGTGGTGACGCATGAGGCGAACCAGAGAAGGCCTTCGCATCCGGATGAGGCGGCGGAGTATCTGGGGGCGCTCATCGAGGCCGGCGCGAAGATATTGCCGCCGCGGCCAGGGATGCTGGAGCGCCTTCTGCGGCTGGCGGCGGAGAACGATATTCTGGGCGCACGGATCTTCGATCTCCAGATCGCGTTGACGGCCTATGAAGCGGGCGCGGCGGAGATCTGGCCGCACGACAAACGATTCGTGAGCCATCCGGAACTGCCGGTGCGCGATCCGCTGCCGGGGTGATCCAATCTCCCTCCGGCGTTGAGATCCAGCAGCCGAGGACGTGCGTGTCGGCGCCATCCGAGCCTTACCGCTGCTGGCCGGGCCAGATGCCGGCAGCCAGGCGGTCGCTCGCGCCGCAGGCGAATCGCTCCGATGGCGAGGAACTCGATTCATGAGAGCGCCGCCTTCCTGTGTCCTGTCAGTCGATCTGTTCACACAGAGTGAATGAGTTGTTGCGTGCGCTATTGCAGATTGCCGATCGCCACGGGCGGGAAAGTGGCGGCCGGGCTGTTCGACGTGATGGGCTTCGGGCGGATGGCGGTGATCCAGGATCCGGCGGGCGCAATGAATTCGATCAGGCAGGCGAAGACGCACCACGGGACGGGCATCGTGGACGTTGCGGGGACGGTGCGCCGGCCGGACCTGACGACTCCGGACCAGGCTGGGGCGGCGCGGTTCCATGGGGCCGTGTACGGGTGGGAGGCTGATCCCGGCCAGGACCTGAGCGGATACCTGCACATCAAGAGCGGGGAGAAGTTTTGGGCGGGATTCCTCCAGTGAGGGCGCAAGCGGACGGGGCGCAGGTGGACATGGCTCCGATGACAATGGAGGGCGTGGGGCGGTGGCCGGTTGTGGCGGACCCACAGGGGGCGGTGTTCGCACTATCTCAATCGCGAAATTGAAGCACAGACATCGCCAGATTTGCGCCACCTCGCGTTCCGCGGAGGCGCCGGGACTGTCCCAATAGAAAACGGGAAGCGTGCGGGGCTGGTTTTCGGGGTTGCAGAATCGGAGGACGGTGCGGGAGACCGGGCCGAACGGGATTTGTGGGATTGTGAGCCCCCTCGGGCCGCGGTGTGAGGTTGCCGAATGGGGGGAACCGCGAGCAGGCCGGCGCCGTTGAGAGAGCGCCGGCCTTCGTGTTGTTGGAATGGGGCCATGGCCTGCGGCGGAATCGTTTGCGGCGGAGACGGCGACGCGCGGGGGCCGGACGCGGAGGCGGATGAAGCGGCACGGCTGGAGGAGCAGGAGGTGCGGCAGCCCGTGGAAGGGCCGGGGGAGTCGATCACGCGGCTGGGGCTGGAGTTATCGCGGGGGCCGGCGTCGCAGATCAAGACGCTGGAGGAGCCGGTGGCGCGGGCGCCGGCTCACATCAACGAGATGGCGATGGAGCAGGCGAAACAGCGGAGCGCGGGAGGGGCCTGCGTCCGGCCGATCAGGCGCGCCAGGGATTGATGAGACGGATGCCGCAGTGTTCAAAACCGCGGGTGTTCCGGGTGGCGACAACCGCGCGATGCGCGCGGGCAATGGCCGCGATCAGGCCGTCGGACTGGGCGACCGGCCGGCCGAGCGCGGTCCGGCCTGTTACGATCGCCGGGTAGAGGCGAGCCGCTGCTTCATCGAAAGGCAGGACTCGACCGCGCAGGTCTTCGGCGAACACCGCTTCAATGGCGGCGGACAGCCTTGTTCTTCGCCTGCCGGCGGGCATCATTTCGAGTCCGAGGAGAACTTCGGCCTGGGTGATGGCCGTCGTGAAGACCGCGTGCGGCTCCCGCGCAGCCAACCAGAGGAGAACCGCAGGAGAGGGCGACGGCCGGAACACTTCGGAGAGGACATTCGTGTCGAGGATGATCATCGGCCGAGCCGCGGGGGCCGCCGGGGGAGTTCGCGCGGGGGAAGGGGCAGATCCACTCCGCCGAGCGGCACGAACCGGCTCCGGATCGCATCAGCGAGATTGGACAGCGCCGGCAGTTTCTCCGCAAGTCCCGCGGCGAGAATCGCGCGCGCTTCCGCTTCCATGGAACGCCCGTGCCGGGCTGCACGGAGGCGCAGACGGGCCTTGAGCGTCTCGTCCAACTTGCGGATCGTGATTGCCGCCATGCCTCAGTGATAGCAGTGCAATCACTCTGCTGACGCCGGCGGCCGGCTGCGAGCCCTCCCCAGAGGGGACCCCGGCCTGCGAGGCCGTGCCACCAACACGGCTTGAAGGCCATGCCACATGAATGGGTCAGGCGGGGCGGAGGGCGGCGAGCTTGTTGAGGCCGTCGATGTAGGCCTTGGCGCTGGCTTCGATGACGTCGGTGGAGGCGCCGCGGCCCATGACGCTGCGGCCGGCGTCCTGGAGCTGGATGGTGACTTCGCCCATGGCTTCGGTTCCGCTGGTGACGGCGCGGATCTCGTAGCGCGCGAGGACGGGCGCAACTCCGGTGACGGAGGAGATGGCCTTGCAGACGGCGTCGACGGGTCCGTCGCCGATGGCGGCGCCTTCGCGGACTTCGCCCTTGACGCGCAGGCGCACTGTGGCGGTGGGGATGGCGGAGGTGCCGCTGTAGATGTGGAGGTATTCGAGGGCGCAGGTTTCGGGGACGGGGTGGATCTCGTCGTGGACGATGGCGACGAGGTCCTCGTCGAAGACTTCGCGCTTCTTGTCGGCGACGGCGAGGAAGCGCTGATAGGCCTGGTCGATCTCGGCGGCGGAGAGGGTGTAGCCGAGCTTTTCGAGGCGATCGCGAAGGCCGTGGCGGCCGGTGCGGGCGGTGAGGACGACGCGGCTTTCGCCGACGCCGACGTCCTCGGGGCGCATGATCTCGTAAGTCTCGCGGTCCTTGAGGAAGCCGTCGACGTGGATGCCGGAGCTGTGGGAGAAGGCGTTGGCGCCGACGACGGCCTTGTTGGGGGCGACCGTCATGCCGAGCATGTCGGCGACGAGCCGGGAGGCGCGGGCAAACTCGCGGGTCTCGATGGCGGTGTGCAGGCCGAAGTAGTCGTGGCGCGTGCGGAGGGCCATGACGACCTCTTCGAGCGCGGCGTTGCCGGCGCGCTCGCCGATGCCGTTGATGGTGCCTTCGACCTGGCGCGCGCCGTTGCGGATGCCGGCGAGGGAGTTGGCGACGGCGAGGCCGAGGTCGTTGTGGCAGTGGACGCTGATGACGGCGCGGGCGATGTTGGGGACCTTTTCGCGGATGGAGCGGATCAGCGCCCCGTACTGCTCGGGGACGGCGTAACCGGTGGTGTCGGGGATGTTGACAACTGTGGCCCCGGCGTCGATGGCGGCTTCGAGCATTTGGAAGAGATAGGCTGGATCGGCGCGGCCGGCGTCTTCGGCGTAGAACTCGACGTCGTCGACGAAGGTGCGGGCGAGCTTGACGGCGGCGACGGCCATTTCGATCAACCTCGCGCGCTTGGAGGGGAGGTCTGCGCCGTAGCGCTCGTCGCGGAACTTTCCCAGGATGTGGATATCAGAGACGCCGATGCCGGTGTGGATGCGGGGGCGCCTGGCGTGGGCGAGGGCTTCGCCGCAGGCGCGGATGTCGCTTTCGACGGCGCGGGAGAGGGCGCAGATGGCGGGTCCTTCGATTTCGCGCGCGATGAGCTGGACGGCGGCGAAGTCTTCGGGGGAGGAGGCGGGGTAGCCGGCTTCGATGACGTCGACGTTCAGGCGGGCCAACTGGCGGGCGATGGTGAGCTTGTCGCGGCTGCCGAGACAGGTTCCGGCGGCTTGCTCTCCATCACGGAGGGTGGTGTCGAAGACGGCGACTTTTTCGGACATGGGGGCTCCTTGGCGGGGGGGCGCAGGCTGAAGGCTATGTTACTCGACACAGGCTGAAGCCTATGTTACTCGACACAGGCTGAAGCCTATGTTACTCGACACAGGCTGAAGCCTATGTTACTCGACACAGGCTGAAGCCGACACAGGCTGAAGCCTGGGCTACCGGAGGTGTTTGTTGAAGAAGTCGAGGGTGCGGCTCCAGGCGAGCTTGGCGGCGGCTTCGTCGTAGCGCGGGGTGGTGTCGTTATGGAAGCCGTGGTTGGTGTTTTCGTAGAAGTGGGCGGTGTAGTTTATCCCATTCGCCTTCAGAGCCTGCTCGTAGGGGGGCCAGCCTTCGTTGATGCGAGTGTCGAGGGAGGCGTAGTGGAGCAGGAGAGCGGCCTTGATTTTGGGGACGTCGGCGGCGGGGGCTTGACCTCCGTAGAAGGGGACGGCGGCGGCGAGGTCGGCTCCGAGGCGGACGGCGAGGGCGTTGGCGACGCCTCCGCCGAAGCAGAAGCCGACGACTCCGATCTTGCCGGTGCAATCCGGGCGGGCCTTCAACCAGCGGGCGGCGGCTTCGAAGTCGTTCATCATCTTGGCGCGGTCGACCTGGCGGAAGAGCTGGCCGCCTTTTTCGTTGTCGCCGGGGAAGCCGCCGACGCTGGTGAGACCGTCGGGGGCGAAGGCGATGAAGTTGGCCGTGGCGGCGCGGCGGGCGACGTCCTCGATGTAAGGGTTGAGGCCGCGGTTCTCGTGGATGACGAGGACGCCGGGGAGCTTGCCCTTCGCGGCCGCGGGGCGGACGAGGTAGCCCTTGATGCTGCCGTTGCCCGCGGGGGAGTCGACGGTGGCGTATTCGGCGACGATGCGCTTGTCGTCCTTGGGGACCTGTTGCGCCCAGGCGTAATTGGGGGCCAAGCTCTCAAGCAGCATGGCGGCGCTGACGGAACCGGTGGCGAACTTCTGGGCGCCGTCGAGAAACTCCCGGCGGCCGATATCGCAGTGGACGTAGCGGTCGAAGAGCTCGAGCAGCTCATGGGGGAAATCAGATGCTTTCTTGCGTTCCATGGAAAGCCCCTTCCTGAATGGTTGTGGTTCAGGATAGCACAGCGTCTGCCGATGCCAGGGAAGTCGAGGGGCTCACAAACAGAACAGCGTCAATTTGTGCTAGGATTCCGGATGTTTCGTTTTCCGAATTCAAGAGAGGACGACATGAATCTCCACAAATTGTTCCTGATCATCGCGCTGGGGACGGCGGTGTTCGGCCAGCAGGGACCGCCACTGATCAACATTCCCGAGGTTGCGCTGGAACGGATTCCGGTTTCGATCATGGACACGCGGTTGACGGCGAACCAGATCGACACAAGCGTGAGCGTGATGCCGAAGCGACCGTCGAACCCGGTGGCTCCACCGGATTTCGCGGCGGCGCCGAACGAGCTGAAGGCGGGCGGGCTGCTGACGGAAGGGCGCCTGGGACCGAAGGAGGAGTGGCCGGCGGTGGGAGCGACGGGGTGGTATCCGCCCGATCCGGACCTGGCGGTGGGATTGAACCACGTCGTTGTCGTGGTGAATTCGACGATCGCGTTTTTTTCGAAGGACGGCGCGAAGCAGTACCAGCAGACGGCGGGGACCTTCTTTTCGGGCATGGGAGCGGGGACATTCATCTTCGACCCGAAGTGTTTCTACGACAGAATCCACAACCGGTTCGTAGTGGTCTTCCTGGAGCAGGACGACGCGACGGAGACGAGCAAGCTGCTGTTCGCGGTGAGCGACGACGGGGATCCCAACGGGACGTGGTACCGCTACCGGATCGAGGCGAAGCTGATCGTGAACAACACGGCGTACTGGCTGGACTATCCGGGGTTCGGATACAACAAGGACGCCTACGTAGTGAGCGGCAACATGTTCGGGTTCGCGAGCAGTTGGGCGGGGGTACAGTTCGTCGTCATCCGGTCGGCTGAAGTGCTGTCCGGGCAGCCGGCGCAGACGGTGCGGCTGAGGGACTCGACGGGGGCGAGCGTGCAGATGGCGGAGGTGATCGACGCGACGAACCCGTACGTGTTCGGGGTATCACGGTCGAGCACGGCGTCGATGCGGCTGTACGCGGTGATGTCGCCGGGAACGGCGTCGCCGTCGATCACGTACAGGGACGTGACCGTGCCGTCGAACAGCAGTCCGACGGGCGATTCGCCGAGCACGAACGGGCGATATCTGGACACGATCGACGGGCGCGTGTTCAACGCGGTGTGGCGGGGCAACCGGCTGGTGACGGGGCACAATTCGACGAGCGGAAACAACGTGGCGCGGTGGTACGAGTTCGACACGGGGACGTGGCCGGCGTCGGGCTTGCCGTCGCTGGTGCAGGCGGGGATGGTTTCGTCGCCGGCTTTGCATTACTTCACGCCGGCGATCAACAAGAACGCGGCGGGGAGCATTGCGATGCTGTTCACGGCGTCGAGCACGACGGTAACGGCCAATGTGATGATGGCGGGGCGGCTGGCGGGCGATCCGGCGGGGACGATGGGGGCGCCGAGCGCGCTCCAGGTGAGCGCTGGAACGAACTACACGCAGAATCGATGGGGCGACTACTTCGGGGTGGACGTGGACCCGGCGGACGACACGACGTTTTACGGGATCGGGGAATGGGTCTCCTCCACCAACGGGTGGACGACGTCGGTGTATACGTGGACAGTGGCTGCGGCGACAGGACCGCCGGCGGCGCCGAGCGGGCTGACGGCGACGGCGGTGTCGTCATCGCAGATCAACCTGGCGTGGACGGACAATGCGAGTAACGAGACGGAGTTCAGGATCGAGCGGTCTCCGGACGGGTCGAGTTTCGCGCAGATTGCGACCGTGGGCGCCAATACGACGGCGTATTCGGACACGGGTTTGGCGGCGGGATCGACGCACTACTATCGCGTTTTGGCGCACAATGCGGAGGGGGATTCGGCGTACTCGAACACGGCGAGCGCGACGACGCTTTCGGGTCCGCCGGCGGCGCCCAGCGGGCTGACGGCGACGGCGGTGTCGACGTCGCAGATCAACCTGGGGTGGACGGACAATGCGGGCAACGAGACGGGGTTCAAGATCGAGCGGTCGACGGATAATGCGAGCTTCTCGCAGATCGCGACGGTTGGGGCGAACGTTACGAGCTATTCGGACACGGGGCGGCAGCCCGGCACGACCTACCACTATCGCGTGCGGTCGTACAACGCGGGCGGGGACTCCGCCTATTCGAACACGGCGAGCGCGACGACGCTTTCGGGTCCGCCGGCGGCGCCGAGCGGATTAAACGCGACGGCGTTGTCGGCGACGTCGGTGAGGCTGACGTGGACTGACAATTCCAACGACGAGACGGGGTTCAGGATCGAGCGGGCTGCGGGGCGGGGCACTTACAGCCAGATCGCCACGGTGGGCCCAGGCGTGACGAGCTACGACGACACGGGGCTTACCGCGAAGACGAAGTATTCGTACCGTGTGCGGGCTTACAATCTGGCAGGCAATTCGGCTTATTCGAACGTGGCGAATGTGACGACTCCGAAATAGCGCGGGCGTGGCGGGCGTTACAACCTGGCGGTTGTGCGGCTCCCGGGCGGGGGAGTGGGGCAGATCGGCGATCTGCCCCGCAAGAAATCATGGCATGCGCGATTGCGGCTGGGCCGGGTCAGGTATATACTGCATCCAAATACCTCCATCAAGGAAAGAGGGTCTCTGGGATGCGAGCGACAGTGAAAGGTTGCGCTGTTCTGGTCTGCCTGACTGTGTCCACATTCGGCCAGGCCTTTTTTGGGTCGATCATCGGGAACGTGACGGATCCATCGGGAGGCGCCATTCCGGCGGCGAGCGTCACGCTCGTCAATCTGGGAACCGGGGACAGGCGCACAGCGCAGACGGACGACTCGGGGGTTTACCAGTTCGTCAATTTGCTGCCCGGACAATACAGGGTCGAAGTCGAGAAGACGGGATTCAGGCGGTTCACGCGCGAACCGATCACGGTGGAAGTGCAGAGTGCGGTGCGCATCGACGTCTCGATGCTGGTGGGCGACGTGAGCCAGACGGTGGAGGTGTCGGCGGCGACGCCGTTGCTCGAAACCGAGACTACGTCGCTGGGGCAGGTGGTGGAGGCGCGCAAGGTGCTGGAGATGCCGCTCAACGGGCGTAACGTCTTCGGCCTGGTGGCGCTGGTGCCGGGAGTTGTGCCGGGCGGGCAGTCGGGGACGACGCCGACCGGGACGAACCCCTTCGCGTGGGGCAACTACCAGATCGGCGGCGGGCAGGCGAACCAGAGCGCGACCTATATTGACGGCGCGCCGATCAACGCGGCGTACGTGAACCTGACGTCGCTGGTGCCGACGCAGGACGCGATCCAGGAGTTCAAAGTGCAGACGAACAACCTGGGTCCGGAGTTCGGGCGGTTCGCGGGCGGAGCGATCAACCTGACGACGAAGTCGGGGACGAACTCGCTGCATGGGAGCGCGTACGAGTTCTTGCGCAACCGCTCGCTGAACTCGAATACGTTCTTCAACAACCGCGCGGGCGTGCAGCGGCCGGCGTTTTCGCAGAACCAGTACGGGGTGAACGCGGGCGGGCCGGTCAAGCGCGACAAGACGTTCTTCTTCGGGAGCTGGGAGGGATTCCGGCTGCGGCAGGGCGCTTCTTACGTCTACACGGTCCCGACGGAAGCGATGCGCGGGGGTGATTTCTCGAACGTCCGCAACGCGGCGGGGGCGATGATTCCGATCTACGATCCGCTGACGACGTGCGGGCGGTTCAGCAACGCGCCCTGCGCGCGGGACGCGAACGGCAACGAAGTGATCAGCCGCCTGCCGTTCTCGGGCAACGCCATCCCGGCGACGCGCGTCGATCCGGCGGCGAAGGTGCTGACGCAGTACTGGGCGCTGCCGAACGGGCCGGGCAACCAGTTCACGAACGTGAACAACTACACGGCGAACGCGAGCGTGGGCGGGGACAACGACCAAGTGAACGCGCGGGGGGACCATGTCTTCTCGGACAAGCACCGGCTGTTCCTGCGGTACACGTACTGGCAGAATCTGAACCTGCCGATCGATCCGTACAAGACGAAGACCTGCGTGGACCGCTGCACGGAGACGTTCAACACGAACCAGGGCGTGGTGGGCCACACGTGGACGATTACGCCGACGCTGATCGCGGACTTCCGGCTGTCGTACCTGCGGTTCAGCTATGACCGCACTGCGCTGACGGCCGGATATGACCTGACGCAGTTAGGGTGGCCGTCGTCGCTGAACAACCAGGTGATTTTCCGTGTTGTTCCGCAGGCGCAGGTGACGGGTTACAACGGCGTGTTCAGCACGAGCGGCACGGGCAGCACGATCATCGCACGCAACGATATCTACTCGGTGACGCCAAGCTTGACCAAGATCTGGCGCAGGCATACGATCAAGACGGGGGGCGAGTTCCGGCGGCTGACGCACAACTACTATCAGCAGAACAACCCGTCGGGCAACTTTACCTTCGACGCGCTGATGACGGCGACGAATCCGTTTGCGGCGGCCGGGACGGGCAATGGATTCGCGTCTTTCCTGCTGGGCTACGGCAGCGGCGGCGGCGTGACGAACAACGCGCTGGTGGCCGGGCAGATGCTGTATCGCGCCTACTACGCGGGCGATCAGTGGCAGGCGACGCCGCGGATGACGTTGAATTACGGCGTGCGTTTGGAGCAGATGGGGCCGTGGTCGGAGAGGTTCGACCGGATGATCGTTCTGCTGCCGAACGCGCCGAACGAGTTGGCGGCGCGGGCGATTCCGAATGCGCGCGGGCGGTTCGGGCTGGTGAATTCTCCGGACAGTCCGAGCCGGAACAACACGAAGATGGGCAACCTCTGGTCGCCGCGCGTGGGACTGGCCTACCGCTTGAACAACAAGACGGTGATCAGGACGGGCTACGGGATCTTCTGGCTGGGGAACGACATCGCATTCGGATTTGCGCCCAACGGCGACCTGTCGAACGCCTACACGACGCCGTTCGTGGGGACGGTGGACGGGTCGCTGACGCCGCGCGACACGCTGCGCAATCCGTTCCCAAGCGGGCTGATCCCGCCGCCGGGGCGGAGCCCGCAATTGCAGCAGCTTTTGTTGGGGCAAGGGATTACGGCGCCGGTGTGGGACGAGTCGCACGCGTATGCGCAGCAGTGGAACTTCGACGTGGGCCGGGAGCTGCCCGGGGGCATGGCGCTGTCTGTGGCCTACGCGGGGTCGAAGGGGACGCATCTGCCGGGGCCGTCGCAGCAGTTGAACCAGTTGCCGGAGGAGTTTCTGGCGCTAGGCACGAGGTTGCAACAGCAGGTGCCGAACCCGTTCTTCGGCCAGGTGCAGCTTGGAGCGCTGGCGCAGCCGACGGTGGCGTACGGGCAGCTTCTGCGGCCGTATCCGCAGTACACGGGCTTCGCGATGCAGAGCCCTCCGAACCGCAACTCGACCTACCATTCGGCGCAGGTGAAGCTGGAGAAGCGCTTCCGGCGCGGCGGAACGATTCTCGGGGCGTACACGTGGTCGAAGCTGATCAGCGATACCGACACGCTGACGGGGTGGCTGGAGCCTGGCGGCGGGGCCGGTGGCGTCCAGGACAACTACAACATCCGCGCGGAGCGGTCGCTGGCGCTGTACGACACGCCGCAGCGGCTGGTGGTGAGCTACATCGTCGACCTGCCATTCGGGAAGGGGCAGCCGATGGGGGCCAATGTCACCGGCGTGATGGACAAGCTGGTGTCGGGTTGGGGCATCAACGGCGTGACGACCTTTCAATCGGGGAACCCGTTGAACATCGCGATGGCGGTGAATACGACCAACTCGTTTGGCGGCGGCCAGCGGCCGAACAGCACAGGCCGGAGCGCGAAGCTGGAGGGTCCGGCGCAGCAGCGGATCACTCGCTGGTTCGATACATCGCAGTTCACGGCGCCGGGGTCGTTCCGGTTCGGCAACCTGGCGCGAACGCTGCCGGACGTGAGGTCGCACGGGATTGCGAACTACGACTTCACGGTGTTTAAGAACACGAGCATCACGGAGACCGTGAACGTGCAGTTCAGGACAGAGATCTTCAACCTGTTTAACCGGGTGAGGTTCGGGTACCCGTCGCGGGCGATGGGGAACCCGGACTTCGGCGTGATCGGCGGGCAGTTCAACGATCCGCGGCTGGTGCAGTTTGCGTTGAGGTTGATATTCTGAGGCGGGCAAGGGGAGCCGATCGGCGACCGGGGGGCGGATCGGCGATCGGCCCCACACAATGAGGCTGACAACACCCTTCCCGCTGGCGTTGGCGGCCCTGGAGTTGTTCCGGCCCGCGGGGCTTGATTTCGTGCACCGGCAGTCGCCGACTTCGCAGAAGTACGTCATTGAGACGATGTGCGGCGGAGTGGCGCTGCTCGATTACAACAACGACGGGCTGCTGGATATCTTCCTGGTGAACGGCGGGCGGCTGAACGATCCGCAGGGGGAGCCGGCCGATTACGCACGGCGCGAGCAGCCGTATTGGAACCGGCTGTACCGGCAAAATCGCGAGGGGAGCTTCACGGACGTGACGGCCGCGGCGGGATTGGCCGACGCCGGCAACAACTATGGGATGGGGGCGGCGGCGGGCGACTACGACAACGACGGGGACACGGATCTTTACGTGACGAATTTCGGGCGGAACGCGCTGTACCGGAACAATGGCGACGGGACTTTCAGGGATGTCACCTCTGAGGCGGGCGCGGCCGTGGGCGGGTGGTCGGCGTCGGCGGGTTTCCTGGACTATGACAACGACGGGAAGCTGGACTTGTTCGTGTCGCGGTACCTGGAGTATTCATTGAGCCGCAATGTTTTGTGCGGAACGCCGTTCAACGCATACTGCCGTCCGGACAGGTATCCGGGGATGAGCAACGTCCTGTTGCGCAACGAGGGGAGCGGGCGGTTTCGCGATGCGAGCAAGGCGTCGGGGATTGCGGGCGCGATCGGGAAAGGGATGGGGGTCGCGTTCAACGATTACGATGGCGACGGCTTTACGGACATCTTTGTATCCAACGACGCGATGGAGCAGTTTCTGTTTCACAACGAGGGGAACGCGACGTTCAAGGAAAGGGGCCTGGAGGCGGGTGTGGCCTATGCCGACGACGGGCGGACTTTCGCTGGAATGGGGGCGGTGTTCGAGGATTACGACAACGATGGCCGGCCGGACATCTTCGTGACGAACCTGGCGCTGGAGAAGTACTCGCTGTACCGCAACGAGGGGAAGGGGCAGTTCTCTTATGCGAGCCTGACGAGCGGGCTGGCGGGGTTGACGGCGCGGAGCTCGGGGTGGGGATTCGGCTTGCAGGATTTCGACAACGACGGGTGGAAGGACCTATTGGTTGCTCAGAGCCACGTGCTGGACAACGTGGAGCGGATTCACTCGGGGCTGCGTTATCTGGAGCCTCCGGCGCTTTACCGCAACAACGGCGCGCGGTTCGAGAAAGCGGATCTGGGCCTGCTGCCGAGCGTGGCAGGGCGCGGAGCGGCGTTCGGCGATCTGAACAACGACGGGGCGATGGACGCTGTCATTTCGGTGCTGGGCGGGCGGCCGCTGGTGTTGCGCGGACGTCCTTCCGGAAACCACTGGCTGACGCTGGAACTGCGGGGCACGCGGAGCAATCGCGACGGGTTAGGGGCGAAGGTTCGCGCCGGCAAACAGTGGTTTCATGCGACAACGTCGGGCAGCTATCTCTCGGCGAGCGACCGGCGGGTGCATATCGGGCTTGGGGGAGACAGGCGTGCGGCGGTTGAGATCACGTGGCCGAGCGGGAAAACGCAGCGGATCGAGGCGGACGCCGTGGATCGTATCATCACGGTGAAGGAGCCGGAATGATCGGGGCGTTGATTCTGTTGCTGTCGCTGCAAGCGACGCCGGAGCTGCGGCAGCGGGTGGAGGCGGGGCTGAAGGCGAAGGCGGCGGGGGATCTGGATGGGGCCATTCGCGAGTTCACGCGCGTCGCGGAACTGGCTCCGGGACTCGCGGCGGCGCATGTGAATCTGGGGGCGGCGTATTTCGAGAAGAAGGACTACAAGGCCGCTGTCGCGCCGTTGCGCAGGGCGATTGCGTTGAACGCGGAGCTTCCAGGGGCGCATGGGATGCTGGGCGCGGCTTTGCTGGCGCTGGGTTATGCGGAGGACTCCATTGCGCACCTGGAGAAGGCGCGGAGCGACGACCTGCTGGGGGTGGCGCTGCTCGACGCGGGGCGGACGCGCGAGGCCTTGGACAAGCTGGAGGCGGCATTGGCTTCCCGGCCAGGCGATCCGGATTTGCTGTATTACCTGGCGGTGGCGCATGGGCGGTTGTCGAAGGAGGCGTTCGAGCGGCTGCGCGCGGCTGGGGCGGGGTCGGCCAGGATGCGGCAGGCGATGGGCGAGGCGATGATGGCGGCGGGGAATCGCGAGGCGGCGGAGAAACATCTCCGCGCGGCGCTGGCTGAGCGCGGCGATCTGCGCGGAGTCCATTATGCGCTGGGCGAGCTGATGCTGGAATCGGGGGATTACGAGAGGGCGGAGGCGGAGTTCCGCGCGGAGGCGGAGCTGGCGCCGGGATCGGCGGCGGCGGCGTACAAGTTGGGGCTTGTGCTGTTGAACCGCGGGCGTTTGAAGGAGGCGGCGGCGGAGTTGGAGCGGGCGGAGAAGCTGCGTCCGGGGATGCCGGAGACGCTCGTCGAGCTGGGGAAGGCGCGTAGCATGGCGGGGGATTTGACGGGGGCTGAGGCGTGTTTTCTCAGAGCGCTTGAGGTGGAGAAAGAAGGGGCGCTCGCGGAGTCGGCGCATTTTCAGCTTGCGGAGGTTTATCGCAAGAGCGGGCGCGCGGCTGAGGCGGCGCGGGAACTGAGGTTGTTCAAGGAGCTGCGGGGGAAGCGGTCAAAGTAAACGTGGTGACGGTGGCGCCGTCCTTGGAGGAGAGAACGGTGACGGCGAGTTCGCGCGCGGAGACTTCAACGCGGGCGAGCTGGTCGGGGGCGATGACGAGCTGGCGCCAGGCGTTGTCCTTTTCGCCGGGCTTGACGTCGGCGAAGCGGTGGGTGTGGCCGGAGATGGAGAGGTCGATGCGGGCCTGGTTGGCGAGCTGAGTCCACTTGGCGGATTGATTGTCCGTCCAGCCCCAGTTGGGGGCGTGCATCAGCAGGATGCGGAACGGCGCGGACTTCACGGCGGGTTCGGTGCGGAGATGGTTTTCAAACCACGCGTACTCCTGCTCCTTATAGCGCTTGAAGGCGTTCAACCGGGCGTAGACGTTGGTGTCGTCGGGCTTGTCTTCTCCGGTGTCGAGGAAGATGAGGTGGGCGGGGCCATGATTGCGGGCGTAGTAGAAGCGGCCTTCGGGGATGGGCACGTGGTCCATCAGGGCGCGGGCTGAGGCGCCGCGTGTTTCGTGATTGCCACGGGCGTAGAGGAGGGGCTTCGCGCCGGCGAGGGCGGAGGAGAGGGGATCGAGCCAGCGGCTCCAGATCATCTCTTCGTTTTCGGTGTCGAAGGCGTCGCCGACGTGGACGAGGAAATCGGTTTTGGTCCAATCGATCAGCTTGAGAAGCGCGGCGATGCGGGCGAGGTCGGCGTGGGTGTCGGTGATGACGGCGAAGGAGAATGAAGGCTTTTTACGGTCGAAGGTGGTGAAGGTGCGAACGGGGCTTTCGGCGTCGAGGCCTTTTTCGGGCCAGTAGGATTTCATTTTGACGACGCGCGTGGACACAGCTTTGTATTGGTAAGCCGTGCCGGGCTGGAGGCCTTCGATGGTGACGGAGTGTTTCGTGCCGATGGGGATGAGGCCGTGCTGCTGGGGCTCGGCGATCTTGTCGAGCGCGCCGTTTGTGCCGTAGAGGACTTTGGAGTGAGAGGGCGTGTCGGTGGTCCAGACGATGGTGGCGGAGGTTTCGGTGGGGGCGAGGATGTAAGGTCCGTTGAGGATGACGGGCTTGGCGTCGTGGACGGGGAAGGGCTGGTGCTGGAGAAGTAACGCGAGCAGCGCAGCGTGGCAGAGGGTATTGAACATAGCCGGGGTCCCGCGTGGGCCAGCATATCATTGGCGGCGGGCGCTGACAGCGAAGTCGAGGTGTGATTGAATCGGAGCGATGAATCGGAAATTGCGGTTGGTTGCAGGGTTGATGATCTGCGCGGCGTGGGGCTGGGGGCAAGTGCAAGCGGAAGCGGAGAAGGGGGATTGCGTGATCCGGTGGGAGGTGCGGGCCGTGGAACCGCACGTGATCCTGCACCGGCCGCAGTGCGGGCTGCCATTGGCGGAGCAGGCGGAGTTGATTGCGGGGCTGATAGAGAAAGTCATTGGCCAGGCCGGGCCGGGGCCGTACCGGACATTGTCCTGGGGGCGCATCTATCCGGATGGGAGGCCGGACCCGACTTTGGCGGAGCGGCTGGCGCTGGCGGCCAAGAAGTCAGCGGGGTGGAACGTTGTCACAGGACGCGCGAGGGCAGGCGATGTCAATGGATATACACGAACGCTGTCGGAGGAGGCGGGGATCTATCGCGAGGTGAAGGAGGCGTTCGCGCGCGCTGGATTGGAGATCAGGATCGCGAGCGTAGAGAAGGTGCTGGTGATGCGTGCGGACCGGCTTGCTTTTTACGAACACATCAAGGGGGCGGTGCGGCCGGGGGATCGTTTGCCGTTCGATTTTCAGTTGTGGTTTGCGATTGCACGGGCGGGGGAAGCGAAGGAATTGTTGACGCCGAAGCCGGGTTCTTCGCCGCAGATCAATGGGCCGAAGGTGTATGGGGTCCGGCCGGGGCGTCCGTTTCTGTATCGGATTCCTTGCACGGGTGAGAGGCCGATGGCGTTCAGCGCGGAGGGGCTGCCGCCATCGTTGAAGCTGGACGCGTCGAGCGGGATCATTCAGGGTGCGGCGCCGCAGGAGGCGGGCGATTATGCCGTCACGCTGCGCGCGGCGAATGCGCGCGGGCGGGCGGAGCGGAAGTTCCGCATCGTTGTCGGCGAAACGCTGGCGTTGACCCCGCCGATGGGGTGGAACGACTGGTACAGCCACTACGAGCGCGTGACGGACAAGATGATGCGCGAGGCGGCGGACGCGATGATCGCGTCGGGGATGGCGGACTTCGGGTATCAGTACGTCAACATCGACGACTGCTGGATGGTGAAGCCGGGGTCGAGCGATCCGGAGCTGGGCGGTCCGGAGCGCGACTCATCGGGCGCGATTCGCACGAACCGCAGGTTCCCGGATATGAAGGCGCTGGCGGACTACATTCACTCGAAGGGATTGAAGGCGGGGCTGTACACTTCGCCGGGGCCTTTGACGTGCGCGAAGTTCGCGGGGTCATGGGGGCATGAGGAGACCGACGCGCGGAAATTCGCGGAATGGGGATTCGATTTTCTGAAATACGACTGGTGTTCGTATGGGAAGATCGCGGGCGGGCAGACGGTGGAGGACCGCAAGAAGCCGTATGCGCTGATGGGCTCGATTCTGCGCGGGCTGGATCGCGACATCGTGTTCAATCTCTGCCAGTACGGGATGAGCGAGGTCTGGAAGTGGGGCGGCGAAGTGGGCGGTCATGCGTGGCGCACGACGGGGGATCTGGGGTTAGAGAAACATCCGCGGCTGCCGGGGTTCTATTCGGTGGCGTTCAAGAACGCTGAGCATTACGAGTATGCCGGGCCGGGGCGGTGGAACGATCCGGATTACATTCTGATCGGGAGCGTCGGCGATGCGCACAAGATTCACGAACTGCCGAAACCGACGACGCTGACCGCAGATGAGCAATACAGCTACATGTCGCTGTGGGCGTTGATGGCGGCGCCGCTGATCTTCTCGGGCGACATGGCGCAGCTCGACGAATTCACGTTGAACGTACTGTGCAACGCCGAGGTGATCGACGTCGATCAGGACCCGCTGGGCAGGCAGGGACGAATCGTGCGCAAGAGCGAAGAGGAGTTCGTGCTGGCGAAGCCGCTGGAGGATGGGTCGCTGGCGGTGGGGCTGTTTAATCTCTCGGAGACTCCGAGGAGAATGGCGGTAAGTTGGAACGAGTTGGGGTTGAGCGGGCGGCGGCGCGTGCGGGATCTGTGGCGGCAGCGGGAGATCGGCGCGGCGGCGGGGCGCTGGGAGGCGGATGTTCGACGGCACGGGGTTGCATTGGTGAAGATGCGGCGGTAGTGACCTCGCCTATAATGAGCGGATTCATGACGAGCAGAGTGGACAGGCGAGTGCTGGCCGGGTCGGCCGTGCTGATGCAGGTGTGCCTCGGGATCATCTATGCGTGGTCGGTGTTCCGGGGGCCGCTGGAGCAGCACTACGGGTGGACGAAGACGGAGTCGATCGCGCCGTACCGGTGGTCGATTCTGTTCTTTACGCTGGCGATGATCGCGGCGGGGTTCTGGCAGGACCGCAAGGGGCCGCGGCTGGTGGGCAGCATCGGCGGCGCACTGCTCTGCGCGGGGTGCCTGCTGGCGGGGTTCATCGGCGGCACTCCGGCGGGATTGAACTTCTCGTACGGCGTGGTGGCCGGGCTGGGCGTGGGATTTGCGTACGTGACGCCGATTGCGACGTGCGTAAAGTGGTTTCCGGATAAACGCGGGCTGGTGGTGGGGCTGGCGGTGATGGGGTTTGGCATCGGGTCGCTGGTGTTCGCGCCGCTGCTCGAATGGATGCTCGGCAAGGACCCGGGGCAGTATGCCGCGACGATTCCGCGGACATTCTTCGTTCTGGCGGCGATCTTTCTCGTGGGCGTGACAGGTTGTGCGCAGGTGTTCCGCGTTCCGCCGAAGGACTGGAAGCCCGAGGGCTGGACTCCGCCGACGGGGGCTCAGGCTGCGCTCAGGGACCGCGGGCCGGGCGAGATGGTGAGGAGTTCGCCGTTCTATGTTCTATGGGCGGTGTATTTCCTGGGGAGCGCGATCGGGCTGACGGCGATCGGAGAGTCGGCGCCGCTGGTGAGAGAGCTTGCCGGCGCGACGGCGATCATGTCGGGCGGGATGGCGCTGGGGGTGATGTCGCTGTTCAATGGCGCGGGGCGTTTGGGATGGGGCGCCGTTTCGGACAGGACGGGGCGGCGGCCGGTGGTGTTCGCGATGTTCGCGATCGCGGGGCTGACTTGCGCGCTCCTGTTGCCGGGGACGCGCGATTTCTGGCGCGTGCTGATCGGACTCTGCGCGGTGGGTTTCTGCTACGGCGGATTCCTGGCGCTCATGCCGGCGTTCACGGCGGAGCATTTCGGCCCGAGGCAGATCGGAGCGAATTATGGGTTGCTGTTCACGGCTTGGGGCGCAGCGGGCTTCACCGTGCCGCGTTGGGTGGCGTCGGTGATTGAGAGCCAGAAGCGCGCGGGGGCAGTGGAGGCGGGGTATAACCAGATGTTCTACACGCTGGCCGGGCTGGCGGCGGCCGGATTTGTGGCGGCGATGCTGCTGCGGCGTCCGGCGCGCTGAGCGCTACTTTCTGCCGGCCGCGGGTTCGGGCTTTCGCAGGGCGATGTCGAGGAAGACGACGAGGGCGGCGAGGAGACGGTAGGTTTCTTATTAGTGCTGGCGGTCGATGGCGGCGAGAGTGTCCATCGGGGAGTGCAAGATGGGAAGCGTCGTGCTTGTTACGGAGTGGACGTCGAGGACAGGGATCTTCTTTTCCTTAATTGGGCGCGAGTCGCTGTCGCCGACCTGGCCGGAGTTCATCCCGGAGAGCGGCAAATTGAGCGACGCGGCGACGCGGAAGATGGCAGCGACCAGCCTGGCGTCGGCGCGGTTGACCCAGACCTTGGAAGGGGTGAGACCAACGCTGTCGATGTTGATCATGGCGCGGGTATTCATCCCGCCGGTCTTGCCTCGCCGCTTGACGAACGACTTCGCACCTGGCGGGCCTGCTTCTTCGCCGGCGAAACCCACGAGGATGAAGGTGAAGTGGCGGGGTTCGTGCGCGAGGGTGTGGTAGAGGGCCGGGAGCATGGATGCCCCGGACCAGTCGTCCACAGCGCCCTGGCCCTGGCCGGCGTGGTCGTGGTGGGCTCCTATGATGATGATCCCGGCGCTTGCGCCTGGCAGGGTTCAGACGATGTTTGGTTCCTTAAGGCCTTTCACGGCTTCGCGCGTGAGGCTCTGGCCGGCGCAGCCTGAGGCCTCGAACCGGCGAGCGAGGACTTCGGCGCGTTCCTGGCGGTTATTGGAGGGGGCTGCGAGGCGCTGGAAGAGGCCGGCGTCCGGGGAGGTGCGGATGGGGAGGGGCTGGCCCTGGACTGGGGCGGCCGTTGTGGCCCTGGACAATATCAGCAAAGCGGGCCTGAACATCCTGAACGTGTGCTGATACTATTAGAGAGCACGAGCTGAAGGTTCTGCTGAGTGGCCGGGCCGGGAGGCTGACACAGCCTGAAGGCTCTGTTACGGCAGAGACTGAAGGGCGTGCTGCCGAATGGAGTACCAGATCATACAAAGGGAGACCGCATCCTCATGAAAACCAGTCTGTTTATTATCCTGGCGCTCGTTCTTTGCGTCAGTTTGCCGGTTACCTCTCTCGCGGCGGGCGACGCGGCGAAAGGGAAAGAGCTCTTCGTGAAGAAGTGCAAGATGTGCCACGGGGAAGATGGCGCGGGGACGCCGGCGATGCAGAAGAAGTACCCGAAGATGCTGCCGCTGGCTTCGGCCGATATCCAGAAGAAGTCAGACGCCGATCTGACGAAGAGCATCAAAGATACGGCCAACCACAAGGCGCTGGTGAAGACGCTCACCGATGCCGACGTCGACAACCTTGCGGCGTTTGTGAAGACGTTGAAAAAGTAGAATCGCGCAAAGGGCGGTACAAGGGCGCGCCCCGAGTGGGTGCGCCTTTTTCATTTGCCTGGACGGGGCCGGCTTGCCGTACAAGGCTCGCGGCGTGCAGCGGTACGGCGGGGTTTCGCTGAGGCCGCCGGTTAGGGCAGTGCGCCGCGACCGCGGATCACAAAGAGACGGACGGATGTCCCTTTTGAAGATCAGAATCCGCTATAGAAGATGAAGGCTGAGGCAGGGCCCCGAGCGATGGCGGACGGAGGGGCCGCGCGCGGGGTGTGGAACAGTATCTGCCTCTCGTGAAGGGTGTCCCGGAAGTGGCGCCGGGACACCCTTCCGGTTTCTGGAGGGGTGTGCGGGCGCGCGGGTGGCTACGATGGTTGTTGACCCTCCATGCGTGAGCACCTGCTGCGTTATATCAACTTGAAGCTGGCGGCGATGGGCCAGCCGCCCAACGACAGGACCGCTGATCCGTACTTCCTCGAGATCGCCGGACCGCTGCTGCGGAACTACCAGCAGAAGAACGAGCTGCTGGGGAACCAGTTGTGCCCCACAGACCGCAGGATCCAGGCGTTTCTCGATTCCTACCTTTCGGACACGTGCCAGGGGGAGGCTCCGCGGCTGCCCTCGAACACGTTTGTCCTGGACCGGCCGGGGATGGCGCGGGTCATGTCGCTGCCGGCGGACGGGGATACGTTTGAATCGCCTTTTCTAAAGTCGTACCGGGCGCCGCAGGGGGTGCTGCACAATCCGCGCAGCGACCGAAGGACGACGCAGGGGATCTTTCACATTGTCGAGGGAGGATTGCCGGTTCCCGCGGACAAGAAGGAGACGCCGAAGATTGCGTTTGCGGGGGTGTTGCGGGAAGCGCTGAGGCCTCCGGATGAGGCGTTGAGGCTGCCATTTACGGCGAACCAGACGCCGCAGGCGCTGATGTGGGTCTCGCTGCTGTTGCGGCCGCTGGTCTGTCCGGCGACGGGAACCGATCCCGAGAAGAGGATGGAGGTCCGCTTCTTTGCGCCGGGGACGCTGGTCAGCAACCTGGACTTCGTCGAAGGGATCTTCGGCAACGGGGGCGATCCGTATTTGCCGGAGAACGACGCCGCGCTCGACGTGCTGCACTGGACAGGGCACACGGGATGCGTGATTCTGGCGCCTCATCTTGCGGGGGTGAGGAAGCGGGACATTGGCCTTCCCCACTACGACGAGGCGACGGAGCGCCAGCGGCGCGATGGCATGTGCTGGCGCAGCGAGGACGAGCGCTACAACGACGGCGAGGCGTTCAAGCTCACCTGCCGCGACGAGCGCGGCGTGATGGTGACGATCATCGCGGACAACTACTACGGATACTGCAAGAAGGAGGTGAAGACCCAAATCAGCTATGCGGCGAACCTCTATGGACTGGCGGAAGAGGAACATGCCGGCGGCGCGATCGCGTTTCCGAGCTACATCCTCGGGCATGATTTTCATGCGGGGCGGACGGTGTTGTTGAAGGAAGCTTCGTTCGAAGATGCGATGAGGCTGCTCGGATCGAACGTGGCGCCACAGCCCGAAGGCTGTGGGACGGACCGGAATTATCCGAACATCTTCTATCTGCCGTATGGGACGGAGTTCAGCGTGGGCGGAGGATTCGTGCGCTGGACCAAGGATGGGAAGACGCACGAGCTTCCGCTGAGGGCGAGCGACGAATACGTGTTGCCGGCGGGATATCGCGTGCGGCTGGAAAAACAGCCGGGCAGCGCGCGCTGGAGGCTGGTGGGAACGCGGCCCGACGGGACGCTGTGCCACAAGCCGTGCACGGTTTCCGGCGGCGGGAAGAGCGAGATCTCGAAGTCGATCGCGGGAACGATCGTGCGCGGACCGGTATTCGTCCACGACTATCCGAGTGATACCGAGCGCGTGGCCGAGATCCTGAAGATGGATACGGCGTCAATCTTCAAAGATCCAAATCCGGGCGAGCGGGCGAGGCGGCCGATCCTGAGTCCGGAGCGGTCGCTGGGTTCGGTGATCAAGCTGCTGACGCCGTCGCCGGACTACAAGGACGAGTACAACGAATGGCTCAGGAACCTGCCGCAGACGATCCGGCAATATGTATGCCTGGTGAAGCGGTATTACCAGCCGGAGTGGGGCGACGACTGGCGCGTGCATTTCACGGTGGATCGCATCAATGGATTTTTGGGACATGAGCTGAAGTACGACAACCAGAAGCTGGTGGGGAATTATCTGCGCGTGGGTTTCGAGCCGGACGGATCGTGGCGCGTGTATAAGTTGCGGCCGGACTTCAATCCGGCGGCGAAGGTGCAGGTGGAGGACGACATCACGGCGTCGGTGACCGTGCCGCGTGAAACGCTGAGCGGGATCGATGCGCGCTACAAGAATCCGAGTTTGAAGCTCGTGGAGAACTGCGAGGCGCTGCTGTTCCAGCGGCCCGACGACGCGATCCACCGCGGGATGGACGAGCAGGCGGAGGCCGACCTGTCGGCGCCGGACACGTTCCTTTCGAACTTTGAGCCGCTGACGCGCGAGCAGGTGCAGAAGCTGGTGAACCACGTCGTCGAGTTCGACCAGTACAGCGAGCCGATGAAGCGGCTGCTTGAGGAGTTCTCGCGCAATCCGCAGACGGAGTGGGTGGTGTCGTCGGCGCATCCGCGGGTGGTGGACGGCAAGCCTTCGAAGAATCCCCGGTATTTGCAGAGGAGGCCGGACCGGGTGAACGCGCGCGAGACGTACCTGGCGCACACGGCGGCGCGGCTGTACCGCGGGATCGCGGCGGAAGAGCCGCTGTATTTTCCGGTGAACGCAGTACTGGCCGGGCGGCGCGGGAATCCGCCGGAGGAGAAGTCGGGGCTGCCGCCGCTGGCGGTGTACAACCCGATCCACTACCAGGAGCTGCCCGAGCTGTTCATGGATTTCATTTGCAGCCTGACGGGGAAGTCGCCGTCCACGACGGGCTTCGGCAGCGAGGGCGCGATGACGAAGCGGCCGTTCAACGCGCTGCCGCCGGTGATCGACGTCAACAATGCGCTGGTGTCGGCGATGCTAACCGGCGACGCCGGCTTCACTTCGGCGGCGGGCTACGTCGGGCCGCACTATCGCGTGGATCATGACATCTCCATGCTCGTGCCCGAAGTGTGGTGCCGGATGACGATCGAGGAGCGCGACCCGGGGTTCCTGATCGCGAACGGATACCTGGAGAAGCTTGAAGATTACGAGTTCGACGGGCGCGTGGTGCAAGCGAGCCGGCTGGGCTACAGGATCACGCTGCTGTTTGCGGATCGATTCCTGGGGCGGCTCTTCGAGACGCCGAACGCGGTGTTCACCGAGGAGCTGTTGAAGCCGGAGCTGCAAGACCCGGCGATTTTCTCGGCGGGCGTGAGTGCGATTGTGGAGGCGCAGGCGCGCGTGGCGCGTGAATATTTCGAGGATGGCAGCGTCGAGGCCGCGTGCCCGCCGCTGAAGGCGCTGCTGCATATCATGGCGCACGGGTCGTACCAGGGCATGAGGGCGGACGATCAGCGCTTCCGCGCGATGTTTACTCGCGAGGCGCTGCTGGCGAGCGACTGGTATCAAGACAGGTTGCTGGTGAAACAGGAACGAGACATGGCGTTGTGGAAGCGTCACGTGAGGTCGCTCGAAGGGTTTCGTGCGCACCGCGGCGCCAACAGCGGCGTCGATGTGGAGGCGCGGCTCAAGGCGGCGCGGGCGCAATTGAAGCGCGTGAGCGCGGCGGCGTACCTGGACGAGCTTCGGGGTACGATCGGGGCGGATCGCAGGCTGGGGCGGTAGGGGGCGCGATTGAAGGAGGAGCAAAAGAGCAAGTTGGTTCGCGCCGTGGGCCCGCTTGGGCTGACGGCGATCGCGGTGAACGGGGTCGTCGGCGCAGGCATCTTCGTGATGCCGGCGACGGTTGCGGCGCTGCTGGGTGAGGCGAGTCCGGCGGCGTACTGGGTGGCGGGCGCGGCGGCGCTGCTGATCGCGCTGTCGTTTGCCGAGGCGGGCAGCCTTTACGAACGCGCGGGCGGGCCGTATGTGTACGCACGGGAAGCGTTCGGGGCGTTCGTGGGGTTCGAGGTCGGGTGGATGTTTCTGCTGGGGCGCGTGGCGGGGGCGGCGGCGATCGCGAATGCCTTCGCACAGTACCTGGGGTATCTGCATCCGTGGCTGGCGACGCCGGCGGGGCGGGCCGGAGCGATCTCGGGCGCGCTCTTCGCGATCGGCGCAATGAATTACGTGGGCGTGCGCTACGGCGCGGCGATCGTGAACCTGCTGACAGTGGGCAAGCTCTTGCCGCTCGCTGTGTTCGCGGGCGTGGGCTTGATTGTTCTCGATCCGCGCGGATTCAGCCTGACAACGATTCCGCCGTTCGGCCCGCTGCGCGAGGCGAGCCTGCTGCTGTTGTTCGCGCTGGGGGGATTTGAGTTCGCGAGCGTGCCGAGCGAGGAGGTGATCAATCCCCGCAAGAGCCTGCCGCGCGCGCTGATCGCGGGAGTCGTGCTGGGAACTGTGATCTACGTGCTGGCGCAGATCGTGTGCCTGGGGACGCTGCCGGACGCGGGGCAGGACAAGACGCCGATGGCGAGCGCGGCGGCGCGGTTCCTGGGATCGTGGGGCGGGCTGCTGATGACGCTGGGTGCGGTGCTCTCGACGACGGGCACGAACAGCACGATTCTGCTGATTGGGCCGCGCGTGCTCTACGCGCTGGCGCGGGACGGGCAGTTGCCGGCGGTGTTCGGACGGGTGCATGCGCGGTATCGCACGCCGCACGTCTCGGTGGCCGTGTTCGCGCTGTTGACGTGGGCTGTCGCGCTGTCGGGGACCTTCGTGCAGCTCGCAGCGATGAACGCGATCGCGCGGCTGCTGTATTCGATTTCGACCTGCGCATCAATCCCCGTGCTGAGGAAGAAGATGCCGGATGCCGAGGGCCGTTTCACGCTGCCGTTCGGGTGGACCATCCCGGCGCTGGGGATCGCGGCGAGCGCGTTCCTGCTCACTGGAATGAACCGCGGGCAGTTTGCGGCGGGTGGAATCGGGATGCTCGTGGGCACGGCGCTCTATGGAGTGCAGAGGTTGCGATACGATCAGGCGGACCCTCGGGCGACCGGGAAATGAAAACACGCATCCTGCATTCCGGCCAGTGGCCTCGCGCAAGGTCTCTCCACCGGAGTCCGGACGGGTTCGGCCGGGCGTTGTTCGATGGGGCCAGCGGGCGGAGTTTGAGCGGCGCGCAAAATGTAAAATGTTCGCAGCGAGTATCTTGACCAGGAGGGTGAAGTGAAGATTCTGTTGGCTGTGCCGCTGATCGCGGGACTGGCGATGGCGCAGGACCCGATGAGTAACGACATTCGCACGCTTTGGACCGGCGTCAAGAATAACGTCGCGCGCGCGGCGGAGAAGATGCCGGAGGAGAATTTTGCGTTCAAGCCGGCGCCGGAGGTGAGGAGCTTTGGACAATTAATCGGGCATATCGCCGATGCACAATTCATGATCTGCTCGGCGGCACTGGGCGAGGCGCGCAGCCCGGCGGGCGTGGAGAAATCGAAGACGGCGAAGGCCGACCTGGTGGCGGCGCTGAAGGAGTCCATCGACTACTGCGACAAGGCCTATGGCGCGCTGACGGACGCGACGGCGGCCGGGACGGTGAAGCTGTTCGGGCGGGAGCGGACGCGGATCAGCGCGCTGGCGATGAACGTCTCGCACTCCAACGAACATTACGGCAACATCGTCACTTACATGCGCATCAAAGGCCTCGTGCCGCCATCGAGCGAGCCCCGGCCGAGGTAACGGCTTCCGAGCGAGAGACGGGCGCCATCGCCGGCAGGAACAAAGGACAGGGCCAAGAGTCCGATCGCAATGGCGACCGACTCCGCCAAACCGCCCCACGCGCTTCTATGGGGAGTGGCCATGGCGGGACTGGCGTGGCTTGGGATGGCGGCGTTGTTGGAGCGGGAACAGAGGCTCGACATCCGGTGCGAGGCGGAAGCCGATCTGACCTGAATCGCGGACCTGAAAGCGCGCCTGGTGCTGGGTTGGTGGAAAGAGCGCGTGCGGGACGCCAGGGTGGCGGGAGAGGATGAGCAGTTGCCGGAACTGGCGCGCGCCGCCGGGTCGAGCGGACCGGAGTCCAAGAGTCTCAGGCGCCGCCTCGAGAGCGTGCGCCGGAACAACGAATACGCCGAGATCCTGCTCCTCGGCGCGCACCGACTCGTGGAGGAGTGGACGGGCGAGGGCCGGCCGCCTGGGCCCTCCGGTAAGGAGCAGGCGCGCGAGTCGGTGCGATCACGGGAGATTGTCTTCGAGGAATTCCGGCGTCACGGCAATGGAAGCTTCTATGCGACGCTTTGCATTCCACTCGCGCCCCTGGAGACCGGGCCGCCCGGGGCGGCGGCGCTGACGCGCCAACTGCTGGCGTTCAGCAGGAAGCAGGTGTTGATGCCGCGAGTCTTCGATCTGAACGCCGCGATCATCGACACGGAGGGGCTCTTGCGACGGCTGGCCGGCGAGCACATCGTGCTCGCATTGAAGCTGAACGCGCATCCGGGCGAGGCGCTCGCCGACCAGGGCCAGGTGGAGCAGTTGATACTCAACCTGGTGGTGAGTGCCCGGGACGCGCTCCCGCAAGGCGGACGCATCGAGATCGAGACAGCGGCGGTGCGGGTCGAGGCGGCGGAGCGGGACAGCGCGAAGGGAGCGGAGTCCGGAGATTATGTCGCGCTCACGATCCGGGACAACGGAGGGGGCATGACAGAGCAGATCCGCGGCCGGATCTTTGAACCATTCATCACGACGAAGCCGACCGGCGCGGGAACCGGGCTGGGGCTCTCCATGGTGCATGCAATCGTCCGGCAAAGCAAGGGCTGGGTGGAGGTGGAGAGCGAGCTTGGAGCAGGCGCGACGTTCAGAGTGTATCTGCCGCGCGCCAATGGCCCCTCCGGGGAGGCTGCGGCAGAGACTGCAACAGCGCGCAAGGCGGGTAGCGGGCGAATCCTGGTGGCGGGGGATCACACCGAGGTGCGCCGGCTCGCGGCCGAGGCGTTGCGGCAAGACGGCTCTGAAGTCGTCGAGGCCAGGAATGGCAAGGAGGCGGCGGCGTTGTGCTCCAGCCCCGATCAGAGGTTCGACTTGCTGCTGGCGGACGTCGTCATGCCGGAGATGAACGGCTGGGACCCGGCGATACGCATCCGGAAGCTGCGAGCTGGGCTGCGGGTGATCCTGATGTCAGGCTCCGCGACGAGCGTTGTCGCCGGCATGGAACTGGCGCGGGAGGGCATGGGCTTCATTCCGAAGCCATTCAGTCCGAAGGAGCTCGCAACCGCGGTTTCCGAAGCGCTGAGAGGCCCATAGATCGGGTCAACACGCGGCGAGTTTGCGGATCGCGGCCAGACGGGGCGCACGGGATTTCGGGCTGTCGAGAGAGAATGAACGCGCGTCTCCGAGCTGCGTGCGGACGTACTCTTCGACGCGGCGGACCTCGGCTTTCAGGGCTGCGTCCGGTTTCGAGAAGCTCATCCACACAATTTCGCCGGCGGTTGTGTCGTACTCCCAGAGGCCAATCAAGCGGCCGCGATCGAAGATGCCGTGCGAGGGGAGGTCGGTCAGACCTCCCAGATGGCGCAGGCCCTTCTCGCCGACGACTTCGCGCTCGAGGTCGGAATCCTCCACGAGCGAGCGGACATCGCGGCGGTGGAGCACGATGCCGTCGAGGCTTGAGACCAGCGAGTAGCAGGGATCTTTGGGCGGCTTGAAGGAGAGGAGCGCGTCGCGGTCGCGCGGCGAGATGAGGCGATCGGAGCCTTCGTGCAGCGGAACCAGGCCGAGGGGCTCAACGGCGGCCTTGGCGGCCTTGACGCCGAGTCCGGAGAACCACTGAAATTCGGCGACGGTGGCTGGGCCGATCCATTCGAAGTACTTGCGGGCAAGCGTGATGAAGGCCTGATCATCGGCCAGCTTGAAGCCGTTGAGCGGGTTGGGCTGCCAAAGCGTGTAGCGATAGCGCTGCTGGTCGAGGCGTCCGTTGGCGGGGATGCGCCGGATATCGCCTGTGAGCTGAAGCTTGCCCAGGGCGATGGGGAGTGTGGTGGTGAGGCCCTTTTTCGCGCCTTCGGGGCCGAAGTTGCGGACTTTGCCGCCGCAGGCTTCGCGAATGGATTCGGGCTCGCGCGGCCCTTTTTTGAGCGAGGAGACGACAGCGACACAGAGGTTTTCAATCTCCGCGTCAGTGACGCCGAGCTTGCGGGCGACTCTCATCTCGTTGTCGCCGCCGGAGAGGCTCGCGAGCTTGAGCGCGAAGGCGAAGTCTTCGGCGGGCAGAACATAGGTGCAGGCTCGCGCGGAGGGCAGCTCGTAAATCTCCAAGCCGGCGACGGAGGCATCCACGGCTTCGCGAGAAAGATCCGCGCGGCTCTGGAGCGTGAGATAGGGCGCGGCGCCGCCGACGGAGCGCGACCAGCCTGCGCGCGCGAGGACGGCGCCGGGTGCGGCGCCGGCAAGCGAGCCGTCGAGTCCCTGTTTGGCGGACCACCAGGCCCGGAGCGCGGCGGGTGTGGGAGCTTTGGCGGGTTGCGGCATATCAGCTACTCAGTGTCCCGCAAGTCCGGAAATTCATCCAGAGGTAGTTTTAGAAAGGCGTGCGCCAGCGCAACCCGGGGAACCTGGTGAAGTCGCGATGGGCCGAGATCCACTCGCAGCCGGATTCAATGGCGAGGGCCGCGAACGACGCATCCTGGCTGAGATTGCCTTCGGCACGCGTGTGGCCGGGAGAATCGGGACGGAAGGCGTACAAGAATACGTTAACGCCAGGGAGTATCAACGGCGGCGTTCCATCATATCGAGCAGCGCAGCGCTGTTGCCGGGATCGACACCAGGCAGGCTCCAACCGCCGGCACGGGACACTGGAAACGTCAGACGTAGCCTGCGCGAGGCATACCTGATCTGCGCGAACCGGAGGCCCTGTTCGATCAGCGCCGTGAGGGTTTCGCCGCAGCGAGCCGCTTCGCGCTTGGCTTGTTCAAGCAACGCGTCGTCAAGCCTTCCGGTAGTTCGCTTAATCCGCCTCCAGCATGATCCGGCTGACATATGTATGTCAGGAGCTTTCAGAGCAGCGAGCGGAGGTAGTTGACGGCGCGGCCGAGGTAGACCACGGGCTGTTCCTCGCCGTGGACCCCGCTTTCGACGTGGATGGAGCCCTGGTAACCGGACTCGCGGACGGTTTGCATGAACTTGGGGATGTTGACCGAGCCCTGGCCGAGCGGGCGCTCGACGCCGAGGGCGCCGGGCTGGGCGGGGTCGGGCCAGTCGCCGTCTTTGCCGTGGATGGTGGCGACGTGCTTGCGCAACAGCTTGAAGGCTTCGATGGGCTCGCCGGAGCCGTAGAGGACCATGTTGGCGGGGTCGAAGTTGATGCGCAGGTTGGGACGCGCGGCATCCTCGAAGAAGCGCAGCAGGAGCGGCGCGGGCTCCTGGCCAGTTTCGAGGCAGAAGGTCATGCCGTAGCCGGCGGCGTAGTCGGCGATGCGGCGCACCACCCCGCGCACGTCGATGTAGTCGGGGTCGTCGTGGTGTTCCGGAACGAAGCCGACGTGGCAGCCGAAGCTCTTCACGCCGATGGCGGCGGCGAAGTCGATCACCTCTCGCGTGCGCCGTTCGCGCGCGGCGCGCGTGGCCTTGGGGATGAAGCCGACGGTGCGGATGACCGTGGGGATGTCGGCATAGCTCTCGCCCTCGTAGGCCGCGAAGATCGTGATGATCCCGATCCCTTCGGCGGCCGCGGCAGATTTGTAGGCGGCGGCAAGTTCGGGCGTCAGCTTCAATTCGCCGACGACGCCCAACTGGCAGACGCGCACGCCCATCGCTTTGAGCGTGGACATGGTGGCGGCGGCATCGGCGTCGGCCCAATAGAAGACGCCGACTTCGATATCTCTCATAGCTTGCATGGAACAGGTTCTCCCTTCCGGGCCCGCGCTTCATCGGCGAGGCGGGCCACTTTGACCGCGGCCGCGGAGGATTCGGGCGTACAGCGCGCCGGCCAGGCATCGTTGCGGCAGCAGTCGATGAAGTACTCGATTTCGGCCTGGTAGCCGTCGATGGAGGCCAGCGGCAGCTCGGACTCCGTGCCGTCGTTGGCGTACCAACGCGGATCGCGGCCCGCCGAGGAGTACTCGATCGCACCTCGCTCGCCGACGACGGTGTATTCCATCGAGAACGGATAGGCCTTGGGATGATGCCAGCCGCCGGTGACGGTGACCGAGCCGATGCCAGCGTAGTGAAGCTGCGCCGTGATCATGTCGATGCCGCGGCCCAGGTCCTCTTGGCCCCAGGCGGAGACGGCGTCGGGCGGTCCGAAACAGGCGAGCGCCATGTCGAAGTCGTGGATGAGCAGGTCGAAGACGCCGCCGCCGCTCTTCGATTTGTCGGTGAGCCAGAGCGACCAGCCCGGCGCGGCGCAGCGCCGGCGGAAGAGGGCGTGATGGACGCGCCCGAGCCGGCCCGTGTGCACTGCGTCGAGCAGCGGGAGGTAGGCGGGGAAGAAGCGCAACACCTGGGCGGACATCAGGACCTTGCCCGCGCGTTTCGCGGCGTCGATCATGCTGTCGCACTCTTCGCCGGTGAGCGCCATGGGCTTCTCGACCAGGACGTGCTTGCCGGTTTCGAGCGCGGCGAGCGTAACCGGCGCGTGCAAGCCGGTGGGCAGGCAGAGATCGACGGCGTCGATGCCATCGGCGCGGACGCAGTCGAAGGAATCTTCGAATTTGCGCACGGACGAGAAGTCGAAGACCTCTCCGCCGACGCCGAGGTTGCCGCCGACGTCGGAGAGATCGCCCGAGAGCGCTTTGGGGTCGTTGGATGAGACGGCCACGATCTCGACGCCGGGGATGTTTTTGTAGGCCTTGAGATGCGTCAGGCCCATGAATCCGAGTCCGACAACTGCGACTTTCATACGAAGAGCCATGGTAGCAGGGGATCGGGCGGGAAAGAAGATCCGCGAGGCCGCCTGCCCGGTTGCGGCCTCCGCGCCGTCTGAGCTAAGCTGATTCTGCATCCCGCCTTTCGGCAGCCCATCCACGGCAGGCTTTCAGACACGCGTGACAGTTCAAGAAAACAACCACGTCTCCATCGACCCGACGACCGGGAATCTGTTCAGGCACGACGGACCGGCGGGCACGGTGGTCTTCCTGGTGGCGCTATCGCTTTGCCTGGGGATCGCGCTGGCATCGGGAGCGCCATTGTTCGCCGGAATCATTGCCGGGGCGGTGGGCGGCATCGTGGTGTCTGTGCTGTCGGGCTCGCACGTGAGCGTGAGCGGACCGGCGGCGGGGCTGACGGTGATCGTGGCGTCGTCGATCCAGGCGCTGGGTTCGTACCAGACGTTTCAGGCGGCGATTGTGCTGGCCGGCGTGATTCAGCTCGCGATGTGCGCGCTGCGGCTCGGCATCATCGCAAACTATGTGCCCAACTCGGTGATCAAAGGCATGCTGGCCGCGATCGGACTGGTGATCATCCTCAAACAGATTCCGCATGCGCTGGGGCGCGACAAGGACTACGAGGGCGATCTCTCCTTCATGGGGATGGGAGAGTCGAACACGCTATCGGACATCGCTGCCGGCGTGATGTCGGCGAGCCTCGGCGCGATCATCATCTCGCTGACGAGCCTGTTGATCCTGATGTACTGGGACAAGATCGCGGCAAAAGGCCCGCGTTTCCTACGGCTGGTTCCGGGACCGCTGATCGTGGTCGCGATGGGCATTGGCATTAACTGGGCGCTCGGCCTGGCCGCGCCGCAGTTGAAGCTCACCGATCCGGAACACGTGGTAAACCTGCCCGTGGCGCAATCGGCTGGCGGGTACTTTGCGCAGTTTTCGTTGCCCGACTTCGCGGCGTTTACCAACCAACAGGTATGGATGGTCGCGCTGACGCTTGGGGTTGTGGCATCGCTCGAGTCGCTACTCTCACTCGAGGCGGCGGACCGGATCGACCCGTTCCGGCGCATCTCGCCGCCGAACCGGGAGCTATTTGCGCAGGGCGCCGGCAACATCGTCAGCGGGATGATCGGCGGCCTGCCATTGACGAGCGTCATCGTGAGGACCTCGGCCAACGTATACGCGGGCGCCCGCACCTGGATGTCTTCGTTTATTCACGGATGGCTGTTGTTTCTGTCGACGCTGCTGATTCCCGCGGTGCTGAACCTGACGCCGCTGGCCACCCTGGCGGCTATTCTGATCGTCATCGGCTTCAAGCTGACGAAGCCGGAATTGTACCGGGCGATGTACCGGGCGGGTTGGAGCCAGTTCCTGCCGTTCATCGTCACGGTGGCGGCGATCGTCTTCAGCGATCTGCTGAAGGGAGTGATCGTCGGATTGATGGTCGGAGTCTTCTTTGTGGTGAAGACGAACCACCATGACGCCCTGACCGTGGTGAGCCAGGACAACTACTATCTGCTCCGGTTCAACAAGGACGCGTCGTTCGTGAACAAAAACGAGCTGCGCACGCGGCTGGGCGGCATTCCGGCCGGCTCGCACGTGATCGTGGACGGCACGAAGGCGCTCTACATCGACGCGGACATCCGCGAGGCGGTGGAGGACATGAAGCAACTGGCGCCCTACCGGAACATCACGCTGGAGTTCAAGAACTTCTGAAGGCCGAAGGAGCGGGCGATGGATTCTTACAGGAAGCTTCTGCTGGGGAACAAAGCCTGGGTGAAGGATAAGCTGGGCGTCCAGCCCGATTATTTCCAGCGCACGGCCGAGCATCAGAAACCGGAGTTCATGTGGATCGGCTGCTCGGACTCGCGCGTTCCCGCGGAGGACATCACGGGCGCCGACCCGGGCGACCTTTTCGTGCATCGCAACATCGCGAACCTGGTGATCCACACCGATTTCAACGTGCTGAGCGTGTTGCAGTACGCGGTAGAGGTGCTGAAGGTGAAGCACGTGATCGTGTGCGGGCACTACAACTGCGGCGGGGTGAAGAACGCCATGACGCGCCACGAGTTCGGCCTGATCAACAAGTGGCTGCGGCATATCAAGGACGTCTACAGGCTGCACAGCCGCGAGTTGGAGTCGATCGGCGACCCGCAGATGAGGTACGACCGCCTGGTGGAGATCAATGTCACGGAGCAGGTGCAGAACCTGGCGGAGACGTCGATTGTGCAGCGAGCCTGGAGGAGCGAACGGCGGCCCACGATTCACGGGTGGGTTTACGATCTGCGCACCGGCTACATCAAGGAGATCGCCTGCATGCAGCCGGGGTCGAAGCTCGAAGACATCTACACGTTTGAATTCGGCGAGAACGCCGAGCAGGGCTGAATTGCACGCCCTCCATCGTCTAATCTGAGATTTCAACCCCATGAGCATTCTCAGAAGAACCTTCGTTTTGTTCGCCGCCGCGGCGGTGTGGGCTCTTGCCGCCGGGGCCCAGCCCGCGCCCCGCGTTACGAGCCCCATACAGGAGTTCGGCTTCGAGATCGGCAGCGACTATAACCTGGCCACCTACGCGCAGTTTGAGAACTACATCCGGAAGCTGGACCTGGAGAGCGACCGCATGAAGGTGGTCTCCATCGGCAAAACGGCCGAGGGACGCGATCAGCCTATGGCGATCATTACGGCGCCGGAGAATTTTGCGAAGCTGGAGCGCTACAGGGAGATTTCGCAGCGACTGGCGCGCGCCGAAGGGTTGACGGAGGATCAGGCCCGGGCATTGGCGCGCGAGGGCAAGGCGGTGGTGTGGATCGACGGCGGCCTGCACGCCTCCGAGACGCTGGGCGCGCAGCAGTTGATTGAGACGATCTATCAGCTTGTGAGCCGCAACGACGAGGAAACGCGGCGCATTCTGCGCGACGTGATCGTGCTGTGCGTGCACGCCAACCCCGACGGCCACGTGATGGTGGCCGATCCGTTCATGAGCGAGCCCGAACCCAAGAAACGCCGCTTCGTCCTGCCGCGGCTGTATCAGAAGTACGTCGGCCACGACAACAACCGGGACTTCTACATGGTGACGCAGGCGGAGACGAACAACATGGTGCGCCAGTTGTTCCAGGAGTGGTTTCCGCAAATCATGTACAACCACCACCAGAGCGGGCCGCGGGGTACGGTGATGGCGGCGCCGCCCTATCGTGATCCGTTCAGCTACTTTTTCGATCCGGGAATCCCCGTGGGGTTGAACCTGGTGGCGGCGGCGATCCACAACCGCTTAACCGCGGAGGGCAAGCCGGGGTTCACGTTCGACATGGGGTCGTCGTTTTCGTTCTGGTACAACGGCGGGCTGCGCACGATCACATACTTCCACAACATGATCGGCATCCTGACAGAGACGATCGGCAGCCCGATTCCGATGGAGATCCCGTTCGTGCCGGACCGGCTGTTGCCGAACAGCGACCAGCCCTATCCCGTGCATCCGCAGAAGTGGCCTTTCCGCAGGTCAGTGGATTATTCGGTGACGGCGAACTATGCCGTGCTGGACGTCGCGAGCCGTTACCGCGAAGAGCTGTTGACGAATATCTGGCGCATGGGGCGCAACTCGATCGAGCGCGGCAGCCAGGACCACTGGACGATTACGCCGTCCAGGATTGAGCGCGTGAAGGCGGAAGCGTCCAGAAGCGGCACGGCGCGCTCTGAGGAGGGACGCCGGGGCGGCGCGGGACAGGTATCCCTCCCTGAGAAGCACTACGAATTGCTGCGCCAGCCGGCGGACCGCGATCCGCGAGGCTACATCCTGCCGGCCGACCAGCCGGACTTTCCGACGGCGACGAAGTTCATCAACACGTTCATCAAGCTTGGCGTCGTCGTGCACCGCGCCACCGCCGCGTTTGAGGTGAATGGAAAGCAGTATCCGGCGGGGTCCTACGTGGTGAAGACGGCGCAGGCGTTCCGGCCGCACGTGCTTGACATGTTCGAGCCGCAGGACTATCCCAATGACATTCCGTATCCGGGCGGCCCGCCAACTCCGCCTTACGACCTGGCGGGCTGGACCCTGGCCTACCAGATGGGCGTCAAGTTCGACCGGATTCTGGAGGCCTTCGACGGGCCCTTCGAGAGAATCAACACGCTGGTTAAGCCCCCCGCCGGAATGATCTCCGGCACAGCGGCGCCCGCCGGCTACCTGGTCGGGCACGAGGCGAACGACGCTGTGCTGGCGGTGAACCGGCTGCTCAAGCAGGGCGAGCGGGTGTTCTGGTTGAAAGAGGCCGTGACAGCGGATGGAAAGAGCTTCCCCGCGGGCGCCTTCTACATCCCTGCAAAGGCATCCACGCGAGCGGAGTTGGCGCAGATCGCAGCGGAAACGGGAGTGAGCGCGCACGGCGTTGCGGCGCGTCCCGGCGTCGAGGCGGGCGAGATGAAGAAACTGCGCGTGGCCCTTTGGGACCGCTACGGCGGGTCGATGTCGTCCGGCTGGATCCGCTGGCTCCTCGAGCAGTACGATTTCGAATTCGATGTTGTGTATCCGGCCAAGCTGGATGAGGGCGATCTGCGGGCGCAGTACGACGTGATCGTGTTGCCCGATGGAGCACTCGGCGGCGGCGGAGCCGTCGGCCTGGGATTCGGCAGCGGGGGTAGCGACACCGTGCCTGACCGGTACAAGTTCATGGCCGGGCGCATTACGGCGGAGAAGACGCTGCCGAAACTGAGAGAGTTCGTGGAATCCGGTGGGACAATTCTCGCGCTGGGGAGTTCGTCCCGGCTCGCGGAGCAGATGAAGCTGCCCGTGCAGAACCACCTTGTTGAGCGCACATCGAGCGGTCAGGAGCGCCCGCTGCCGCGGGAGAAGTTCTACGTTCCCGGCTCCGTGCTCTCGGCGAAGGTGGACACCACGCATCCACTCGCTCATGGGATGGGTGAGAGAGTGGATCTGACATTCAGCTCCAGCCCCACCTACCGTCTCACGCCTGAAGCGCCGGCATCCAGGCTGCGCCCCGTCGTGTGGTTCGATTCGGCCAAGCCGCTCAGGAGCGGGTGGGCTTGGGGGCAGCAGTATCTCGAGGGAGGCGTGGCAGTCTTCGAGGCCAATGTGGGAGAAGGCACGCTGGTCGGATTCGGGCCTGAGGTGACGTTCCGCGCGCAGACGCACGGCGCCTTCAAGCTGTTCTTTAACGGACTGTATCTGGGCGCGCTGCGCTGAGGCGCGTCACACTTCCATATCCACCACTTCGAACGAGAACCGCTCCGGCGGCAGCGAGGAGATCGGCTCGGGCGTGAGCTGGGACCACGTTCGATAAGCGGTATCGGCCAGCGTCGAGCGCAGGTAGAAGAGGAATTGGTCCGAGCAACACTCCAGCGGCGGCGGCTGGCGGAACGAGAGACGCACGCCGACTGCCTGTTCCGGCTCGACGCCGCGGGTGTCGACGGCCTTATCCCGCAGCAGCGTGACGAAGCTGGCGCGTCCGGCGTGGGGCCAGATGTCGGGCCGCAGCAGGAGCCGCAGGTCCAGGCGCGATTCGAAGGTGGTTTCGCACTGGCGGGTCCATTCAAGAATCGAGTCCCCAAGCCGCCACTGCTCGACCAGGCCCAGGTACTGCTCCACGATGTTCAAGGCGAGATCGAGTCTGCGGTGTTCCAGGTGCGCAGCGGCGTTCGGGTCGTCGGCCGGCAAGACAGGAATGATGTCCTCGTCGTCGATCAAAGACTCCGCCATCCTGACGGCGCGGTCCAGCCTCTTTGTGCGCGGCGGAGTCCTGAGCAGCAGCGGCGGAAGCTCGTGCGTACGATCGCCCGGGAGTTCTAAGAAATGGCGTTCTCCGAGGCTGTGCATCCATACCTCCTGACCGGATTATCGTCTGACGTCGCCAGCGTCATTACGTTTCTGTCGATTATAAAGACGACTGGGCAGAACATCAAGTTTCATGTTGCCTTGAATTCGCCTGGCAGCGGAAGCGGCAAAGGAGTGCTAACCGCCCGGCGCGCGCGGCGAGCACGTTTACTGGCGTCAACATATGTGTGCCGAACGTACTGCCGGTTACTTCGCGGCGTCTGAATCGGTGGTTGGGCTGATCGGGGGTTGGCGCGAGGCGAAGGAGGCTGACGATGAAACACAATCTGATGCGGTTGGGGCTGGCGGCGGCCATCATCATCGCGGCTATGCCGGCTCCCGCAGCGGGCGCCGGAAACACGCTGACAGCCAAAGTGGAGTTTACATTCCTGACTCCGCAAACGCAGTTGCCTGCGGGCGAATACCAGGTGACCAGCGAAATGCGGAACGGCCTGGCGGTGTTCCGTCTGAGGAGCGTGGAGAGCGGGAAGTCCGCATTCGTCATCGCGACGAGCCCGATCTCTCCTGAACGCAACGCGGGCGGCGACGCACAACTCGTTTTCCGTTGCGCGCATAAAAACTGCGCCCTGTCGGAAGTGTGGACCGGATATGGCGCTACCGGCTATCGGATTGCGGCGCCGGCGCTGCGCGGAGTCGAGCAGCCCCAGGTCGCGAGGGTGCGCATGAAGTAGTCCGCGGGCGCTGGAGGGCATGAGGCCCGCCCAGGCTCGCGGGTCCGGGCGGGCCCTTCTCTCGGGCGAATTACTGGTGCGCTGTCTTCCACCAGACGCCTTCCGGGCCATAGAACTTCATCAGCCACTGGGCGAGTTCTTTGTCGGAGGGCTCCGTCCAATTGGTGAGTGAACTGTCCGCCGGCAGCCCGATGGCTGGAGCGAGCGGCCGGTGGCAGCGGACCGCGCACGAATTCGGCATGCCGCCCTGCGCCTGGTACTTGATGGTCTTCTCGGGGGCCACAACCTCGAACGTGTGGGAATGCATGTCGTAGGCATCCCCGCTGGCAGCCATTTTCGCCATGTGACACTCGGTACAGCGGCTCAGCCCGATCGCGCTCTCGGGTGAGTACGGATGCTTGGAGTGATCGGAGACGACGCGAGCGATGATCTCGCGGTTCTTTTCCATGTTGGCGATGTCCTCGCGCTTCAGGGTTGCGAACGGACCGAATCCGGCGTGGCAGCCAAGACAGAGCGAGTTGTCCTCCACCTTCACGTTCAGCTTCAGTTTGCCGGAGGCGCCGTCGACTTCCATGACCTGCTTCATGTGCTTGCCGGCCGAATTCCGGTGAACATCGTGGCAATCCGAGCACGTCACCTTGTGGAACTGGAACTCCCACTTCGACGACTGCTTGAGCTCCCACATCTGCTGATGGTGCTGGCGCGAAGTCCTGCCGTCGGGCCAGAGCCCCGGCTTTTCGACGAAGAACTTTCCGATCAGCGGCTTGCCGATGTGCCGGGAGTAATCTTCCCCGCTGTCTTCGTCAAGCGGATACTCATGCGCGCCTTTGGAACTCGTGCCTCGATTGTGGCAAGATCCGCAGAGCTCGTTCTGCTGCATGGCGGTCAGCCTGGAGGGGAGAATGATGCTCTTGCTGTCGCCATATCGCAGGACGTGTTTCAGTCCGGGTCCGTGGCAGCGCTCGCAGCCGGAGTTGATGCTGCCCGGTGCGCCGGCATCGGCCATGTCGAGGTAGTGGGGGTCCCCCGGAGGGGCGTACACCAGCAGGGCGGTTTCGCTCACGTATTCGCCGTCGGCGTCCTTCTTGACGGCGAAGTTTACGGCGTGGCAGCCGACGCAGTCTTTGTTGAACGATTTGCCGACTTTCGCCGCCTGGGATGCAGTGAGGGGACCGGTGATCTTGGGCGTGTTGTCGGCGTTGTACCAGTACTGCGGACTGTAGAGAACGTAGGAGCGCGAAACTTCGTTGAACTGAACCGGGGAGTAGTAGTAGTCCGCGCTCAGGCCGTTGGGCCTGTCGACCGCGGGCAGCCGGACGAGATAGCGCTGCTTGTACGCCCCGCTGCCTCCGTGGGCGACGGCGACCACATATTCCATCGGGCCGATGGCGATGATGTAACCCACGCCGGGTTTGTAGCCGAGGACGGGCGCATTCGGCTTGTAGACGTTGAAGACGCTGCTGATCTTGTTGAAATCGAGACCCTGCTTGAAATCGTCGACGCCGTTCTTGTCGTAGTCTGCGATGACGCCCCAGCGGTCCTTCAGCGTGTACTTGTCGTCTGGAACGTGCTTCAGCCCATTGTGGTGCAGGCTGTTGCGAAAGTCCGCCGCGTACTCGCGGTGACAGGCCATGCACACTTCGGAGCCGAGGTAGTCGGCGTTGAAATTGGGATTCGCGGCCATTCGCGATTCGACGGCGCGGACGACACTGTCCATCGCCGCGCGCGCGACCACCCCTTTGCCGTCCCCGGCCGCCGCCGTGAGCGCGAGAACCGTTGCGAGAGTGAAGTGCAAAAGCCCAATCGGGCTATGAGAAGAGAACATGAACACCTCCAAATCTGCTGAACCGCGAATCGATTTTATCATATAGGACCTGAAAATACTCATTTCCAAGCAGGAAGCAGGATACCTATCTTGAGATAGGCTCGTGTCGCCGCCGGAATTGGCTGCTGCGTGCCAACAGCGGACATCGGGGTCCGATGGCAGCGGAAGCCTGACGCGCGAGTTTGCTATGATCCGGTTTCATGGCGCAGACGGGCCATTATGCGATCGGTGTGGATCTGGGGGGCACCAATTTAAGGGCTGCTGCGATTGACGCCGGCGGCAATCTGCTGGGGAAGATCTCCGGGACTACGAACCTTCACGAAGGCCGCGACGCGGTGATCGGCGACATTGCCGGATCGATCGTCGCGCTGCGCGAAAGGTTCGGCGTCGGGCGCCTGGCCGGCATCGGAGTTGCCGTGCCGGGCTTCATCGACATCGAGCAGGGAGTGGTAGTGGGCTCGAACAACCTGCCGCAGTTCGAAGGCTTCGCGCTGCGCGACGACATCAGCGGAAATCTAGGTAAGCCGGTCATCCTGGAGAACGACGCGAACGCGGCCGCGCTGGGGGAGAAGTGGATGGGCGCGGGCAGAGACGTCCACGACCTCGTTCTGCTCACGCTGGGCACGGGTATCGGCGGCGGAGTCATTTCAGGCGGCCGAATCCTGCACGGCTTCGTGGGCATGGCCGGGGAGTTCGGCCACATGACCGTGATCCCGAACGGCAACCCTTGCGGCTGCGGCAATACGGGCTGCCTGGAGAAACACGCATCGGCGACGGCGATCGCGGCCATGGGCCGCCTGCTGCAACTCGGCAGCGATCTGACGGCGGCCGAGGTATTCGCGATCGCGCACGGCCCGGACGCGGACAGCGCGCGCAGGGCCCGGCACATCTTTCAGCAAATGGGCGCGGCGCTGGGCATCGCGCTGGGCAACCTGGTGAATATTTTCAATTTCCCGTTATATCTTCTGAGCGGCGGGCCGCTGCCGGCGTGGGATCTCTTCGCGCCGGCGATGATGAGCGAGATCGAACGCCGCAGCTTCACGTTCCGCAACACGAAGACGCGCATCGAAAAGGCCGCGTTGGGCGGCGAGGCGGGATTGTTCGGCGCCGCGTGTCTGCCCTTGATGGAGGCGGGTGCGGCGGGCAAGAACTGATCGAGGAGGCATTCATCCTATGTACTGGCTTGGAATCGACATCGGGACCGGCGGCAGCAGGGCGCTGCTGGTGGACGAGAAGGGCGCGGTCGCCGCGGGCTACACGGCCGCCCACGAAGACATGAAGATGGAGCGGCCGATGTGGGCCGAGCAGCGTCCGGAGAACTGGTGGGACGCCGCGCAGGAGGCGATCAAGGGCGTGCTGAAAGCCGCCGGCGCGACCGGCGACCAGGTGAAGGCCGTGGGCCTTTCGGGCCAGATGCACGGACTGGTGCTTCTCGACGCGGCGGATAACGTCATTCGCCCGTCACTGATTTGGTGCGACCAGCGCAGCCAGCCGCAGGTGGACGCGATCAACCAGACCGTGGGCCGCGACAACGTGGTGAGCTTCACCGCCAATCCGATGCTGACGGGCTTCACGCTGCCGAAGCTGCTGTGGGTGCGCGACAACGAGCCGGCGAATTTCGCGCGGGCGAAGAAGTTTCTGCTGCCGAAGGATTACATCCGGCTGAAGCTGACAGGCGAGCACTGCACAGAGGTATCCGATGCTTCGGGCACGGGGCTGCTGGATGTCGTTCGGCGGCGCTGGTCGCGCGAGATGGTCGAGCGGATGAAGCTGGATCTGTCGATTCTGCCGGACCTGAAGGAATCGGTGGAAGTGACTGGAGCTGTGACCAAGGCCGCGGCCAAGGCCACCGGTTTGAAAGAAGGCACGCCTGTCGTCGGCGGCGCCGGCGACCAGGCTGCGAGCGGAATCGGCAACGGCATCACCGGACCGGGCGTGGCCTCGTGCACCATCGGCACCTCGGGCGTCGTCTTTGCATTCCTGGACCGCCCGCGGTACGACCAGAAGGGACGCGTCCATACCTTCTGCCACGCGGTGAAGGGCAAGTGGCACGTCATGGGAGTGACGCAAGGCGCGGGCCTGAGCCTGCAATGGTTCCGCAACAACCTCGCGCCTGGCATGGAGTACGACGCAATGACTGCGGAGGCGGCGGCGGCGCCGGTGCTGTCGCACGGGCTCTACTGGCTGCCCTACCTGATGGGCGAGCGCACGCCGCACCTCGATCCGATCGCGCGCGGCGGCTGGGTGGGCCTGACAGCAAAGCATTCGCGCGCGGACCTGCTGCGCTCGATCATCGAGGGTATCAGCTTCAGCCTGCGCGATTGCCTCGAAGTGATCGAGCAGATGGGCGTGGATATCAGCACCGTGCGAGCCTCCGGAGGCGGAGCCCGGAGCGCGTTCTGGCGGCAGATGCTGGCCGACGTCCTCGGCGTGGGCATCACAACGCTGGAGAACAAAGAAGGCTCGGCGTATGGCGTGGCGCTGCTGGCGATGACCGGCGGCGGCCGGTTCGCCACCATCGAGGAGTGCTGCGCGTCCGTGATCCGCGAGGCGGAGCGGATGTCGCCTTCACCGCACGAGTCGGCGGCCTACAATCGCGGCTATGAGCTGTTCACGCAGCTCTATCCGACTCTGAAGCCCATCTACGGCGTGATCCAGCAGCTCAGTTAGCGGCGACGCATTTCGCGCATGAGCTCTTTGAAGCACTGCGCGGCCTCGTTGGCCTGGAGGCTGGAGGCGTCTTCCCCGTAATACGCCTTGACGAAACGGCCAAGGCCGACCCACGTGGTTTGAAGCATGCCGAGGTAGCGCTCCGCGACGCGCGGGTGGGCCGCCGCGCGAGCGAGCCGCATCTGATCGAGCTGGCGCAGCGCGACGGACTCCTTGCGCCACGGCGAGGAGACGACGGGGAAGCCCTTCAGCGCGAAGTACGCGGCGGTGGGGTGCGCCGCCTCGTAATGCCAGTCGCTGATGACGATGTCGGTCGGAATCATGTCGATCGACGGAGCGGTGTTGTTCGTCGCGGCTTCCCACTTGCCGATGCCGGTGAGGTCGCCATTCAGGAAGCGGTCGCCCCACATCCACATCTGCTTGCCGCGCGCGGCGAGGTGATCGCGAATGGCGCGGACTTCTCCGGCGAACAGCTCCGCCTTGTTCTTGCCGCGGCAGCGCGGGCAAGCGTCTTCGCCCAGCAGGAAGACCTCATCCATGCCGGCGTGGAAGGCGTCCGCTTCGGCGACCCCCATCAGCTCATCGATGAGGTCGAAGAGCACGGCGTGCACTTCGGGGTGCAGGGGGCAATAGCTGCGGCAGTAGATGCCCTGGTTATCGGGATAGAGCCCCGGAGTCTCGTCGAATTCGGGGTGCGAACGCAGCAGCCCGAAGGTGGTCCTGGCCCAGGACTGGTGGCCCAGCATATTGATCATCGGCAGGAGCCGCACTCCGGCCCCGCGGCACGCGGCCGTGATCTGCTTCACGTCTTCCGCGCTCAATGCGCCCTCGTCGGCCACCTCGGGCCGCTTCGTGTACTTGTACCGGTAGTTGAATTCGAGCACCAGCGTGTTCACGCCCTCCTTGGGCAGGGCGTCGGAGATGAACTTCACGGCCAGGGGAATCTCGTCGGGCCTGGGCGCGGCGAGATGGATGCCGCGGACGGCGAATTCCTGGGCGGGCAGGATCGTTGACAATACGAAAAGCAAGGCGGCGCGCATAGAACCACTCCGCTGCCAGTCTACAGCGCGCGGGACTTCACCTGCCGAGGCGGCGGAAGAAGTAGCCCCCGCCGCGGCCGCTGAACACGAGCGCACCGGCGCCGGCATCGACGCCGGCCTGGTGATCTTCGAGCCATCCGGCGCGCCAGATCTCCCACGTGCCGGATCCCAGTCCGCCGATCAGGAAGCGGTAGGGTCCGTCGCCTGTGATGTCGATGGAGAGAGTGGAGCGCGCGGTGCGCGTGGCGGTGTGGAAGAGGACGATGCGGTCGCCCGCGCGGAGTCCGGCGAGATCGGGATCAATGAACGGCTCGATGGCGGGAGGATCCCCGGAGCCGGTGAACGACGCCGAGAGCACAAGCGTGTCGCCGGCCGTGTTCCAGCGGCGCTCAAACAAGCCTGACGCCCGCGCCGCGGGCGCGGCGGCGCCCCTCGGAGAGTTGCTGAATTCGATGCGCAGCCATCGCGTGTCGTCGAAGCGCAGCATCGCAACGGAGCGCAGCAGCGGCCCGCAGGAAAAGGCCGCATACGCGGCATCCTGGCCGCGGTAGTGCGCCAGCAGCGCTGGCTGCGACGGGCAATCGATCCCTGTGCGCAGAGCTTCCACGCCGCTCCAATCGGCGGCGCTCAAAAGCAGGATCAGCCATTCGCCGGTCACCGAGGCCCAATGTAGCAGGCCGGCGAGTTCGGCATAATGGGCGTCGAGGAGCCGTGATGCTGATTGTTCATGTCCATGTTCACGTGAAGCCGGATTCGATCGAGGCGTTCAAAGAGGCGACCGTGGAGAACGCGGACCACAGCCTCAAGGAGCCGGGCATTGCGCGCTTTGACGTCATCCAGCAGGCAGACGATCCCGCGAGGTTCATCCTGGTGGAGGTCTACCGCTCGGCGGAGGCGACGGCCGCGCACAAGGAGACGCCGCACTACATCAAGTGGCGCGACACGGTGGCGGAGATGATGGCCGAGCCCCGGCGAAGCGTGAAGTACAGCAACATCTTCCCGGACGAGGAAGGCTGGTAGCGGATGAACTGGCAGTTCGCCACTGCGACGGAGATCCGGTTCGGCGCCGGAACGGCGCAGGAATTGCCTTCGATTGTGCGCGAGCTGGGCGAGCGTCCGCTGCTGGTGACGGGCAAGAACTCGGAGCGCGGAGCGCTGCTGCGGGAGTTGTTCGACTGCGTGACCGTGCAGACGGCCAAAGAGCCGACGATCGAGATGGTGCGCGAGGGGGCGCGGCTGGCCCAGTCGGCGGCGTGCGATGTCGTCGTCGCGGTGGGCGGCGGCAGCGCGATAGACGCCGGCAAAGCGATCGCCGCGCTGGCGGCCAACGGCGGCGACGTCCTCGATTACCTCGAAGTGATCGGCCGCGGGCGGAAGCTCGAAGCTCCGTCGCTGCCGTTCGTCGCGGTTCCGACCACGGCCGGAACCGGCTCGGAGGTGACACGCAACGCCGTCCTCGCCTCGCGCGAGCATCGAGTGAAGGCGAGCTTGAGAAGCCCGTTCATGCTGCCTCGCCTCGCTCTGGTGGACCCCGAGCTGACCTACGATCTGCCGCCCGCCATCACGGCTGCGACAGGCATGGACGCGCTGACGCAGTTGATCGAGCCCTTCGTCTCGAAGCGCGCGAATCCGATGACCGACGCGATCTGCCTGGAGGGGATCAGGCGCGCCGCGCCTTCCCTGCCCCGCGTATTCGAAGACGGCGGGGACAAAGAGGCGCGCGAATCGATGGCGCTGGCGAGCCTGTTCGGCGGCATGGCGCTCGCCAACGCGGGGCTGGGCGCGGTGCACGGTTTCGCGGCCCCGATCGGCGGCATGTTCGACGCGCCCCACGGCGCGGTGTGCGCGGCCTTGCTGCCGCACGTGATGGAAGCGAACATTCGCGCGCTGCGATCGCGGATGCCGAACAGCGACGCGCTGCGGCGATATCAGACGGTGGCGCGGCTGCTCACCGGCCGCGTTGAGTCACACGCCGAGGAAGGCGCGGAATGCGCGTTATTAATGTCCGAACAGTTGCGAATTCCGCGGCTCGGGAGCTACGGAATCGGGCCCGGCGATTTCGAGGTCCTGGTGGAGAAAGCCGCGCAGGCCAGCAGCATGAAAGCGAATCCCATCGCGCTCATGCCGGAGGAACTGTGCGCGATTCTCGCCGCCGCACTCTGACTACTGTTTCTTCTTGGTGTCGGCGCGGTAAGACGGCCGCTGGTACTTGTGGACCTTCCAGTTGTCCGTCGTGCGGCCGTTGAGATCCCACGCAACCGTCCCCTTGCGGATCGTGATCTCGGCGACGATGCGCTGCGTTCCATCCAGGCGGCCGCCTCCGGCGTCGACGAAGCCAAAGTCGCCCTTCTCCACCTTCAGCACGGTGACGTCCGCCTCCGCCCCCTTGTCGAGATTCCCGAGTTCCTTGCGGTTGATCACCTGCGCGGGCTGCCAGGTGCTCGCGCGGATCACTTCGGCCAGAGGCATCCCGGAGTTGAGCAACTTCGACATGACGTTGGCCATGTCCTTCATGCCGGCGTTCATGCTGCCGGTGTGAAGGTCGGTGGAAATGGTGTCGGGCCAGAAGTTCGCCTGAAACGCGGGCATGGCCACATGCCAATAGAAGCTGCCGCCCCCGTGGCCGACGTCGAAGATGACGCCGCGCTTGCGCGCCGCGGGCATCGCCGGGTTCAGCTTGCCGTCGACGAGCTCAGACCGGTGGCCCGAGTAACAGTGCGTGTAGATGTCTCCGGGACGCAGCTTGTCCAGCAGCAGCGTGCCCAGATTGCGGCGTTCGTTGACAAACCCGAAATCGACCATCACGGGCATCTTCGTCTGGTTGCCGGCATCGACGGCGCGCTCGACATCAAGCCAGTCGCCGCCGCGGTAGTGCGCCACCTTGTAGCCGACGACGACATCGGGATTGGCGCGCGCCGTCTTCACCGCCTCGGCGGCGTCCATATCCTGCGGATCGTTCTCGCCCTTCGGAGCCATGCCTGCGCCGCCGATGTTGAGCAACGCCAGGACGCGCGTGCGAGCGCGGTCGATGACGCGCTGCCGGAAGTCGGGAAAGTTGCGCCAGCCCGAGGTGCCCGCATCCACCATCGTGGTGACGCCGCTGCGGAACGCGAGCGGGTCGGGGTAAACGCTCTGATCGCCTGTCAGCGCCTTCAGGCCGGTGCCGGCGTAAACGTGAACATGGATGTCGATCAGGCCGGGTGTGACGTACAGGCCGGCGACATCGGCCGCGCGCCTGGCCTGCGCGGCGGGTATCTTCTCCGCGACCAGGGCGATCTTGCCGCCGGCGATGGCCACGTCCATCACGCGGTTGATGCCGTTCTTGGGGTCGATGACGTGTCCGCCCTGCAACAGGAGGTCATAGGCGGGCTGCGCGGCCAAAGAGGGCGAACAGGCCAAAACAAGGAGTGCGCTTCGGAACATGCGTTGATCTTAACAACCCGCGCGCGAGACCGCTGAATGCGTTAGAATTCGCGGGACAGGAGGCAATGCGAATGTTGAGGATACTCGCGTTGACGGCGCTGGCGATGGCGGCGCAGGCGCAAACCAAAATCGTGGTCACGGGCCTCAGCCCGGACGAAGTCGCGCAATTGCAAGCCGCGGCGCCCGCGGGCGTGACGATCGCCGCCGCGACGCCGCAGACGTTGGCCGGCGAGATCGCAGACGCCGACGGAATCATCGGCAGCGTCAATGCTCAACTCTTCAGGACGGCGAAGAAGCTGCGCTGGATTCAGACGCACAGCGCGGGCGTGGACGGCCTGCGTTATCCGGAGCTGATCAGCAGCAACGTGACGCTGACTAACGCGAAGATCGTCATGGGGCCGAATATCGCCGACCACGCCTTCGCGCTGCTGCTGACGATGACGCGCGGCATGAATCGCGCCACGGCGAACAAGCCCGCCGAGGAGTGGCGGCGCGGCGATTACGGCAATCTCATCGAGCTGAGCGGCAAGACGGCGGTGATCGTCGGCGTGGGTGGAATCGGAATGCAGATCGCCCAGCGCGCCAAAGGCTTCGGCATGAGAGTGCTCGGAGTGGACCCCAAGGACATCCCCTATTCGCCGGTCGTTGACAGTGTGGTGAAACCCGACCGCCTGGACGAGGTGATGCCGCAAGCCGACGTCGTTTTCGTGGCCGCCCCGCTGACGCAGGAATCGCGGGGCATGATCGGCCCGCGCCAGTTCGAGCTGATGAAAAAGGGAGCGTATTTCATCGCGGTGTCGCGCGGCGGCCTCTATCAGACTCCGGCGCTCGTCAAGGCGCTTGATAGCGGTCATCTCGGCGGGGCGGGCCTCGATGTCACCGATCCCGAGCCGCTGCCGAAGGGACACGCCCTGTGGAAGTTCGAGAACGTCGTGATCACGCCGCACGTCGCCGGGCAGTCGGACCTGATGCCGAAGCGGCGGATCGAGCTGTTTAAGGAGAACATCCGCCGGTTCGCGGAGGGCAAGCCGATGCTGAACGTCGTGGACAAGCAGAAGGGATATTAGGAGGCGGCCATGACTCGCAGACACCTCTTTTCGATGGCCGCGGCCGCAGGCGCGGCGGCGCAGGCCCAGGAGCAGCGCTGGGAAAACCCGGTCCGCAAAACCCTCAAAGAAGGCAAGCCCGTCGTCGGCGCCACCATCACCGTTCCGAGCGCCGACGTCGCGGCGCAGGCCGCGCGCATGGGCTTCGACTTCCTGTGGATCGAGATGGAGCATAGCGCGATCACGCTGGAATCGGCCCGCAACATGATCCTGGCCACGCGCGGTCTGCCGGGCATTCCGTTCATCCGCGTGCCGTTCAACGAGATCTGGCTCGCCAAGCGCGCGCTCGACATCGGCGCGATGGGCGTGATCTTTCCGTTCACGTCCACGCCTGAGCTGGCGAAGGCGGCCGTGGAGGCGTGCAAGTACCCGCCCGCGGGCAAGCGCGGATCCGGACCCGGCCTCGCGGCGCTGCGCTGGCCGGCGCCTGAAGGCTACGCGGACTTCGCCGACCGCAACGCGATGGTGGTGATCATCATCGAGGAAAAGCGCGCCGTCGAGCAGATCGATCAGATCGCGGCCGTGCCCGGCATCGACGTGGTTTTCATCGGCGTCAACGATCTGTCTTACTCATACGGACTGCGCGGACGCCAGGATAATCCTGAGCTCCAGGCCGGTATCCGCAAAGTGGTGGAAGCCGCGAAGAAGAACAACCTTCCGGTGGGCCGGCCGGGGGGCGCGGGCGATATTCCTCGCCTGATGAAAGAAGGCTTCTCGCTCTTCCAGGCGTCGAGCGAGCTGGGCCTGATGGCGGCGGGCGCGCGCCCGATTCTCGAAGCCGCCGGAAAGAAGGCGCCGGACGCGAAGGATCGCCCGCTCTATTGACGATGGTCTCCGCCTGGGCTCAGCAGGCGGCCGACAATCTCGAGCAGTTCGTGAGGCTGGAACGGCTTGGGCAGATACCACACTCCCGGCTCGAGCACCCCGCGGTGGACGATCACGTTCTCCGTATAGCCTGAGACGTAAAGCACCCGCGTATTGGGACGCAGCTCGTTCATTCGCTCTGCGAGCTCGCGGCCGTTCATCCCCGGCATCACGACATCGGTCATCATCAGGTGAATCGGCCCCTCGTGCCTGGCCGCGATACGCAGCGCTTCGTCGGCTCGATCCGCTTCCAGGACCCGGTAGCCGTGCGAGGCGAGAATCTCGCGGGTCAGCTTTCGCACCTCGGTCTGGTCCTCGACGACGAGAATCGTGGCGGCGCCGCGAGGTGAGTCGTAGCGGGGCGCGGGGAGCTCGGCTTCCGCGGGCGTATCCACGCGCGGCAGGTAGATCTTGAACGTCGTTCCCTTCCCCGGTTCGCTGTAGACCCAGATCCACCCCCTGTTCTGCCGGACGATCCCGTAAACCATGGGAAGGCCGAGGCCGGTGCCGGAGCCTTTTTCCTTCGTGGTAAAAAACGGCTCGAAGATCCGCTGCCGCACGGATTCGTCCATGCCGGCGCCGGTGTCGGTCACTGCGAGCATGACGTAATGCCCCGGCGTCACTTCCGAGTGCTGTGCCGCGTACTCCTCGCCAAGATAAACCGCGGCTGTTTCGATGATCAGCTTTCCGCCCTTCGGCATGGCGTCCCGGGCGTTGACGATGAGGTTCATCAACACCTGCTGGATCTGCGCGGAATCGGCCATCACCACGCCGGCGGATGGATCGAGGATTGCAGTCAGCTCAATGTCTTCGCCTACCAGCCGGCGGAACATGTCGGCGCTTCCCGCCACGACGGCGCTGAGATCGAGCGGCTCGGCGCGCGAGACCTGCTTGCGGCTGAACGCCAGCAACTGCTCGGTGAGCCGCGCCGCCTGCCGGCCGGCTTTGAGAACCAGCTCGGCGTAAACGCGCAGGGAGTCGTCCTCACGCAACTTGCCGAGGAGCAACTCGGAGTAGCCGTTGATCACTGTCAACAGGTTGTTGAAGTCGTGCGCCACGCCGCCGGCAAGCCGTCCGACGCTCTCAAGTTTCTGCGCCTGGAGCAACTGCGCTTCAAGAGCCGCATGCGCTTCCCTCGCCCGTGCCCGCTCCGAGATGTCAATGGCAACCGCAAGGAAAACCGGCTCGTCCAGATGGCGGAAAAGCTGCAAATGGATCTCCGCCGGGTAGGTCGTCCCGTCGGCGCGCCGATGAGTCGTCTCAAAGACGACGAGACTTCCGTCGCCCGTTTTCAGCGGCGTGACATGTGCTTCGAATTCCGGCTTTGATAATTCGGACTTGATGTCCAGGGGCGTGAGCTGTCTGAGCTGATCCATCGAATACCCGAGATTGCGGAGCGCCCCCTCGTTGGCGTAACGAAATCGATAGGTCTCCGCATCAAACAGGTAGATCTCGTTGAGGCTCGCCGCGATTGTATCGGCCAAAAGCCGCCTTTCTTTTTCTGCTTCATGCTGCTGGGTGAGGTCGTGGACCGTTCCAAGCACCCCGATGACGGCGCCGCTCGAATCTCTCAGCGGCGTGTACTCGCTGCGAGCCCAACCCTTCCTGCCGGTGAGCGGGATCTCGAACTTGTATTCCGGCGAGGTCGCCGTTCTGCCCGCCATCGCTTCTTGGAGCGCGGCGAAAACACCCTGCTCTCCCAGGAACGGAAACAGTTCAAGCGGATGTTTGCCCAGTACCTCCGCCGCGCTCAATCCGGTGAGCTGCTCCATGAACGGGCTCCAGAGCCGGTAGCGGAAGTCACAGTCGTAGATCGTGAACCCTTCCCTGGCGCACTCCACGATCTGGCGATTCAGGAAGCCCGCTTCTTCGAGCGCCTTCTGCGCTTGCAGGGCGCCGGTCAGATCCCGGGCGAACGAGCAACTATACTCCTGCCCGCCGAACGTAACACGGTTGGCCGTGATCTCCACAGGGAAGGTACTGCCGTCCTTCCTGCGGTGCCGTCCTTGGAAAATGCATGGCGCGTTGAGCGGGCGTCTGCGAAACCGGGCGAGCCACTCCCCGGTCGTGAGACCATCGGCGATGTCTGGAATCGACATCGAAAGCAACTCCTCTTTCGCGTAGCCCAGCGCCTGGCAGGCGGCGTTGTTGACATAAATCAGGCGAGCCGAGCCGTCGCACCAGTAAGCAGCCAGCGGGCTGTTGTCGATCGTGTATTGAGTAAAGCGCAGGCGCCGCTCGGCTTCCACCTGTTCGCTCATGTCGCGCCCCAGGATCACCATCCACTCGACTGCGCCCGTTTCGCCCCTGATCGGCACGATGGTGCGTTCGAATGGTTGCGGGCTCTCCCCGGCCAATGCCAGCTCGATCTCCTCCCGCCAGATCTCTCCGCGCAGCACGGCGGAGCGCGCCTTCTCCATCCCGTCACACGACCACACGTTCGCGCCCGCGCCCCGGGCGCAATCTCCCCCTATCGCGGCGAACCGCGGGGTCGCCCAGATCAGTTCGCCATCAGCCCGCGCCACTGCGACACCCTTGCCCGCTGCCTCAAACGCGGCGGAGAGGATTCCTGGAATATCAGCGTCCGGCAATTTGTCACTTCCTGTCAGAACCCGCGCGGGCGGCCACAGCCCTCAGCCTGCCAGCTCAGGGACTTCCACCCAGGCGCGCTTTTCCCAAGACTCGATGCCCTTCTCAGCCAACTGTACTCCTTTCGCGCCTTCGAGGAGATTCCAGGGGAACGGCTCGTCTTTCACGAGGTGCCGCAGGAAAAGCTCCCACTGGCGTTTGAACGCGTTGTCGAAGCTGTCCTGGGCCGGCACCTGCTGCCAGCCGTCGAAGTAGTTGAGCGGGCTTTCGATGTCGGGGTTCCACACCGGACGCGGCGTCGAGCCGTAGTGCTGAATCCAGCAGTTGCGCAAGCCCGCCACCGCGGAGCCCTTGGTCCCATCCACCTGGATGGTGAGCAGATCGTCGCGCCTCACGCGCACGCACCACGATGAATTGAAGTGCGCGACGATGCCGCCCTCCAATTCGAACGTGGCGTAAGCGGAGTCGTCCGCAGTGCAGTCGTATGGCTTTCCCTGCTCGTCCACGCGGCGCTTGATGTGCGTCGCGCCCAGGCAGCTCACCGCCTTCACCTTTCCGAAAAGATTGTCGAGCACGTAACGCCAGTGGCAGAGCATGTCAATGATGATGCCGCCGCCGTCTGCCTTGCGGTAGTTCCACGACGGGCGCTGCGCGGGCACCGTGTCGCCTTCGAACACCCAATAGCCGAACTCGCCGCGCACCGAGATGATCTCGCCGAAGAAACCGAGATCCCGCAGCGTCTTGAGTTTGAGCATTCCTGGCAGCCACAACTTGTCTTGCACGACGCCGTGCTTGACGCCGGCCTTCTTCGCGACCTCGTATAGCTCCATGGCGTCGGCGAAGGTGCTCGCCGCAGGCTTCTCGCAATAGACGTCTTTCCCGGCGGCGACCGCCTGCTTGACGGCGGCCGCGCGGCGGTCGGTCGTCTGCGCGTCGAAGTACACCCGGTATGACTGGTCGGCGATCGCTCCCTCCACATCGGTGCTCCAGGGCAGTCCGCCGCAGTCCTGGGAGATGGCCTCCAGCTTGGCCGCGTTGCGGCCCACCAGCAGCGGCTTTGGCATGATGACTTCGCTGTCGCTGAGCTTCACCCCGCCCTGCTGGATGATGGCCCAGATGGAGCGGCGCAGGTGCTGGTTCAAACCCATGCGCCCGGTGACGCCGTTCATGACGATTCCGATTTCGTGGACGGTTTTCGCGCTCATGGCAGTTCTTCCTCCGGGTTCTCAAGCCTTCGGCTTCTCGGTGCACTGCGGCCGCGCGCCGGCGGGCAGCGGCGGCGCCTCGATGCCGGCGCGAGGCAGCGTCCCTTCCAGTTCCTGGCGCCAGTGCGCCACGTCCCCCGCCGGCCCGTAGACGTAAATCATGCGGCATGGCGTGTCGCCGATATTGGTGAGCTGGTGGAAAACGCCCGGCGGGATGTATGCGGCCTGGCCGGAGGCGAGCACAGCGCGCTCTTCGCCCAGGCACATCTCGGCCGTTCCCTCGACGATGAAGTAGATCTCTTCCTGCTCCTGGTTGTGCCACGGCACCTGCCCGCCGTTGGGCTCCAGCGTCACATTGCCCATGGCGAAGTTGCGGCACTGGATGGGGCTCGCGCCTCCCACGAGGTTCTGGGTGCGGCGCCGGGCGGGGTAGACTCGGCCCGGAATTTGCGCCAGATCGGCGATGATCATTGCTGCTTGCTCCAAAAACGGTAATAAGGCTGGTTGTTCGCGAGGCGCAACAGATACAAGGCGGCCTCGCGCGCATGATAATCGCCCCACATGCAGGACTCGCCGCGCGGCACGCCGTCGGCGTCCGGAGCGCGGTCCCAGCCGTTGGGGCGGTGATAGACGGCATGGAGAATCAGGCCTTGGTGCGATTCGCTGAGGCTGAGATAAGGCTCGTCGAACAGCGTTGAGCAGACGGTGAGGCCCGCCTGCCAGTAACGCTCGTTGCCGAGATAGCGGCCCAGGCGCAGGAGGCCCTGCGCGGCGATCGCGGCGGCGGAAGAGTCCACCGGCTCATGAGAGTTGAACGGATCGGCCGGGCGTGAGAGGTAGTCGCCCATCCGCGCCAGGCCGGGCGCGCCGGTGTCCCAGTAGGGGACCCCGCAAGCCGGGGTGTTCTCGATGTAGAAGTCGCAGGTGGCCTCGGCGGCATTGCGCATCATTGATTCAATGGCATCGCGTCCGCCGTGAGCCGTCAGAACCTCATCGCTCAACTCCGCGACGAATTCCAATTGCTCGGCGAATCCACACATCGCCCAGGCCAGCCCGCGCGTCCACGTCGAGAAAGGCGAGTAACCCTGCTGCGAGTTCGGACAGCGGTAGTTGCCATCGTTCACGTTGAAGATGCTTTCGTGAGCCGTGCGCCCGCGGACATCGTAAGCGTCGCGCCCCTCGCCGTAATACACCGAGTACTTCGCAGTGGCGGCGGCGTGGTCCACCAGCCGGCCGAGCAATGAGATCTTCCGGTCGTTTTCGCCCATCAGCGCATGGCCGAGGAGGTGAGAGACAGCCAGCGCGCGCAGCGAGCGAATGGTGTCGACGAAAAGCGAATGCGGTCCGTTGAAGGAGTAAATGTAACCGCCGCCGGCGATGCGCGACCAGCGCGCCGCCTGCACCGCGCCGCTCGACTTGAGCGCCAGCTCGTAAAAGTTACGCTCCCAGCGATCCTCCGGGATGCGCCCTTCATTCATCAGCCTCAGCAGATTGCCGTAGGTGGACACATTGTTGAAGCCATGGTCGTGCACGCCGGTGTGCGTGATATGCGGCGCCATGACGGACACCGTCCGGTCCCTTCCCACCTCAAGGAAGTCCGGTTCCCCGGTGGCGTCGTATTGCAGGATTGCGGCGCCGAACTGGAAGCCCTGTGTCCACTCGGTCCATCCGCGGCTCGTGTAGCGGCCCTCAACGGTGAATACGGGAGAGCCCTTGGCCGCATCCCAGGCGGCCTCGAGCGACAGGATCTTCCTGGCGGAGGCTTCAAAAAGCCGGTGAATTTTCGGAAGGAGTGAGGATGGACTGAGCCCGGTCTGGATGCTGATCATTCTTTCGCCTGGGTGGCGGGCGGTACCGCTCTATTGACGGTATCGGGCGGCGGGTGCGGGATGCAAGCGCGGACGTGGTTGGGACTCGACGCCAAAAACAGCCAGGGCGCTGGATCAGACCGGTCCAGCGCCCTTCCCCTCCGTGCCGCGTGACCGTATACTGGCGGTCAATAGACTGTAGAGGACCGCGCCAGGGACACGCAGGTCCTCTAAACTTAGGGAGCCTCCGGCAAAACGGCTTCGTTTCGCTCGCGCCTGCTCGAGTCCATCCTCCGAAAGCGTACACCCACTCCTGGACCCTGGAACACTCGGGGTCGGTGGCAGGCCGCATGGACTATAGCGGCGCACCTTGAAACCGGACTTCGTTCAGCCCCGCGGGACGTCGCACAAGCAAGAGTGAATCCGCTCGTTCCATCCCCCGACCTTGTGCCCGCGGGGCTGAAAATCCAATTTGGCGCCGGGGAGCGTTGTACTCGCCGCTCGCCCTCTCCTGCCGCTCCTACTCGTCTTTCGGCTCCCACCGTTGCGCGCTACTTCGCAACGGCTTGCCCTCTTCCATGCGCTTGGCGTGCCAAACCGCGCGAAGGGGCAGGCGCGACCGTAACTTGTTGATTCTACGTAGCACCTCTGCCGATAGCGATCCTTGGCATGAACCGGGCGGTTAGTTCGCGTAAACCGAACGGTTCATGTGAGATGATTTCAGAGACAGATTCCCAATTCTCGATCGCCATGCCTGCCGAGCTGATCGTGGTCAGCGGAACGAACCCCGGCGCCAGGCTCCACCTGGCGCAGACGGAAACACTGATCGGCCGCGCCCCGGCCAGCAATATTCGCATCGATGAGCCCGAGTGCGGCTGGCGGCACTGCGTAATCCGCCGCGACGGCGAGCACTTCGATCTCATCGATCTCAAATCCCCGGCCGGCACCACCGTTAACGGCGCGCGGGCGGTATCGCACCGGCTCACCGAAGGCGATCAGATCGGGATCGGCCGGACGCGCCTGCTGTTCACTTTGGGCGGCGCGGAGAGCGAGGTCCAGACACAGGCCTCCCGGATCCTCCTCCAGACCTGTTCGCTCCTGTTTCTGTTCAAAGCGTTGGCCGAAGCGTCCGGCGACGCCGAGCGCGGGGTTCTCGAGAGCCAGATCCTGAGGCTCATCGGCGACCTCGTGCCCTCCTCGGGTGGCGCTATCGCGCTGGGCGGCGAGGACGCGGTCACGGAGGCCGCCGCCCGCGCCGAGGCGTTGGCCGGATGGGACGGCGGATCGCTCGCCGAGCGGGTGCTCGAAGAAGGGATTGTCGCCCTCCCGCTGCACGGCCTCATCGCGGCGCCGATCTATGTTCGCGGCCGGATCGAGGGCATCATCGCCCTGCTGGTGGAGCCGTGCGAGCGGGCGCGCATCGAGGCGCATCGCGACTCGCTGGCCGCTATCACGACCATTGCCGCGGCGGCGTTTGAATCGCAGCGCGAGGTGGAGGCGCTGCGCGTCGAGAAAATCAGCCTGGAGGAGAAACTCGGCCTGACCGGCACGGGCGTAATCGGCCAAAGCATGGCCATCCGCCGGGTTCTCGACATGGTGCGGCGCGTCGCGCCCATGGAATCCACCGTCCTCATCACCGGCGAAAGCGGAACGGGCAAGGAGCTTGTGGCGCGCGCCATCCACAACAACAGCCCGCGCCGCCAGCGGCCCTTCCTCGCCATCAACTGCGCGGCCATCGCCGAAACGCTGCTCGAAAGCGAGCTGTTCGGCCACGAGCGCGGATCGTTCACCGGAGCCATCGCGCAGAAGAAAGGCAAATTCGAGCTGGCCGATCAGGGCACGGTTTTTCTCGACGAGATCGGCGAGATGACGCCCGGCCTTCAGGCGAAGCTCCTGCGCGTGCTGCAACAGCGCGAATTCGAGCGAGTCGGCGGGACCAGGACAATCAAGCTGGACGTTCGTGTGCTGGCGGCCACGAACCGCGACCTGGCTGCGGAGGTCCGCAAAGGCAACTTCCGCGAGGACCTTTTCCACCGCCTGAATGTCGTGTCGCTGCGCATGCCGGCCCTCCGCGAGCGGCCGGAGGACATACTCCCGCTGGCGCATCACTTCCTCAGGGTGACCTCGGCCCGCTGCGGCAGGAAAGTCGGCGGCTTCTCCCCTGAGGCCGAGGCATGTCTGTTGCGTTATTCCTGGCCCGGCAACGTCCGGGAGCTGGAGAACGCCATCGAGCGCGCCGTCGTGTTGGGCGAGGGCGAGATGATTGAAGCCGGAGATCTCCCGGAGAGCGTCATCGAGACCGTCCCGGCGGCCGGCCCGGCAGGCAGCGGCCTCGTCGAATCTCTCGATGACGCGAAAAGGGAGGCGATCGTGAGGGCCTGGGCGCAGGCCCGGGGCAACTATCGCCAGGCCGCGGAAACCCTTGGACTCCACCCCAATTCGCTGCTGCGGCTCATCCGCAAGATGGGCCTGCGGGAAGAGCTGCGGCAGGCGGCGAAGGCCGATTAG